>NZ_BCTP01000026.1 GCF_001571345.1 Komagataeibacter xylinus NBRC 15237 | reverse complement strand
ACTTAGAGACCGTTTGAAAAAAGGCGACAGCCAACCGCGTGACGCATACCGACCCGGTGCAAGGCCATTGCGTGATCGTGACATAAAATTGCCGCAGGCACTCCCGCATGCGGGTCAGGTCGGGTTATAGTCGCACGACCAGTCCTGCCAGCATCCGGGTACGCCGCCAACCATGCCTTCGCCTTCCCCCTTCCTTCCATCCGGCCCGTGGCGGCTGGCCGCGCGTGCGTTCGGGCGCAACAGGTCGGCCATGGGCGCGCTGGGCGTGCTGGCGTTCATTACCTGCGCCTGCCTGCTGGCCCCGCTTTATGCCCATGACGTGGCCCATAGCGATCCGTTCGCCTCAAACGTGGCGGGCAGCATCGTGCTCGGCGGCCAGGAGGTGGACATCATGCAGCCCAATGACAACCCGCTGCATCTTGGCCTCAGTCCCATCGGGCCAACGGGGCATGCGGCCTACCTGCTGGGTGCTGACAGCCAGGGCCGTGACCTTGCCGTCCGCCTGCTCTATGGCGGGCGCAATTCCCTGCTCATTGCGGCCTGTGCCGCCGTGCTGTGCCTTGTGGCTGCAACATTGACCGGCATCGTGGCCGGTTTTTGCGGCGGGGTGGTCGATGCTGTCCTGTCCCGCATCATGGACATCATGTGGGCGGTGCCGGTCTATCTGTTTGCCATCTCGCTTTCCATCGTCATGGTCAGCCAGAATATCCATCTCGGTCCGTTTACACTGGAGGCGGACAGCCTGCTCATTCCCATCTTCATCATAGCGCTGGTCTATGTGCCCTATGCCGCCCGGCCCATACGCGGGCGGGTGCTGGCGCTGCGGCAGGCAGAATTCGTCACCGCCGCGCGCAGCCTTGGCGTGCCGGGATGGCGCATCATGCTGCTGGACATCGTGCCCAATATCAGCACCACGCTGGCAACGCTCGGCCCGCTGCTCATGGCGCTGGCCCTGCTGGCGGAGAGCGCGTTGTCCTTCCTCTCGCTGGGCGTGCAGGCGCCACAGGCCTCGTGGGGCACCATCATTCAGGATGGCGAGGGCCTGATCTATACCCGCCCGCTGGTGGCCATAGCCCCGGGGCTTGCCATCGTGGCGGTGGTGCTGGCGCTCAATATCGTGGCCGATGGCCTGCGCGATGCGCTTGACGGGCGCGAGGGCGCACGATGATCCCCGCCCTGCTCCGTCGGCTGGGCCAGACGCTGCTCGTGCTGTTTGGCGTGTCGGTGCTGGTATTCGCGGTGTTTTTTGCAACGCCGGGGGCCGACCCGACCGCGCGCATCGCAGGCCGCAACGCCTCGCCGCAGATCATGGAAAAAGTGCGCCGTGAATACGGTTTCGACCGCGCCCTGCCGGTACAGTACGCCACCATGATGAAAAAGCTGTTCATCACCCGCGACCTTGCCTCCTACGCCGACCGGGGCGAGCTTGTGGTGCCCCAGATCGAGCAGGCAGCCCCGGTCACGGCCTGCCTGGTGTGCGGGGCCGCGTTCATCTGGGTGGGCGCTTCCATCATCATGGGCACGCTGGCCGCGGCCTTCAGGGATACGTGGGTGGACCGCACGTTCATGCTGGCGGGGCTGGTGGGCATTTCCATACCCGTGTTCTGGCTGGGGCAGGTCACCAACCTGATCACGCAGAGCCGCTATCACGACACATGGCTGTTCTCATGGGTGCCGGGTCTGGGCTATGTGCCGTTCAGCGAAGACCCCGGCGGATGGTTCCGCGCGCTGGTCATTCCGTGGGTGGTGCTGGCGGTGATGTTCATCGGCATCTACAGCCGGGTGCTGCGGGCTGATCTCGTAGCCCTTGCGGGCGAGGACTTCATGCGCACCGCCCGCGCCAAGGGGCTTTCGCCCACGCGGGTCATGCTGCGCCACGGGCTGCGCACGGCCCTTGTCACGTTCGTCTCGCTGTTCGGGCTGGATTTCGCGCAGCTTGTGGGCGGCGGCGCATTGCTGACCGAGGTGGTGTTCGGCCTGCCCGGCGTGGGGCGGCTGACCTATCGGGCGCTCACCAATCTTGACCTGCCGGTCATCATGGCCACGGTCATGTATTCCGCCATTTTCGTGGTGGTGGCCAATGCGGTGGTGGACATGGTGTATTTACTTCTCGACCCAAGGGTGCGTGATGCCCGCTGATCGCATGCCCCTGCTTGATGTGCGCAACCTGTGCGTCAGCGTGCCCGCCAATGGCGGCATGATCAGGCTGGTCGAGAACGTGTCCTTTTGCGTGGATGAAGCCGAAATTGTGGGGCTGGTGGGCGAATCAGGCTCGGGCAAGTCGGTCACGGCCATGGCGCTGATGGGCCTGATCGACAGCCCCGGGGTGCAGGTCCGTGGCTCGGCGCGCTTTCGCGGGCAGGAACTGGTGGGCATGGCCCCGCGCGCCCTGCGGGCCTTGCGGGGGCGTGACATTGCCATGATCTTTCAGGACCCCATGACGGCGTTCACGCCGGTCTATACCATTGGCTGGCAGATTGATGAGCAGATCCGCGCGCATGAGCGCCTCTCGCGCCGGGCCGCGCGGGCACGCACGGTGCAACTGCTGGCCGAGATGGGCGTGCCCGACCCCGCGCGCACGGCGCAACGCTACCCGCACCAGCTTTCAGGCGGGTTGCGCCAGCGTGCCATGATCGCCATGGCGCTGTCATGCAACCCCACATTGCTGATTGCCGATGAACCAACCACCGCCCTTGACGTAACCGTGCAGGCCCAGATCCTTGAGCTGCTGCGCGGGCTACGCCACAGCCACGGCTCCTCCGTGCTGCTCATCACGCACGACATGGGCGTGGTGGCCCAGACCTGTGCGCGCACGCTCGTGCTCTATTCCGGCCGCATGGCGGAAAGCGGGCCGACATCCACCCTGTTCGCCCGGCCTGCCCACCCCTATACCGCAGCCCTGCTGGACTCCATCCCCCCGCTTGACGGCCCACGCCCGCCCCGCCTGCCCGCCATTGCGGGCCTGCCGCCCACGCCGCGGGAACGCCCGGCAGGCTGCGCCTTCGGCCCGCGCTGCGCGCATGTGCATGCCACCTGCCTGCCTGCCCCGCCAGCGCTGGCCAGCATCGGGCCGGGGCAGCAGGCAGCCTGCGTGCTGCCCGCCGAGGGCACGCCCCTGCCACCCCGCGCCACCGCACAGGCCACGCGACCATGAACCCATCCACCCCCGTGCTGGAACTGCGCGACGTGCGCAAGACCTACCGCCTGCCGCGCGGGCAGAAGCTCAAGGCGGTTGATGGCATATCGCTGCGCGTCATGCCCGGCGAGATGCTGGGGCTGGTGGGAGAGTCAGGCTGCGGCAAATCCACGCTGGGGCGGTGCATGCTGCGCCTCGATGATGTTTCATCAGGGCAGGTGCTGTTTGAAGGCCGTGACATCACCACCCTGAGCGAACGAAAACTGCGCCCGCTACGTCCGGGCATGCAGATGGTGTTCCAGAATTCCACCGCTGCGCTCAACCCGTGCCGCCGCATTGGCGACCTGCTGGCCGAGCCGCTGCGCGTGCATCCTGCGCCCGACGGGCGCAGGCGCACGTCGGCCACGATTACCGCCAGGCTGCATGAACTCATGGCGCTGGTCGGCCTGCCTGCCTCGGCGCTTGCGCGGTATCCGCATGCCTTCTCGGGCGGGCAGCGCCAGCGCATCAATATTGCCCGCGCGCTCGCGCTGTCGCCCCGGCTGGTGGTGGCCGATGAACCGGTCTCGGCGCTTGATGTTTCGGTGCAGGCCCAGATCGTCAACCTGTTTGCCGACCTGCGCGCGCGGCTGGGGCTGACCTATGTGTTCGTGGCGCATGACCTTGCGGTGGTGCGGCAGATCTCCACGCGTGTCGCGGTCATGTATCTTGGCGCGATTGTGGAATGTGGCGAGACGGACGCCGTGCTGCATGCGCCCGCCCACCCCTACACCGCTGCCCTGACCGCCGCCGTGCCGCGCCCCGTGGTGGGAGCGGCCCCTGCCATGCTGCTGCGCGGCGATGTGCCCAGCCCCGTCAACCGGCCTGCGGGCTGCCGGTTTCACACGCGCTGCCCGCAGGCGCAGGCACGGTGTGGCGTGGAAGAACCCCTGCTGCGCGCCATCCGGCCCGGCCACGAAGCTGCCTGCCACTATCCGCTTGGCGGGGAACACCGGAAGGTTTGAAACAGAACAAGGTTTTTGGTGAAGCTTTTTTCAAAAAGGCGGCGCCCAAAAACTTCTATCCGTTTTTTTCAGGATTCCGTGGGTTCCACCGCCTGCCCCAGCGTGTGCATGAGCCGGTTGGCCCAGCCAAAAATGGCGCTGGCCAGCACAAGGTCGAGCGCCTGCAACGCGGTAAAGCCCAGATCGCGCACATGGTTCATGTCAGCCTGCGTGGCCGCAACCGGCGTTTTGGAAAGGGCAACCGCAAAGTCGAACAGGCCCTGTGAATACTCATCGATTTCCGCTTTGGTGCCATCGGCAAAGATCGTGTCCATGACCTCGGGCCGCCGGGTCAGTTCGATATAACGCGCGGCATGGACCGAGCCGCAGTAAATGCAGTGGTTCACCACCGATGTCGCCACCGCCGCGAGTTCACGCTCCGCGCGCGGCAGGCCGTCCTTGCCGTACATGATCAGGTTGAACAGCGGCGAGCGGTATTTCAGGCTCTCGGGGTCATGCGCCAGCGTGAGCGTGTATTTCGAGATCTTGCGGTGCGAAGGGGTTTCCTGCAGGGCCTCGCGCTGCGCAGGGGTTGCCGTGTCATAATCCACCGGGGTGATGTACGGCTCCCAGTCAAGCGTGTCGGTGGTAAAGCGGGTGACGGGCTTCATGCGAATGTCTCCTCGACCAGACGGACGCCTGCAAGCACGCGGGCCTGGAAATTGATGCATGCCACCAGTTCCGCCAGGCTGACCACGTCGCTATCGGTCAGGCCCGCGCCCAGCAGGGCGTCAATATGCGCGCGGCTGGCCTTTGCGGGCGTGAGCGTTACCGTATCGACATAGGACAGGATGGCTGCCCCGCGCGCATCCGCACCCCCGGCACCATCCGCAATGGCCGCGACTTCGGGAGTGGGCTGCATGGTGGCGAACAGGGTGGCGTACGTCGTGGCCAGTTCTTCACTGCCATTGGCCCGCGCAATGCGGATGGCAATGGCGCAGCGCTGGGCATGGGGCAGGTTGCCGCACGCGGCGGGGGTGACGACGGCCTGCCCGCTGGCATCACACAACTGCATGATCTTCGCGCGTTCGGCCAGCGCTGCCTGTACCTCGCCTGAACGGGATTGTGCCGATAAGGAACCGAATGTCGAGAATGGGTTGGACATTGCCTTCCACTTCCTGCTGGGCCGGTTACCCGAAGGGCCGGCAGTGGGGTGTCGGCGCAGGCTATCATGCGCTTCGTGCATCGCAATACATCAAATACCCAGATATGGATATTGCGACTTCCGCCACCAGGCAGCGCAAGGCGTTTGGAGCCATCAGGCCCGCTGGCAGCAGGCGGCCCGCGTCACCGCTGCCGCCCGCATGCCGGGCAGGATGTATGGCCATGCGCAGGGTGATATGCCACCATATGGATGACACCCAATAAACTGCGCCCCGGAAAAGACCCCATGCCCCCTTCCGCCCCGACCCGCCTGGCCGACCTGTTTCTTGCGGTAAGGCAGCAGAAAACCGACCCTCTCGCCAGCGTGCATGAAGCGCTGACCCCGCGCACCCTGGCCGATGCCTATGCGGTGCAGGATGCGGTGGGGCTGCATCTCGGGCCGATACGGGGGTGGAAGGTGGGCGCCGAAACCCCGCAGTCCGAGCCTTTCGCGGCCCCCATCCATGCCGCCACGATCTTTGAGGATGGCGACACCGTGCCCGCCTATGTCTGCCGCCACCTGGGCGTGGAAGCCGAAATCGGTTACCGCTTCGCCCACGCCCTGCCCCCACGCGCGGCGGACTGGACGGCGGATGAAGTGATGGCGGCCATCGGCTCGATCCACCCCATGATTGAGATCGTGGATACGCGGTTTGAGAAACCCGGCTCGCAGCACAAGCTGCTCCACACCGCCGACCACCAGAGCCATGGGGCGCTGATCGCAGGCCCCGGCCTTGCGGACTGGCGCGGCGTCAACCCCACTGGCGAGCCGGTCAGCCTGACCATCAATGGGCGCACGGTGGTCGAGCATGTGGGCGGCAACAGCGCGGGGGATCCGCTGCGCCTGCTGGTGTGGCTGGCCAATCATGCCGCGCGCCGTGGGCCGGGCATCGAGGCAGGGTGCCTGGTCACGACCGGCTCGACAACCGGCACGATGTTCGTGGTGCACGACACGGATGTGCGCGCAAGCTTTCCCTCCATTGGCACGGTGCGCGCCCACCTTGCCTGACCCTGCTGAAGACATGACCATGAAGCCCGAAATCCTGCTGCTTGACCCCATGATGGACGCCATCGAGAAACAGCTCGAGGCCGCTTATGTCGTGCACCGAGCGGGGCCTGCCGGGGTGCCGGCGGACGTTGCCGGGCGCATACGCGGCATTGCCACCGGGGGCGGCACGGGCGTGCCCCGCGCGGTGATGGACAGCCTGCCGGGGCTTGAAATCATCGCCATCAACGGCATCGGCACCGATGCGGTCGATCTGGTTGAAGCCCGCAGGCGGGGCATCCGGGTCACCACCACGCCGGGCGTGCTGACCGATGACGTGGCGGACATGGCCATGGGGCTGCTGCTGTCGCTGCTGCGCGGCCTGCCTGAATCGGATCGCTACGTGCGCGCGGGCGCATGGGGCCACGACCCGGCCCCGCCGCTGGGCCACAGGGTATCGGGCCGCCGCATGGGCATTTTTGGCATGGGGCATGTGGGCCAGGCCATCGCCGCGCGGGCGCGGGCATTCAACATGGCCATCGCCTATACCGACCGCCACGACAAGCACCTGCCGGGCTGCCTGTTCGTGCCGGACCTGCTCACGCTTGCGCAGGGCGTGGATACGCTGGTTATTGCGGCATCAGGGGGCGTGGGGTCGCGCAATCTGGTCAATGCGCCCGTACTCGCCGCCCTCGGGCCGGAAGGCGTGCTGATCAATATCGCGCGGGGTTCGATCGTGGATGAAGCAGCGCTGGTGGCCGCCCTGGCAGCGGGCACGCTGGGCGGCGCGGGGCTGGATGTCTTTGCGCATGAACCCGACGTGCCCGAGGCCCTGCGCACATCGCCGCGCACCGTGCTGCAACCCCACCGCGCCAGCGCCACGGTCGAAACCCGGCTTGCCATGGGGCAACTGGTGGTGGCCAACCTTGCCGCCCATTTTGCCGGCGGGCCCCTGCCCAGCCCTGTTGTCTGAGAGACTTTTTGAAAAGGCGGCGTTCGTTGAAGCTTTTTGAAAAAAGCTTCACCAGGAACTTCCTTATGATTGTGGGAAGTTTTCCGGACGGACTTTCCAGTCAGTCGCCGAGCCTGTAGCGCATCAGGCATGAAGCACTGAAAAACGGAAAACGCCCCCGCGCTACCGGTAGCCGGGTGGAACCATCCATAAGGGACCACGTTGGGTCAGCAGGCATTTTGCGGAGTACATCCCATGCTGACTCTTCTTGTCATCGCACTCATCATCTTCGCCATTGGCGGGGGTGGGTATGGCTATCGCTCCGGCTGGTACGGCGGCCCCCGAAGTACGGGGTTCAACGGGCTGGGACTGTTGCCCATCGTCATCCTGATTGTAGCACTGTTCCTGCTGTTCCACACGCCAAACACGACGCCCATGCCCTGACCATCCGGCACGGACGGGGCATGTGTTACGGCATGCCTCGTCCCTGTCACGGCAGGAACTGACAACACTAATCCGCCTGACTTCCCTTACGCGGTGGCCGCCCGGCCCACAAAGCCGCCAGCGCCGAGCCGGATATGTTGTGCCATACCGAAAAGACCGCGCCGGGCAATGCCGCGAGCGGCGAGAAATAGACCCGCCCCAGTGTCGCGGCCAGGCCCGAGTTCTGCATGCCCACCTCCAGCGCCAGCGTGCGGCATACGGACCCGTCAAACCCCAGCAGCCTGCCCCCCCAGTAGCCGCCCGCAAGCCCGATGGCGTTATGCAGTATCACGCCCAGCAGCACGATGGGGCCAACACTGGCCAGAGCGGGCCGCACGCCCGCCACGATACTGCCGATGATGATCATGATCGACACCATGGCCACCAGCGGCAACGCGGGCGAGACGCGGCGGATGAGGCGCGGGCACAGCGTATTGACCGCAACACCGCCGCACACCGGCAGGGCCACCATCTCCATGATGCTGCGAAACAGGCCCCAGCTATCCACGCTCACGCCCGCCGCAACATAAAGCCGGGTCAGCAGCGGGGTCGCGATGATGCCGACCAGTGTGGACAGCGTGCTGATGCTGACCGAAAGCGCCACGTCGCCGCGTGAAAGATAGATCATGACATTCGACGCCGTGCCGCTCGAGACACAGCCCACCAGCACCATGCCCGTGGCAATCATGGGCGGCATGCGCAGCATGTGCGCAATACCCCATGCCGCGAGCGGCATGACAAGATAATGCAGCCCCACCCCTGCCAGCACCGGCGCGGGCCTGCGCGCGATGCGCGCGAAATCAGCAGGCGTGAGGGTGACCCCCATGGTGAACATGATGAAGGCCAGCAACGGGGTAATGGCAGGCGTCACGCGCAGGAAGGGGCCGGGCATGAGCACCGCCGCGAGCGAAACCAGCACCGCCCATACGGGAAAAAGCCGCGTCAGCATGCGCCTGCACCGCACATCTGTCCTGCCCTGACATCAATCGCCACCATCTTCCTGCCCCCGCCAACCGGCCAACGGGGTGTGCATAGCGGCCCGCTCTGCGCGTGAACAGCCTGTATTGCGCCTGTCCTGACGTTACGAGGTTGCCACGGCGCACGGGCGGGTAGGTTTACGCCAGCACCCCTGCGTGCAACCCTGCGCCCCGCAGGCGGTTGAAACAGGGGTATGGTCCGGGACACGATGCCATCAATACGCCGCAATGCTGTCTCGCCATGTAACCTGCCTCTTATCCCCCTGGAGACCTGCGTGCCCGATACCATCTACCGCAATGCGCTATTTTTCGATGGCACGGGCGCCAGCCCTACCCGAACCGACATCGCCGTATCAGCAGGCAGGATCTCTGCCGTAGGCCATATGCTGGTCGCCGACAGCCACACGACCGAGATCGACTGCAACGGCATGTGGCTCATGCCCGGCCTGCTCGACATTCACACCCATCTCGACCTCGAGCTTGAACTCGACCCCGCCCTGCCCGAAGTCGTGCGCCACGGCACCACCACGGTCGTGATCGGGAACTGCTCCATTGGCGTGACCTATGGCAACCAGCGCCGCGAGGGCGAAGACCCGATCGTGGACTGCTTCGCCCGCGTGGAGAACATGCCCAAGACCGTGCTGGCCAAGGTGGCCGATGCGTGTGACTGGTCGGATTCACAAAGCTATCTCGACCACCTTTCGGGCCTGAAGCTTGGCCCCAACGTGGTGCCGCTCATTCCGCATTCCATGCTGCGCATCGAGGTGATGGGCCTGCGTGATTCCATCTCGCGCCGCCCGACACGGCGCGAGCGCGCGCGCATGGAGCGCCTGGTCGATGCAGGCATGGCGCAGGGTTATGCCGGTTTTTCAACCGATGCCCTGCCCTTTCATTTCCTGGCAAACGACCCGCACAAAAAACGCAAGATCCCCACGCAATATGCAAGCTTCCGCGAGCTGAAGCAGTTGACCGGGGTCGTGCGCCGCTACGGGCGCGTGTGGCAGGCCACGCCGCCCAAGGATGACGTTGTCGATGCCGTGCGCAGCTTCCTGCTCACCAGCGGCAGGCTGTTTGGCCGCCCGCTCAAGACCACGGTGCTGGCCGCGATCGACCTGCAGACCAACCGCGCCGCCGTCTCGATGTGCCTCATGCTCTCGGCCATGCTCAACTCAAGGCTGCTCGGCGGCATGTTCCGCTTTCAGGTGCTGGCCGCCTCGTTCCGGATCTGGAGTGATGGGGCGATCAACCCCATTGCCGATGAAATACCGCAACTGCGCGCCCTGAACGAACTCGAGCTTGATGACCGCGCGGGGCGTGCGCGCATTCTCAATGACCCGGAATGGATCGCAGGCTTTCGCGAGATGTGGCTCAAGGGCAAATCGGGCTGGACATTCGACCGCCTGCGCCGCCTGATGCGCCAGGAAGAAACCGTGCTGACCCGCAGTCTGGCCGACATGAAAGTGGCCGAATGCCCGCTTGCCAACTGGCAGGGCGAGACGCTGCTTGCCCCCTATGAGCGCCTTGTGCGCTGGCAGCACACGAAGGGCCGCCAGGGCGCTGCCAATATGGCGGAGGCTGCGTTCTTCGCCACCTTCCCCGACCCCGTGGGCGATGATGCCACCTTCATCCTGCACCTGCTGCGACAGTGGGATACGGACCTGCGGTGGGAAACCACTTTTGCCAACCGCGATCCCGCGCAACTGAAAAAACTGCTGTTCAACCCGCAGACCCTGCCCGGGTTCAACGATAGCGGGGCGCATCTGGCCAATATCGCGTTTTATGATGGCAACCTGCGCTTTCTCAAGATCGCCCAGCCTGACGGGCTGGAAAAGGTGGCCCTGGCCGTCCATCGCCTGACCGGCCTGCCGGCTGATTTCTTCAACCTCAACGCAGGCAGGCTGAGGGTGGGCGCGCAGGCCGATCTGTGCGTGATCGACCCCGAGGCCCTGCGGCGGTGGAACCCGGAGGCAACCTATGAATTCGTGCACCGCTCCGAATTTGGCTGCCGCCAGATCATCAACCGCCCCACAGGGGTGGTGCGCCATGTCATGATCGCGGGCCAGCCCGTGTGGACCGAAGGCCGTTATGAGCCGGACTTTGGCACGACGCGCCACGGCAGGGTGCTGCGCGCCAATGACCACCCGCTCGAGCACCAGCAGGCCTGCGCCGTTGACGAGCGCGTGGTCAATAACAGCGCGACCATCACATAACCTTCACCCACGCGCAGGCCATCCACGCAACTTTTTGATAGATACCCCGCCCTGCCTGTCATGCTATCCCGCCCCATCGGTCATGGCTGGAGAAAGCACGCACCCTTGGCATGTAGGCTGCAAACCGGATGCCTGGCATCCCTCTCGGTAGCAATCGCGGCAGCTTGTGTGCCGGTGGCGGCTCCGCACGCCCAGAGCGTGCCCGTGGTCAGGCTGCATGGCGTTACCATCCGGCCCTATGCCACTGACCAGCTTGATACGGGCGGCTTTGTCTCGGCAGGTCCCGCCCACCCCGGCACGGGCGCGCGCGGGGCACGGCTGCGCAATGGCGTGCGCGTCAATATTCATGACCAGGTGGAAATCGGAGCGATCTGGGATTTCGGGCCTGCCCCCAATGGCCCCATGAGGCTGTTCGAGGGGCAGGTCTCCTATACGGGGCTGAAACATTTTGTCTTTACCGCCGGTATCTTCAAACCCAGCTTCGGCCTTGAATCCATGCAGGCGCAGGGCGATACGGTTTTTGTCGAGCGCTCCAGCATTTCCACCATTACCCGCAACCTCGCCACCGGCATCGAACGCCAGGCCGTGCAGGCGGAGGCCTATGGCAGGCGCTACCATTTCGCCCTTTCCGCCACGGCTGGCACCGCCGGCCCGGGCGAGGATGGCAACCAGCGCGCCATGGCCTTCCGCCTTGTGGGGTTGCCGGTGCGCAGCCATGACGTGGTGGTGCATGCCGGTATTTCGGGGGAATGGGTGTTCCGCCCGGCTTCCATGACACATGGCAGCCCGGCCATTGCGTTATCTGACAACCCTGAACTCAATACCGGCACGGTCTCGAAATACCTCAATACCGGCCGCCTTGCTGCCACATCCGCCGGGGCCTTTGGCGCGGAGGCCGCCGTGGCGTGGAAGCGGCTGCTGTTTCAGGGCGAGGGTTATGACATCATGCTCGACACCAGCCCCGCCACAGGCAGCCAGAACCTGAATTTTCATGGCTGGTATGGCATGCTGGCCTATACGATCAATGGCACGCCGCGCCAGTGGAAGGGGCGAAGCGCCGCCTTTTCTTCCCCCACATGCGCGCGGGGGCAGGATGTATTGTGCAATGGCTACGGGGTGCTGGAAGTTGCGGCCCGCTACTCCGAGGTCAATCTTGACTCCGCCACCGTGCACGGCGGCAGCCAGGAGACCGGCTCGCTGGCCCTGAACTGGTGGCCCACCGCCATCATCCGCACCACCGTGCAGTATGAATACGGACAGGAAAGCGGCGGCAGGGCGCCTGAGCATTTCCATGCCATCATGTCGCTTTTCCAGATCAAATTCTGAGTGGTAGCAGGCCGATTCCTATACCTGAATATGTGGTTTGTAACTTTTTGTTGCCAAATGCTCGCCACAATTACCGGGGCACACTGCCCGGGTCGATGCATCGGCGATAACAGGCACATAAAAGAGGAATACCGACCATGATGATCCGCTCCACTTCCATTCTCGCGACTGTCGCCGCAATTGCGCTGGCAACACCGGCCTTCGCACAGGGCCATGCCGATTACTGCAAGTCCGTGTCCAAGGAGCCTTCAGGCGAGTGGAAAGTCAATTCCGACACCACCGTCACGGTTGGCGGCGCGCGCGTGGACCTCAAGCCCCAGTCGGTCTATCGCGGAGAAATAAAAATCAACGAGCAGGACGTACATAACGAGTTTGAAAAGAGCTGCGGGAAGTAAAATCCCGTGACAGGGCCGGCATGCTATCCGGCCCTGTCTCTGCCATGAGGCGCGGCCTGGCCGAGAGAACCTGCGCGTATTAAAAACGTTTCTGGTGAACAGACGCGGCACAGGGAGAACGCCCTCATGGAATCATCCCCACCCCGCCAGCCGGTGCTGTTCGTGCCGCATGGTGGTGGTCCCTGCTTTTTCATGGACTGGCCCGACACGTGGGACCACATGGCCGCCCATCTGCGCGGCATTGCCGCCACCCTGCCTGCCCGGCCCGATGGCATCGTGGTCATGTCCGGCCACTGGCAGACAGGGGTGCCAACGGTCACATCCGCCGCGCACCCGCCGCTGATCTATGATTATGACGGCTTTCCCCCCCATACCTACCACCTGCAATACCCCGCCCCCGGCGCACCCGCGCTCGCTGCCGAGGTGCTTGACCTGCTGGCCCACGCGGGCATGCCCGGTGAGGCCGATGCCGGGCGCGGGTTTGACCATGGTGTGTTCATTCCCTTCATGCTGGCCTTCGCGCAGGCGGATATTCCCGTGGTGGAACTTTCGCTCCCGCGTGAATGCAGCGCGGCCCATACCCTGCACATGGGGGCCGCCATGCAGCCTCTCCGGGCACGCAATATCCTGATCGTGGGCACGGGCATGAGCTATCACAACGTGCGCCACCTGATGGGGCGCGACCCGCAATCCGATGCCCCGTCGCGCGCGTTTGACACATGGCTTGCGCGGGCGGTGGAATCCCCGCCCCCCATCCGCGCCGAGGCCCTGACCCACTGGGCGCAGGCACCCGGCGCGCGTATCTGCCACCCCACGCCAGAGCATCTTCTGCCGCTGGTCTTCGCCGCCGGAGCCGCGGGAAATGACCTTGGCAGGCGTGATTACAGTGATACGATCATGGGCAAGGCACTGTCCGGCTTCCGCTTTGGCTAAGGCGTGCTTCCCCATTCGCCTGTAAGGACAGGATGCCCATGACCCTGAAATTCCCCCTCTGCATGCTCACGGCGCTGGCCATCACCCTGCCCCTTGCCCCGCTTGCCGCCGCAACCCCTGCGGCCGATGTGCGTCCGGGCCAGTACAGGGTCGAGCCAGGCCACACGCAGGTTACTTTCTCGCTGCTGCACATGGGCTTTACGCCTTATGCGGGCCTGCTCGCGGGTGCATCAGGCACATTGAGGCTTGACCCCGCCTTGCCCGCCGCCTCACGCCTGAACGTAACCGTGCCGATAGACAGCATCACCACCACCAGCCCCGTGCTGACCACCGAACTCAAGGGACCGGACTGGTTCGATACCGCCCGCTACCCCACCGCCACCTTTGTTTCCAGCCGTGTCGTGCCGGTCGGCGCCGACCATGCCAGCGTTACGGGCGACCTGACTCTGCATGGCGTCACCCGCCCCGTGGTGTTGCAGGTGCAGTATGTAGGCGCGGGCATCAACCCGCTCGACAAGGCCTATACGGTCGGCTTTCAGGCTACAGCCACCATCCAGCGCAGCGCGTTCGGCATGAAGACCTACCTGCCCATGGTGGGCGACGAGGTCACGCTGTCCATCGCTGGCGCATTTGAAAAGCAGGACTGATCATGCCCCTGCCCGCTCGCCCAGACCGTGCAGGAAAAACCGCCACGTTTCATCAACATAAGTCGTGCGCGCAGCCGTATCGGGCAGCGGATTGCGCCCGAGCAGGCGCTGCTGTATGGCCCAGCCGGTCATGAGGCCGGTCAGCAGGCGGGCGGTGTGTTCGGTGTCATGGCCGGGCGGGATCTGCCCCGCCTCCCCCGCCGCGCGCAGCAGGTTGATGATGCGGCGGTGAAAGGGCGCCACGATTTCATCCATCGCATGGTCGATCAGGGTAGGGTAGCGGTAGCCATCGGCAATCATCATGCGGTAGGTCGCGATCACGTCTTCCTGCATGATGAAGTCGAGCAGCATGCGGCAGACCGCATGCAGGGCCTGAAGCGGATCACGCAGCGAAACCTGCGTGTCGTGCTCCAGAAGCTGCGCGCATAAATGGGTAATCACCGCCTTGAACAGTGCCTCCTTCGAGGCATAGCGATGGTACAGCGTCTGTTTGCTTGCCCCTGCCGCGCGCGCGATCTGCCCCATTGACGTGCCCGCATAGCCATGGGCAATGAACAGGCCGCCTGCCACCTCAAGCAGGTAACGGTCAAGCTGGGCTGAATCCGCGGGCGTGGGGCGGCCTGAGCGGCGCGGTCGGGTCATGGCGTTCGACATCGTGAAACTTCCGGTCTGCGGCGGTCAGGGCACAGGCCCCGCGCTTTATGTGGCTTGACCGGAGCGTATTGTCCATCCTAACAAAACCGTACCGACCCGTTCCATAAATGGTGGCGCATGCCTGATACCCCCCCGACCGACCCTTCCCCCGCAGGCCAGCCTGCCACGCCCAAAAAACCGGCAGACCCGCGCAAGGCCACCATCCGCAAGATGGTGCTCGCCGGTATTGGCGGCGTGGCGCTCATCGCCTTTGCCATATGGCTGGTGCATTGGTGGACGCATGGGCGCTTCATCCAGTCCACCAATGATGCCTACCTGCAGGCGGATCAGGTCACGGTTTCCACCCGTGTGGCGGGATTCGTGGATGAAGTACTGGTGGCCGAGAACCAGAAAGTGACCAAGGGCCAGGTCCTGCTGCGCCTTGATGAGCGCGACCCCCGCGCGCGCTTCGAGCAGGCCCGCGCGCTCGCCGATCAGGGACAGGCCGCCATTACCCAGACCAAGGCCCAGATCGATGCGCAGGATGCCCAGATCGCGCAGGCGCAGGCCCGCGTGCAGGCGGCACAGGCACAGGTCGATTTTGCCGACCGCGAGGTAGCCCGCTACCGCGCCCTTGCCGCAACCGGGGCCGAAACCAGCGAGCATTACGACCAGTTGCGCAACAGCAGCGCGCAGGCGCATGCCCAGCTTGCCCAGGCCACCGCAGGCCTGCAATCGGCCCAGCGCCAGCTTGCCACCTACAGCGCCGAGATCCTGCAGGCGCAGGCCCGCATCGAGCAGGCCATCGCCCAGCAGCGCACGGCACAGGTTGACCTTGACGCCACCACCATCCGCGCGGCCATCGATGGCCGGGTGGGCGACAAGACCGCCCGCGTGGGGCAGTACGCCACCGTGGGCACGCGCATGATGACCATCGTGCCGGTGCAGGACCTCTACCTCGTGGCCAACTTCAAGGAAACGCAGATCCGCCGCATGCGCCCCGGCCAGCCGGCTGAAGTCTCGGTCGATGCGCTGGGTGGCGCGAAAATCAAGGGCACGGTCGAGAGCTTCGCCCCCGGCACCGGCGCGCAGTTCGCGCTGCTGCCGCCTGATAACGCCACCGGCAACTTCACCAAGGTGGTGCAGCGCGTGCCGGTGCGCATCCGCATCCAGCCTGAAGGCAGCGAACGCGCCGTGCTGGTGCCCGGCCTGTCGGTTACCGCCGCGGTTGATACGCTGGTCGAGCCTGCGGCGGATGGCGGGCCATGACCGCCGCCCCGGCTGAAGGGCAGGCCCCGCCCGAAAAGGCGGATGCCGCCGCCTGGCTGGCGGTTGCGGCCGGCACCATCGGCGCGCTCATGGCAACGCTCGACACCTCCATCGTCAACTCCGCGCTGCCCACCATCCAGGGCGAGATCGGGGCCAGCAGCAGCGAGGGCACATGGGTCACCACCGCCTATCTGGTGGCCGAGATTGTCATGATTCCGCTGGCGGGCTGGTTCGAGCGCATTTTCAAGCTGCGCAACTTCCTGCTCATCGCCGCCGTGCTGTTCACCATCTTTTCCATGTGGTGCGGGCTGTCGCCCAACCTTTTGCACATGATCATCGGCCGCGTGGGCCAGGGCTTTACGGGGGGCGCGATGATCCCCACCGCCATGACCATCGTGGCCACCCGCCTGCCGCCCGCCCAGCGCCCGGTGGGCATTGCGCTGTTTGGCATGACCGCCGTGCTCGGCCCCGTGATCGGGCCGGTGATTGGCGGCTGGCTGACCGAGAACCTGAGCTGGCATTATGCCTTCTTCCTCAACCTGCCCATCAGCATCGGGCTTGGCGTGCTGCTGTTCGTGGGCCTGCCCGCGGGCAAGGTCGACTGGGGCGCGTTTCGCGAGACGGATTATTACGGGCTGGCGGGCCTGATCATGGGCCTCGGCGGCCTGACCGTAGTGCTGGAGGAAGGGCAGCGCGAACGCTGGTTTGAATCCGACATGATCCGTGAACTCAGCGTCATGTGCGCGATTGGCATGGCGCTGCTGGTCATTGGGCAGTTCCGCTCGCCCCGTCCGGTCATTCATCTTAAGATACTGCTGCAAAAAAGCTTTTTTGGCGTTTTCATCCTCAGTCTGGGCGTGGGCGGGGCGCTTTATGGTATCCTGTATCTCATACCGCAGTTCCTTGCCGCCGTGCCGGACTACAATTCCGAGCAGTCGGGCATGGTCGCGGCCATTAGCGGCGTGCCCACGCTGCTCATGCTGGCAGTGTTTCCCATTCTGGTGCGCAAGCTCGACATCCGCTTCGCCATCGGCTTTGGCATGTTCCTGTATGTGGTGAGCTGTTTCATGAATGCCCATCTCTCGCCAGACAGCGCGGGCGAGCACTTTTTCTGGTCACAGATCGTGCGCGGGTTTGCGCAGTTTTTCTCGCTGCTGTTCCTCAACCAGGCCGCGACCAGCGCCGTGCCCATGCAGTATGCCGAGGATGCATCGGGCCTGTTCAACGCCGCGCGCAACCTTGGCGGCTCGTTCGGGCTGGCGGCGGTCGCCACCCTGCATGACCGCAGGCTGGATCTGCACACCGCCCGCCTGGAGGAAACGGTCACCGCCAACTCCCTGGCCGGGCAGGACTTCGTGCAGCATTTTGGCCTTGCCCGCCTCAGCGCGCTCATTACCCGGCAGGCCACGGTCATGACCTATAGCGACCTGTTCTGGATATTTGGCATCGCATTGCTGGCCATGCTGCCGCTGGTCATGCTGATCAAACCTCTCCCCAAAGACGCCGGCATGACGGTGGGATGATAGATATGACGCGCCTTTTCCCCTCCCTGTGCCGCACGCCACGCTGCCTCGCGCTGGGTATTGCTGCCAGCCTCCCCCTTGCCGCCTGCTCGATCGGGCCGGACTACAAGGGGCCGCCCCATGTGGCCCCCGTGGCAGAACATGCACGGGCCTTCAACCGCGCTGATCCCGCGCGCACCACGGCGCAGGAGCCGCTGGCGCAGTGGTGGACCGGACTCAATGACCCGACCCTGAACACGCTCGTCACCACCGCGCTGCAAAACAGCCCGGACGTGAAGCAGGCCGCAGCCCGCCTGCATACCGCCCGCGCCACCCAGCGCGAGCGCTTTGCGGGCTTCTTCCCCGGTGGTGGGGCAGCCGCCTTCTGGGACCGCACGCGCATCCCCACCGGTGATATTACGTCCGTGCTTGGCGGCAGCGGGGCCGAGCAGGCCCTGACGTTGCCGCCAGCCATCAAGTCCGATTCCTATGGCGCGGGTTTTGACGCAAGCTGGGAAATCGACCCCTTTGGCGGCAACCGGCGCGGCTATGAAGGCGCGCGCGCGCAAAGCGAGGCGCAACTGGCCCAGATGGCCGATACAAGGCTGCGCCTCGTGGCCGATGTGGCGCGCAACTATGTCAGCCTGCGCGATGTGCAGAACCGCCTGGCGCTGATGGAGCGCACGATCACGATCGAGCGCCAGATGCTCGACCTGACCCGCCAGCGCCGTGCCCAGGGCACCGTATCACAGGAGGACGTGGCCCGCTTTGCAGGCCAGCTTGCGCAGGTCGAGGGCGCCATTGCCCCGATGAAGGCCCAGCAGGCCAGCTACATGGATGCGCTCGCCACCCTTGTGGGCCGCGAACCCGGCCAGCTTGACGCCATGCTGGCCAGCCCCGCCCCCGTGCCCGTGCCGCCTGCGGTCGTGCCCGTGGGCAACCCTGCCGACATGATTCGCAGGCGGCCCGACATTCGCGTAGCCGAGCGTGACATCGCGGCGAATAATGCCCAGATCGGTCAGGCCATTGGCCAGTATTTCCCCAAGATCAGCCTGTTTGGCACGGTGGGCTTTACCGGAGCCAACGGGCAGCGATTTTTTTCGGGTGACAGTTTTTCCTACATGGGTGGACCAACGCTGGAATGGAGCATCCTGAACTTTGCCCGCACCAATGCGCGCGTGGGGCAGGCCAGGGGTGGGCGTGACGCAGCACTGGCGCACTACCAGAGCGTCGTGCTCGCGGCCCTGCAGGATGCGGAAGGCAGCCTGTCGCGCTTTGGCCACCAGCGCGAATACGTGCTCAAGCTCGATGAAGCCCGCACCGCCTCCGACCAGTCATGGACACTGGCCCAGCAGCGCCAGCGCGCGGGCACGCTCTCGGTCATTGACGCGCTGGATGTTGAACGCCAGCGCATCCAGATCGAACAGCAGCAGGGGCAGGCGCGTGCCAGCATGACCACGGATTACATCGCCGTGCAGAAGGCGCTCGGCCTGGGCTGGCAGGCAGCAGCCACCGCCCCGGCCACCACGCATTGACGTATGCGCCTGTTGCGTGCTCCATGCCGGGGCATGCATGAAGCGCGTGGCAAGACGTTACAATTTGCAATGCAACTCCGGCGCCCAAAGTCATGCCCGCATCTTGCCATCATGCCTGATCTGAATTCATAACGGCATGAGCATCTGGCAGGAGACCGGGCTTTGCGATTTACCCACATGCGGGGCTATGCAGGCATAGCCCTCTCGGTAGTGCTGTGCTGCACGTCCGCGCCACCCGTATGGGCCGCAACACCGGCAGTCCCCGCACAGACCGCAGCCGCCGCGCCTGTCAGGGCCAGTGCCGCCGACACCATCATGGTCAATGACCTTGAACGCCGCACCTTCCAGTGGTTCTGGGATGCGGGCGACCCGCGCACCGGCCTCATACCCGACCGCTACCCCTCGCCCCAGACCCTGAGCAGTGTCGCGTCCGTGGGGTTTGGGCTGACGGCTTACGGCATCGGGGCCGAGCGTGGCTATATCACCCGCACGCAGGCGGTGCAGCGCACGCTTGCCACCCTGCGCTACCTGATGCAGAGCCCGCAGAATGACAGCCCGGACAAAGCCGCTGGCTATCACGGCTTTTATTACCACTTTCTCGACCGCACGACCGGGCTGCGCTTCAACCGCGATATCGAACTCTCCAGCATCGATACATCGCTGCTTATGCAGGGCGTGCTGTTCGCACAGGCCTATTACACGCGCGATACGGCGCCCGAGCGCGAAATCCGCGCCCTGGCGGACAAACTGTACGGGCGCGTGGACTGGCAGTGGATGCGCAGGCCCGATAACCGGCTGAGCATGGGCTGGAGCCCCGAGCACCAGTTCATCCTCAATTACTGGGAAGGCTACAGCGAGGGCATGATGGCCTACATCCTTGCCCTCGGCGCGCCGCCCCACGGGCTGGAACCCGCCTCGTGGCAGGCCTGGCTTGCCACCAACAACCAGCGCTGGGGCGATTATTACGGCCAGACCTTTCTCAACTTCGCCCCGCTGTTCGGCCACCAGTACACCCATGCATGGATCGACTTTCGCGGGTTGCATGATGCGTGGACGCGCGAAAAGCAGATCGACTATTTCGAGAACAGCCGCCGTGCGGTTTATGCCCAGCAGGCCTATGCCGTTGCCAACCCCGGCAAATGGCAGGGCTACAGCGCCACGATGTGGGGCCTGACCGCATGTGATGGCCCGGGTGACGCCACGCAGCAGATTGACGGGCAGCCACGGCATTTCCTGGCCTATTCCGCCCGTGGCGCAGGGCGTGACTACACGCTCGATGACGGCACCATTGCACCGACTGCCGCTGCCGGTTCCATAGCCTTCGCACCCGAGATCGTGCTGCCCACCCTGCACGACATGAAGGCGCGGTATGGCCAGCAGATTTACGGCAAATACGGTTTTGTGGATGCGTTCAACCCCAGCTTTCACGATGGAAAGACATTCTGGACCGACCATGAATATCTTGGCATCGACCAGGGGCCGATCCTGCTCATGATTGAAAACTGGCGCAGCGGGCTGGTGTGGAACGTGATGAGGCGCAGCCCCTATATCCGTACAGGGCTTGAACGCGCGGGCTTCGAGGGCGGCTGGCTGCCAGCGGCTGCGCGCACCGCAACCGCCCCGCAGCCTGCGGCACAGCCCGCGGCGATGGACGGCGCGCATGCCAGTGCGGCGCTGCCTGCCGCACCCCATCCCTCGTAAAGGCGGGTTTGCCGGTAACGCCGCCTTTCCGGACAAAGGCGGCATCCGCAGCTTTTATCAGGAAATCAAGGGGCAGCGTCGATCGGCACCACGTCAATCAGCTTCTTGTTGACGAATTCCTGAATGCCGAGCGAGGACAGTTCGCGGCCGAACCCCGAGCGCTTGACCCCGCCAAAGGGCAGGTCGCATGTGGTCCATGTCGGGTGGTTGATATAGACCATGCCGGTCTCGATCTGCTCGGCCACCCGCACGCCGCGCGCGGTATCGCTGGTGAAGACCGAGCCGCCCAGCCCGTACGGGTTGTCATTGGCAAGCGCTATGGCCTCCTCATCATCGCCCACGCGGAAGAACATGGCCACGGGGCCGAACAGTTCCTGATGGAAGATCGGGTTTTCTGCCGTGACGCCGGTCAGGATGGTTGTCTGCACGAAAGCGCCGGTCTCGGGCGGGGCCTCGCCCACGCGGATGGCGATGGCACCATGCTTGACGGCAAGGGCGACCTGATCGTTCAACTGGTCGGCCGCCGCCTGGGATGACAGGGGCGGCACGCCGCTTTTCTCATCCATCGGGTCGCCGGGCACGAGTTTGGCCAGGGCGGTCTCGAAGCGGTCAAGAAATTCATCGGCAATCGCGTCCGCCACGATAATGCGCTTGGAAGCAACGCAGCACTGCCCGCCATTGTTCATCCGCCCCCACACCGCCCATTTGACGGCTTTTTCCATATCGGCATCATCCAGCACGATAAAGGCGTCGCTCCCGCCAAGTTCCATGGTGGTTTTTTTCAGCGCCTTGCCCGCCTGCGCCGCCACAATGGCCCCTGCCCCCTCGCTGCCGGTCAGCGCCACGCCAATCACCCGGTCATCGGCAATGATCTCGCCAAGCTGGTCGCGCGTGGCATACAGGTTGGTGTAAAGCCCTTCCGGCGCGCCAGCATCGCGGAAAAGCTGCTCGAAAGCGGCAGCCGATTGCGGCACGTTGGAGGCATGCTTGACCACCACCACGTTGCCCGCCATGAACTGCGGCCCGACCACGCGGGCAAGCTGGTAATACGGGAAGTTCCACGGCTCGATGGCAAACACGATGCCCAGCGGCTGGCTGACCAGCATGGCATTGTCACCCCGGCCACTTTTTTCGGTCAGTTTCTGGGGGGCGAGGAATTCCTCGGCATGATCGGCGTAGTATTGCAAGATATCGGCCGAGAGTTCGACTTCCGCCAGGCTCTCGCGGTACAGCTTGCCCATCTCGAGTGTCAGCAGGCGGGCGTAATGCTCGTTGTTCTGGCGCAGGAGCTGCGCTGCGCGCCCCACAATGGCCGCCCGTGCGCTGAAGGGCTGTTTCGACCACTGTTTATAGGTTGCCTGGGCGCAATCGAGCTTCTGCGCCAGTTCGGCATCTGTCAGGTCAGGGAATGTAGCGAGGGTCTCGTTGGTAAACGGATTGATGGTCCTGTAGGCCATTGCTCTGCCTCCGTACGAAATGATGCAGGCTCTTTCGTGCAGTAGCGACCCGATTGACCCCTCATAGGGTATGAGCTGGCCCCTGCATGCTGCCTGTTCTGGCCCAACGGCAGGCAGCAGCACGGGTTGCCTGCCATATGGCAGGCAACAGGATAATAAGGGTTTTGGAGGCCGCCTTTTTTCACAAAGGCGGCGTTATCCGAAGCTTGGGGAACAGACCCTGTTCAGGCCGGCACCTTCTTCTCCACCGCGGCGGGTACGCGGATGAGGTAATCAAATGCCGACAGCGCCGCCTTGGCACCTTCGCCAATGGCAATGACAATCTGCTTGTAGGGCGTGGTGGTGGCATCGCCTGCGGCAAACACGCCGGGCACCGAGGTCGCGCCATGGTCATTGACCACGATCTCGCCAAACGCGTTGCGCTCCACCGTGTCCTTCAGCCAGTCCGTATTGGGCAGCAGCCCGATCTGGACGAACACGCCCTCAAGATCGACATGATGGTCCGCCCCGTCGCCACCGCGATAGGTCAGGCCGGTTACGTTGCGGCCATTGCCCTCGATGCGGGTTGTCAGCGCCTCGGTCAGTACGGTCACGTTGGGCAGGGTGGCGAGCTTGTCACACAGCACCTTGTCGGCCTTGAGGTGGGAGCCGCGCTGGAGCAGCGTGACATGCGCCACGATACCGGCAAGGTCGATGGCCGCCTCCACCCCGCTATTGCCGCCGCCTGCCACCGCCACGCGCTTGCCCTTGTAGAACGGGCCATCGCAATGCGGACAGTAGGCAACACCCTTGTTGCGGTATTCCTCCTCGCCCGGCACGCCGAGGTGGCGCCAGTGCGCGCCGGTGGCCACGATAATGGTGCGGGCGTGCAGGATCGCGCCACTTTCCAGCGCCACGCCATGCAGGCCACCGGGATGGACGGCGGGGAAGAGTTCGGTCGCGATCTCGCCCGGTATCACATCCACATCATAGGCCCGGACATGGGCTTCGAGTGCCGCCGAGAGCCTGGGGCCGGTGGTCTCGGGCACGGAGATGAAGTTCTCGATGCCTTCGGTATCCATCATCTGGCCGCCAAAACGCTCGGCCACAAGCCCGGTACGTACGCCCTTGCGCGCCGCGTAGACCGCAGCCGAGGCCCCTGCCGGGCCACTGCCGATGATCAGCACGTCAAAGGGCGCGATATCCTTCAGTTTTGCTGCGGCACGTTTTGGCGCCTCCGCATCGAGCTTTGCGAGAATCTGCCCCGCATCGGCGCGGCCGGTCTCGAACAGCCTGCCATTGAGGTAGACCTGCGGCACCGACATGATGTTGCGCGCCGTCACCTCATCGGGAAACAGGGCGCCATCGATGGTCACGTTGCGGATATTGGGGTTGATGACGCTCATGGCGTTGAGCGCCTGCACCACGTCCGGGCAGTTCTGGCATGACAGCGCCACATAGGTTTCGAAATCATACTGCCCCGGCAGGGCGCGGATCTGGGTCACCATGTCATCGGAGAATTTGGGCGCATGTCCCCCCACCTGCAGCATGGCGAGCACGAAGGAGGTGAATTCGTGGCCCATGGGGATGGCGGCAAAGCTCACGCTCCCCGTCTTCGCCCCGGCCTGCTTGATGACAAAGGAGGGCCTGCGCGTGGCCTCGCCCTGTTCACTGACCTGCACCCGGTCGGAAAGGGCGGCGACCTCGTGCAGCAGTTCATGCATCTCACGCGCGGGCGGGGTGTCATCCAGCGAGGCTTCGAGCACGATGGGGTGCGCGAGGCTGGCGAGGTAACCCTTGAGCTGCGTCTTGATGGCATCTTGCAACATGGCACGTCTCTCCACTTTTTCAGGCAGGGTGTGCGGGGTTCTGGCCCGGCCCGCACCAGAAGGCGGGGCCGGGCCAGAAGGCCGGGATCAGATCTTGCCGACGAGGTCGAGCGAGGGGGTCAGCGTTTCGCTGCCTTCCTTCCACTTCGCGGGGCAGACTTCACCGGGGTGGGAGGCGACATACTGCGCCGCCTCGATCTTGGAGAGCAGTTCGGCTGCGCTGCGGCCAACGCTGCCTGCCGTGATCTCGATGTACTGGATCTTGCCTTCGGGGTCGAGCAGGAAGGCGCCACGATCGGCTACGCCGGCTTCCTCGATATACACATCAAAATTACGTGCGATATGGCCCGTCGGGTCGCCAAGCATGACATACTTGATCTTGCTGATGGCGGGCGACGTGTCATGCCATGCCTTGTGGGTGAAATGCTTGTCGGTCGAGACCGAGTAGATTTCCACGCCCAGCTTCTGGAAGGCCGCGTAATTATCAGCGAGGTCCTCGAGTTCCGTCGGGCAGACAAAGGTGAAATCCGCCGGATAGAAGAAGAAAACGGACCATTTGCCCTTCACGTCGGCATCGGTCACCTTGATGAACTGGCCGTTATGGAAAGCGTCGGTTGCGAACGGTTTCAGCGAGTCATTGATGCGTGCCATTGGAATGCTCCTTGGTTTCGCGTGTCAGTTATCGACGGGTTCTTATCCCACGCTCACGAAATGCGCAGAAACAGTTTCTGTCAATGTCTGTGATAGGAGAAACCTTTTTACAAATGATCCAAAATAGGTTCTATCTATATGCATGACCTACATTCCTCTCTCCGGCCTCTCCCTGCGTGATATCGAATATGTTGTGGCGGTGGACGACCTGCGCAACTTTTCACGCGCTGCCGAGCGGTGCGGCGTGAGCCAGGGCGGCCTGTCGGAGCAGGTGCGCAAGCTCGAGGCCCTGCTGGGCGTGGTCCTGTTTGAACGCTCGCGCCGCCATGTCGCCCCCACGCCCGATGGCGCGCGGCTGATCGGCATGGGGCGCGAAGTGCTGGCTGCCGCCCGCGCCATGATCGAGGCCGCGCGCGTGCGCACCGGCCCGCTTGAGGGACTGCTGCGCATTGGCGTGATTGCAACGCTTGGCCCCTATTACGTGCCCAACCTGCTGCCGCTGCTGCGCCGCAACTACCCGCAGTTGCAACTGCGCCTGACCGACAGCCTGACCGACATCATGCTGCGCATGCTGCGCCATGATGAACTCGATATCGTGCTCGCGGCCCTGCCGGTCAGTGGTGAGGGCTTTCACAGCGTGCCGCTATTCAGCGAGCCGTTCCTCGCCGCCTTCCCCGCCGAGCATGCTCTGGCCGAGCGCAAGAACCTGACCATGCCCGACCTGAAGGGACCGGACCTGCTCCTGCTCGAGGACGGCCACTGCCTGCGCGACCAGGCGCTGGCCCTGTGCGGCATGTCATCAACACACCACGAGCCCGAACGCCTTGCCGCAAGCCTTGAAATGTTGTGGCACATGATTGGCGCGGGCGAAGGCTACTCGCTCATTCCCCGCCTCGCCCTGCGCAACCGTGGCGAGTGGGAAGGACTGATCACCGTCCAGCCCATTCCCGCCGCAAGCCGCACGATCGGGCTGGTCTGGCGAGCGTCCGACCCGCGCGGGGCCGCCTTTGCCGACTTCGCCACATGCCTGCGCAACAACACGCCCGAAGGGTGTACCGCGCTGCCGCATTTCCCCGCCAAAACCTGCCAGCCTCCTGAGCCTGACATGTTGCACATGGACTGACGGACCATGAACCAGGCCATGCAAGGACAGGCCGCATGGCTTTGCCGCCAGCGCGTTGGACAATCAGGGAATTCCGTTTAGAGTAGGCTCTATTACGTGGATGAGCGCCGCCTGCTGGCGTTCGGTTCACCCCTTTCTTGCAACACAAGCCCGGAACCTGATATGCGCCGCACTGTTGTCTCATGGGGCAAGATATTTACATCATCATTCATCATTCCTGGTTCCCTTCTCTGTGGTTTTTCAAGCCCGGGCCATGCGGGCACTGATAATGACACCAGTCTGGTTATTAAATACTCCGCACCGAACTACACGACTACTGTAGATGACGGATCCGATATTACGCTCAAGGGCACAATAGAGTTTGTTGAAACCAGGGATAAACACTCAGGTTCTTACTATAAATACGCTGTATTGAAAACGGATACGCCTTACCGGCTCAAGGAAGTTGAAAATACGGGAGAAGGTGACTTCATTGACGACAGTAACGTAACGCCTACGACGTTCCTCCCGATCACCGAACATGACCCGAAGAATTCAATCAGCGAGTTCACGTCTTATCTGGGGCAGTCCGTCACGCTGACGGACAAGATAAAATCAACCCGTCACGACGGTCCGGTGCTGGAGTATCAATCCATCACCCTGCCCCAAAAAGATAACTGACGCCTGCGGGCAGGCCCGCTACCCGTTCAGGCGGGTCACGAGAAGCTGGTTGATGCGAAAGCCTTCCACGTCCACCACTTCAAAGCGGAAGCCCATCGTCTCGACCCGGTCCGCCTTGCGCGCCATGCGCCGCAGGCGGTGCATGATGAAGCCGCCGATCGTATCGAACGGCCCTGCTTCATCAAGGTCGCTGGCGTCGAGTTCGCGCCGCACATCCCCGATCGAGGCCGCGCCGTCAATCAGCCACGAATTGGTGTCGCGCCGCACGATCAACTGCTCCTCGAACGGATTGGCCACGCCCCCCATCAGTGCCCCCATGATGTCCTTGAAGGTGATCAGCCCCACCACCAGCCCGTATTCATTCACCACCAGCGCAAAACCTACGCCATGGATGTCGAACTGGGCCAGCGTGTCCCACAGGTTGATGGTTTCGGGCACCGAGAGCACGTCGCGGCGCACCTGAAAGATCGGGCTTTCAGCCGAAGGACCACCCTTGCGCATGGGCGGCTCAGGGCTGGCGGGGTCGCGGTCCACCACGGCGGCCAGCACGTCTTCCGCCCGGATGGAGCCCACCACGTTGTCCAGCCCGCCATTGCATAAAGGGTAGCGGGAATAAGGCTTGGCGCGCACCTTGACCTTCTGCATCTCGGTGGTTTCCTGCAGGTCGAGGAACACGATCTCGTCACGCGGGGTCATGGCGGAGGTGATGGAGCGGTCCTGCAACCCCAGCACGTTCTGGATCATCTGGTGCTCCTGCTCGAGCAGTACGCCCGAGGCGGTACCGGCAGCCAGAATGGCCCGCAGGTCCTCGGGCGTTACGGGTTCCACCGCCGAGGCCGCTGGAATACGCAGCGCGTGCAGGATGGCATCCGATACCTTGGAAAACACCCACACGATGGGAAAGAGCAGCCGCAACGCCAGGGCGGGAAACCACCCCACGGCCAGCGCGATCTTGTCAGGCGCGTTCATGGCGATGCGCTTGGGCAACAGATCGGCAAACAGCACGAACAGGCCGGTAACCAGCATGAACCCCAGCACGGAGGCCAGCGTCCCGGCCGTAGCCTCGCTCAGGCCCCACTGCGTAAAGCCATGCGTGAGCGAGGGGGAGAGCATCTGCGAACTGATCATGCCGCCCAGCACGCCCACGCCGTTGAGGCATATCTGCAACACGGTCATGACCTGCCCGCTGTTGCGCCGCAATTTCAGGAAGGCCACGGCCCGCTCATCCCCCGCCTCGGCGCGGGAACGCAGGCGGGCATCACGGGCGGCAGCAAATGATATTTCCGATAGCGAAATAAATATATTGAGCGCGACCAGAAGCACAAGCGCAATCAGGCCGGAGAAAAACAGGACCACCAGAACACCCACAAAATAAATGCAGCATTGTATAACACGCACCCCGCCCTATCGGCAGAACCATATGCGCGCAACGGATATTTTTTTACTTGCCTTATCATATCGTTAAAGCAACAAACAGGAAGCCTGCCGCAGCTTCCGCCCTGATGATCCGGCGGCCGGAAAAGTGACCGGAACATAAGCGTTTTCGGGCTGCAGTCGTTTTGGGCGTAAAATCTTTTTTCCGCTTTGCAGCCCCCCGGCCTGCCCGCATACTTCCGTGCTTTCAGCCCGACCGGGCCAGAATGGTCCTTATGGAACTATTAATTATGGTGAAACCATAAAATCACTATTGATAGCGTTATAATTCTGCCGTATCTGTCAGATACGACATTTGGTACCATCTGCGTGCTTTCACCCACACGCAGGCATGAACAGCCGTAGCAAGGAAACAGGTGATCCATGAACGCAACGCCCTCCCCCGCCCCGGCACAGAGCAAAGCCGCCCTGACGGACATGGCAGCCCGTTTTGCGCAGCGCGCGGCGGCTTATGACCGATCGGGGGAGATTGCAACCGACAACCTTGATGACGTGCGCGAAGCTGGCCTGCTGGGCCTGACCATAGCCCGCGCGGATGGTGGACAGGGGGGCGGCCTGCGGCAGATTGTCGAGGTGATCGGCACGCTGGCAAAAGGCGACCCCACCACGGCGCTGATTGTGGGCATGCATTACCTGCAGCACGCCGTCATTGCCAAGGCCGCCAACTGGCCGCAGGCCGCGCGCAGGCAGGTAATCGAGACCGCCCTGCGCGAGGGCGCGCTGATCAACGCGCTGCGGGTCGAGCCTGAACTGGGCACGCCCTCACGCGGGGGGCTGCCCGGCACGCGCATCACCTGGGTTGATGGAAAGCCCCGGCTGAACGGGCGCAAGATCTATTCCACCGGGTCCACCGCCCTGCGCTGGGGCACGGTCTGGGCCGCGACCGATGAGCCGGAGCCACGCGTGGGGCAGGTGCTCGTGGACCTGACCCAGCCCGGCGTGAGCATAGAGCGTAGCTGGAACCAGATGGGCATGCGCGCCACCGGCAGCCATACGGTCGTGTTCGATAACGTGGAACTGCCCGACACGGCGCTGGTGGACCTGCGCGCGCCTGAAGAATGGCACAACCGCGACGGCTCGCTGGTGCTTGGGCATGTACTGGCCATTGCCAGCCTGTATGATGGCGTCGCCCGCGCGGCGCGGGACTGGCTGATTACTTTCCTGCATGAGCGCGTGCCAACCGCGCTGGGCAAGCCGCTGGCCACGCTGCCGCGTTTCCAGACCCTGCTGGGCGAGATCGATGCCCTGCTGATGGTCAATGAAAGCCTGATTGAAACCGCGCTGACCAGGGCCGAAAGCGGCAATTACCCCGCGCATGAGGCCAATCTGGCCAAGCATGTAGTCACGGAAAACGCCATCAGGTCGGTCGAACTCGGCCTTGCCGCCATTGGCAACCCGGGGCTGAGCCAGGATAACCCGCTCGAGCGGCATTACCGCAACGTGCTCTGCGCGCGTATTCATACCCCGCAGGCCGATGTGGCGCTGGCCGCCGCCGGGCGGATCGCGCTTGACACGGGGCGATAAGAAGGCTTTGCGCGGGTTTCATTTCAGTCGCGTATGATAATAGCAGACATACCTTATTACGGAACTTATTGAAATTGCCATATTCCAGATATGAATATGCCTGTATATGTATTGGCGCAACGGCAACGGATTGAGCGAATAATGCTGATTATTTTATTCCTCGGGCTGGCCGTGATGTCTGCATGGGGCTGCACAAAACAGCAGGCGGCATCATTATGACCAGATATTCACGATCATAGGAATATGCGGTCTGGTAGTCTGCCCTCTGATTTCGTGACCACAATGGACCGGACGGAACCCTGTGCTTTCTGATTTCCGCGCGCGGCATGGCGTCATGCCGTGCGGGAATAATCATCATTTTTTAACCCTGCCTGCAGCGCGCGGGATCAGGGTTGACCCAACACTCAGGATCAGGCCTGTAAACATAATGAAAAAACACTCTTTTCTGGCGCTTGGCGCAGCATGTCTTATGGGCTTTGCCACATCTGCCCAGGCCCAGCCTTTTGGGGGGCCGCAGGCACCCGGTCCGGGTGGCATGGGTGGCCCCGCTGGCCATGAAGGCCCGCATGAAGATCGCCATGCAGCCCCCGATCATCGTGGCCCGGCCCCCGGCCCCGCGCACCGCCCGGCCCCGCATGGCGCCCCCGACCACCGCATGGCAGGACCCGGTAGCAACCGCGATGGCGGCTGGCATGACAATAACCCGGACATGAACCGCGTGTGGCATCAGGGCGAGCGTTATGATGGCCCGCGCAACAGCCGCTGGATTGTCAATGACTGGCAGAGCCACCGTGGCCTTTCCGCCCCGCCCTCAGGCTATCAGTGGATGCGCTATGGCAACCAGTACCTGCTGACCGCTGTCACCACCGGCGTCATCGCAGGCGTGGTCAGCGCCACGCTTGGCAGTGCTATACGCTAACGGCGACAGGACGCGCGCATATGGCCATGCGGCAGACCCATGCCCCGTGGCCATATGAATGCCTGCCCGTACAGGCTGGCGGCACCCTAAAGCGCTGATTGCGGAATAATCGCAAACACAGCTATTTTTGGGGGCCTATATACCTAGTTAGAGTAATTCCATTGAACTCTGGCTCAGTGGAATCACTCTAACTCATTTTTACACAGCATCTTCACCAGTTCGAATTTATCCGTTCAAACTGGTTCTGATCGAGACAGCAACCATGTTTTGCAAGGGACGTTTCGCCTGCTCCCGAACATACCATAGCCTGATAATATTTTCTTGTGCTATCTAATATAGCGTATTGCATATTTCAGGCAAATACGATGTAACTCATACCATGATGCCAGACCGCCCTGCCCCGCCCCGCGCTACCCGGAATGCCGCCTGGCGGTTTGAAAAAACATCCGGGCCTGACCAGAACAGCCTGCCCGAAGTGTTTGCCTCCGTGCAGGTGCCGCAGGCCGGGGCCTCATGGCTGCGGCGGCTGCTTGCCTTCATGGGGCCGGGCTATATGGTCTCGGTCGGCTACATGGACCCTGGAAACTGGGCCACCGACCTGCAGGGCGGCGCGCAGTTTGGCTATACGCTGCTGGCCGTTATCGGGCTGTCAAACTTCATGGCCGTGCTGCTGCAATCGCTCTCGGCCAGGCTGGGCATCGCCACCGGGCGCGATCTGGCGCAGGCATGCCGCGACCACTTCCCCCCTGCCGTGAACATCGTGCTGTGGCTGGCCTGCGAACTGGCCATCACGGCGTGCGACCTGGCGGAAGTCATCGGCACGGCGGTGGCGCTGCAACTGCTGTTTGGCATATCCCTGCTCATGGGGGCGATCATATCGGTGCTCGATGTCTTTATCGTGCTCTTTCTCATGAACCGGGGCTTCCGTTACCTCGAGGCCTTCGTGATCGGGCTGCTCAGCATCATTGCCCTGTGCTTTGCGGTACAGGTTATTGCAGCCCATCCGCCTGTCGCCGCCATGCTGGCAGGGTTCATCCCCCGCACCACGATCGTGACCAACAGCCAGATGCTCTATATCGCCATCGGCATCATCGGGGCGACGGTCATGCCGCATAACCTCTACCTGCATTCCTCCATCGTGCAGACCCGCGCCTTTCCCCGCACTGAACCCGGGCGGCGCGACGCAATCCGCTGGGCCACATGGGACAGCACGATCGCGCTCATGCTGGCGCTGTTCATCAACGCCGCCATCCTGATCGTGGCGGCAGCGGCCTTTCACACAAGCGGCCATCAGGACGTGGCCGAGATCGAGGATGCCTACCGCCTTCTCTCCCCCATTCTGGGGCTGGGCATCGCGTCCACGCTGTTTGCGGTGGCCCTGCTGGCGGCAGGCACCAACTCCACCATTACCGGCACGCTCGCAGGCCAGATCATCATGGAAGGCTTTCTGCGCCTTCACATGCCGCCCTGGGCGCGGCGGCTGCTCACGCGCGGGCTGGCCATCGTCCCGGTGGTGGCGGTAACCGCCCTTTATGGCGACCAGGGCGTGGGGCGGCTGCTCATGCTCAGCCAGGTCATCCTGTCCATGCAACTGCCCTTTGCCGTCGTGCCACTGGTCATGTTCGTGTCAGACCGGCGCAAGATGGGGCCTTTTGCCATATCGCGGCCCGTGGCCCTCCTGTCATGGATCGTGACGGCGGTGATCCTCGTGCTCAATTTCAAGCTGCTGTTCGATACGGTTTCCTGAATGCGGCACGGACCCGTGCAGGGCAGTATTGCAACAATGAACCACCCCCGCCCCTTCTGTGCCGGGCCAGACAGGCTATAACGCTCGCAGCCCGTTATAACATGCGGGAACGTGTCAATATCTGCCAGAATGGAAAACAGCCATGTCCGTTGAAAACATGCTTCGTGATGCCATCAGCAAGAAAACCGTTGTCGGTTTTACTTTCGATGCCAAGAACTACATCTGCTCCCCCCACGCGCTCGGCGAGCGCGACGGCAAGCCGCAGGTGCTGATCTATCGTGGCGAGGATGCCCACGAAAAGCGCGTGCCCCCCATGGGTGAATGGAGCATCCTGCCGCTCGACACCATCACCGACCTCAAGCTGCTGCCCGCTGAAGCCTTCCATGTCGGCCACCCCGATGCGAAGGTGGAAAAGGAACTGCACAAGGTAACGCTGCGCGTCGCGTAACGCAGTACACCTTGCAAGGCCCCTGCCCGGTTCGTGGCAGGGGCTTTTTTTGTCAGCCCTGCCCCTGCTGTGGGGGCGCCTTGGGTGCGGCATCGATCTTGAGTTCGTTGCCTGCCCAGTTATCAACGAAGTTGAGATAGCTTGGCACGGGGAACTTGATGCCCTCGGCATTCATGCGCACCGCAACGCGGCTGTAATACTGGCGGTACACGGTCCATTTCGACCCCGGCGCCGTGCGGATGGAGCCAAGAAAGCGCGCGCCATTGCCATCAGCCTGTTCAATGCCCAGAAATGTGAAGTCCGACAGGATCAGGTGCGTAAAACGCGGGATCTTGCGCAGGGCGGCCAGTTCTTCTTGCAGTATTCTGGTCAGCTGCTCCGTATCTTGGCTGAGGTCGATCATGACATCGACCACGACAAGGTTGTAATCACGCGAAGTATTGGCAATCGACGACACCCCGGAGAACGGGATGATATGCAGGTCGCCATTAACCGAGCGCAGCCGCAGGGTGCGGATGGACAGATGCTCCACCGTGCCAGACACGCCGCCCGCCGTGACCCAGTCACCCACCTGTATGGCGTTTTCCACCAGCATGAAGAAGCCGGTGATGAAATCCTTGACCAGGCTCTGCGCGCCAAAGGCGATGGCCGCACCCATGATGCCCGCACCCGTCAGCAGGGGGGCCACGTTGATGCCGATCTGTGACAGCGTGGTTACCGCGACGATGATGATGATCAGTGCGAGCAGCACGGTCTTGATGATGGGCAGCACGGTGCGCAGGCGGCTCGCGCGGCCTTCCTGCGATGAATTCTCGAAGCGCGCGATCTGGCTCTGCAACACCGCATTGGCGGCCTCCCAGATGAACACCGCCACCGTATAGGCAACGATGACCGAACTGATCGTGCCCATCACCTTCTGCCCCAGCTTGCCGTGGAACAGGAAATTAATGGCGGGCAGCCCGAGTGCCTGCAGGAACACGATGGCGGTGGCGAATGACAGCAGGAAGGACAGGATCTTGCGCGCGGCCGGATAATAATAACTTACCCGCGCCTGCAGGCCGGGATAACGCGCCTCCATGGCGGGCGAGATCTGGAACAGCCGGTTCTGCACATTATAGGCCAGCACCGAGAACAGCCGCGACAGGATCACGACCGCCGTGGTCAGGATGACCGTGCGGATGATCCACGCATACCCACCCTGGATGTGGGTGGCCCAGATCAACCACAACGCGAAGTTGAAGAACATGGCTGGCACCCACCACAGGTACACAAGCCGGCCCACGAACGCCCAGAACGGCTGCTGGAGCAGGTGTGCCGAAGGTTGCAGCGCCGAGGCGACATGCCTGCGCACCCGCCACGTAAAGATGGCCACCAGCACATGCTCGATCAGCACGACCGAGCGGATGATGGCCTCCGTGCCGCGGCCTGGCATGTCAAACACGCCGCCCAGCGTGGACAGGCACACCACGACCGAGGGAGCGGCAACCAGAAAGTTGAGCCAGCGCGTAACCATGAAGGCCGTCTGGTCACTGGCGCCGCACAGCCGGATGGCAGGCGAATGCGGCACGAACAGCGTTTCCATGAGCAGGTAGACCACCCGCGCCACCACATAGGCGTTGGTCAGCGTCAGCGTGACCAGCATGGCCTGGTGGGTGGTGGTCAGCATATAGGCAAAACCGGTGCCCAGGCCAAAGAACAGCCCTACCGGCACCAGCTTGATAAGCAGGTGCATGAGCGAATAGGGCACGCGCGCCAAAAGGCGCAGGGTGGCGTGCTGGGCCTGCATGTCCTGCTCGGTAGCGGCCTGCTGGCCGGTGCCTTCCGCGTCGGGCGCGGCTGTTGCGGCGGGGGCTGGCGCAGCCGTTGCGGCATCGGGCAGGTTGAGGCGCTTTTCAGTTGCCAGCGCGCGTGCGGTCACCCCGCGCAGGGGCTTGCGCAGCAGCAGCGAGACGCCATGCTCGGCCGCCAGCGCCAGCAGCAGGATCAGCGTCGCCCTTCCTACCGCATCAAGCAGGATGCCCCGTGATTGCGGATCGGCGAAGATGGTATGGGTCCAGTGAACAACGAACGCCAGATCCCCGAACAGGGCGACAAAATGCTGCGCCTGCACGATCAGGCTGGCCCGCAGGGCTTCGGTGTCCTGCACCAGGTCGCTGCCCAGGCTATCAGGCTGCACGGTCAGTGCCTGCGCCGGGGCCGCCGCGTGCGCAGGTGCCGCGGGGGCCGGGGCGGGTGCTGACGGAAGCTGGGAGGCAATGGCGGCAAGCGTATTTTCAAACTCGGCGCGACGGGCGGGATCATTGATCACCGCCAGTACCTGCCGCGCCTGATCGGCGGTCATGCCATGGGTGAGCGCAGGGGCCGCAGCATCATCCGCCGCACGGGCCCCGTGTGGCCCATAGCCCCCCATCACGACCAGCAGCCCCAGAACAGCCGCGCGCAACAGGGTGGCAAAGGTCTCGCGCCACCGGCCCGCTGCGCAAAAATGCCCCGCCTCGCCCCGCTGGCCGGTCTGTGTTGAATGGCGCATTTTACAATTCCGTCCCGACTGCTCGATCCTGCCGATCCGCCCGGGCAGACATGGCGAGGAAGGCGCCGTTACCCGGACAGATGGCGCGATTTATCGCAGAGATGGGTGCAAAAGCGCAGGCTCGGGGAAGCTGGGCAGATATGCAATAAATTGCCCTACCCTTTTGTCCTATACTTTGTATCAGTTAAAATTACTTGCCGTGCTTAATTTTTATTTACATAATAGTTATATGATAATTCTATATCAATGTATCTTATATCCGCAAAATAAATCAATCTGCCCCATATCCGTTTACAGCTTGCCCACATGCTTGCGAATAAGCGGTATGGCATCGGGGTCATGCTGCACGGCTCGCGCCAGCAGGTCCTGCCCCAGCGCCTTGAGCGCCAGCGGGTGCATGGTCTCAACCGCACGGTCAAGGCTGTGCCGCTCCGTATCAGACAGGTCGGGATCATCGACAATACGCTGACGCAACGCTTTTATTGTTGCGGGCCCCGATAGTGTGACGTGCATGTCATCAGGCCGGTCGAGGTAAGCGCGTCCGGCAGGCGTCAGGCTGGTTTCGCCCGTAATGCCAAGCCCCGTGGGCCGTATGCCCACCCCGCCCTTGCACAGGCCCTGCAATTCAAGGTCCATCAGGTTGCGGGCGTATTTTTCCTCATCAGCCGCCTGCACGGGCCGCAGGGTGGTCGTGCCGCCCTGATCGGCCATGTGGCGTAGCAACTGCCCCTGCAATTCACGGTCAATCACGTCCTGCCTCCATTCCTCATGCCTACACGCGCCATGATGGTCCGGCAGGCTCAGGCAGACAACAGCCGCGTGAATACATACGGTTATGCAGCATCAGTCACAATCGGGCACATCGCGGCACCATTGGGGCACATGTGCGCGGGGCACCTGCTCGCGTGCGGCCTGCGTCACTTCGGCCAGTACGGCGAGCGCATGGTCGCGCACGGCGCGGGCGTTGACACGGCTGGCCCCCTCGCGGCCCTGTGTCATGACCTGCCCGAACCGCCCGAGCCGCCGCAGCAGCGCCGCCCGCCCGGCTTCATCAAGGTCAAGCACAGCCGCGCGGAAGGCATTCTGCCAGATCTGCACGGCCAGACGCTCCTGCTCGAGCGTGGACAGCGGGTCGTGGCCCTGGGTCATGTCGGTTTCATATCCTGATCTGTAAAGCTTTTTTCAAAAAAGCAATGCCTGCCAAAGCTTTTTGAAAAAAGCTTCATCAGGAACCTTTACAATTCCAGGGTATTATTGAAAAGGCCGGTGCCCCTCATGGCTGGGCCACAGGCCATGTGGCGGGCATGCCCATCAGGCAGGGTACATCATAGCTCAGGTGGTCGGGCTGGATATCGCGCAGGATTTCCATGTTGCGAAACAGTTCGCGCCGGTCGGGCCGCAGCGCCTGGCGCGACAGGAACGCCCGCGCCTCGGCCTTGGCCGCCTGCATGGGGTAGTCCTGCCCCGCGGGCTTGAGGTGCTCTATGGCCGTATAATCCACAATGCCGACATTATGGTGGTTGTGGCGTGCCGCGTTGCAGAACGCGATGTCCGTCGCCCACGCCCAGCGCAATTCGGGGAAAGGATAGACATAGGCCATGGCATCGCGATGGAAGGCGGTCACCGGCCCATCTTCCACATACCGGGTAATACGCCCGAGGCTGTTCCATTTGCGGTAATTGAACGTAAAGGATGTATAGGAATGGTAACGATGGGCGGGCTGGGATATTTTCAGCCCCATGACCTCGCAGAGCGATATGAACCCATCAAGAAAACGCGGCGGCAGGGCAACATCATCATCAGTAATGACCACCCAGTCATAATCCTGCAGTTTTACTGTTGCGAGGGCTGTATTGATATTGCCAAACTTGCCCCTGTCGCGCATCTGGGCTGTAACGAAATCCACCTTATGCTTTGTATTTCTCAGGCGCCTGAACACATCATGCAGCATGCGCTCGCGTTTTGGCACCCGCACGGATGTAACGAGGATTCTGCGCACCGGCTGCCTGCGGGCAATATTCCTGACATGGCGGGAATACTTCCGGTTATGGAAATCAAACACCATATCCGTCAGGACGGAAACCTTACGTTTTTGCCAGAAATTCTTGTGCTGGCAGAAATCGGAATCAAAGAAATCCGCTTTTTCCTGTTCTGATATTGTCATGTCTTGCTCTCCATTACCATTTCAGGGGTGGCAGGCGATGGATGACATACGTTGCCACCAAGGCGTGGATATGGCAGCACAAACATGATCACGTTCATGAAGTTTCAAACTATTTCAGGGAAAATCATATTCCATAATATTCAGGCAGCAACCGGAACTGTGCCCGCGCCCGCACGATACGACCAGCAGGGCGCCTGCCCCGAAGCCATTTTTACCCATGCGTGCTTCTTTACACGGAAAGAGGACAACATGCGTATTATTTCTGCCCTTGCAGTAACGGGCGTACTGCTCATGGCCAGCGCGCCGGTCGCCCTGGCCCAGAAACACCCGACCGACAAAAGCGTGGACCTGCCGGGCGATAATTCCCCCTCATCCATCGAGCGGGCGCATCCCCAGGACCGCAAGACCGTGCCACTGCCTGAAAAGAGCGAACGGCCCGCCCCCGCGGACCAGCCCGACCAGCCTTTGACCCGTCAACCCGCCGCCAATAAAGGCCCGGAAAGTCCCGGTATGTCTTCCAACCACCAGAACCTGCACAGTCCGTCCGCCCTGCAATAGGGCAGACGTGTCACGGCATGCTTTTTGCGGGGCTGCTACACGCAGCCCCGCTTTGTCTGATATTGTTACGCTTCAACCAGGAACAGGAAGCAGTTCGCTCTGCCCCGGCTTCACGCGCAGCTTTTCGCGTGCGACATGGTCATGGCATGGGTGGCGAGGTAGCGGAACTGCGCCTGTTCTTCAGGAAAGGCGGGCATGCCCTGCAGGGCATGCGTGGTCCTGCGGTAGCGATGCAGGTTGCTCAACCGCCGCCACGGGCGGTCAGGGTGCTGTTTGTTCCACAGGCTGATCGCCCGCAGTTCAACTTCCTGAATGTTTACATCATGATCTGACTTCGGCATGTCCATCTCCCTTGCATCTGCGTTGTGGGTATTGGAACTGTCACGAGGTTTATATGGGTGCGGTGGGGCATGCCCGCCACGCGCATCCAACGTCGCAGCATAGCACGGGTTCCGGCCCGGGGCTGCAATCTCTCTGTACCGTGATGCAGCACCCTTTTACATGACGCAATCAAACATCACGTTTCGTTACGGCTGTTGCGCAGCCGCACCGGTTAAGATCGTGTCAGTCTTGGGCAATGACGTGGAGCGTGCATGTTTTTCCTGGTTCACTGGGCACCAGAGACAATAGATGTATCGAACAGCCAGATCAGCGGGCCGGGTTGAATGCGGGCTGCCGCCATGCTGGCCTGTTTCATGATGGTAGCAGGCTGTACTGCCCGCTCCGTTCCGCTTGATGATGACGGGCTGCCCGTTACAAACGGCCGGGAACTGGACACCCCGGCCGAAGGCGGGACGCCAGGCGGCAGGAGCGGCCTGTGGTCTGACATGCTACATACCGCCATGCAGGCGGGCATGGGCATGCTCCACCATTAGCCGCGCCCTGCCCTCATTTTACTTCACGGTGGCGAACGTCATTTTAGGAAACATCATGGTTTTCAACCCCTCGGGGGTAAGATCACGGCTGCCTGCGGGCGCGCCGTTTTCACGCAGCATGAACGCCAGCAGATCCGCATTCTGCTCAGGTGTCAGCGTGCCGGGGGCAAAAAGCGGCATGGCTTTTGACATGTAGTCAAACAGTGCGCCCAATGGCGCCCCTGCCCAGTTGGCGGCAAAACGCCCCACAAGCGGCGGCACGTCAAAGGCTCCGCCCAGATCCGCCCCATGGCACACCGCGCAGAACTGCTGGTAGGCCGTAGCCCCCCGCCCGGCCTGCGCGGCGGTGTAGTAGGACGTACCAGCCCGCGCCGGTGCCGCATGGGCCACCTGCACGCTCAGCGCCAGCAGCCCCGCCCCCAGCGCGGCATCACGCAGCCTTGCCTGCAGGCCGCGCATCAGCCCTGCCCCGCGGGAAAACGGGCAAAAAGATTTTCAAATATGCCAATCGCCTTTTCCGCCTCGCTGCGGTCGGCATGTTCAAAACTGTTGCCCACGCCGTCCATTTCACCCAAGCCCGACATGTCAAACCCCTGTATCATCAAGCCATCACTTTTCGAAAGCGCCGAGGCCCCCTTGTAGCGCACCCCATAAGCCACATCGGGTTGCGGCGGCAGCCACGCGGTCTGGCCACGCACGGGAATGAGCGAGCGGTCCCCCCACAGGTCACGCGCCGCATAGCCGGGGCAATTGATGATGACCGGCTCGGGCAATGTCTTCATGTCGGCCGGTGTATGGAACTCGCGGATGACGATCCGCCCTCCCGCCTGATAAAACTCGGACAGCAGGAGATGACCATATGCCCCGAAATTGAAGATCATCAGCGGCTCGCGCCGGGCATAGGGCACCGCAAACGGATTTTCCTGTGCGGAAAGCAGTTCGGATGCTGGAATGATATCGCGTATCCGTTCGCCATAGCTGGCAAACTCGCTCGATTGCTGCGGCATGCCGGTCGTGGCGTAGTCGCCCTTGTGGTCCGGATTTTCCGGCTCGGGTTCCGGCGCGTCAAAAGGCGTGTCGGACAGGACATAACTGTCCCGGAAGTCGATCGGGTTGCCAGGCAAGCCGAGGTAATCGCGATAGCTTTTCCATGAATAGCGGGCCATCCGCTCCCATGTATCGGCAAATTGCGGGCCTGCGGGGGCGGTCAGCGCCACGCGTGAATCCGGTGTCCAGCTTCCATTGGCGCGGACCGAGCGGGTGTGGGGCAGCAGGTCGCGCGTATAGATCGTGACATCAAGCCCCGCGCGCTGCGCCGTCAGCGCCGTGGTCAGGCCAATGACGCCACACCCCACTACTGCCACGCGCCGGGGCGACAGGGCCGCCGCCTTGCCCACTGCCATCTCGGCCGACCCCCATGAAAGCGACCACCCGCTGCCGCCATGACCGTAATTATGGATGACCACCTTCCCGCCCACCCGCTCGACATCGAGCCGGGGGCCAGCGGCGCGGAACGGGCGTAGGCAGACCTTGATATCGGCTATCTGGTCGGCATGGGGGCGCATGGGCACAAGCCGGGGCACCGTGCCGGGCACCGCCGTGCGCCGCAGGGCGGCGGCTGCTGCAGGCACGGATGCCCACCGGCCACCGGCGAGCGCGCCAAAGGCCAGGGAGCCGGCAAACAGCCCCCTCCGGCCCAGGCGGGTGGGCATGTTTTTCGGGTCGTCAGGAAAACCGTTCACGTTCAAACCTCTGCTTGCCGGGTGCCTGTCACGAAAAATCCACCAGTTTCATGACAGGATCATTCATGCAAATGCGTTTTGGAAATATTCTGTATGCCGCTTTTTCAAATCCGCCATCATGGCTAATACATAAATGACCCGGCAGAATAAATTTTTTCTATCCCCCCGTCAAACCAGAGGCGGACAAAACCATGCCATACTCCCAGATAAAAACGCGCCCGGCCAATCATTACATCATGCAGGCACAGGTAATGGGCATGGTTGCGTGATTATTAATATTATGGCATTTTTATATATATGTTGAATATAATATTCAGGATTTAAGTAATGGGTTTTAATGCATCCTATCTGGCGTTCCATGGCGTGCGCCGTGAAGAAATACTCGCCCTTATGGAATTTGAGGATACCGGGATCGAGGATGAGGCACGCGAGGCCGATTTTTCCATCGCCGACATGCCTACGGGGTGGACCATCCTGTGGTCCAGCCAGTGTGAATACCTGCCAGACAGCGAGCCGCTTCACCTGCCTTTCAGATGCCGGCATAGCATTGTGGGCTGCTGCGTGCTGGAAACAACCATGATGAGCATAGGCTTCGGGTATGACTATGACGACCAGGGGAAAATGTACAATAGGTGGAACATTTCCCACGAGGCCGCCAAGGGGCACGATAACCTTGAGTGCATCGGCACCCTTCCGCCTGAAAGCAGGACCATCATCGAAGCCGCCCGCGCCGAGGCGGGCACGCGCACGAACGTGGATGTGTTTTTTGACATACCGGTCAGCGTGATCGAGAGCCTGACCGGCTTCCGCTATGACCGGCCGGTTTATGATGGCGAGGAAATCGTTTTTACCGGACTGCGTTCCCTCGCCACCGCCTGATTCAGGGCAGGCCCCGCCCACCCGCATCATGCACGAGGCAGACAAGGGGCACCTGCCCGCGCGCAAACGGCACGGTGGCCTGCACCGGTAAGGCACCCAGCAGGCTATGCCATGGCCCGACGGGCTGCGGCAGGGTCACGCGCAGCGCCATATCGCGCCCCGGCGCCAGCGTATCGGCCTGTATTTCCATGCCCAGTGGCAGGCGCGGGGCCACTACCAGCAGGCTGAACCCGTCATGCTGCCGCAGGAAGGCGATGGCATGGTCGCGGTCCGCCCCTTCCACCTCCAGCGGCTGGTAGTGCCCTTTGGCAAACAGGTCGGGATAGCGTGCCCGAAACGACAGGATGCGCCGGATCAGGTCGAACTTGACCTGGCCCGTGCGCCATGTGGCGGCGGAGGCATCAAAACTGCCAGCGTGTTCGAGCAGCGCATGGCGCAGGCCGAAATCAACCGGGCGGCGGTTATCGGGGTCAACGAGGCTGAAGTCCCACAGGTCACAGCCCTGATACAGGTCAGGCACGCCGGGCGTGGTCAGCCGCAGCAGGGTCTGCGCCAGCCCGTTGAGCGCGCCTGCCGGGGCCATCCGGGCCACCACCTGGTCCATCCGCGCCATGAACGCGCCGTTGGCGGCAAGGCGGCGCGCAAAGGCCGTGCAGGCGTCTTCATATGCCGTATCGGGGGTGAGCCAGTTCGTATGGCGCTTGGCCTCGCGCAGGGCCTTGGTCTGCCATTGCACGATGCGTTCGCACCACGCCTCACGCGTAGTTACGCTGGCGAAGGGAGTGAGTGGCCACGCGCCGAGCATGGTCTGGTACAGCATCAGCTCATCAATGCGGTCCGGCCCGATCGCTGTTTCCGCGCCGTTGCGGGCAAACCATTCGCTGGCCTGCGCGTGCCACCGGGGCGCCATCTCGCTCAGCACGGCAAGGCGGGCGCGGCTGTCCTCGCCACGCTTGTGGTCGTGGGTCGCGGTCGTGAGCATGGCGGCGGGGCGCGCGTGCGCGCGTGCGGTGCAACCGGCATGGAACCCGGCAACCGCAAGGCCGAGCCGTGCCGGGTCGGACCCTACCTCGTTGCGCGAGATCAGGCGCCCGTAGCGGTAAAAGGCCGTATCTTCCGTTGATTTGGCGGCCAGCGGCGCGGTCAGGTGCTCGAAGGCCTGTTCGGCACGGCGCACGCAGGCCGCAGGCGCATGCTCCGGCCGGGCTGACAGTATGCTCACTACCGTATCATACC
>NZ_BCTP01000025.1 GCF_001571345.1 Komagataeibacter xylinus NBRC 15237 | reverse complement strand
CACGGTGGGCACATGGATGCCGTCACGGTCCCACTTCACGATCTGGCGGCACGCCTCGAGCAGCGACCAGCGGCCAATGGCCTCGATCTGGCCGGTCTCTTCCGCCACGGCGATGAAGCGCGAGGGGAAGATGTTGCCAAGATGCGGATGGTGCCAGCGTGACAGCGCCTCGACGCCGCTGAGTTCGAGCGTATGGGTGCGCACCTGCGGCTGGTAGTGCAGTTGCAGCATGCCCTGCGCCAGCGAATCACGCAGCGCCGATCCGAGCACCAGCCGGTCCTGCGCCACCTGATTTTTCTCGAGATTGGCGAAGCGGAAGATGCCGCGCCCGTCTTCCTTGGCCTGCCGCATGGCGGTATCGGCATGGCTGAGCAGGGATTCGCTGTCCGGCCCGTTGGCGGGGAAAGTGCTGATACCGATGGAGCACGAGATCGACAGCGTGTTCTGCCCGATCTGGAGCGGGCGACCGATGGTTTCGAGCAGCTTATGGGCAATTTCCTCGATCTGCCTGCCTTCGCAATCGGGCACCACCACCACGAACTCGTCGCCGCCCGAGCGGCTGAGCACGTAATCCTCCTTGGCGATGGAACGGATGCGCCCTGCGATCTCGACAAGGAACTGGTCGGCATAGACATGGCCAAGCGCATCGTTGATATCGCGGAAACGGTCGATATCGAGCATGAAGATGGCCAGCGTGCGGTTGCCGGGCTGGGCGATGATGTCTTCCATCACGCGATGCAGCGCACCACGGTTGAGCAGGCCGGTCAGGCTGTCATAGCGGGCAAGCTGGGTCAGGTGGGTCTTGGTGGCGTGCTGCTCCAGCGCCAGCGCGCAGAAGGGCAGGCACGCCCCCACAAGGCGCTGCGGCCATGCGCCAAGCTGGTTGGGCTCGCGCAGGTACAGCGCGAAGATGCCCGTCACCCGTCCGTCACCGGCCATGACCGGCGCCGCATAGCATGACTGCAGCCCCAGCGAGCGGCACATGGACTGATAATTATCCCACACCAGCCGACCGGTATAGGAGGCATTGGCCTTGAGCTTTTCCACATCTGAGGGTGACGGCACGGTGGTTTCAAGCGCGTTGCGGATGCGCGGCGGCAGGGCGGAGGTGCAGATCACCCGCCAGGGCTGCGCATCATCGAGCACCAGCAGGGCCGCGACCGAATTGGGCACGAAGGCTTCAACCTTGCGGCAGATCAGCTCGCCAATATCCTGGATCAGCATGTCGCTGGCCAGCGCCTGCAGCACGTCGTTCTGCAGGATCAGGATCTTGCGGCGCTGGCTCTCCTCCGTGACGTTCTTCATCACGCCCATGTAGTAGGTAAGCCGCTTGTCGCCCTGGCCGATCTGCACCTTGGAGAGTGAAAGCTCGCCACAGATGTATTCCCCATCGGCGCGGGTGAACTCCACCTCGCGCGATGTGCCGACAATGCGATTATGCCCGGTCTCGCGGTTGCGGTCGATGTAGCGGTCGTGCTCATGGCGCAGGCGGGTGGGCACCAGGCAGTCGACATTGCGGCCGATCACGCTGGCACGGGGAATGCCCCACAGGGCTTCCGCCGCCTGGTTATAGAAGATGATCTCGTTTTCCTGCCCGATGATGACGGTTGCATCAATGGCCTGCTCAAGGGCGGGAAGAAGGATTTCTGTGGTGAGGGCTGTGATATCGGGCATCGTCGTGCGGTCTTTCTTCGCTGTCATTCTGGGTGGGCCACGATCGCCCGCAAGCGGTCAGGATCGAGAATATGGATGGCGCGCCGTTCCCGGCAGATAAGCTGCTCGCGATGGAAGGCACTGAGGAGGCGGCTGACAGTCTCGGTGGTCAGGCCAAGGAAATCGGCCATGTCCGCACGTGAAATGGCCGGATCAACGGGCCAGAGTTCACCCGGCCCCATGCGCGTGCCCTGCCCGAGCAGGAAGGTTGCCAGGCGCTCGCGCGCGGTCTGGCGGCCAAGCATGAGCAGCCGGGCATGCAGGCTGACCAGCAGTTGCCGGGCGGAACTGAGCGAGGCCGCGCACGCACCGGGCGATGTTTCATGCAGATGGCTCATATAGGGCGCGGGCACGCACACCACCTGCAGGGTGCGCATGGCTTCTGCGCTGTAATGATAGCGGACGCAGGGATAGGCGGGGAGCACATCGCCTTTATGGGCAAAACCGATAATCTGCCGCCGCCCGTCAGGCAGGGATTTGAAAAGGCGCGCACCTCCGGCCACCACATGGAAATGCATGCTGGCGGGCATATCTTCCGTCATGAATTCCTGACGTTCGGAAAATGTCCGTTTCGTTCCATCAGAAGACAGAGAGGGCTGCACAAGAGACATGTTAATTTTTTTCTGTTCTCAACACGATTACGAATGATCTCATTAATGACATATTTTCGCCACAAGTTAATTTGTAAAATAGATGCAGAATATCCGGCTTGGATTTTCGCCCGTTCCTGACAGTTTATACTTTCAGTTAATGGTTAACGGGATATCAGGCCATATGATGTAAGTGTCCGTCATGGGTCGGGACTTCGCTGGCCCCATCGTGATACCCCTTGGGGGCATGACACGGGGCCACCTGTCCAGATCGTGAACAGATACGTCTTTTCCATGCCAGCCGCACCCGATCCGTATCGCGCACGACATGCCATAAGCATGGGTGTGTTATCATTGATTCCGATCATTGCGGCCGGCTTGCGGCCATCTGTCAGGTGGATGAGGCCCATATCATCCTGAAGGAACCGAGGTTGCCTTTGCCTTCTCCTGTCAGGGCCGGGCGGGACATAGCCCGCTATCCGGCACCTGATGCGTTGCCTCGCCTGTATGCCGCGGGGCGTGTAGGCCCCGTGGCGTTCTGCCGCCCCCCTGCGTGGCCTGTCGGGCCGGGAGCGTGGCCGCGCACACCCGCGTGGTCAGTGTGCAGCGGACCGGATACGCCAGTCAGCGCGCCGTCATGCCTTGCGCGCGGGAAGGAAGCGATCCTGCCATGATGCCGGGCCACGCGGCCCATGGCGTGGCAGTCAGGCAGTTCATTTCCCTCCTCCATGGCGCAACCATGAGCCTTCAGTCTCATGGTGATGATTTAAGATTTTATGAAAGTTTTCAGAAATTTCCAGAATATAAAATATACAGCATATAATATGCATCTTATTGAAAAGACCGGTTATTTTTGTAAAAATCGCAAAAAACCGCCATAATTTTTAAATCGTATCGCAACGGTCTTTTTTTTGAACAACAGGACGTGAACAGTCCTCTATCCACCCTGCCGCTCACTTCCGGCCTGTTGCCCCTGTGGGCAGGCCCGTGAGAATCATGGCCGTGGTGGGGCGGGTGGCCGCGACATAAAGCAGTTGTTGCGCTTCAAGCACATTGGTGGCGGCACGGCGGCTGATATCACCCACATCCACGAACACGCGGCCAAACGTACTGCCCTGCGCGGTATGCACGGTCATGGCGTAAACCGCCTGGAGCCGCCCGATGTTGCGGCGGAACACGAAGCGGTGCTGCCAGCGCGCGCGCTCAAGGGCAGCCTCGCGCTTCAGGCGCTGCTCGATCGCCCCCATATTCGCGCCGGGGCGCAGGATGGCCACCGGCGTTTCATCGCCCGCCAGGGTGCGCAACACCACATCATACACCGGCAGGTCCGTGGTCCATCCGGGCACCTTTGATGTGGCGGGAAAGGCATGGCGCAGCACGCCAGGCCGGATATCGGCAATTTCCGCCTCCTCGTTGGTGGCCACCATCACGCGCCGGCCTTCCACATCCATGACGGGAACACGGGCAATCACGCGCTCGCCCACCACAAAGGGCATGGGCGTCTCGCCCCCGTGCACCCACCGGCGCACGGCGCGGTTGACGGCATCGACCCGCGCATTGGTCCAGCACAGGTAGCGGAACGCATCGCTATCAGCGCGAAAGGCATCGGAGGTGAAAGCACGCTGCATCCAGGCATCAGGCGTGCGTGGCATGAACAGGCCCGCGCCTTCGTGGTGGCTGGCGCGGCACCATGACCAGTCCAGCGGGCCGCCCTGGCTTTCGCGGATGGCGGTGGCGGCGGCCACGAGCGGGTTGTCTGCCGCCTGCCGCACCACGGTTTCGAGATGCGAGGCCGAGCGGATGGCGAAGGACGGGCTGATCGCCTCGCCCACCGGTGGCAACTGCGCCGGGTCGCCCACAAACAGCACGAAGCGGTCAGGCACGAGGTCGCGCACCCAGCGCATGAGTTCGGAACCGACCATGGAACATTCATCAATGATGATGACATCCGCCGTGATCGGCTCGGGCCGATCGGCGCGCTGCAACACTTCGCGGCCATCCTGCGCGCCGGGCTGGAGCGAGAGCACATTATGAATGGTGCGGCATGGCGCAAGCTTGCCCACCCGCGCCTTGAGCACGGCGGTGGCCTTGTGGGTGGCGGCGGTAAACACCACATCCGCCCCCTGCTTGTGCAGCGCGCGGGCCACCTGCTGCATGAGCGTGGTCTTTCCCGTGCCCGCGTAGCCGGTCAGAAGATGCGTGGCCGAGACCCCGCGCGCGGCCAGGATTTCAGCCAGCGCACGCTCCTGGCACGCGGTCAGGACCGTGCGGGACATGGCACGCGGGAGCCTTTGGGGGAGCGGGACGGGCGCATCGAGGGGGGAAGCGTTCCTTCTGGGCAGGGCATTAAGTGAGGCAGTATTAAGCCGCCCCTTGCAAACGGGCCAGCACAAATGCATGGCTGACGGATGAACGGCCCCTGCACCCCCACGAAGAATGGGGCAAGGCTTGACGCGTCACGATGCCCCTCGTTACGCTGAACCACGCCTGACAAAAGGCGTTACAGGCCACATGATGCTCCATACGCCCTGCCCCGGCCTAAACCGACGCGGCCATGTGCCGCGCAGGCCACGCGCTCGGCACCTTCATGCCCCCCAGCCCGTGTGCCACGATCAGCCCCTTGGCGCAGGGTCCAGGAAACAGGACAGGCCGCAGCCCCTCTGTCACACTGACGGCCCCTTCCCGCTCATTTTTCATGAAGGCGTCTTATGCCCCTCACCCCGCCCGCTCCCCGCAGCACCCTTGACGCCATGACTGGCCGCGATGCCCGCGTCCATGCCAATGGCACGCGCCGCCGCTTTGCCCAAAACGGAAAAACCGGCGTGACGAGCGTGTAAGCTGCCGTGCCGCTTTCCTTCGCTTTTGGCACCCGCGCCCTGCGCTCGCTGCGCCATCGCCATTACGCCATCTGGGCTAGCGGGGCCGTCGTGTCGAACATTGGCACCTGGATGCAGCGCACGGCGCAGGACTGGTTTGTGCTGACCCAACTGACCGCGCATGACGCGACGGCGGTGGGCATGACCATGGCTTTCCAGATGGCGCCGCAACTGCTGTTCCTGCCCTGGACGGGCTATGCCGCCGACCGTTTCGACCGCCGCGCCCTGCTTATGCTCACACAGGGGTTGATGGGCGCCCTGTCGCTGGGGCTGGGCATCCTGACGGTCAGCGGCACGGCGCGGCTGTGGGAGATGTATGTCTTCGCCTTCCTGTTTGGCAGCGTAGCCGCCTTTGATGGCCCGGCACGCCAGACCTTCGTATCGGAACTCGTGGGGCGCGATGACCTGCCTAATGCGGTGGCGCTCAATTCGGTTTCCTTCAATGCCGGGCGCATGCTCGGGCCGGTCGCGGCGGGGGCATGCATTGCCGCCGTGGGCACGGGTTGGGCGTTCGTGCTCAACGGCTTTTCGTTCATTGCCGTGCTCATGTCCTTGCTGGCACTGAATGGCAGGGCCGTGACACCCCCTGCCAGGCGGGGGGCGCGGGGCCTGCTGGAAGGGTTCCGCTATGTGTGGCGGCAACCCGACCTGCGCACCATCGTACTGATGCTTCTGCTCATTGGCATGTTTGGCCTGAACTTTCCGCTGTTCATTTCCACCATGGCGGTCAGCGTGTTTCATGTCGGCGCGGGGCAGTATGGGCTGCTCAGTGCGTGCATGGCGGTGGGCACCATGATGGGCGCCGTGCTGGCGGCGGGTCGTGAAAAGGTCTCGATGGCAACCCTGCGCACGGGCGCGTTGCTGTTTGGCGTGGGGTGCCTGCTGGCCGCCATCGCCCCCGGCTACGGACTGTTTGCCGCGGCCCTCGGGCTGGTGGGGCTGGCGACCCTGACCTTTACCACCACGACCAACAGCCTGATGCAGCTTTCAGCCGCACCCGAGATGCGGGGCCGCGTCATGGCCATCCGCCTGGCGGTGGCCCTTGGCGGCACGCCGGTTGGCGCGCCGGTCGTGGGGTGGGTGGCCAATCATTTTGGCCCGCGCTGGGGGCTGGGCCTTGCAGCGGCCTCCGGCTTTGCGGCGGCGCTGGTGAGCCTGCGGGCACGCGGCCTGAAGCGGATTGAAAAAACGGCTTCATGATGACACGGATGCCGCCGGGTGATCCATAAACACTGCCCGGTTGCAATATGTCGTGTAGGACGCCCTCTGGCCATCATGGTTTTTTCAGGGTTTTATGGCTGTCATGCCGGAATTTTTACATGCCATCTCCTGACCCCGTCCCGCCCACCCGGCGCGCCACATCCATTGCTGGCAACCCGATGGTGCTGGCGCTGGCCTGCATCGTGGCCTGGAGCCTGATTGCGCCAGTATCCAAGCTGGTACTGGCATCGGTCAGTTTCTATAACATGCTGTTCATTTCCAACCTGTTTTCCTGCCTTGCCGTGGGGGCGGCGTTTGTCGTGCTGTGCGGCGGTAATTTCAGGCGGCTTTCCGTCCGTCTGCGCTCCAACCGGGTTGCCATGCTGTGTGGCGTGCTTGATGGGCTGTTCTATCTATGCCTGTACCACGGCTACCATATCAGCAACGGCGTGGCGGTGCTGATCGCGCAATATAGCTGGCCGGTGATGATCGTGGCCATTTCGGCCCTATTCTTTGGTGTGCGGCCCAGCCTGTGGCAGGCCCTGGGGCTGGCCTGTGGCGTTGCGGCCATGACGGTGACACTCAGCCGGGGCGATATCGGCCATATCGGTCTGGGCCACCCGACAGCACTCGGTCTGGTGCTGCTGGGCGCGTTGTGCTTTGCCGTGCTGTCCGTGCTCTCGCGGCATTATGTCAAGGATGCTTTGGCAGGCACGGTCTGGCTGTTCGTGGCTTCGACCGGAATATCGGCACTGGCGGGCTGGCAGGCAGGCGGGCTGGGCATGCCGCCGCGCGCCGCACTCCCCGGGCTGGTGCTGAACGGGGTGGCGATCAACGGCCTGTCTTATGTGTTGTGGATCATAGCCCTGGCGCGGGGCAATGCGGTGCGCATCTCGGCGCTGGTGTTCCTGACCCCCGTGCTGTCAACACTCTGGCTGGCGCTGTTTTTTCACGAACCCTTTCTGCCCGCTTATGCGCTTGGGCTGGCGCTGGCGCTGCTGGCGGGGCTTTTATGCCTGCGCGGCAGGCGCGAGGCACCATAAGCCCTCAGGCACAACGGCGGCCATTCACCCACACTTCCTGCACGCTCAGGTCAGCCCCCATCACCACAATATCGGCCCGGCGGCCGGTCATGAGCACGCCACGGTCATGCAGGCCAAGCCAGTTGGCGGCATGCGTGCTGACCAGCGCCGCCGCCTGCGGCAGCGAGGCCCCGGCCTGCATGGCGTTACGCAGCGCCTGGTCCAGCGTCAGCACGCTGCCCGCAAGCGTGCCATCGGGCAGTCGCGCCACGCCATCGGCCACCATCACGTTCTGGCCCCCCAGTTCGCTCGGACCATCGCCCGCGCCGGTGGCGCGCATGGCATCGGTTACGAACACCAGCCGGTTCCCCATGACCCGATGCGCCAGCCGGAACAGCGCGGGATGGACATGGTGGGTGTCAAACACCATCTCGGCATAGGCCATGTCACTGCACAGCAGGGCCGCCGCCGCCCCCGGCGCGCGCGCCATGACCGGCGGCATGGCGTTGAACAGATGCGTGCCCCCTGCCGTGCCGCCCATGCCGCATATGCGGCATATGGCCCGCTCCGCCTGCTCGTAACCGGCCAGCGTATGGCCGATATTGACCCTTATGCCCGCATTGACGAATTTCTGGATGGCGGCATCGACCTGCTCGAGTTCCGGGGCCAGCGTCACGACCTTGATGGCGCCGGTCTCGATTACGGCACTTACCCGCGCGGGCGTGGGCAATACGGTAAAAGGCGGCTGCGCGCCGCGCTTGTGCGGGCTGATGAACGGCCCTTCCAGATGCGCGCCGGGAATGCTGGGGCCGCCGTAAATGCCAAGATGCACGACATCGGCCACCGCATGCAGCGCCGCCATCACGTCAATCCACGGGGCGGTGATGGTGGTGGGCAGCAGGGTGGTCACGCCATGCGACAGATGGAACATGGCCAGATGGCGGATGGCATCCACCCCATCCATCATGTCAGCCCCGCCGCCGCCATGCACGTGGCCGTCGATGAAGCCGGGCAGAATGTAGCGATCGGGCACAAGCGAGAGCGGGCGCACATCGGTAATGGCCGTATCGAACACGACACGCCCCGGCATGACCCGGTCTGGCAGTACGATGTGGCCATCAATATTCACGGTGTGGCGTTCCCTATCCGGCAAGGGGTGAAGACATTATGGCCCTGTTAACCCACTACACCCTGAAATGCCATATGTTGCGTGACATGACCGCAATTAAGATCAGAATAAGATATGTATCAGATACAATAAATATCCTGCGTATAAAGAATATGGCCATTACATGATGGATTCATATTTCCCGCGCCGTGAGATGCTGCCCCCATATGCGCACTGCACGGACAAAAGCGCGTGTCATGCACCCCGGGCAGCCGGGCCGGTTTCATATCCACCTGAAAGCAGAACATCCCCGATGGCGCAGTCCTGATAGATCCACCGGTTCCAGTTCCGTATGATCCAGCCGGTGCCCACACCCCCGCCAGCGCCCTGACTTTGAGGTGGCAGGAAACAGCACACGAGACCTGCCTTGTAGCCCGTCGTCACCATCAGGCCGAAGGGCCTTTCACGATCCGGCATGTCAAACAGCATGAAATCGACCAGATCTTCATAAGGGTATTGTGCCGGAAACCTGAAAATGGCCCCGCGCCTGATGTTTTCTGCCCTGTAATGCAACAGTTTTACAAATTTCGTCATTATTGAAGCAGGGTAAGGCCGCGATACGCCACAATCAACAGCGCAATGCATGAAACCATGCCTGGGCAACCGGAGCGGAACGCATCATGACAATTGCGCTTTCAAGCCCGATAAGCCTTTCTGCCACGCGCAGGTGATGACCCGGCCCCGTCCTACGCGGGCAGGAACCGCATGCCAGCAACGCTCCGGTTATTCTTGACGGATCACGGCCGGGCCAGCGCGGCCCGCCCGTGCGCCCCTCAGTTGGTCACGCCGCCTGGCTGATAGGCGGAGAACCAGGCCGCCAGTTCCTCCGCCGGCAGCGGCTTGGAGAACATGTAGCCCTGCAGCACATCACAATCCATGTCGGCCAGCAGGCGGCGCTGTTCTTCATGTTCCACGCCTTCGGCCACCACGGTCATGCCCAGGCTCTGGCCAATGCGCACCACGGCCATCACCACTGCGCGCACCTTCTCTATGCTTTCCAGCCCGGTCATGAAACTGCGGTCGATTTTCACCTCGTTGACCGGCAGGCCCGCAAGGTTGGACAGGCTGGAGAAACCGGTGCCAAAATCATCCATCGACATGCCAACCCCCATTTCACGCAGCTTCTGGGCCACGCGGATGGTGCGTTCGTAATTGTCGATCATGGTGCTTTCGGTAATTTCTATGGTCAGGCTCTTGGGCGGGATGGCTGTCTCGGCCAGCAGTTCGGTCACGAACTGCGGCAGTGTTTCATCACGGAAATGCAGCGGCGAAAGGTTGACCGAAACCACCGGCACCTCCACGCCATCGCGAATCCACTGTGCCATCTGGCGGCATGCCGCGCGCAGCGACCATTTGCCAATGGCCTCGATCTGCCCGGTTTCCTCGGCCACGGTAATGAAGCGCGCGGGTGAGACAAAGCCCAGCGTGGGGTCGATCCACCGCGAGAGCGCCTCCACGCCATAAAGCCTGCCGCTGCTGGCATGCACCTGCGGCTGGTAGAACAGGCGCAGCCGGTCATGAGCAATGGCATCGCGCAGGGCGGCGGCCAGAATGAGGCGGTCGCTGGCCTGCTGGTTCATGCGCGGGCTGAAGAAGCAGCAATGCCCACCGCCATTCGCCTTGGCCTGGAACATGGCGGTCTCGGCATTCTTGAGCAGGGTATCGCCGTCCTCGCCATTTTCAGGGTGCACCGCCACGCCAAGGCTGGCCGAGAGGCTGACCGGCACATCGCCAATATGCGATGGTACGGCCAGCACGCGCAGGATGTGGGCGCTGAGCGTGGAGGCATGCTGCTGCTCGCCATTGGTCACGATGGTGAACTGGTCGCCGCCGCTGCGCACCAGCGTGTCGTCTATGCTCAGCACCTCACGCAGCAGGCCGGCAATGCGGGCAATCAGGTCATCACCCGCCGTATGGCCAAACACATCATTGATATGCTTGAAGTTGTCTATGCCCACGGTCACGAGCATGAGGTTGCCCCGCACGGCGCGGCGCAGCATGCGCGGCATGTTCTGGCGCAGCCAGCGGCGGTTGGGCAGGCTGGTCAGCAGGTCAAAGTCGGACAGGCGGTTGATGTGTTCCTTCGCCTCGTGCCGCTCTATGGCCAGCGTGCACAGGTGCAGGCTGGTGGCCACGGCCTTCTGGCAGGCGGCATCGGGCAGCGAACTGGTGCGCGAGTAGCAGGTGAACACGCCCGCCACCCGGTTGTTGCGCAGGATGATGGGCGTGGCGCGCGCGGCCTTGATGCCGTTATGCAGGGTCTGCTCGCGCATGTGCTGCCAGCGCGGGTCGTGGGCAATGTCCGGGCTTTCGGCCACACTGCCCGTGCTGGCGGCAACGCCCGAGCAGGCAGCGTCCGGGCCGATGGGCAGCGTGTCATACAGCTTGACCAGCGAGAGCGGCAGGCTGGCGCGGCCCTTGCATTTCAGCCGGTCGTCCTTTTCCACCAGGTAGATGGCGGGCATGACATCGGGAATGTAATGCTCGATGCGGCGGCAGATGAAGTCCATGACCTCATGCAGGCCCAGATCGCTTGAAATCGCCTCGAGCGTGTCACGCTGCAGGCTGTCAAGGAAGTGCTGCTCGGTAATATCGGTCAGCACCACCACGATGTTCTCGATCTCGCCGCTGTCATTGAACACGGGGTTCATGGCCGCCGAGACCCAGATATCGCGCCCGCTGGCGTGGCGGGCACGGATATCGAGCGTGAAGCCCTTGGCGTTGCGCGCGCCCTCATGCAACTGGTTGAGGATGCCGATATCGGTCGTATCGCCCGCAAGGATGACAGACAGGCCATGCCCCGTTACCCGCTCGGCCCCAAAGCCGAACATATCGCTGAAGGCGCGGTTGACATAGATGATGCGGAATTCGGGGTCGAGAATGGCCACGCCGCGATCCGTCTCGCGCACCACGAGCGAGAGCAGGCGGATCTTTTCGCGGTCATCAACTTCCTGCGAAATATCGCGGATCAGCGCCATGTAGCCGATCTTGCCATCCACCGCGATGCGCGAAAGCGAGAGGTTGGCCCAGAAGGTCGTGCCATCAAAGCGCTCGACACACACCTCGCGGCTGGTGCCGACGATCTTGTTGATCCCGGTCTCGCGGTTGTGGCGGATCAGGTCATCATGGGTGGAGCGGATGTTGCGCGGCACCAGCACGTTGACGTTGCGCCCGATCACATCCTGCCGCGAACAGTGCCACAGGCCTTCCGCCGCCTTGTTGAAAAAGGTGACGGTGTTATGCTCATCAATCAGGACAACGCCAAGAATGGTCTGTTCCAGCGCGGGCAGGACGGTTACCTGCATGTCATCTATCATGTCGCGGGGCATCTGGCTGTAGGTCTCCGGCTGGCTGAAAGCGAACGGGGGTGAGGCTGAAATCGTGACACCTGATTTTATGTTCCGGGCCACTGTAATAAGTGACAGCCAGCATGATGTTTCATACCCATGACTGTATTAATAAAGAGTATATGCCACACCGTATAAAATATTGTACTAATGATGCAGTAATAAACAGGCCCCATGCAGGCAGGAAGGGCGGCACACAAGGGCGTGAATATCCGGCCAGGCCCCACCGCGGCGGATGACAGGCCCGACGCAGCCGCAGGCAGCAGCGCCTCACTTAATGGTGGGGTCGCGTGCATTGCTGGAAAAACCGGTACTGCAGGTATATCATAATGCTCCCCCCACATGCAGGAGCCTGTATGGCACAATCAAGGTCCCGTTACCCCACCGGGCAGGCCACCCTGCCCGGTCCCGCCCCCCACCGAATGACCCGCCGGGGCAAAAGGGAAATGACGCAGCATGACTGAACAGGCATCCCACCAGGCAGGTGACGAAGGCATCCAGCCCCATGGCTGGCTGCTGGCATGCGATGCGCGGCTGGGGCATATCGTGCGCTGGTCGGCCAACGCCCCGGCGCATCTGGGGCGCGAGGGGCTGGAGGTTGGCCTGCCGCTGCGCGACGTGATCGGCCGCGACGCCACGCACAACATCCGCAACGCGCTGGCCATGCATGGCGAGGCCCATCGCAGGCCAGCCCTGGTGTTTGGGCAGGCCCTGCCCGGTGGCGGGCGGTATGACGTGGCCATCCACACCGCAGGCCCCGACATCATGCTGGAATGGGAGCCAGCCCTGAGCGAACGCGACGGGGCGCACCTGTCGCTGCTGCGCACCATGATCGACCGCATACGCGAGATCAGCGATTTCGACCGGCTGTTCCGCACCGTCGTGCGCCTGCTCTCGGGCGTGCTGCGCTATGACCGCGTCATGCTCTACCGCTTTGCCGAGGACGGGTCAGGCAAGGTCGAGGCCGAGCATCACGGCCCCAACCTTGAAAGCTTTCTGGGGCAGCATTTTCCCGCCTCCGACATGCCCGCCCCCTCGCGCAGGCTGTACAGCACCAACCTCATCCGCGTGATCGGCGACGTGGCGGCCGTGCCCGTGCCCGTGGTCTCGCCGGGCAATCCCCTGCCGCCCGACCTGTCGCACACCCATCTGCGCGCGGGCACGCCAAGCCATTACAGCTACATGCGCGGCATGGGCGTTGCCGCCTGCGCATCGGTCTCGCTGATGGTGGATGGCCGCCTGTGGGGCATGATCATGTGCCATCACTACAGCGCCCATGTGCTCAACATGAGCGAGCGCATCGTGGCGCGCATGTTTGGCGAGTTCGTCTCGCTCCAGATCACTAACCTGCTGCGCACCAAGCGGCTGGACATGACGCGCCAGACCCACGGGCTGATCGAGACCTTTCTCAAGGGCGCCGCCCCCGTGGCGGACATGCCCGCCTACCTCATGGCGCACCTGACCGACATGCTCACCTTCGTGCAGTGCGATGGCGCGGCGTTGTGGGTTGGCGGCCAGTGGACCTATACCGGCCAGCACCCGCCGCCTGCCGCCATGGCGGCCGTGCTGGAACTCGCCCGCACCCGCGCAGGCACCCAGATCTGGCATACAAGCTGCCTGGCCGCCTACATCCCCGACGCCGGAGACTACATGCGCGAGGCGGCGGGGGTGATGATCGTGCCGATCTCGTCGCAGCCGGGCGATTACCTGCTTGTGTTCCGTGGCGAGGAAATACGCAGCATGAAATGGGCCGCCGACCCCGCCGCCCCGCCCCGGAGCGAGGAGGAAGACGGCTATTTCGGCCCGCGCAGCAGTTTTGCGGTCTGGACCCAGCAGGTCACCGGCACCTGCCTGCCGTGGTCAGGCGATGACATGGAGGCGGCAACGCTGGTCCGGTCAGCACTGATCGAGGTCATGGGGGCCTACCACCAGTTGCAGTTGCGTGAACGCGCGAATGCCGACCTGCGCCAGCGCATGCTCAACGAGGAACTGAACCACCGGGTCAAGAACATTCTGGCCGTGGTGCAGTCGCTGGTCAGCCAGCCGGTGGAACCCGACATGACCCCCGCCCAGCATGTAGAGCGCCTGCGCGGGCGCATCCGCGCGCTGGGGCTGGCGCATGACCAGGCCGTGCGCAGCGATGGCGGCGGCCTGCTGCGCGCCCTGCTCGATGCGGAACTCGCACCCTACCGCGAGCGTTGTTTCATTACCTGCACCGGCCCGCGCATCTGGCTTACCGGCCAGGCGCTGTCGGTGCTGGCGCTGGTGGTACATGAACTGGCCACCAACGCCGTCAAATACGGGGCGCTGGGCCAGGCGCGCGGGCGGCTCGATGTGGCATGGTCGCATGATGCGGCACGCGATGAGTGGCGCATCACATGGCGCGAAAGCGGCGGCCCGGCCATTACCCCGCCCCAGCGCCGGGGGTTTGGCTCGGTGTTGATGGAGCGTGGCTTTCCGCATGAGCTTGGCGGGGCCACGCATACGCATTTTCACCCCGGTGGGCTGGAGGTGATCATGCACCTGCCCTGCCGCCATGTCAGGCCCGCCCCGGAGATGGACACCCCGGACGCGCCCCCTGCTTCGTTCCACGCCGCGCCCCCAAAGGAGAACCCCGTGCTCGATGCTGACATCCTTCTGGTGGAAGACCAGTTCCTCATTGCCATGGAAGCCGAAAGCGCGATCGAGGAAATCAACATCGGGCAGGTCCGCACCGTTGCCTCCGTCTATGAGGCGCTGAGCGCCATCAGCGCGCGCGTGCCGGATGTGGCGATACTCGACGTGAACCTCGGCGGTGAAAATTCGCTGGAGGTCGCGCGCATCCTGCGTGCGCGGGGCGTGCCGTTCATCTTCGCCACAGGCTATGCCGACCGCACCATGATCCCGCCCGAACTGCGCGACGTGCCGGTCGAGCGCAAGCCCTATTCAGCGCGTGCGCTGGCGGAAAAAATACGCCAGATCGTATCCTGACCCGACCCTGGCCGCCCCTCGCCGTGCCCCCTTCGCCGCAAGGAGATTTTCCATTCATGAAACGCCTTTCCGGTCCCTTTCGTGCTTCTTTCTCCGGTATGGCCTGCATGATGGCCCTCGGCATATCCATTCCCGCCCGGGCGGCCCCCCGGCCCGATGCGCTACAGGTGCCTCCGGGGTTTCATGTCAGCGTGATTTCGGATCACGTGCCGGGCGCGCGCGAACTCGCCCGCGGCGCACGGGGCACCATCTTCGCGGGCAGCATGGGGCCGGGCCGGGTCTATGCCATTACGGGCGTGGACGGCGGTGGCCCTGTGGTGGTGCGCACCATCGCCCATGGCCTGACCCTGCCGGTGGGCGTGGCCTATCATGATGGCGACCTGTATGTGTCCGACACGCAGCGCATTGTCGTGCTGCGCGATATCGAAAACCATCTCGACACGCCACCCCGGCCCGAAACCGTGGCCGACAACCTGCCCTACCGCATGGGCGACCATTCATGGAAATTCATTGCCTTCGGGCCGGATAACCGGCTGTACGTGCCCATCGGCGCACCGTGCAACATCTGCGATGTAAAGCATGATTTCGGCCGGATCATCAGCATGGCCCCCGATGGCACCGACCGGCGCGACGTGGCGTTTGGCATTCGCAACACGGTCGGTTTCACATGGCAGCCCGGCAGCGGCGCCATGTGGTTTACCGATAATGGGCGCGACAATATGGGCGACGACATGCCATCGGATGAACTCAACCGGCTCGATACGCCCGGCCAGTCCTTTGGCTACCCCTACTGCCATCAGGGCAACGTGCCGGACCCGGAATTTGGCACGCAGCATGCCTGCTCGGAATTCACGCCGCCTGCCCTGCTGCTTGGCGCGCATGTGGCAGCGCTCGGCCTGCGATTTTATGAAGGCAGCCAGTTTCCCGCCGCCTATCACGGCAACCTGCTCATTGCCGAGCATGGATCATGGAACCGCAGCCAGCTTGCGGGGTATCAGGTCGTGAACGTGGCGTTTGACGTGGATGGCAGGCCCATGCCGCCGCAGGTGCTTGTGGGCGGCTTCCGGCAGGGGCAGCATGCGTGGGGGCGGCCCGCCGATGTGCTGCCGCTGCCCGATGGCAGCGTGCTGATCAGCGATGACCTGTCCGGCGCACTCTATCGCCTGAGCTATGGCGGGGCTGCCTCCACGCCGTAAGCCATGCAACCGGCCTGCCCCTCTTCCATCGACACAGCCCCGCCCCCGTGCGTTGCGCAACGGTGCGCCCCAACCGGACGGAGGGACATTGCAGGCCCGCCCATTCCAGCCAAGGAGGCATGTCATGTCCATTCGCAAAACGCTCATGCTCGCCGCCCTGTGCGCCCTGCCCGGCATGACCGCGCGCGCTGCACGCCCACCCTCAACGCCAGCCCCCGCCATTGTGCCCGATACCACCCGGCCTGCCCCGCCACAGCGGCTGTACCGGCATTTATGGGCTGATGACAACGGTGTAAGCCATATTACCACCTGCCCGGTGCATGCGTTCTTTCTCAAAAGCATGTCGCCGCCTGCCGGGCCGCAATGGCAGGACCCCATGGCCCCGCAGATGGCAACCATCATGATGACGGTCCAGCCCGCGCACTGGAATGGCACCTGGCACCCCGACCCCAGGCCCCAGTGGATCATTCCGCTGCAGGGGCGGTGGTATGTACGGGCGATGGATGGCACGCGGGTGGAAATGGGCCCCGGCGACATCCTGTTTGGCGAGGACCAGGCCGTGCGCCCCATGGCCCATGGCCCTTTCCGCGGCAAAAAGGGCCATGATGCGGGCAATGTAGGCGATGGCCCGGTCACGCTCATGGTGATCCAGTCCGATGCGCCATCGGTTACGAACCAGCCCTGCCGCTATAATTAGAGGGGCGTGGCCTTATCCACAGATTCCGGGGATAGTCAGAAAGATAACCCTGTGGAAAAAACATGAAGATTTTTATTCATGCTTTAAAATAAACGATCTTTGAAAAGGGCGTATGGTTTCGTGGCCCGTTCCGCGCAGGTGTGGGGCCACGCATGGAGGGGACCACAGCCTCCATGCGGGCCGCCCCCTCAGTCGAGGCGCTGGATGCGGCGCGCCTGTCGGGCATGATCGCGCAGGATGCCGCCAAGCCCCGGCAGGCAGGGCTCGCAGTTCTCAACCAATATCCGGCCGTTGACGATCGTGGTGCCCGCCACGGCGGGGCCACAGCGCAGCCATGCCTCGACCGGATCGGTCAAGGCACCCGCCAGCGCCACATCGGACATATGCCAGATAACAAGATCCGCGCAGGCGCCGGGGCGCAGATGGCCGATCTCGTCCTCCCACCCCAGGCAGGCGGCCCCGCCCCGCGTGGCCATGTCCAGCGCCTCGCGCGCGCCCATGGATTCCGGGCCACCCCGCATGCGGCCAAGCAGCATGGCGTTGCGGGTTTCCATCCACATCGAGCCATGATCGGTCGTGGCCGAACCGTTGCAGCCCAGCCCCACGCGCATGCCGCGCTCCTGCAGGTTCTGCACGTCGGCGCTGCCACCGCCAATCATCATGTTCGAGCCGGGGCACTGCACCACGCTTACCCCGGCCTGCGCGAGGCGGTCGATCTCGGATGAAGACGGATAGATGTAATGGGCCACCCATGAGCGCGGGCTGGCCCAGCCCATCTGCTCGAAATGCTCGGTCGGCGTGCAGCCATAAACGCTCAGGCTATAGTCATCTTCCTCCATGTCCTCGGCCAGATGGGTATGCAGGCGCAGGTCATGGCGATCGGCCAGCGTTACGGAATCCCGCATGACCTGCCCGGAGGCCGAGAACAGCGATGCCGGGCCAAGGGCCACCCGCCCCATGGCACCGGGCGCGCGGTCATGGTACAGGCCGACCAGCCGCTCGCAATCGGCCATGATGGTCTCTTCATCCTGCACGAGGGCGGCGGGGGGGAGCCCGCCATCTTCCACCGAGCGGGTCATGCTGCCGCGTGTCGCGTAGAAACGGAACCCGATGTCACGCGCCGCGCTGAACTGCGCATCGATCAGACGGGGCCGGGGATGGACATACATATGGTCCATCGAGGTGGTACACCCGCCCAGGAGCAACTCCACCATGGCCACGTAGGTGGAAAGGTAGGTTGCCTCCTCATCTAGCGCGCTCCACAGGGGGTAGAGTTCCTGCAGCCACGTGAAGAGCTTGGAGCGCGTGACCGGCGCGTACGAGCGCGTCAGGTTCTGGACCATGTGGTGATGGGCATTGACCAGCCCGGGCGTGACCAGCCGACCGCGCGCGCTTATGACCCGACGGGCTTCAGGGCGGGGATCGCCCGCTGCGCCAACGGCGTGGACGCGGTTTTCCCTGATCGCAATCCAGCCATCGGGAATTTCCCATTCACGGTCAACATAAAGGTGGGCATCACAAATCAGGATATCGATCATTACTTACCCATGCTGCTCCAGTGCCGATACGCGCAGGCGCAAAAGGCCTGCCGCATCCCGGTTTTCTGGAGACGTAAACGCTTGATCATCACTTAAGTAAATTCATTAGGTATTTTTTCGGAACATGCCATCATCATGCGTGCCTGTCCATATGTATAGATCAGAATATTGAAGTGGCAAAATGAGAATAACAACCCGCGATTGCAAAAAACAGACCTTGGAAATTCAGCCTCTTTCCCTTTCAGGTTGCATGACAGGGATAGAATTAACACGGAAATCGTGTTTTCTTGCAAAAAGCTGAAACAAAATATTAAGTTAACATATATTAACTTTATGGTTTATATTTTTATTCACGTAAGTTTATAAAAATCACTTAACATCTCTCTGTTCACTTCCAAAATACTTAGATTCTGGCAGGGAAATTAGTGCTTAGGTATATCTTCCTATAATATTGACGCGACTGGAATATGCATAAACCATGCTTCGGAATTCAATATCATGACCTTAAAAAGCTATCGAATTATGAACATATATTCATATATACGCTATCAACATTTATGAAAGCGTCCGCGCTCAGGCTTACCATAATCGTATAATCAAATGGCCCGGTTAAAAACGACTTTGGAAATATGGTACAAATCAGGCAGGGCATGCGCCCGGCGCCAGATCCCGTGGCAGGGCGTGAGCGCGTGGATGCACGCAGCGCCCTGATAAGACATGTTTCTGATACCACCAGAAAACACTACCCAAGGTTGCGAAATTCTTTCTGAAGCCTCGCGTCCATGTGATCCCGCCGGGTCCAGCCGGAGGGCTTGCTGGTATTGCAGGTTGCATTTGCCGCATCCCGTGGCCGATACCACCATCATGGCGCGGACTGTCCCGTGCCACGCGGAAGACGGATATGCTGGTTCACGAAGGCCCATCGCGCAATATCAGAACCGACATCAGGCTGGGCTGCACGCTCGCCGCGGTGGCGGGCGGCGTGAATGTGACCGGCTTTCTGGCGTTCGGCGCCTATGCCGCGAACATGACCGGCAACCTCTCTGCCGTGGCGACAGGGCTGGCGCCGGGCGGGGTCATGACCGTGCTGTGCGGGCTGGGGCTGGTGGCCGCCTTCGTGGCGGGAGCGGTTGTGGCAACGCTGCGCCTCATGGCCGGATGCAGGCGGGGCGTGGCCTGCATGCATGCGCGCATCATCTTGCTGGAAGGCGTGGCGCTCATGGCACTGGGGCTGGTGGCGGGCTGGCTGCCTGCGGGGCCGGGTGCCGGAGTGCTGGGCTATGGCCTAAGTTTTCTCATGGGAATGCAGAACGCCACGGTCACCCATATCTCGGGCGCGCGGGTACGCACCACGCATATGACCGGCATGCTGACCGACCTCGGGCTGGAACTGGCCCAGTGGATGGGGAACCGCACATCCCCCTCGCCTGACGTGGCAACGCGGCTGCGCCTTCATGGCGCGATCATCGCTTCTTTCGTGCTGGGAGGCACCGCAGGCGCGCTGGGTTATGCATTTTTGGGCACGCGATCACTCATGGGGCTGGGAGCCGTGCTGATCGTGCTCGCGCTGCCTGCCATCGTGCGGGGCGCAGAGCGGGCATAAGGCGCAGGCCACCTGCTGTTGCATGGCACGCGGGTGCCATTTTATCCTTGGCGTTGCAGCCGGCGGCATGGGCCGCACCAGAGGGGATGAAAAACAGACAGCATGACACAACAGACAAAGGCTACCGAATTTCTCGCCGGCAGTGGCGTGCCCTTTTCAGTGCATCAGTATGAATACGCGCCCGGTGGCGGGCTGATCGGCATGCAGGCCGCATCCTCCATCGGGGCGGACCCCGCCTGCGTGCTCAAAACGCTGGTGGTGGAGGTCGACCGCGCAACACCCGTCTGCCTTGTGGTGCCAGCCGATCACAGGGTCAACTTCAAGGCGGTGGCGGCCCTGTTCGGGGGGCGCAATGCACGCATGATGCCGCCCGAGAAATCAGCAGAGCTGACCGGATTCCGCTCCGGTGGCACCAGCCCGTTCGGGCAGGCCAACCCCATGCCCGTCGTGCTCTCGGCCGCGGCCATGACGCAACCCACGGTCTATATCAATGCGGGCGACCAGGGGCTGGTCGTAGCCCTTGCCCCGGAAGATGCCCGGAAAGTCATCGCCGCCAGGGTCGCCGATATTTCGACCCCGCCCGCCAGCAAGGACTGACCTGCCCATCATGGCAGGGCAGATCAGCGCCGGGCGTAAATCCATTCCCCTTGCGTTTCAAACCCTGCTATGCGGTAAGCATGAACAACAAGACCCTGGCGGCCCGCATGCTGCCGCTTGCCGTGGCAACGGCCATCCTGTCGTGGGCCAGCGCCTATCCTGTGGTGCGCATTGCATTGCGCGACATGCCGCCGGTGCCGCTGGCCGCCATCCGTTACGCGGGGGCGGCAGTACTTGCGGCCCTGTGGCTGGCCTGCAGGCGCGTACCGCCGCCTGCCTGGCGTGATGTGCCGCGCATACTGGCCTGCGCGGGCATTGGCATTTCACTTTATAATGTACTGTTCAACATGGGCGAGCTTACGGTCTCGTCCGGGGCGGCCAGCCTGCTCATCAGTTCGTGTCCGCTCATGACCGCGCTGATCGCCATGCCCGTTCTGGGTGAGCGGCTGACCACGTGGGGCTGGGCGGGATCGCTGCTCAGTTTCTCGGGCGTGATCCTGATCGCGGGGGGGCAGACAGGCGGTATCGCGTTCGGCTCCGGGGCGACACTGGTGCTGGGCGCAGCCCTGTGCTCGGCCATCTATACCATCATGCTGCGCCAGCTCATGCCGCGCTATGGCGCGCTGCCCACCATTGCCTATATTCTCATTGCAGGGGGGCTGCTGCTGCTGCCGTGGCTGCCGCGCGCCTGCGTAGTTGTTGTCCATGCGCCGTGGTCGTGCATGGCGGCGGTGGTGGAACTCGCCGTCTTTCCCGCGGCGCTGGGCTATGGCGCATGGACCTTCGTGATCAGCCACATGGGGGCTGCGCGTGGCTCCGCGCTGCTCTATACCCTGCCCCCCGTCACCATGCTGCTGGCCTTTGCGCTCACGGGCGAAGTGCCCGCAGGCCGCACGCTGCTTGGCGGTGGCGTGGTTATGCTGGGGGTGGTGATCATGAACACATGGGGCCACCCGGCGCGGCGGCGCGCGGCACGGGACTGAGGCAACCTGTTCCAGAAACTGGCGTTTCAAACCGTCTCTTAACCTTTTGCGGGCATAACGCCGTGAACAGGAACGAGACAGGGATTGATGATGGCTGTTTCCCCCGATCATGCGGAAATGGCTGCCCGCTGGGCCAGTTTCGATGCCGCATGGTACCATGCCCGCTACGCCGCGGTGCTGGACCTTATGGACATAACACCCGCGCAGGCGCGCGATTTCTACCACGAGCATGGCGCGGCCCTGCATCACGCCCCCAACCCCTTTTTTGATGAGGCATGGTACTGCGCCACCTATCCTGACGTGGCGGCACTGGTGGCGCAGGGCGTATGGCGCAGCGGGTTCGACCATTACCTGAACGCGGGCCTGAACGACCACAACCCCCACTGGCTGTTTGACGAGCACGCCTACCGCGCTGGCTACCCCGACATGACGCAGGCTGGCCTCGAGCAGGCCGGCTACCGCAATGGCTACGACCACTACCTGCGCACGGGCGATGCACAGATGCGCACCGGATCGTGCTTTTTTGACCCTGCCACCTATCTTGCCGAGGCCCCGGAGGGGGAAGGCAGCGCCCTCACCCGCCCTTTTGCCCATTACCTGCTGCACGGGGCGGCGGCCCTGCCATGGCGCACGCTCTCGCCCTATTTCGATGCCGAATGGTACGCGCGCACCTACCCCGACGTGCAGGCGGAAATTACACAGGGATTATGGCAATCTGCCCTGCACCATTACCTGTGCAATGCCACGCCACTGGAATTTGACCCCGGCCCCCTGTTTTCCGAATCCTTCTACTGCGCCGTCAACCCCGACGTGCTCGAGGCGGTGGAGCGGGGCGAACTGCGCAACGGCTATGCCCACTTCCTGCGTCACGGCGTGCATGAACTGCGCAAGCCGTGCTCGATGCTGGATCTTGCGCAATACATGCGCGACCCCGCCATTCAGGCCGACGTGACTGCAGGCCGCGCGCGCGACGGTTTTGGCCACTACCTCACCGCCCGCCCCGACCTGCGCCCCGCCGCGCCGCCACCCGTAACCGAGGCGCAGGCCCGCGCCCTGTTCCGCCACATGTGCGCCGTGCGCCTGCCGCTGCTGCTGGCGGCAGGCATTGATTTCAGTGCCGACGGACCGCCCGCGCTGAGTGTCATCATCATCGCGCATGACCAGTTTGCCATGACCATGTCCACGCTGGCCTCGCTGCGGGCCAATTACGCGGGCGCGCTTCAGGTGATCGTGGTGGATTCCGGCTCGCGTGATGGCGTGGCCCATATCGAGCAGCATGTAAAAGGCATCGAGGTGCTGCGCTTTGCAGGCAATATCGGCTTCGTGCGCGGGTGCAACGCGGGCCTTGCAAGGGTGGCCGCCCCTGCGGTGCTGTTCCTCAACAACGACGTGGACCTGCAATACGGCGCGATTGCCAATGCGCTGGGCCGCCTCATGGCCGATGCCACGACCGGGGCCGTGGGCGGGCGCATCATCCGCACCCATGGCGTGTTGCAGGAGGCAGGCAGCATCGTCTGGCGCGACGGCTCGGTGCAGGGTTACATGCGCGACGCCCACCCTGCCGTGCCCGAAGCCGGATTCGTGCGCGCGGTTGATTTCTGCTCGGGCGTGTTCCTCATGGTCCGCACCGATGTGGCGCAGGCCCTTGGCGGCTTTGATGAAGCCTATGCGCCCGCCTATTTCGAGGAGACGGATCTGTGCCTGCGCATCCGCGCGCAGGGCTACCGCATTCTGTACGACCCCAACGTGTGCCTTGTGCATTATGAATGCGGTACGTCGGACGCCACCAGTGCTGCGCGCCTGATCGCGCGCAACAGCGCCCTGTTCACGCGCCGCCATGGCCCGGAACTGCGGCGCAGGCCCCTACGGCACGACCCGTTGCAGGCCCGCGCCCGGCATGCCGATGCACGAAGCAGGCATGTGCTGTTCATTGAGGACAGGCTGCCACTGCGTTATCTGGGTTCAGGCTTCACACGCTCGAACGACATCATCACGACGCTGGCGGCTTTGGGCTACCGTGTCACGGTCTACCCCATTTTTCGCCCGATTGAGGATCTGGCCACGATCCGGGCGGCCTTCCCCGATCAGGTCGAGGTCATTCACGATCGCGAACTGCCCGAGCTGAGTGCATTTTTGCACGAGCGCCGCAGTTGCTTCGATGCAATCTGGATCGCCCGCACCCATAATGCCGCCCGCCTCGCCTCCATCTTCAACGAGGCCGCCTCCAGCATTCCCACCGACCGGATCGTGGTTGACACCGAGGCCCTGGCCACCTGCCGCGAAGTGGCCTATGAGCGCCTTCATGGCCTTGCCAGCCCCCAGCCTTTTGCCACGCGGCTGGCAGCGGAACTGGCCCCGCTGTTTCTTGCCCGCCGGGTGGTGGCGGTAAACGGAACGGAAGCCGACCTGCTGCGTGAGGCGGGCTTTGATAATGTGTCCGTTCTGGGCCACGTGCAGGTGCCCCGCGCCACGGGGCCGGGGTGGGACGCGCGGCGGGACATCCTGTTCCTCGGCGCGGTGCATGACCGGCAGGCCCCCAATCTTGACTCGCTGGCCTGGTTCAGTGCCGAAGTGCTGCCCCTGCTCGTGGCCGAACTCGGGCCGGACATCCGCTTTGGCGTGTGTGGTCACGTCAACCCGCGCGTCGATCTTGGCCCCCTGCGCCAGCACCCCAATGTGTGCATGCTGGGCCAGGTGGCCGATACGGCCCCCATTTATGACCGGTATCGCGTGTTTGTGGCTCCCACCCGCTTTGCCGCGGGCATTGCCTATAAACTGCACGAGGCGGCTGCCAATGGCCTGCCCGTGGTCGGTTCGCCGCTTCTGTGCCAGCAGGCAGGCTGGCAGGACGGGCATGACATGCTCTGCGCCGACATAACCGACCCCGCCGCCTTTGCCGCACAGGTCATCCGGCTGTATCGTGACCAGATGCTATGGAATACGGTGCGTGACAATGCGCTGCACCGCATTGCCACCGAACACGACCCGGAAGCCTATCAGGAACGGATTGGCGACATCATGCACAGCCTGTTTATGCCAGACTGAGACTGTTTTATAGCCGTCAATCATAAGAAAGTTTTTGGTGAAGCTTTTTTCAAAAAGCTTCGAAGAACGCCGCTTTTTTGAAAAAAAGCGGTACCAAAAAACTTTCCATCATTGCAGGATGCTGGCTGAACTGGCTTTTTAACCGTTACTGAGGCTGATCGTTTTCGCTGGCCCAGGGCATGAAGAGGCCGGATGACCGATATTTCCTTTGCACAAGGCATTGATGCCACCATGCAGGCGCGCGTGCTTGCCGCCCCGCATTTCCGCCGGTGGCATGAGGCCATGCGCACCCGCTTCACGTTACGCCATGTGCTGGTGCGCGATGCGGTGGCCTTTGGCCCGGAGCGCATGGGCTTCATACTCGTGGAGGCCGACGCCCTGCATGAAGGCAGGGCGGTGCCCGGCCTCGCCCTGCTGCGGGGTGATTCCGTATCGGTCATGGTCGTGCTGCAATGCCCCGGTTACCCCGACCGCACCATCCTCACGCGTGAGGCCCGCGTGCCGGTCGCCCAACCCGACCTGCTGGCCCTGCCCGCGGGCATGCTCGATGGCGGCGCGTTTGTCAGCACGGCACTACGCGAACTGGCTGAGGAAGTGGGGGCCGACCTGCATGTGCGCGCCGAAGATCTGGTGGAACTGACGCATGTTTGGCTCTCACCGGGCGGGTGTGACGAGGCAATTGGCCTGTACTATACCGAACTGCACATAGACGAGACCCTGGCCCAGGCCTTGACGGACCGGCAGACCGGCCTTGCCTGCGAGCACGAACATATCCGCCTGCGGGTGATCGACATGGCGAACCTGCCCCATATTGGCATGACGGACGCCAAAACGTTGCTTTCATGGCACATGTACCAGGCACGAAAATGAACGTACGTTTTTTTGTTGACACAACAATGTGAGGGTTGTCATAACGGCGGGAAGCAGACCTGCCTTGTGCAACTGCTTCTTGGACGTTTCCTCCCTAAACTCAGCGGTGCATATGCACCGCTTTTTTTTGTCCTGTTTTATATAAATTTCCTATAACTCTATGTCGTGTAGTATAATGCGGCACAGACCAAATGACATGACGGGAACAAAGCAGAATGAGCGGTATCTTCAATGATGTTATGGGCAAGCTGAGCGATCTGGCCGGTGCGGCGGGCCTGTCGGAGCAGGTACATTCCTACCTGGCCGAACTTCTTACCCCCGCCACCATCACCAGCCTGATGACCCAGGCGGAACAGGCCGGGCTGGGCGACAAGGTGCGCTCATGGATTGGCGATGGCCACAACCTGCCCATCTCGACCGATGAACTGCGCTCGCTGCTGAGCAACCAGCAGGTTCAGGCCATGGTGGACAAGACCGGCCTGCCCGCCGCGACCATCCTGCCCGTTCTGGCCCATCTGCTGCCCGAGGCCGTCAATACCCAGACCCCGGCTGCCGGAGAAGCGCCCAAAACCGCCTGAACGCAAAAACTGGGCCGGTCACGCGTGGCTGGCCCTTTCCCTCATGGCGACGTCACGGGTCATGATGCGCTCTGCCGCATGAACCGCCTTTGGAAAAAGACGACGTTCCAAGAATGAGTTGGAAACAGGTGATGAACTTTCCTGCTGCGGAAAGCATCACATATCATTTTAATTTAGGGAGCGCTGCCGGAAGCAATGGCGGGCAGCAACTGGAGCGATATGGATATCGTAGCCGGATACACCAGATTAATGCCGGATGCTTATCGAAAAAGATTATTCACGCCTAGGTACATGGCCCAGACAAGCGATTAATAATGTGGTCGAAGCGATCCACAGCGTTTCGCTGCGTGTTAGCAAGCCAAACCATCGCGATACAGCGGCTGTTCTTATTTTTTAAGGAAAATCACTAAGACCAGAGACCGATGGTGGGCACAACAGGGATTGAACCTGTGACCCCTACCATGTCAAGATAGTGCTCTACCGCTGAGCTATGCGCCCATCAGTCTCTGGTGAAGTGGTTTTTACTGGCCCTTTCAGGCGGATGCAACCCCCCTTTTTTAAAAAAAACGCATTGACCCCCAGCCTGCCGCCTGCCCCTATGGCGACCATGCGCTGGCCTGCCTTTCCATCCCCGCTGTCTGTTCCCATGCGGCTGTTCCCTCTGGGAAAACCCGCATGACGGAACGCGCCGTGCCGCCCTTTCACATCATTGAGCCACAAGGCATCCATCGGCCGGTTATCGTGGCGTCTCCCCATTCGGGGCGTAACTACATGCCCGAGTTCCTGCGCCTGTCCCGGCTGGGCGCGCTTGCGCTGCGGCGCAGCGAGGACTGTTATGTGGAGCAGTTGTTTGAAGGCGCACCAGGGCACGGCGCCACCCTGCTGCACGCCACCTTTCCGCGAGCCTATTGCGATGTGAACCGTGAGGCATGGGAACTCGACCCCACCATGTTCCGCGAGGCCCTGCCCGCCTGGTGCAATACCACCAGCCGCAAGGTCAGGGCCGGGTTTGGCACCATTGCTCGCATCGTATCGCGTGATGGGCCGATCTACGCCCGCCCGCTCCCGTTTGCGGAGGCCGAGAAACGGGTCAGCACCTGCTGGCAACCCTATCATGATGCCCTCGCCGGGCTGGTGCATGACTGCGTGGCCCGGCATGGCTTCTGCCTGCTGCTTGATGCCCATTCCATGCCTGTGGTGAAGGGGCGCGGGGACCAGCCGGATTTTGTTCTGGGCAATGCCTGGGGCACGGCCTGCACCCAGCAGATGACGGCGCTCGTCGAGCATGTGCTGACGGCCCACGGCTACAGCGTTGCGCGTAACGTGCCTTTTGCAGGGGGATATGTGACCCGCCATTACGGGCGGCCACGGCGCGGCGTGCAGGCCCTGCAACTGGAAATGAGCCGGGCGCTGTATATGGATCAGGACAGCCTGCAACCCCATGAAGGCTTCACGCGGCTGCAAGTCGTGCTGATGGAAGTCGTGGCCATGCTGGCGCAGTATGGCGACACGCTGGCGCAGATGGCAGCCGAATAGGCCGCAAAAAAGCGGATAAAGCGGCTCCTGCCACCCGCATTCCCGGTTTATCGCCCCGGTTGGGGCAAGATCCATACCAACCTGAACCGGACCACGACAGGGCGGATGCCCGTCGCGACAGATCGGCAGCACAGGGTGCCGGGTATATTGACGCCCTGAACCGGTGCCTTGAGCAATACTTGTTCCCTGACTGCCCCTGCCCTGGTCTGGCATGAATTATAAGGTATATGGTCTTAATTTTATTATGAACGGACTCATTCCGGCATCGACTCTTATTGTAATGTCTGCTGTTTTATTTTATGCAACCCAGCCGCAACCGGGAAAGGGATGCATCGTTGATCTCCTCACAGCGGACGTTCCCGGGATCGCTTCCTCAGTAAAACCCCATGACGGAGCGAGGAAAAACAAGGATCCCCTGTAGCCGCTGCCAGCGAAAGGTGAAGATCATGAATTCTCATATCTCCCTGCATAACCGTATCGCCCTTGCCCCCGCCGATAGTCGCGGCGGTGCCACACACAACCCCGGCAACTTTGCCAATGACCGCGCAAAGGCGGCCGAGGCCGGGCACAAGGGGGGGCAGAACAGTTCTGGCAACTTTGCCCGCGACCCGGAGCGCGCCGCCGAGGCGGGCCGCAAGGGTGGCCAGCACAGCCACGGCGGCACGGAGCATGAGGTGGAAAAACCCACCCAGGCCAGCCACAAGGGCACAGAGCACCGTTCCGGCAATTTTGCCGATGACCCCGGGCGCGCGGCGCAGGCCGGGCGCAAGGGCGGCCAGCACAGCCACACCAAAACCTGAACGCACAGGCTCAGGGCAGGAGGAGGCCGTGGCGCCGCCCTGCCTCCTCCCCCTTTGCAACAGGTCCCGCGCCACAGCCACACGAGAAGGCAGGCATGCCCCTGCGTGGCGCGGCACGAAGAACCGGCAAGGAGAAGTTTCATGTCTGCTACGGCAAGCAACACAATGACCACCAACAAGCATGACCTCATTTCCTCCGACCAGGTTGAAGGCACGGCCGTGTATTCACCGGCGGGCGAAAAACTGGGCACGGTCAAGTATTTCATGGTCGACAAGATTTCAGGCGATGTCGCCTATGTTGTCATGAGCTTTGGCGGCTTCATGGGCATGGGGAACAGCTATCATCCCCTGCCCTGGAAAGCCCTGCATTACGACCCCCGCCAGGGCGGCTATATCGTGTCCCTCACGCGCGAGCAGCTTGAAGGCGCTCCGGCCTATGCGCAGGACATGTCGCTCGACTGGAGCAACAACACCTATGGCCAGCAGGTCGATACCTATTATGGTGGATTACCCCACGCATAAATCGGGCCGCAATCCGTAAACTGGAACCGCAGGGAACGGCCTTGGGCCGTAACCTGCGGTTTTTTTAATTTTCAACAGCCTGAAATAGTAAAGAAATTTTTGGTGAAGCTTTTGTCAAAAAGCTTCAAGGAACACTGGTTAGAAAAAAGACCTTACCAAAAAACCGTTATCATTTTTCTCCCAGGCGCCAGGCCCGCTCCCGCGCCAGAAGGACCTGCTTGCGGGCCACACCCCAGCGATAACCCGACAGGTTGCCATCATGGCGGATGACGCGATGGCAGGGCACCACCATGGCCAGCCGGTTGGCGGCACAGGCCCCGGCCACCGCCCGCACGGCACCGGGTCGGCCAATGCGGGCCGCAAGTTCGCCGTAGGTTATGGTGTGGCCGCAGGGTATGCCGCGCAGGGCCTGCCAGACCTCCTGCTGGAAAGGCGTGCCCTGCAGCGCAAGCGGCAGGTCGGGCATGGCCCATGGGGCCTCGACGCAGGCAGTCACGACCTCCAGACAGCGTGCCAGCGCCGCATCATCCGCGCTCCCGGCCCGTGCCGTGGGAAAAGACGCTACAGCCGCCCGTTGCAGCGCGCGCTCATCCGCATCGAGCATGATGGCCGCAAGCCCCTCCGGCCCAAGTGCCACCATGACCATGCCAAGGCATGAAGGCCCGATGATGAAACGGATATCGGTATTCTGTTTGAATGGCGTCATGACCGGATAGCCCCATTGCGCGTGGCGGATATTGCAGCAAAGAGCGGGAACATCATGCAACAGTTTTTGTTTCAGGCGCAAAAAAAGACGCCGCCTTTTTTCAAAAAGGCGGCGTCCAAAAAACTTTTGTTTTTCAAAACAGTTATTTAACGCAAAATTCCGGTATGTCCGACCGAATACCGGCCCGGCTGCGGCCATACGGTCAGGCCATGAGGCTCCAGCCCCACAGGGATCTTGCGCATGGTGCCCGTGGTGGTGTCGATGGCATAGACAACATCATCAAACCGGCCCGAAAGCCAGAGCGTCCTGCCATCATTGCTGACATTGCCCATGTCAGGGCTGCCGCCACCGGGAATGGGCCAGTTGGCCACGACCCTGTCAGTTGCGAAATCGATCACGCTCACGCCACCCGCCTTGCCATGCGGCGGCCCATGAATCTTGTGCGAGCCACGGTTGGCCACGTACATCTTCGTGCCGTCACGGCTGGGATACAGGCCATGGGTGCCAATGCCGGTGGGGATGAATCCCGTCTCGCGGAAGCTGTCGCCATCAATCACGAACACGCCATCGGCATGCATGTCGGCCACGTAGAATTTGTGGCCATCGGGCGCGGTCAGGATATCCTGCGGCATGCCCCCGCCCGAGAGCTTGAGATAGCCGATGACCGTGCGGTTGACCGTATCGACCTTGGCCAGATAGCCACCGAACTCACAGGTAAAGATGGCGTAACGCCCGTCGATGGAGAAATCGGCGTGGTTGACGCCCTTGCACTGCGGCACCGAGACCGAGCCCTGCAATGCCATGGTGTGCGGATCGCGAAAATCGAGCCTCTGCCGTGCCTCGGCCACCGTGATGGCGGATTTGCCATCGGGGGTGAAATACATGTTGTACGGATCATCCACCGCCACTTCGGCCTGTGGCTGGGTGGTGCGCGGGTCTATGGGCGTGAGCGTGCCGTTGGTCGTGCCTTCGGCATTGTTGGTCACCCACAGGGTGCGCAGGTCCCACGCGGGCACGACGTGCTGCGGGCTCTTGCCCACCTTGAAGCGCGAGATGACCGTATAGGTCTGCGGATCGATCACGTACACATTGTTCGAGCGCAGGTTGGGCACGTAGATGCGTGGCGGATCCTTGGCAACCTCGGGGTTGAGGTTGTTGGCCCGGGTCTCGCTGTAAATATTGTGGGGGTCGAGCACGGGCGGCATGCCGGGAATGGTGTCAACAGCCTGCGCCAGGGCCACCCCACCTTGCAGCAGCAGCATGCCCAGCCCCAGAACCGGTAGTTTTTTCTTGTGTGTCATAGTGTGATCCTGTTCGTCGCGGCCCCTATAGCACGCCGTGGCAGCGGCGCAATCAGGGCGAATTCCGTCCTGTTAGGTCGTGTTGCATGGCCGCAACCGTGGCGTTGACCTGCATGTCCGCCCCCACCTGCCCAAGGGCCGCATCGGCGCGGCGCGGGTCGCCGCCATAGACGCCCTGTGCCGCCCCAGGCAGGGGGGCGGCGCGGAGCGCCTGCGTGCGCACAAGGGCGGGGTCAAGAGCCAGCATCAGTGAAGTGTCCGACAGGTCGGCATGCATGCCCACCTCCGCCGCATGGCCATGCTGGCGCAGCAATGTGGCATAGGCGCCCGGCACCACGTCGTAATAGGCGGGCACGTACAGCACATGCGCTCCCGTGCCCTGCCAGCGGTGGTTGAGCGTATCGGCCACCGTGCGCAGATCCTTCTGGTAGCCGCCATGGTCGCCAATCAGCACCACGCGCGTAAACCCCTGCACGCGAAAGCTCTCGGCGGCATCGCCCAGCAATGCGCGGAAGGTGGCCGGGGTTATGCTGATGGTGCCGGGAAAGCGCATGTGCGACGTGCGCGGCGACGTGCCGCCTTCAGGCACGTAGGCCACCACCGGGGCCACGAGCGCATGGCCCGCCGCCCGCGCAATGCGGCGGGCAAGCAGCAGGGCGCGCACGTCATGCTTGCCCACGGCAATGTAAGGCCCGCTCTGTTCCGTGCCGCCCACCGGCACGATGATGGTGGTATCGCCCTCCTGCACCGCGTTACGGATTTCGGTCCAGGTCAGGTCCGTAAAATCGACCGTGCCGGGGCTGGCCACGGCCGGGGCACACCACAGGGCGGCAAACAGGCTGCCTGCGGCCACAAGGGCTGAACGGTTACGCATGGATGGCAGGGCTCTCTGGCTGCTGGCGGTTCATGCGCCCGTGTGCCCTGTCGCCACGCAATTGGCAACCGCCATCAGCCCCGGCCCCGACATCACCATGCAACTCACCCCATCCCGTCCCGTTGGGAAAGCACATCCCTTCATCTCCAGCCCGGACACACACCCATCATGACAAAAACACCCAAAGCCCCGAAAGCCATGGCGACTCATGTCGGCGCTGGTGGCGAAACCCACCAGACCGCCGGCGAAGGTACGCCGGCCATGACCACCCAGCAGGGCCTTGCGGTGTCAGATGACCAGAATACCCTGCGTGCGGGGGCGCGTGGTCCGGCCCTGATGGAGGACTTCCATTTCCGTGAAAAGATCTTCCATTTCGACCATGAGCGCATCCCAGAGCGCGTGGTCCATGCCCGTGGCTACGGCGCGCATGGCTATTTTGAACTGACCGACAGCCTGGCCGATGTGTGCAAGGCCGATCTTTTTGGCAAGGTGGGCGAACGCACGCCCGCCTTCGTGCGGTTTTCCACCGTGGCGGGCAACAAGGGCTCGGCCGATGTGGTGCGCGACGTGCGCGGCTTTGCCGTCAAGCTCTATACCAGCCAGGGCAACTGGGACCTGGTGGGCAACAACATCCCCGTCTTCTTCATTCAGGATGCCATCAAGTTCCCCGATTTCGTGCATGCCGCCAAGCAGGCGCCGGACCGCGACTTTCCGCAGGCGCAGACAGCACACGACAATTTCTGGGATTTCGTGTCGCTCTCGCCCGAGGCCACGCACATGGTCTGCTGGGCCATGTCGGATCGTGCCATTCCCCGCTCCTTCCGCTTCATGGAGGGGTTCGGGGTGCATACCTTCCGCCTCATCAATGCGCAGGGGAAGTCAACTTACGTCAAATTCCACTGGAAGCCAAAGCTGGGCCTGCAATCGGTGGTGTGGAACGAGGCGCTCAAGATCAACGGGGCCGACCCCGATTTCCACCGCCGCGACCTGTGGCAGGCCATCAAGACAGGCAACTTCCCCGAATGGGAACTGGGCGTGCAACTGTTTGATGATGCATTTGCCGACAGCTTCGACTTCGACATCCTCGACCCCACCAAGCTGATCCCCGAGGAACTGGTGCCCGTGCGCCGCGTGGGCCGCCTCGTGCTCGACCGCATGCCCGACAATTTCTTTGCCGAGACCGAGCAGGTGGCGTTCTGCACCCAGAACGTCATCCCCGGCATCGACTTCACCAACGACCCGCTGCTGCAGGGGCGCAATTTCTCCTATCTCGATACCCAGACCAAGCGCCTCGGCGGCCCCAACTTCACGCACATCCCCATAAACGCGCCCAAATGCCCGTTCGCCAACTTCCAGCAAGATGGGCACATGGCCATGCACAACCCGAAGGGGCGGGCCAATTACGAGCCCAATTCCTGGTCGCAGCCCGCCGGTGGCCCGCGCGAGACCCCTGCAGGCTATACCTCCTACCCCGAGGAAGAATCCGGCCCCAAGCTACGCCAGCGTTCGGAAACCTTCGCCGACCATTACAGCCAGGCGCGCCAGTTCTACATCAGCCAGACACCGGTGGAACAGACCCACATGCGCGATGCCTTCGTGTTCGAACTGAGCAAGGTCGAGACCCCCGCCATCCGCGCGCGCATGGTCAGCCACCTGCTGCATGTCGATACCGAACTGGCCCAGGGCGTTGCCACCGGGCTTGGCCTCTCGCCCCTGCCCGCACCTGCGCCTGCCGCCCGCCCGGTGGTGGAAGGACTGGAGCCCTCGCCCGCGCTGAGCATCCTCAAGAACGGGCCGGACAGCTTTGCAGGCCGCAAGCTGGGCATCGTGGTGAGCAATGGCGTCAATGCCGACCTGCTCTCCGCCCTGATTGCCGCAACCGAGGCCGTGGATGGCACGGTTGAACTGATCGCCCCCACCGTGGCGGGCATTACGGACAGCGCAGGCAACGAGGTTGTAGCCCAGCAGAAGATCAATGGCGGCCCGTCCGTGCTGTATGATGCCGTGGCCCTGCTGCCCACGGTGGAAGGGGCGAACCTGCTGCGCCATGAGGCCACCATGCGCGACTTCATCGCCGATGCCTTCGCCCACGCCAAGTTCATCGCGCATAATGATGCCGCCGAGATCCTGCTCGCGGCGGCGGGGCTGCACCCGCGTGCGCGCGATGCGGGCGTGATTGCGCTCGAACGCGCGGATGACGCCACGGCTTTCATCCAGACCTGTGCGGCGCTGCGCCTGTGGTCGCGTGAAAGTCAGGTCCACGCGGTCTGAACACGCGGCACCCACCCTTCCGGCTGCCGGGGAAGCTGGTTTAAAAAAACTATTGATAAAAAATGACGAAAGTTTCTGGATGTCGCCTTTTTTCCAAAAGGCGGCATTCCTCGAAGCTTTTTAAAAAAAGCTTCACCAAAAACTTCCTTATGATTTGTGGATGTTTTCCGGGCAAAATCCCAGAAAACGGGATAGGCGGGATGACCCTCCCGGAACGAGAACGTTTCCACCCGGGTTGCTGATTGCGGAATATTTGCAACCTGCACCTGCACGTTGTGAACTGCCCTGTGGAATTCCCGTGACGACAGGGAGTCCGCCGATGGTCCGGCCCCCACGTCTCCGGCATAATAGGGTGAACTATCTATTATGCCGGAGACGTCTTCCGTCCTGATTTGCCGGAGATCCTCTACGACAACATTTTCCCCGAATATCTTTTTTATTGTCTCGACTGAGTCCCTGTTTTCGTAAGGTTCGATTGAAAAAGATTTCAGAAATAAACTATAATTCCAGCAATCTTCCTCCAGAACCTCCACGACCGCATCAGGCAATGCCTGATCGACTGTTTTTATGTCCATATCTCCATCACTTCATTGATACGTGGGGCGCATATGGCCCGCAAGGTTTCCGGTGCTTCATGGCCTGAAAGCCGCTATATCCTCACGGTGCATGATACCCATCAGGGCAGCCGGGCGGCCCCGTCCGGCTGGATGAGACAGGAGGAACGCCCATGACCGACCCGATCCCCACGACAGGCCGCCCCGATATCTCCATCCTTTACTGCACGCGCTGCAACTGGCTGCTGCGCGCGGCATGGATGGCGCAGGAACTGCTCTCCACCTTTGGCGAGGAACTGGGCAGCGTCAGCCTCATCCCGGCAAGCGGCGGACGGTTCGAGATCACGGTCAACAGCCAGCTTGTGTGGGAGCGCAAGCGCGATGGCGGCTTTCCCGGCCCGAAGGAACTCAAGCAGCGCGTGCGCGACGTGATCGCGCCGGAGCGTGACATGGGCCATATTGATCGCGATGGGGGCGCATCCGGTTAGGGGACGATATCGGGCTTTTCTGAAGCTTTTTGAAAAAAGCTCCACCAGAATTTTATCCGCTTTTAAAGCGTGCGCCGTGAAGTCGGCCGCATTGTAACGCCTCACGGCACACCCCATAATAACAGCATGAACGCTTTTGCTTCTTCGGCCGCCAGCGCGCGGCCTGCCGATATCCGTGCTGAAGTCGCACGGCTGCGGAAACTGGCGACCCTGCTTGATGCCGCCTTCCGTATTCCCGGCACGAAGGCGCGCTGGGGGCTTGATACGGTGATCGGCCTGCTGCCGGTGGGCGGCACGGCGATCATGATCATCCCTTCCCTCTACATCATCTGGAAAAGCTGGACGCTCGGTGCCAGCCAGAAGGTGCTGGCCCGCATGCTGGCCAATGTGCTGATCGAGGCGGCGGCTGACCTCGTGCCCGTGCTGGGCGATATTTTTGATACCGCCTTCAAGGCCGACCTGCGCAACGTGGCGCTACTCGAAGCACATATGGGCCTGGCCACGCCCTAGACGTAGGCGGCAGGAACGGTAGACTATGCGCTCCACGCTCCTGAATTCAAAGAAATCCGCCGCCATGCTTCTCTCCTTTTTCCGTGCCGCACAGGCAGGCCAGCCCGGGGCCTGCGCCTGTCACGCCGCATGCCGTGGTCATGGCGTGATATGAACAAAAAAGCCCCCCGCACGGTCACCGCCACCAACGCCATGCTGGCCGATGCGCTCGGCCTGCTGCGCCAGGGCCAGTTCGCACAGGCCCGTGCCGTGCTTGAAAGCTGCACGCCTTCGCCCGATGTCGAGCTTCTGCTCGCGCATGCCCATGCAGGGTGCAACCGGGTGCAGGAGGCGGCCCGCCTGCTGTGCCGGCAGGCCGTGGCCAATCCCGGTGCCCGCCACCCGGCGCGCGACATGCTCGACCTGCTGCTGCCCCATGAGCGCGTGGATGAAGCTGAAGCCGTGCTCCGTGCCGTGCGCCAGCGCGCGGGGCAGGATATCCGCACGCATGACATGCTGGGCGAACTGCTGCTGCAACGCGGCCGCACGGCGGAGGCGCATGCCGTGCTGACCGATGGGCTGAGCCTGTCACCCGCCCAGCTCACCACCGGCAACCTCATGGCCGTATGCCTGATGGAACAGGGTGAATACGCCGCCGGGCGCGACCTGCTGCTTTATATTCTCGAACATCACCCCCGCAGCGCCATGACGCATGCCAACCTCGCGCACCTGCTGGCAGGCTGGAACCGCACCGATGAGTCGCTCGCAATCCATGCCCGCGCCCTCGCACTGCGCCCCGATGATGCCAACCTGCGCCTGAACCATGCCCTGACCCTGCTCAAGAACGGGCAGATGGCCCAGGGTTGGGCCGAATATGAATGGCGGCGCAAACTCCCCGGTCGCGCGCGCCTGCCTGCCGCACGGACCCTGCCCGTGCTGGCGCCGGATGCCGACCTGCGGGGCAGGACCATCTTCATCACGCGCGAGGGGGGGCTGGGCGACATGCTGATGATGCTGCGCTTCGTGCCGGTGCTGGCCGCCCTGGGCGCACGCGTGATCGTGCAGGCTCCCGACACGCTGCACGGCCTGATCCGCCGCATGGATGGCGTGCGCCGCGTGTTCAATGACCGCCAGCCCGTGCCGTTTCATGACTGGCACTGCCCGTTCCTCAGCCTGCCGCATGTACTGCACCGCATGCCGGGCCATGCAGGTGTTGCCGTGCCTTACCTGCATGCCGATGCGGGGCGCGTGCGGGCCTGGGCGCCCTTCCTGCCGGCGCGCCCGACACTCCGGGTGGGGCTGGTATGGGGCGGGGCCAGCAGGCCCGACGTGCCCGCGGCCCACGCCATGGACCGCAGGCGCTCCATACCGCTACGCAGCCTGGCCCCACTGGCAGGCATGCCCGGCATCTCGCTGGTCAGCCTGCAGATGGGCACCTACGCCCGGCAGATGATGGACATGCCCGCCGGCATGCGCCTGCATGACCCCATGGAAAGCGTGCGCGACATGGATGATACGGCAGCCCTCATCGCGGGCCTCGATGTGGTGGTGTCGGTCGATACGTCGGTCGCCCACCTTGCTGGCGCGCTGGGCTGCCCGGTGCTGCTGCTCGACCGGTTTGACAATTGCTGGCGCTGGCTCTCGGGCCGCACCGACAGCCCGTGGTACCCTACCCTGCGCATCATCCGCCAGATCCGCACCGGGCAGTGGGATGATGTGGTGCGCCGCCTGTGCAGCATGCTGGCCAAGCGCGACCTGCCGCCATCGCGCCTGCCACCAGCGCCCTGAGCGCATAGAGCAGTTCCACTGAACCGTGGCTCAATGGAATTGCTCCAACTCATTGTTATCGAGCCTCTTCACCAGTTCGAATATGTCCATACAAACTGGATCTGCTCTAACCCTGATACACACGCCCCGGCGGCAGCAGCTTGCCGGGGTTGAGGATATTGAGCGGGTCCATGGCGTGTTTGAGCGCGCGCATGACCGCGAGCGTACCCGCGCCGTGCTCGGTCTCGAGAAATTCCAGCTTGCCCATGCCCACGCCGTGCTCGCCGCTGCATGAGCCACCAAGGGCCAGCGCCCGGTGCACGATCCTGCGGTCAAGATCCAGCGCCCGGGCATGACCTGCGGGCGTATCATCGGTGATGATGAGAGAGTGGAAATTGCCATCGCCCACATGCCCCAAAAGCGGCACGCGCAGGCCGGAGGCGGCGATATCTTCGCGCACGCCCGCAATCAGTTCGCCCAGCTTCGAGATCGGCACGATGCAGTCAGTTGAAATGACGCGGGCGGTGGGTTCGACGGCCTTGGCGGCCCAGAAGGCATCGTGGCGGGCCTTCCACAGCCGGGTGCGGTCCTCCGCCGTATCGGCCCAGGCAAAGGCCAGCCCGTTATTGGACAGGGCAATGGCCTCGGTCGCCGCCACCTGCTCCTGCACACTTGCGGGCGCACCGCCAAACTCGAAGAACAGCGTGGTCAGGTCCTGATAGCCATCAAGCTTCGAGTAACGGATCGAGGCGGCCATCTGCACGTCATCAAGCAGTTCCACCCGGCTGATGGGAATGCCGCACTGGATGATCTCGATGGCGGTCCGCACCGCGTCATCGAGGTCGGCAAACTGGCACACGGCGGCGGAAAGCGTCTCGGGGCGGCCATGCAGGCGCAACTGCACCTCGGTAATGATGCCCAGCGTGCCTTCCGAGCCGATGAACAGCGATGTCAGGTCATAGCCGGTGGATGACTTGCGCACCCGCCCGCCCGTGCGGATCACGTCGCCCGTGGCCAGCACCACGGTCAGGCCCAGCACGTTCTCCTTCATGGTGCCATAGCGCACGGCGGCCGTGCCCGAGGCCCGCGTGGCGCACATGCCGCCCAGCGTGGCCTCGCCACCCGGATCAACCGGAAAGAACAGCCCCGTATCACGGATCTGGGCATTGAGCGCCTGCCGCGTCAGCCCGGCCTGCACGCGGCAGTCCAGGTCCTCGGCATTCATTTCAACAATGGCGGTCATCTCGGAAAGGTCGAGGCTGATGCCGTGTTCGGCAGGCGTGACATGTCCTTCAACCGACGTGCCAGCCCCGAAGGCGACAAGCGGCACCGCATTGGCGTGGCAGGCGCGCAGCACGGTGGCCACATCCCCGGTCTTGCGCGCAAAGACCACCGCGCCGGGCAGGCAGGCGGCTTCCATGGCCTCGCCATGGCTGTGGGCCTCGAGCACCGAGGGCGAGGTGCTGACCTGTGCCGCAAGCCCGCCCGCACGGATGGCGGTCAGGGCGGCCTGAAGGCGGGCTGCGGGCGAGGCGGGCGTGTCAGTCATGCAAGGTGTCCAGGTAGAAAAATCAAACAGGGAGCCCTAGTGTAACAGCATATGGCAGCACACGGCCAGACGGGACGGCTGGCGGGTCGGGCATGTCTGTTTTTTCAGGCGCATGCAGGCAACCAGCCCTTGCACCCGCCCGCCTGTGATGCGCAAATGCACGCCGCAAAACGGGGGGAAACAGATGAACATGGCCTTTCTTACCTCGGGCATGATGCTGGCCTTTGCCGCATTTTCCTCGTTCTCGATCAGTGATGCCTATTCCAAGCTGCTCGCAGGCCAGCTTGACCCGTTCGAGGTCGCCTTCTCCGGGGGCGTATTCGGCTTTCTCATCATTCCGTTCATCCGTGACAAGAACGAATCCTACAAGGATATTTTTGCGCCCACCCACCCGCTGATGTGGGTGGTGCGCGCCGTGGCCACCTTTGCCGCAACGGCTGCCAGCGTGGAGGCCTTCATGCTGCTGCCCATGCCTGAGGCGCTCTCGCTCATGTTCCTCATGCCGCTTTTCGTCACCATCCTGTCCGTGACCCTGCTGCATGAGAAAGTATCGGGCTGGGCGTGGCTTTCGGTCATACTGGGTTTTCTGGGCGTGCTGATCGTGCTGCGGCCAGGCGTGCGGGCACTGCATCTGGGGCATCTGTGCGCGCTGATTGCCGCCATCGCCAATGCCGTGGGCGTGATTGCCTACCGGCTGGCGGGCAATGACACGCCCCGGCTCTCGCTGTTCGGCTCAAGCCTGTTCGGCCCGCTGGTTGGCGATGGCGCGCTGATGCTGGCCCACGCGCACTGGCCGCACGGGCTGAAAACATGGATGTTCCTGTTTGGCTACGGCTTTCTTGCCGCCCTTGGCCAATTGTTCATGATGATGGCCACCGCCCGCGCGCCTGCCAACCGCGTGGCCCTGCCCCAGTACAGCCAGATGCTGTGGGCGGTGGCGTTCAGCTACTTCCTGTTTCATCAGCCGCTTGATGGCTGGACGTTCGCGGGCATTGTCGTGGTCACGCTATCGGGCATGATCAACTGGATCCGCCAGCATGTCCTTTATGAGGCACTGGTTCTGAAGGCACGCCGCGCCGCCCGGCGGCGGGCCGAGACCTATGCGCCTGACCGGGGCTGAAGGTGGGCCGCCTTATACGGCTGGCTTAATGCTGCGTGGTGAGCAGAATGAACAGCACCATGGTCAGCACGGAGACCACCGCGCTGAGAAACAGGGTTGAGGCCGCCTCCTGCTCATCCGTTCCGAAGCGAACCGCCAGAATGACCACGACCGTGCCCACAGGGATGGACAGCGTCAGCACGGTGGCGCGGATGACATCATGCGGCAGGCCCAGCACTGCCAGCACCAGCCACGCCATGGCGGGCACGACAATATTGCGCGCGAGCACCGTCATCACCACCGGCAGCGTAATATGCACACGCTGCAGGAACAGCACCACGCCCGATGCGAACAGCGCCACACCCGTGGCGGTATTGCCCAGCAGGCCCATGGCGCCAAGCAGCGAAGGGGGCAGACGTACGTTCAGCACCACCAGCCCTGTTGCCAGCAGCGGCGCCCACACGATTGGCTCTTTCAGCGCAGCCCCCACCTGCCCCACGAAACTGACCGATCCACCATCCGTAACCGTTGCATCGTGGCCCAGCATCATCATGCACACCGGCGTCTGGACCAGCACCATGGCGAAGACCGCGGCCGATATGGCAACCGCCGTGCTGTCATGCCCGATCAGGACCGGCAGCATGGCGGAACCGATAAAGGGCACCGAGGGCGCGCCAATGGCCAGACCCTGCAACGCCGCCGCCGCCCCGCCACGATGCGCCACATACCGCGACACCCCATACGCCACCGCAAAACTGATGCACATAAGCCCGAAGACCGAAGCCGCCAGCGGCATCTGGCCCGCAAGGATGGTGCGCGGCATGTGGGCGATGCCTACGAACAGGTTGAGCGGAAACGCATAGAGCATGACCAGCCGGTTCAGCACAGCAACATGCGTGCCATCAAAATCATGGTGCCACCCGGCACGGTACCCCAGCACAAACACCAGGATGAGAGGCAGCATCGCGGCAATAATGGTCGAAAGCATGGACTGAAACGGCCTTATCCTACGCGCACCCCCGCCATGCATGACGGAGGCGCTGCCAAAAACAATCCTGAGCAGACCTGCGCGGATATGGCAATGGCATCCCTGATATTCAGGATGATGTTTCTCTTTTTATGAGAATTACATATTTTGTAAGAAAGTAAAAATATATTCAAATCAATCTTTTGAAATTAAATACTTCAGAAAAAAATTTTCATGATTATCATGCAGTTATGCGATCAGTTTTCTAAACGGTCCCTGACCGATTTTTTCAAAATACATTGAAATTTATTATTGATAAATATCTACACATAATATTAATATTGTGTATTATTTAATGATAAAAAAATTACTTTATTACATGTCAATATATACCATCTAATCATACAAATCCATACATACAAATTTTTCAAAATCTGCTTTCGTTTTTTATCCCATCGCGTGCATTGCTGCGCAGCATCCAGGCCAGTGATCACCAGCCTTTTTGCAGGCATGCAAGGCGTGCGTTCATTACTCAGTAAAAAATAATAAAATAAAATTTACGTGAAACAACAGGAAAGAAAAACTCTGAAACAATACTGACGTTTGCGTGCAGCTATTCCCCTTCCCTGAACCGTGCCTGCGCACCGTTCACTGCCGCAAGAAAAGAGCCAGCCCATGGCCCCTGATCCCTCCCGCCGCTACCGCCGCGATATTGATGGCCTGCGCGCCATTGCCGTGACCGCCGTGGTCCTGTTCCATGCTGGTCTTTCGCCGCTGAAATCGGGATTCACCGGCGTGGACATTTTTTTTGTCATTTCCGGCTTTCTCATAGGCGGCATCGTGTACCGTGATGTCGGGGCGGGGCGCTTTCGCTTCGATGCCTTCTATGCCCGGCGCGCCGCCCGCATCCTGCCCGCGCTCATGGCCGTCATCGCCTTTGTCACGATCCTCGGCGTCGCGCTGGCCAGCCCTCAGGACTACAGGCAGATTGCAATCGGGGCGATGGCGGCCCTGAGCGGGTGGTCCAACATCCTGTTCTGGCGGCAGGTCAACTACTTCTCGCCCGATGCCCATCTTGATCCGTTTCTCATGACATGGTCGCTCGGCGTGGAAGAGCAGTTCTACCTGCTTTTTCCTTTCCTGTTACTGGCGCTGCGCCGCATGACACGTCCTTTCGTGCTCGGCGCCATCGGTGCGCTCTGCCTTGGCTCCTTCACCCTGGCCGTCATCGGCATGGGCCGCTGGCCCACGGCGGTCTTCTACCTTCTGCCCACGCGGGCATGGGAACTCGGGGCCGGAACCTTCCTGGCCATCGCCCGCTCAGGGGCAACAAAACCCCTGCCCGCCCTGCCTGCCAACATACTGGGCTTTACCGGTATCGGGCTTGTCGTGCTGTCAGTCTGTCTCTTTAACGAACATACCCCCTTCCCGGGGCTTGCCGCGCTGCTGCCGGTGGGGGGCACGCTGGCGCTCGTGCTGGCGGAAGGCAGTATTTTCAACCGCCTCGTCCTGTCCGCGCGCCCATTCGTGGGGGTGGGGCTTGTTTCCTATTCATGGTATCTGTGGCACTGGCCGCTCATGGCATTGACATGGCTGTGCATGGCGCAGGCCCCCCGGCCCGCGCAGCTTGTGGTGGTGGCCTTGGTGTCACTCGGGCTGGCCGTGCTGTCATGGCGTTATATCGAACAGCCTTTCCGCCATGCCCGCCTGCCCACCCGCACGGTCCTGCTGCGCTATGGCAGCGCCACTGCATTATGCGGGGCCGCCCTGTCAGCCATTTACATGAGCCACGGCTTTCCCGCCCGCTTCAACCCGGCCCTGCGGATCACGGAAGCCAGCCTGGCAGCGGGGCGCGGCGGTTCATGCCTGGCCAATTATGGCGATGCCCGGCCCAATACAAGCTTCGCCTGCATGCACGACACCGGACGCCTGCAGATCGCCCTGCTGGGTGATAGCCACGCAGCAGCCCTTGCCCCCGCCCTTGCCCGCATCGCGCGTGCAGGCGGGTATGATTTTGTGCAGTTCACCAAGTCATCCTGCCCGCCGCTGATGGGGGCTACGCGCCTCATGCCGCAGCATCCGGGTCATGCCGCCGCCTGCGCGCTTTATAC
>NZ_BCTP01000024.1 GCF_001571345.1 Komagataeibacter xylinus NBRC 15237 | reverse complement strand
AGGTTACTGATGGGCTGATCCGGTCATGGCGCGCGGATGACTGCGTGCCTGCCCCGCAGCCACTCCGGCCTTTTGCCACGCTGCGGCGATAAGAGGCCGTTTGAACAGGCAAGCACGATAATACCTTGGAAGTATAAAATTCTTTGGTAAAGCTTTTTTCAAAAAGCTTTGAAAAACGTCGCCTTTTTGAAAAAAGGCGACACCCGGAAACTTTTATCTGATAATAAACTACCATCTAAATAAATGGTATTATTATATTTTATCTGGGAATGGCGGACTCGAAAGGATTCGAACCTTCGACCTTCGCCTTCGGAGGGCGACGCTCTATCCAGCTGAGCTACGAGTCCACTCACGCCTGCATACATCGCCACAGGCCGGAACGCCAGCCCCAATCGGGAAAAATCATCGCGGCGCGATTGCGTCCATCCGTCCGGGCAGGATGGGCAGCGGGGCGTCGTGGCCAGCGGGTTCGGCCATCCATGCCGCCGCCGCCGCATCCCCGCCCGAGGGCAGGAAGCGTTCGGGGTGCAGGATCCAGCCTGTCAGGTCCGCCGTCACCTTCTCGCCTGCCCGCCCGCGGGTCAGCAGGTGGTAGCCGTTGGGTATGTAATCCAGCCTTGTGCCATCTGGCATGTGCCGCCACGCCCGCGCCATGGCGGCGGCGGGCACGATCTGGTCGCGCCCACCATACACCACCAGCACGGGGCCATGCATGTGGGCGCTGGCATGGGCGGCCTGATGCATGAGGTCGGTCAGCCCGGCGAGCGCCGTGGTTGATGTGTCGCGTAGGGTCAGCGGGTCGTAGTACAGGCGGGCAAGGGCCAACTGGTCATCGGCTGCGGTCACATGCACGGGCAGTTCGCGCCCGCTCAGCCGCCAGCGCGGGGCCATGGCCGCCATCAGGTGGGTGGTCAGGCGCGCGCCCGCGTCCAGATCCCACAACGCCGGAGCCAGCAGGATCGTGCCTGCTACCGGCAGGACGTCAGGCCGGGCCGCCATTACGGCGGCCAGTGCGCCGCCCATGCTCTCGCCCATGATGTAGAGCGGCACGCCAGGGTGTTCACGCCCGATGGTGGTGAGCAGAGTGCTGACCGTGCGGCGCAGCATGTCCGTGCCCACCCAACCGCCGCGTGCCTGTGTCTGGCCAAAGCCGGGCAGGTCGGGGGCGACCACGCTCAGCCCGGCGGCATTGAGTGCCGGGGCCGGGCGCTCCCACGCATCGCGGCTGTCATTGAAGCCATGCAGCGCTACAATCACCGCGCGTTCCGGCCCACGGGCGGGCCAGAGGCGCAATGGCACGGCACCCACGCCCGCAATATCCACCACGCGGTCAGGCGGTATGAGGCGGGCGAGTCCGGCATGCCGCGCGGGCGGCGTGGGGGCCGGGGCCTCATGGGTGGCGCAGGCGGTCAACATCACAAAAAGCGCTGGATAAAGCAGGCGTGACAGGCGAATGTTTGAAAGCACGGCAATCCTGCGTATCATCATGGGCCAGCGCATGGCCTGCCCATCGGGCGCGCCATGCAAATCCAAGCCGGACAACAACCCGAGGCCGATCAGAATGCAAGCCCTGTCCCACGATCCCGCACCGCACCCCCGCCTGGGCACGATTGAAACCATCGTGGTCGATTCGCGCACCCTGTCCTGTGATGGTGGCCTCGGCGCGCTCGGCCACCCGCGCGTGTTCCTGCGCATCGGCCGTCACCAGACCTTCTGCCCCTACTGCTCCCGCCTGTTCGTGCTCAACCCCGATGCACCGGCGGGTGACGCGCACTGACAGCCTCTACATCCATGTCCAGCGACACGCCACTTCACCTGATCCTGGTGGATGGCTCGGGGTATATCTTCCGCGCCTTCCACGCCCTGCCGCCCATGACCAGCCCCGATGGCACGCCCGTCAACGCGGTCTATGGTTTCACCAACATGCTCTCGCGGCTTTTGCGCGAGCATGCGGGCACGCATCTGGCCGTCATATTCGATGCAGGCCGCCATACCTTCCGCAATGACCTGTATGGCGAATACAAGGCCCACCGCCCCGAACCGCCCGAGGAACTGCGCCCGCAGTTCAGCCTCGTGCGCGATGCCACGGCAGCCTTTGGCGTGCCCGCCATCGAGCAGGCAGGCTGGGAAGCCGATGACCTGATCGCAGCCTACGCCCGCAAGGCCACCGATGCGGGCGGGCAGTGCACCATCTATTCATCCGACAAGGACCTGATGCAGCTCATCCGCCCCGGCGTGATGATGATGGACCCGATCAAGAACCGGCCGATCGGGCCGAAGGAGGTCGAGGCCAAGTTTGGCGTGACCCCGGACCGCGTGGCGCAGGTGCAGGCCCTGATCGGCGACCCGGTGGACAACGTGCCCGGCGTGCCCGGAATCGGCCCCAAGACCGCATCGGCCCTGATGGCGGAATATGGCTCGCTTGATGCCATCTTGGCGGGTGCGGAGGGCATGAAGCCTTCCAAGCGGCGCGAGAACCTGCTGGCCCATGCCGACATGGCCCGCCTGTCCTACAAGCTCGTCACGCTGTGCGAGGACGCGCCCTGCCCCGAGAAGCTGGCCGATCTGGGCTGCTGCGATGTGGACATGGAGCGGTTGGGCGCATGGCTGTCGGATATGGGGTTTTCATCGCTGTTGCAGCGCATGGGGCTCAAGGCAAAGCCGCGCCCGCGCATCTCGGCGCATGACACGCTGGCGGCGGCCCCGGTGGCGCCACGCCCGGCCTTTCCGCCGGAGCCGTATGGCCCCTACATCACCATAACCGACCCCGAGATGTTGCGGGAATGGGTCAGCGAGGCCCGCGCAGGCGGCGTGTGCGCGGTCGATACCGAAACCGACGGGCTGGACCCGCTCACGGCCCCGCTGGTCGGCATCTCGCTTGCGCCGCGCTGCGGGCGTGCGTGCTATATTCCGCTGGGCCATCAGGTTGACCTGATGGACAGCGCGGGCACACCCCAGATGAAGGCGCAGACCGCGCTGGAAATCCTCGGGCCGCTTTTTGCCGATCCGTCAGTGCTCAAGGTATTCCAGAACGCCAAGTTCGACCTGCTGGTGCTGACACAGGCAGGCAGCGTGCAGCCTGCCCCGATCGATGACACCATGCTGATCTCTTACGCGCAGTCCGCGGGCCAGCACGGGCAGGGCATGGATGAGCTTTCGCGCCTCACGCTCGATCACACGCCCATCCCCTATGATGAAGTAACCGGCACGGGCCGCAAGCGGGTCGTGTTCTCGCAGGTGGCGATTGACCGCGCCACGCCGTATGCGGCGGAAGACGCGGATGTGACCCTGCGCCTGTGGGAGGTGCTCAGGCCCCAGCTGCGCAACAACAAGGCACTGGCGCTGTATGAGGAAATGGAGCGCCCGCTGGTGCCCATTCTGGCGGATATGGAGCGGGCGGGCATCAAGGTCGATGCCGATGACCTGCGCGCCATGTCCACCGAATTCGCGGGCCGCATGGCAGTGATCGAGGCCGAGATTCACAAGCTGGCCGGGCGTGACTTCAATGTCGGCTCCCCCAAGCAGCTTGGCGAGATCCTGTTTGACGAGATGGGCCTGCCCGGCGGCAAGCGCACCAAGGCGGGCGCATGGGGCACGGATTCGGCGGTGTTGCAGGACCTGGCCGACCAGGGCCACGACCTGCCCGCGCGGATCCTGGCGTGGCGGCAACTGGCCAAGCTCAAGAGCACCTATGCCGATGCGCTGCTCAACCAGATCAACCCCGCCACGGGCCGCGTGCACACATCCTTCCAGATGGCGGTAACGACAACGGGCCGCCTGTCATCGAACGACCCCAACCTGCAGAACATCCCCATCCGCACGGAAGAGGGCGGGCGCATCCGCCGCGCCTTTGTGGCGGAACCGGGTCATGTGCTGGTCTCGGCGGATTATTCACAGATCGAACTGCGGCTGCTGGCCGATGTGGCGGATATTCCCGCATTACGCGAGGCGTTCGAGCTGCGGCAGGACATTCATGCCCGCACCGCCTCCGAAGTGTTCGGCATTCCGCTTGAGGGCATGGACCCGCTCACGCGCAGGCGTGCCAAGGCGATCAATTTCGGCATCATCTACGGCATCAGCGCTTTCGGGCTGAGCCGCCAGCTTGGCATTTCCCCCGGTGAGGCACGGGGTTACATCGATGCCTATTTCGCCCGTTATCCCGGCATCCGCGACTACATGGAGCGCGTGAAGGCGGAGGCACGCAAGAACGGCTATGTCACGACACCCTTTGGCCGCCGCTGCTTTGTGCCGGGCATTGCCGAGAAGAGTGCGGTGCGCCGCAACTATGCCGAGCGGCAGGCCATCAATGCCCCGTTGCAGGGGGGGGCGGCCGACATCATCAAACGCGCCATGGTGCGAATTCCTGCCGCCCTGTCCGATGCGGGGCTTGACGGACGCATGCTCCTTCAGGTCCATGACGAACTTGTGTTCGAGGTGCGCAAGGATGATGCTGATCGTCTGGCAGCCCTCGTCAAACAGGTCATGGAATCCGCGGCGGCCCTGTCTGTGCCCCTGGTCGTGGAAACCGGGACCGGAACGAACTGGGCGGATGCACACTGATGATGCGAAATGAACGGGACCGGTTTTTCATGCTGGTCGGGTTGCTGATACTGGCGGTCTCCTCGGTGGCGGGGTATTTCGGCTACCGTTATTCCGATAGCGCGCCCGTGCCGCTGACCACTTATGGCAACCCGGTTGGCGGGTCGTTCAGGCTGATCAACGGGGCGGATGGCTCGGTGCTCGACACCGACTTCCGTGGCCGGTGGATGCTGATCTATTTTGGCGATACCCATTGCCCTGATGATGTATGTGGCGCGACCGTCAAGGCGATGGCCGAGGGCGTGGAAGCGCTGGGCCATGACCGCGTGCGGCTGGTGGTGCCCATTTTCATCACGCTTGACCCCATGCGCGACAACTCCGACGTGCTGCGCACCTATGCCCTGCGCTATGGCTCGCATGTCACGGTCATGACCGGCTCGCCCAAGATGATCCAGGCCGTGGCCAAGGAGTATCATGCCCCTTACGTGCGGCGTGATGGCGCCAATGGGGATTACAGCATGGAGCCTGCCAGCCAGATCGTGATCATGTCGCCCACCGGGCGCTATGAGGGCAGCCTGCCCGCCACCGCCACGGCAGCCGACATCACGGCCCGCATGACGGAACTCATGTCACCCGCGGCGCATAACTGAACCGGGCGGGCCAGCGCATGCGGGCATTGTGCCATCGGCTGGGCATTGTCGTGCTCATGCTCAGCGGCCTGCACGCGCTGCCTGCCACGGGCTTTGCACAAGGCACGCAGGGCAGCCCGCATCGCGGCGGCACCCTGCGGCTGACGGCGGCGAGTGCTTCCGGCACGCTTGACCCGCAGATCAGCTACACCAGCCAGTACATGCAGCTTGCCACCGTCATCTATGACGGGCTGCTCACCTATCCCAAGCTGGAGGGGCCGGCAGGCAACCAGGTGGTGCCTGATCTGGCCGAGGCCATGCCCGAGCCGCGTGATGGCGGCCGCACATGGGTGTTCACCCTGCGCGATGGCATCCGCTTTTCAGATGGCACGCCGGTTACGGTGGAGGACGTGGCAGCGTCCCTGCGGCGCATCTTCAAGGTGGGCACGCCCACGGCAGGTTCGTTTTACGGTACCATAGTGGGGGCGGATGCCTGCCTGCGTAATAGTACGCACTGCACGCTGCAAGGCGGCGTGGAGACCGACCCCGCCACCCGCCGCATCACCATCCGCCTGACCCAGCCTGACTCGGAATTCCCGCAAAAACTCGCCTTCGGCCATGCCACCATCCTGCCAGCTTCCACGCCCGCGCATGACCTGGGCAATGTGGCCGCCCCTGGCACGGGGCCGTACCAGATCGTGTCATCCGACCCCGAGCGCGGGCTGGTGCTCGCGCGCAACCCCTATTTTCATGAATGGAGCGAGGCGGCCCAGCCCGATGGGTATGTGGACCGTATCGTTTATGATTTCGGCCTGTCGGAAGAAGATGCGGTTACCGCCGTCGAGCGCGGGCAATATGACTGGATGGCGGGCCTCAAGCCGCTTGACCGGCTGGGCGAGATCGGCAGCCGCTACACGGCGCAGGTGCATGTATCGTCGCTTTATGGCCTGATCTTCCTGCCGATGAACGTCAACATCCCGCCCTTTGACCAGCCCAAGGCGCGCGAGGCCGTAAACTACGCGCTTGACCGCCGCGCTATGACCATCCTGTACGGCGGGTCGGGCATTGCAGCCCCGCTGTGCCGCATGGTGCCCCCCGGCCTGCTGCCCGGTGATGGCGCGTGTGCCTGGACGCGCGGCGCCGACCCCGACCACCCGGCAACGCCCTGGGCGCACCCGGACCTGCAACGCGCCCGCCAGCTTGTGCATGAAAGCGGCACGGAGGGCATGGACGTGACCCTGATCGTGCCCGCCACCGCCATGTATGTGAGCATGGGCACCTATCTGCGCGACATGCTCGAGGCGATTGGCTACCACGCGCGGCTGCATCCGCTCTCGCCCGCCATGGAGGGCACTTACGCGGCCAATACCGCCAACCATGTGCAGATCAGCCTGCTGGGGTGGTATGCGGATTACGCCTCGCCCTCCAACTTTCTTGACACATTGTTTGGCTGCGAGAACTTCCATCCCGGTTCCGACAGTTCCATCAACATGTCCGGCCTGTGCGACCCGGTGGTGCAGGGGCTCGTGGCGCGTATCCGTAGCGAACCCGACCCGCACGTGGCGCTGGCATTGTGGGGGCAGGTGGATGACCGCATCACCCGCCTCGCACCCGGTGCCCCCATGATCAGCACGCGGTATGTCGATCTCGTCTCGCCCCGGCTGGGCCATTATTTCGTGACCAGCCTGTATCACATGGCCTTTTCACGCGTGTGGGTGCAGTAAGGAAGATACGGAATAAAAGTTTTTGGGTGCCGCCTTTTTTTCAAAAAGGCGGCGTTCTTTGAAGCTTTTTGAAAAAAGCTTAACCAAAAACTTCTTTAAAATAAAAAAAACCGCCAGCTTCACTGACGGGGTCTGTAAACGAGGCGTCAGGCCGCCGTAATCAGAGCATGGACTTCGCGCGGGCTTCCACCTTGGCGCAGGCCTGCTTGCGGATGTCGCTCGAGGCATCCTCGAGCGAGATGGGGGCCTTGCCACCCACCTTCAGCAGGCCGGTCGAGCCATCGGCGTAGGACATGTTGCCCTTCTGGTTGGACGGCACGTCGTTGGTCTTCTTGTTGAAGGCCGCGAGCACCGGCCACGCTTCAGACGCGGTCAGGTAGTTGGACTGGATGCAGTAGTTCATGATGCCGCCGAGATCAGCGGGCTTGGCGGAGGCAACGGCGGAATACACCGTATCAGCCGAGAGCGAACCCGGCTTGATCTGCTCGACCTGGTTGGCAACGCCTGCGCCCGTGGGCGGCGAGACTTCAGCGGCATGGGCCGCAAGCGGTGCTGCGGCCAGCACGGTTGCGAAGGCACTGGCGGACAGGACGCGACCGAACGACACCATTTCATTATTCCTTGCACTGTTCATCAGGCGGGCACGGCAGGCGCCCACTCAATTGTGAAACTATGTGTCAGGCATAACACGATGGGCGCGCGCCACACCCCTGCGGCGGATATGTCAGGCATTCGTCTTTTCGATATATGGCGCCCTTGTCATGCGCTTTGTGCGCCATAAACCCCTGTTGTCAGCCAGTATTGCCCACCGGGTGCCGGGCGCGCGCAAATGGCGCATGTGGTCAATAAGTTGTGATAATGCTTAATGTTCCCGGCTTTTCGCATGCAAAACGGGCCTGCGGCGCAATCATGATTGAGTCCGCCCCCACTTCGTGGGAATGCTGTGGGTTCATGCCTTTCACCCCACTGCACGGGATCAACATGCAGCATTTGCGCCTTCTCCTGAAAGATGTCTGGTACCTGACCCGCCCCTATTTCGTGTCGGAGGACAAAAAATGGGCCTGGGGCCTGCTCGTGGCCGTTCTGGTGCTGACCTTCTCCATCGTGGGGATGGACCTGCTCCAGTCCTTCTCGCGCAATGTGTATTACACGGCGCTGCAGCAGCGTGATGCCACCACCTTCCTGCGCGGGCTGTTCTGGTATGTGCATAATGACAGCGGGTACGTGCCCGGCTTCTTCATCATCACCATTCCGGCCATCCTGTTCAGTGTCTATGCCACCTACCTGCAACAGATGCTCGGCCTGCGCTGGCGGCGCTGGCTGACCGCGCGCATGACGCGGCAGTGGATGGAGCACCAGACCTATTTCCGCATCGCCATCACCACGTCGGGCCTTGAGGCCGGGGCCGACAACCCCGACCAGCGCATACAGGAGGACCTGAACAGCTTCGTGACCGATACGCTGACGCAGTTCATCAACCTGCTGTCCAATATCGTGACGCTGTTCAGCTATGTCGGGCTTTTGTGGGTGCTGTCCGGGCCGCTGGAAATATGGGGCATGTCCATACCGGGCTATTTCTTCTGGGCCGCACTCATCTATTCCGTGGTGGCGACGTGGGTCACGCATCTGGCGGGGCACAAGCTGGCGGGGCTGCAGTTCTTCCAGCAGCGCGCCGAGGCCGATTTCCGCTACAGCCTCGTTCATGTGCGCAACAATGCCGAAGGCATCGCGCTCTATCGGGGCGAGGCGGAGGAACAGGCCGGGCTCGACCGATCCTTCGCCTCCGTTTATGGCAATTTCCTGTCCATCATGCGCCGTACCAAATGGCTGGGGCTGCTCACCACGGGGCTTGATGTGGTGTCGGGCAACTTTGCGCTGCTGATCGGCTCGATCCGCTACTTCGCGGGCAAGATGAGCTTTGGCACGCTCATGCAGCTGGTCATGGCGTTCTCGCGCGTGCAGGGGGCATTGGGCTGGCTGTCCAACTCCTATGCCGCGCTGACCACATGGCATGCGGAGGTGGCGCGTCTGGCCACCTTCCAGCGCGTGATGGACCGCGCGCAGGCCATGCAGAGCGAGGTCAGCCTCATTGCGGCCCCCGCCGGGGCGGGCATGCAGGTCAGCGGGCTGGACGTGTTCCGCCCCGATGGCACGGCCCTGCTCAGGGGTGTGAACCTTACGCTGCCGCATGGGCAGATGACGGTGGTGACCGGCCCGTCGGGCACCGGCAAGTCCACGCTGTTCCGGGTGCTGGCAGGCATCTGGCCGTTTGCAAAAGGCACGATCACGCGCCCTGACGTGCCGATGATGTTCGTGCCCCAGCGCCCCTACATGCCGACTGGCACGCTGCGCCGGGCCGTGACCTATCCGGCGGACAGCACGGCCTATGCCGCAACACAGGTGGCGCAGGCGCTGCAGCAGGTGGGCCTTGGCGCGCTGGTGCCACGCCTTGAAAACGAGGAGCCGTGGGGGCAGATCCTCTCGCCCGGTGAACTCCAGCGCCTGGCCTTCGCGCGCATCGTTCTGGCGCGGCCGGGCTGGGTGTTTCTGGATGAATCGACCTCGAACCTCGATGCCGCGTCCGAGGCCGCCCTTTACGCCCTGCTGGCCCAGACCTGCCCGGGCATGACGGTGGTGTCGATCACGCACCGGCAGTCGGTGGTGGGCATGCATGAAAATGCCATTGACCTCACCCCCTTTGCCGTGGGTGCGACCGACGTGGTCAGTGCGGACGCATCGCCCTGACCATCAGCTCGGTATTGTGGCGCATCATGCTGATGTAATCGGGTGCGGGGCCGCCCGCGGTGGAGAGCGCCTCGGCATAAAGCTCGCCGCCGGGCTGCGCCCCGGTGGCGTGGGCGACCTGCTGCACAAGGCGCGGATCGGTCGCGTTTTCAAGGAAATAGGTGGTCATGCCGCTTTCGCGGATCTGTGCGATCAGCCTGCCCACATCGGCGGCGGAGGCTTCGGTCTCGGTCGAGAGGCCCTGTGGCGCCATGAAGGTCACGCCATAGGCGCGGCCAAAATAGCCAAAGGCATCATGGCTGGTCAGCACGCGCCGCCGCGCGGGGGGGATGGTGTCGATCGCGGTGCGGATGTCATGGTCAAGGGTCTGGAGCTGCGCGGCATAGGTTGCGGCGGAGGCGCGGAAATCATCGGCATCCGCCGGGTCGGCGGCAATCAGCGCATCGCGGATGTTGTTGGTCCATACAATCACGTTGGGCACGCTGTTCCACACATGCGGGTCGGTTTCCACCTGCTGGCCATCGTGTTCGGTGTGGATGTCGATCCCGTTCGAGACGATGACGGGCTTGCCCTGATAGCCCGCCGCGTGGGCAAGGCGGCCAAACCAGCTTTCCAGCCCCTCGCCACTCATGAACACGACATCGGCCTGCCGCAGGGCGCGGGCATCATCGGGGGCGGGTTCGAATTCATGCGGGTCGCCATCGGGCGGCACCAGTGATGTGACCGCGACATGCGCGCCGCCTACATGCGACACCACATCGGCCAGCACGGTAAAGCTGGCAACGGCATGCACCACATGCGGCGCGGGGGCTGCATGGGCAGGCTGGATGGACAGGAAACCGCAGAAGCCCAGAAGGCAGGTGAGGCGGCGCATGTCAGTGACTCCGGAAAGGGGATGAACCACCCCCCGCGCGGATTCCGGCGGGGGAGGCAAGAAGGGAGAACAGGTAGGCGGCCGAGCAGGTGAGGATGATGCACGGCCCCGCCGCCAGCCGGAAATGGTAGGACACGAGCAGCCCCGTGAAGCCCGCCAGCATGCCCACCGTGGCCGAGAGCGCCATCATCGGCACGAGGCGGCGTGTCCATAGCCGGGCGGTGGCGGCGGGCACCATCATCATGCCGACCGACATGAGCGTGCCCAGGGCTTCAAACCCGGCCACGAGGTTGATGACCACAAGGAACAGGAACACCATGTGGTACAGCGCGCCGCGGCTGCCGGTCATGCGCATGAAGCCGGGATCGACACATTCCATGACCAGCGGCCGCCAGATGAAGGACAGCAGGAACAGGCTGAGCGTGGTGATGCCCGCCATCAGGTACAGGGCAGGCCCGTCAATGGCGAGGATGGTGCCGAACAGCACGTGCAGCAGGTCGATGTTGGACCCCCGCGCCGAGACGATCAGCACGCCCAGCGCCAGTGACGTGAGGTAGAAACTGGCAAAGCTCGCATCTTCCGCCAGGTGCGTGCGGCGGCTGACCAGGCCTGCCAGCAGCGCCACCCCCAGCCCCGCCGCGATGCCGCCCAGCCCCATGGCCGTAAGCGACAGCCCGCCCGCCGCCAGAAAGCCTATGGCGGCACCGGGCAGGATGGCGTGGCTCATTGCATCGCCAATCAGGCTCATGCGGCGTAGCTGCAGCAGCACGCCCACCGGCCCCGCCCCCATGCCCAGCGTGATGGAGGCGACCAGCGCGCGACGCATGAAGCCGAAGGTGGCGAACGGCTCCCATAATCCGGCCAGCATGCTCATGCCGGGCCACCTGCCCACGGGGTGGCCTGCGGCGTCTCGTAGGCGCGTTGCAGCGTGCCCGGCGTAAGGATGCGCGCGGTCTCGCCCCAGATGGCCTGCCCGCCCGAGAGCAGCACCACATGGGGAAAGCAGGTGCGGATCTGGTGCATGTCATGCAGCACGGCAATGATGGTACGGCCCTGCGCGTGCCATTCGCGCACCAGTGCCAGCAGGTCCTGCGTGGTGGGGGCATCAAGTGCGGTGAACGGTTCATCGAGCATGATGACGGAGGCATCGGTCATGAGCAGGCGCGCGAACAGAAGGCGCTGGAACTGCCCTGCCGAGAGTGCATCGATCATGCGCCCGGCCTGTTTTTCCAGCCCCACGCGGCACAGCGCATCGGCCGCGCGCTGGCGCACGGCAGGGCTGGCCGCGCCAAAGGCCCCGGTCTGGCGCCATGCGCCACCGAGCACCATGTCGGTTACGCTGATGGGAAAGGCGCGGTCAATGATGCGGGCCTGCGGCAGGTAGCCAAAATCCTGCGCGCGCAGGCCCCCGAGCGTGATTTTGCCTGCGGCCAGCGGCACCTCGCCCAGTATGGCGCGCAGCAGGGTGGACTTGCCCGCGCCATTGGCGCCTGCGATGGCGGTCATGCTGCCGGGCGCGAAGCTGCCGGTTACATGCTGCCACACCGGCGTGCCGTTGAGTGCGACACCCGCATCATCCAGCCCGATGGCGCCATGGCTCATGGCTGGGCCACGGCCCAGGCCACCAGCCCCCATAACAGGCCACAGGGCAGCGCCATGCACACCAGGCGCTGCCACCCCGCGCGGGCCATCCATGTAAGCGGCAGGGGCGTTGCCGCCTTGGGGGCAGGGTGGGGCATTGTCGTGTTGTGGTCCTGCGGGGCGTGACGGGCGGCAGACGGGGAGGGGAATGGCATGGGAACGCCCAAAGTGTTATAATATAACATTCGTCTACAGCACGGGCTTGCCATCCGTCAAGCGAAGGCTGCATTGTTACGCCATGCGCATGGCATGATCGGGGTGAAACGGGTGAGCTTTCATACATGGCTGCTGTTCGCCGCCACCGCCTTCCTGCTCTCGGCCATGCCGGGACCGAACATGATGCATGTCATGTCCATCAGCGTGCGCCACGGCCTGCTGCGCAGCACGGGGGTCATGGCGGGGTGCATGCTGGCCATCGTGCTGGTGGTGTGCGCATCCCTTGCTGGCATGGCGGGCGTGCTGGCCGCCTCGCCCCGGCTGTTTGCGGTGCTGCGCGTGGTGGGGGCGGCCTATCTGGTGTTTCTGGGCGTGCGCGTGTGGATGGCGCGCGACACGGCAGGCGAGGATGCGCAGGCGGCGGCCCCGCGCCCGGCCGCTCCGTGGCATGAACTGTTCCGTGATGGATTCCTGACCGGTATCAGCAACCCCAAGCTGCTGCTGTTTGCGGCGGCCTTCCTGCCGCAGTTCGTCAATCCCGCAGCCGCGCACATGCCGCAATATGTCCTGCTCGTGACCACCTTCGTGTTTGTGGAGGCGTTCTGGTACCTGGTTTACGCGGGCGGCGGGCGCATGCTGTCGGCCTGGTTGCGCACACCGGTGGTGCGGCGGGTGTTTGGTATCGTGACCGGGCTGGTATTCATGGGGTTCGGAGCCATGCTGCTACTGGCGCGCGTCTAGAGCAATTCCACAGGGCTCTGGCTCAGTGGAATTGCTTTGGCTCATTATTTATCGAGCATCTTCGTCAGTTCGAATGTGACCATTCAAACTGGATCTGCTCTGGAAAACCAGTTGTAAAACAGCTTATGGACGAAGGATTTCAGAGTGTCGCCTTTTTCAAAAAAGCGTTGTCCTTTCAAAGCTTTTTGGAAAAAAGCTTTCTGACTGATGGCGTCCGGGCCGGATGGGCGTGGCCTGCGCCCGAAGGGGCAGGGTGGCCGGAAATGGAGCACCCGTTCCGCCTGCGTGCGGTATTGCGGCGCGGGCCGCTGTAAATGCCACGGGCGGAACGTGTTTTTCAGTATCGATTCCATATAGTTGTGCCGTATCGCACTGTGCTGGCTGCAAAAGCCGGGTCATCAGGGGTGGTTGGTAAAGTAGGCGCATCTATATACAACCATATATAGACATCTGTATCTATAAGGACACAGTCATACGCTATATGACGATTACGTGATTAATATATTTATGCTGATATAGACGTTGCGGCAGGCGGGTTATATACGGCCATGCATGTTCAAAATGGCTAACGAAATGGAATCAGCATGGCCAGAATGACCGCAGGTATGGCGTGGATGCTTTCGGCCAGTCTTGGCGCATTGCTCATCCCCTCCGCTTACGCACAGGGCACGGATGCGGACAAGGGCAAAAAAGCCCTTCAGGCCGCCAAAAGCACCCCTGCCGCAGATGACGCCGTAGGCTCCGCCAATGCGGAGGAAATGACCGTGATCGGCCATCACCGCATGGTGGCGGGCGCTGCGGCCAACTATAACAAGAAAATGGCCAATCTCGGCCCGCTGGGCACGCGCCGCACGCTTGATACGCCCATGTCGATCATGACCGTGCCGCATGACGTGATCGTCAACCAGCAGGCGCGCAACATCAACGACCTGATGCAGTACATCCCCTCGGTGCAGCTTGAAACGCGCGCCGACCCCGGCACCAGCCGCCCGCAGTCGCGCGGGTTCGAGGCGGATGTGATCTCCAACAGCCGCATCGACGGGCTGAACGCCTTTACCGTTACACCTTATGCCGCCGAGCAGTTCGACAACGTGCAGGTGCTCAACGGCCTTGCAGGCGCCCTGTATGGCCCCCAGAACCCGGCGGGCACGTTTGAATACGGCCTCAAGCGCCCGACCGACGAGCGCATCAACCGCCTTGTGGTGGGTGTCGATTCCGTTGGCACGCTGATGGAAAACGTCGATGCATCGGGCCGCGCGGGCAAGCATGGCTGGTTTGGCTACCGCATCAACCTGCTGCATGGCGATGGCACGTCCTATGTGCAGGACAGCTGGGTGCGGCGTAACATGGTCAGCGCCGATTTCGATATCCATTTCGACCGCGATACCGTGCTGGAACTCGATGCCAGCCATTACACCTTCGATGAGCGCGGCATGCCCGCGGGCGTCAACCTCAAGGGCTACAACCTGCCCGCGGCCCCTGACCTGAGCAAGCCCCATATGGGGCAGGACTATTCGGGCTACAATTCCGAGAACAACGTCTTCCTCGCCAAGCTCAAGCATCGCATCAACGATAACTGGAGCTTTGTCATCGGCGGGCTGTACCAGGATTCCGGGCGGCAGGTGTTTGAATCAGCGGATTCACTGACCAACAACTCCGGCGGCTATACGCAGGCGCTGTCGGCCGCCACCACGGTGAATGACTTCAAGGTTGGCAGCAACATGGCCTATGTCAACGGCCATGTGCGCACGGGCTTCATCAGGCATGATCTGGTCATTGGCACCAATGGCTACATGGAAGGCGGCTATAACCCCCTGAGCGGGCAGAGCTACACCGCCATCAAGTCGGGCTCGCTGTATAACCCCACCGTGGCGGCCAATGGCCCGCAGCCCTATTACAGCGGCAAGTATGAATCGCAGTACGTGCGCTACCAGTCGATGATCCTGGGTGACACGCTGCATTTCAACAAGCACTGGTCGGTCATGGGCACGCTGGCCTGGAGCTGGCTGGATCAGGACGCCACGAGCACCACGACGGCAGCGAAAAACACCACGAGCATCGAAAACGGCTATACCGTCACCACCACCCATCTGGCCAAGGGTGCCACCACCAACAGCCGCGCCAATGCGGCCTTCAGCCCCATGGCCAGCTTGGTCTACAAGCCGACCGACAACCAGACCGCCTATTTCACCTATGGCCGTTCGCTGCAGGCGGGCACGACCGCCCCGGCCGATGCGCTCAATGCCAATGGCCTTACATCCCCCGTGCACAGCGAGGAATATGAGGTGGGCTACAAGATGCAGTGGCGCCAGATGCAGTTCAACGTGGCGGGTTTCCGCGCCACGCGCAGCTATGCTTTTTATGAAGGCAGCAACACGCTGTATGGCAATTTCGGCACGCAGCGCAATTATGGCGTGGAGTTCCAGGCCATGGGTCACATCACGCCCCGCCTGTCGGTTATCGGTGGCATGACGTGGATCGATGCGGAGGTAACGCATGCAGCCTTCGCCGCCCTCAACAACAAGGAAGTTGTGGGTGTGGCTCCGCTGCAGGCCAATGCGCTGATGGATTACCGCATTCCGTTCCCGCGTGGCTTCGCGCTCAATGGTCTGGCGGTCAATGCCAACGTGCATTACACGGGCCGCCGGGCTGCGGATATTACGAATTCGACCTATGCCGGTTCCTACGTAACGCTTGATATGGGCCTGCGTTATCCGTTCCGTGCGGCAAAGCACCCGTGGATGGCCCGCTTTGGTGTGACCAATGTGGCCAATGAGCGGTACTGGTCCTCGGTCTATAATGGCACGGTCTCGAGTGCGGGTGTCACGACCAAGGATGCCACGGCCACGTCGCTCAACAGTGGCAGCGTCGCCTATGCCGGCATGCCGCGCGCCTTCCACTTCACGCTGGAAGCCGACTTCTAAAAACACCGTTCAAAAAACAGTACATGTTTTTGGGTGCCGCCTTTTTTTAAAAAGGCGGCATTTTTTTCATGAAGTGCCGCGCACTCGCTTGTGATGGCAGGCAGGGGCGCGAAAGGCAGGCGGTGTGCTCATATTCCCTTCAACCATAAGGGAAGGAACGCCACCATGACCGAACCCACACCCCCGACATTGACCGACTGCCCCATCGGGCTTGATGCCACCGGCACGCGGCGCGAGAAGGATTCGATGGGCGAGATTGACGTGCCCGCCAGCCATTACTGGGGGGCGCAGACGCAGCGCAGCCTCGTGCATTTCTCGATCGGGCGCGACCATATGCCCATCGAGGTGTGCCATGCCTATGGCATCGTGAAAAAGGCGGCCGCCCAGGTGAACGCCGCTGACGGGCGCATGCCGCAATGGAAGGCCGATGCCATCAGCCGCGTGGCCGATGAGGTGATCGCGGGCAGACTCGACTCCGAGTTCCCGCTTTTTGTCTGGCAGACCGGCTCGGGCACGCAGACGAACATGAACGTGAACGAGGTGATCGCCAACCGCGCCATCCAGCTTCTTGGCGGCACCATTGGCTCCAAAAGCCTGGTTCACCCCAATGATGACGTGAACATGGGCCAGTCGAGCAATGACTCGTTCCCCACAGCCATGCATGTGGCGACATTGCTTGAAATCGACAGCCGCCTGCTGCCGCGCGTGCGTGAACTGATCGAATGCCTGCGCAGCAAGGCGGAGGAATGGATGCAGGTGGTCAAGATCGGCCGCACCCATCTGCAGGATGCCGTGCCGCTTACGGTGGGGCAGGAATGGTCGGGCTGGGCGCAGCAGCTGGAAGATGCGCTTGAAGCGGTCGAGGCCGCGCGCCCGGGCCTGTTGCAGCTTGCGGCGGGCGGCACGGCAGTGGGCACCGGGCTGAACGCCCCGCCGGGCTTCAGCCGCGCCATTGCAAGGCGCATCGCCGCCCTGACCGGCAAGCCCTTTGTGACCGCACCCAACAAATTCGCGGCTCTTGGCGGGCTGGATGCCATGGTGCGGGCCTCGGCGGGGCTGCGCGGGGTTGCGGTGAGCCTGCTCAAGATTGCCAATGACATGCGCCTGCTCGGCTCCGGCCCGCGCTGCGGGTTGGGTGAGCTACACCTGCCGGAAAACGAACCCGGCTCCTCCATCATGCCCGGCAAGGTCAACCCGACCCAGTGCGAGGCGATGGTGATGATCTGCACGCAGGTGCTTGGCAATGACGCCACGGTGGCGTTTGCGGGCAGTCAGGGCCAGCTTGACCTGAACGTGATGCGCCCGGTGATCGTGGCCAATGTGCTGCATGCCATCCGCATCCTGGCCGATGGCTGCCACAACTTCCGTGTGTTTTCGGTGGCGGGCACCACGCTCAACCGCAAGCGCATTGAGTCTTACGTGGCGGGCTCGGTCATGCTGGTCACAGCCCTCAGCCCCGAAATCGGTTACGACCGGGCCTCGGCCATTGCCCATCAGGCCATGGAGCATGATATCAGCCTGCGCGAGGCCGCATTGGCCTCCGGCTTTGTCGACGGCGCGACCTTCGACCGCCTCGTCCGCCCGCTCGACATGGTGGGCAAGGGTGTAGGCGGCGCCTGACAGGATAAAGATTTCCGGGTGCCGCCTTTTTTCAAAAAGGCGGGCTTTTTCGCAGCCAGTTGAAAAAAGCCGCACCCGGATGATGCCTGCCTGCGCTGTGGCGTGAACCCTGACGATGATCCTTTCCCGAGGGCATGGAAAGGGGGAGGTAAAAAGGGCGCTTTGGTTGGTAGTTTCTTTGAAAGTAAAATAATGCTGTTAAATCAATAGGTTCCACGAAGAGTGTTCCCCGCACACGCAGGGATAAACCTGTCTCATTTACGAAGGCGCTGCGCCCTGCGTGTTGACCTGCAGCGTGAACAGCGTATCGCCCGCGCACATGAACACCACATCGCGCTTGGGGCCGCCGAAGGTCAGGTTCGACACCCCGCGTGGCAGGCGGATGCGCCCGATCATGTGGCCGTGGGGGTTGTACACCACCACGCCGCACAGCCCCAGCGGCCCGTTGGCCCCGCACCACAGGTTGCCGAAAATGTCGGTGCGCATGCCATCGGGAATCATCGCGTGCCCGTTCAGCATCATGTCGGCAAACGGGCGCAGGTTGCGCACTTCGCCGCCTGCCACGTCAGCGGCATGGATGCGTCCGTCCCCGCCCTGGCCGTTCTGCCCCGGTCCCGGCCCGTCGGCCAGGATTGAACGGATGGATGACTGGCGGCATGGGGGCCTCCCTTTGATGAGGATGGATCACGACAGGACAGCCCGGCCCCTGCAGGGGCCGGGTGACGCCGCATGAAAGGCGATCCTGAAAATATAGCTCGAAGTTTTAAAAAAAGACGGCTTTCAGTTCTGGATATCCTGCAGCACTTCAAAGCCTTCAAACACCGGCGGCCCTGCCATGAGCGGCTTGCGGTTGCCCGCATGCGCGTGGGCAGCACGAAACTGCTCGGACTGGGTCCAGCCTACAAAGGCTTCATAGGAGTTCCATACGGTATGGGAGGCGTAGAGGATGTAGTCCTCGTGCGCGGGGCCCTTGAGGAACTGGAAGCTGACAAAGCCGGGCACGGTGCGCAGATGCACCTCGCGGCCCAGCCACCGCTCACGGAATTCGGCCTCGTTCTCGGGCGGGATACGGAAACGGTTCATGGCGATATACATGTGTCTGGCTTCTCCTCAAAAGCTGTTCTGAAAGCCTACCTGCGCTCCGGCTGCAGGGCGCGCCGCAGGGGCAGGGTAACGCATGGCGGGGGTATTTCCACCCGCTTTGCACGGCGTGGCGCGGCACTGCCTGAAAATAAATCCGTGATGAAAAAACTGATGGAAGTTTTTGGCGAAGCTTTTTTCAAACGGCTTCGGAAGACGTCGTCTTTCCGAAAAAAGCAGCCATGAGGGCGCACCATGCACATCGGGCCAGATGATGACATTGCGGCGTAACGCACCGCCCGCAACCTGCCTTTCCACCCGCGCAGGGGCGGCCTTTCAGCGGCGCTCCGAATCCGCGCCGCTGCCCTCATCGGTAATGCCCGCGCGTGAGGGGGCGTCCGCGCCGGGTTCCACCGTGCGGCTCATGCGGGCAATACCGGCATCATCGCCAAACCCCTGGCCCGACACACGGCGGCGGAGGGCGGGGTTTTCCGCCAGCACGGTGGCCAGCGCCTCGGGGTCGGTGCGTTCGGCTTCATCAAACAGGGCATCGGCGCGGGCCTGGTCGCCCGCGCGTTCGGCGCGCAGGCCGGCTTCGGCCAGATGGCGGGCGGCTGCGTGCTTGTTTCCGCCGTCATCACCGGGGCGGTCATCATCATTCATCGAGCGCGGCATGGGCCTGTCTTTCCTGTCGTGTTGGGGCCGGGTGGCCCATGGGCAGACAACACGCGGGGCAGGGGCATGGTTCGCCGCCAGCGTGCATGGCTACTGCTCGGCCAGCGTATAGACGCTGCTGAAGTCAAGGTCGCGCGCCACATAGATCTGCACCATGTTGCCCTGCTGCACATACAGGCTGGGCGGCACGTTGCTGGTCTGGGCCAGGATGACCTTTTCCACCTCGCTGACAACGGAATTGGTATTGTCGCTGCTGGTGGTGATGCTGGTGGTGCCGGGCTTGGAGGCAAGGTTGGTGATGGCCTGCACCATCATCTGCCCCACATTGGTGATGATCGACACCATGATCGCATCGCCAAAGCGCGCCCAGAAATGCGTGTTGACCTTGCCCTTCACCCCGCTGCCCCCAAGCGGCGTGGTGCCGGGGCTGAGCAGGTCGATGGTCACGCCCTCGGGGTTGCGCAGGCGCAGCCAGTTCACGAAAATACGCTTCTGGCCATATTGCAGGGCGGAAGTGACCTCGCCTTCCGCCACCGCACCCTTGTCGATCAGGCGCACCTTGCCGTTGATGGAATAGACATCATGGCTGACCCGGCAGGTGACCAGTCCGGGCAGGGTGGTGTTGATCTCGTTGATCGTGCCACACGGGATCAGCGTGCCCTTGCCCACGATCAGGTTCTGGCCTTGCATCATGCTGGCATGGGTCGTGGGCGTGCTCTCGGGCTGCAGGCGGGTCAGGAGCGGGTTATCGGTCTTGGTTGCCGTCGTGGCCGCAGCGGGAGTGGCGGCCGGGGCTGCCGTGGTGTCGGCCACGGGGGTGGCGAAGGTGAAATCATGGCCGAGCCTGCGCTTCATGGCGGCGTCCTGCGCGCTGTCCACCACGGCGGCGGGTGCGGTCACGGGTGCGGCCTGCGCGGCGGGCGGGCACGAGGCCTGTCCCTGCCCATCGACCATGACGGTGCTGCCGGGGCACCTGAGGGTAAGCTGGGCCGCATCCTGCGCGCGGGCGGCGCTGGCCCCTACACACAGTGCCAGCACGCAGGTTGCGGCCACGCGCTTCATGATGCCCCGTCACGCACGACCCGGCGCACCATGGGCGAGATGGTGCCGCCCGGCGTGCTGCCCAGCGAGGGGTTGAACCCGTCATTGACCACGCCAATCACGAGGCTGCCGTAGCGGATGCGCCATTGGCGGGCGGTCATCTGGGCGGCGAGGATATTGTGGTCGCGCCCCAGCACCACGGCGTTGACCACCGTTTCCTGCCCGCTTTCGTTCATGACATACAGCGTGGGCAGCACCCCGTTTTCAGGGAAGCGGAAATAGGTGAAGCGATAGTCATCCCACACGTTCAGCGGGGCGATGGCCCGGTCCTGCGTGCCATCCGAGCGGCGATAGGCGGTATTGTGCGGCCCGTCGCCATACGGATCGGCCAGTTCGGCCTCGATGTGGCGGGCCTGTGCTGCGGCAGCCTTTTTGCCATCATTTTCATCGGGGTAGACATAGGTCAGTTCCACCGTGGCCTGCGCCAGCGCCCACGGCGTGGGGGCAAAGACGGTGCGCATGACGCCATCCGCCCCCTTTTCCTGCTGGCCGCCCACGTAATGCAGCAGGATATGGTAGGTGCGGCGGTCGGTCACGATGGCCAGGTTGGTGTCGCTCTCCTGCGCCTTGGGGCGGATGAAGCAGTGGTTCTCGCGGCAGGCGAAGGACCAGCCGCCTTCCTCGCCAAAGGCGTGGGTGATGTAATGCTCATCGGGGGCGAGGGTGATGTCGGTCGCAATTCCCACCACGCCGTCGACTTCCACCGTATCACGCGGGTTATAGATGACCGACTTGATGCGGTAGTCATAGGGTGAGGCGCTCTTGCGCCCCGTGGCCCCCGCAGGTGCCGCGCACAGGACGGGCGCCATGAGGGCCGCCACCAGTGCCATGCGCCATGCGCCGTGGGGTGTGCGGATCATGGGCGTGCCGCCTGTGTGCCGGAGGTGGTGGCGGACGCGCTCGCGCGGCCCGAGAGTTCAGGCGGCGGCGTGCGGTTGACCGGCACCAGATGCCACATGTTGGGCTGGGTTACATGGCCGGTCCGGGGCGCGCAGCCAGCCAGCAGCAGGCCCATCGCCACGCCCATGCCCAGGCGCGCGCCAACGGGCCGCAGGCGTGAAAACATGCGGATAGCCCGCCTCACAGACCGGGCAGCCCGACCCTGAACCGGACCGCTACCGATTGCTCAAATCCGTCTCTTGACATCGTTCGCATGCGAAAAGGATAAAAAAGCCCCCTGTTATTGGCAAGTCCGGGAAGGAAGAAATGCAGCGCCGGTTCCTTCTCGCGCTTCTGGCGTGGCTTTCATGTGGCCTGATCGGCCCGGCGCGGGCAAGCGTGCCCGCTGTGCCGCTGGCCACGCTTGCGCAAAGCTGCGCGCCCGATACCGCGCCCCGCACGCTCATGCTGGTCGCGGCACAGGAATCAGGGGGCGTGCCGTGGGCCATTCATGTCAATGGTCCGTACCGCCTGCCCCGGCCACCCGCTAGTCTGGCCGAAGCCACCGCCACCGTGCGCTGGCTGGCGGCCCACGGGCATGATTTTGATACGGGGCTGCTGCAGATCAACAGCCGCAACGCCACGCGGCTGGGGCTGGACCCCGCAGCCCTGCTCGAGCCATGCCGCAACCTGCGCGTGGCCAGCCTGATCCTGCATCAATGCTACCGCGCCGCCCTGCCCGGTGGGGCCAGCCCGCAGGCCGCGCTGCGCCATGCGCTGAGCTGCTACAATACCGGCAGCCTCACGCGGGGGCTGCGCAATGGCTATGTCGATGGCCTGCTGGCCCGCGTGGCCCAGCCCACAGCCCCCACAACGCTGATGATCCCCGTGCTTGAGGCCCCGCCCGCCCCGTCCGATGACGCACCCACGCCCCCGCCGCAGGCGCCACAGCCCGCAAGCCCGCCCGGCCACGACCCGCAGGGCGATGACGCGCCGGGGCAGGACGCCTTTACGCATGCGCCGCGCGATGTGTTCACCCCACGGGCGGCCCCCCGGGACTGAATGCCCGGGCGCAGACCTGCATCGTGCAGGCGGCGGCCATGCCCAAAACCACCACGGCAGATGGGCGGCCTGCATGTAATATCAATATCCTGATCCGCCACCACCGTGGCGGTAGCATGCAACGGAGTATCCCATGTCCGATCTGATCGTTATCGGCTTTGACAGCCAGAACGAAGCCACGGCCGCGCTGACCGAATGCAAGAAGCTGGAAAAGGAATACCTGCTTGACCTTGAGGACGCGGTTGTCGTGGTCCGTGGGGCGGATGGCAAGCTGCACCTGCAGCAGAGCATCAACCTTGAAAAGGTCGGTGCCTCCTATGGCCTGTTCTCGGGCGGGTTCTGGGGCGCGCTGGTCGGCCTTCTGTGCCTGAACCCGCTGGCAGGCTTTGTCGCGGGCAGCATTGTCGGCGCTGGCGCCGGGGCGCTGGCGGGCAAGATGTCCGATTACGGTATTGATGACAATTTCATCAAGTCGCTTGGCGCGACCATTCCCGCCAATACGTCTGCCCTGTTCGTGCTGGTGCGCAAGTCGCAGCCCGACAAGGTGCTGGCTGACCTGAGCCAGTTCAAGGGCCACGCCCGTGTGCTCCAGACCTCGCTCTCGCCCGCCAATGAAGGCAAGCTGCGCGCAGCCCTTGGCCAGATGGCCGCGGCCGCTCCTGTCGCCTGAAGATTTGTTCCCCGCAAGGCCGTCGCGCCTGCGGGGAACAGCGCCATCAGAAAGTTTCTGGTGAAGCTTTTTTCAAAAAGCTTCAAAGAACGCCGCCTTTTCGAAAAAAGGCGGCACCCGGAAACTTCTATCAATCATTTATTTTCAGGTCATTTCTGCCCGGTAACTCACGCTGGGCCGCCACGGCGTGTGCCACACGCAGCCGTGAACCGCCTGCGCGGCGGAGGGTGATAGGGTAGGGGCATGCGCTTTCCCGGTTTTTCCCTGACCCTGCGCGGCATGGCCGTGGCGGGCATTGTGTTCACCCTTGGGCTTGCCAGCCCGTCGGGGCAGGCTGGCGCGCGTGAGGCGCTGCACACGGCCTGGACCTCGCAGCGCGTGCTCAATGCCGTGGCCGTGGCGGATAACGGGCGCATGTTCGTCTCTTTCCCGTATTGGGGCGGGGGTGGCGGCGGCCCGAGTGTGGCCGAGGTCGATGCGCAGGGCGTGCCCCATGCCTTCCCCGATGCGCGCTGGAACCATGCCGATGGCACGAAGGGCGACATGCAGCCTTTCGTGCGGGTCAACGCCCTGCGCATCGGGCCGGACGGGTTGCTGTGGGTGGTGGATTCGGGCGATGCCAATGTCGGCGGGCCGCCCAACCCTATGGGGGGAGCGCCTGCGCGGCTGCTGGCCTTTGACATCACGACCGGGCAGCCCGTGCACATCATCTCGTTGCGCGCCAGCAGCACGCCGCACAGCTATATCGACGATATCCGCTTTCATAACAACACGATTTTCGTCACCGATGCAGGCGATCCCGCCCTGATCGTGGTCAGCCAGCGCACGGGGCAGCAGCGCCGCGTGCTGGCCCATGACCGTTCCACCACCGATGAACGCCCGATGTATGCCGAGGGCCGGCTGCTGACCACCGGCGGCCACCCCGCCCGCGTGCATGCCGACCAGCTCGAGGTCTCGCCCGATGGGTCGAAACTCTATTTCCAGCCCAGTTCCGGCCCGCTATGGGTCGCCCCCACCGCCGCGCTGGAAAACCCGGACCTGCCCGCGCCGGATCTCGCCCGGACCGTAAGGCTGTTCTACAACACGCCCACGACCGGCGGCACGGCCATTGATGGCGATGGCAACCTGTATGTATCGGATGTGAACCGGCTGCGTATCCTGCGCCTGACCCCGCAGGGCAGGGCCACCACGCTGGTGCGCGACAGGCGGCTGGTCTGGGCCGATGCCATGTGGATCGACAGCCACGGCACATTGTGGATTCCCGCAGTCCAGCTCAACCGCACAGCCAGCTTCCAGCCTGATGGAAAATCACGCCTGCGCCTGCCGGTTGCGATCTATACCATGGACCTGCACCTCAAACCGGTGCGCTAGGAGCATGTGATAAAAGCTTCCGGGTGCCCCCTTTTTCAAAAACGCGGCGTTCTCCCGAAGTTTTTTTAAGAGACTGTGTGAAAAGTCGGTCCGGAAAACATCCAGAAATCATAAGAACGTTTTTGGTGAAGCTTTTTTCAAAAAGCTTCGAAGAACGCCGCCTTTTTGGAAAAAAGGCGGCACCCGGAACCTTACTGGTTTTTCAGAGCTGGAGAATGCTCGAGAAGTCAAAATCCTGCCCCGCCGGGTTCTCGCCCAGCCGGATAACGGTCGGCGTGGGCATGCTGTATGGCGGCACGGGCAGGTTGTAGGGCGCGGGCGCACCGCGAAACACGCGCCCGGCAAGGTCGAATTTGGAGCCATGGCACGGGCAGGCATAGCCGCCGGGCCAACCGGCTTCTCCCTTGCCCTCGGGCAGGGGTTTGTAGGCAGGCACGCAGCCCAGATGGGTGCAGATGCCCACCACCACGCCGTAGCGCGGGTCAAGCGAGCGGTGCCAGTTCGTGGCATAGGGCGGCTGCTGGTTGTCGTGCGATGGCCCATCGCGCAGGCGGGCGGCCTGGGCCGCATCCTGCAGCACGGCCAGCGCCTCGGGCGTGCGGTGGGTAATGAAAACCGGCTTGCCCTGCCAGGTCACGACAATCTGCTGCCCCGGCGGCAGGGCGGATATGTCTACGTCCACCGGCAGGTGGGCGGCAGCGCTGTCACGCGGGGCAAGACTTTGCAGGAAAGGCCACAGGCATGCCCCGGCCCCCGCAGCAGCGGTGGCGGTGGTGACAAGCCCGAGGAAATTCCGGCGCCCCCCGGGGGCGGGTTGTGTATCCGACGCGTTTTCCATCATCATGTTTTTACTGCGCTCCTCCGCCAAAAGGAAGAGGATACAGCGCGCCATGCGTCATGTTGCTCCAGCCGTGCCGCACAGGCAGAAATATGGGGCGCACCCATCCGCGCATGGCGTCATGCCCGCTGCCCTGCCGAACCATGAGAAAGGTATTGTTGATGCGTCTGATCCTGGCCCTTTTGCTGCCCTGGCTACAGTTTTTCACCATCGGGCGGCCCTTCGCAGGCATCGTGTGCCTGATCCTGCAGGTCACCGTCATTGGCTGGATTCCCGCCGCCATCTGGTCGGTCTATGCGCTGAGCCAGTTCACCACCGATCGCAAGATTGCGGGCATGAAACGCTAACGGGACCGGCATGAAACTCTATATCTATGATCACTGCCCCTTCTGCGTGAAGCCACGCATGATTTTCGGCCTCAAGCATATGCCGGTGACCGATATCGTGCTGCTCAATGATGACGTGCAAACGCCCACCCGCATGATTGGCCGCAAGATGGTGCCGATTCTGGAACAGGACGGCCATTTCATGGGGGAAAGCATGGATATTGTCGCCCATGTCGATGCCTTGGATGGCAAACCCCTGCTGACCGGCCCCACGCGCCCCGAAGTCATCGGGTGGATGAAGGAGATGCACGAACCCTACCTGAACCTGACACTGCCGCGCACGGCGGCAACGCCCCTGCCGGAGTTCGCGACCACGGCGGCGCGGCTGTATTTCATCCGCAACAAGGAGGAGATGGTCGGCCCGTTCTGTCAGCGCCTGGCCGAAAGCCCGGCCCTGATCGCCCGCATCAACGCGGCATTCCCCCGCCTGTCCGGACTGATTCGCAGCCCGGACGCCGTAAACGGCCAGCTTTCAACCGATGACATCCATCTCTTTCCCTTCCTGCGCAACCTGACGCTGGTGGCGGGCCTTGTATGGCCCGAGCCGGTACGGGCCTATGCCACGCGCATGGCGCAGGCCACCGGCATTCCGCTGCTTGACGCCATGGCGGCCTGAGCGGGGCGTGCCAGCCAAGCGCATGGCAGCCCCGCCGGGTTGCTACGGCAGGAAACTGTCAGCCCGGCATGGCCGTTTGCGGTGCAGGACACGCCCGGCATCACAGGGAGGGACACCATGCCAGCATTTCACGACACGCCGCTCCTCCCCGCCAGGCGTGGCGGCACGCCGTTCGAGGTCTGGGTCCGTCAGGCGCTGCATGCGCGATTCGACCGGGTCTTTGCCGAAAATCTGCCCCATGAAATTCTGGTTCACTTAGCCCAGCCCGACCCGATGCCCCCTGGCCTTGCGGAACATGACGGTGAACCGGGACTGAATGGCTGAGTCCCTGATGGAACGGGTTGGTCAGGTGTGGATTTTTTTCACCATAATCCGCCCGAGTCCCCTGCACAGGAAATTGCAGGCGTAAAGAAGGGCGCAAAAAGAATCCTGATTATGGCGGAAAATAGCCATTTATTGTCGCTTTACCGCAACAGGAAACAGGATTCGCAAGATGGAATCTTTCACGCAGGCCTGTGGATAAGTCTGTTGACGCTTGAGGAGATCAGGCATCGGAATGCAGAGTCCTCCTTTTTTCGTGATTTGTTCTGGCGCCCTTTTTCAGCCCGGCAGGTGCATGGTCACATGTGGCTGTCCGTTGGCCCGCCATTCGCGGCGCAGCTGGGGCTGGGGCGCGCCTTCCAGGGTCGTGGGGCAGACGATGTGCCACGGATTGCCATCAAGCCGCAGGGCAACCCAGCCTTCAATGGTGTCGCTGCCGGGGGCCAGACCGACAAGGGTTATGTCCGTCATGGGGTCGTAGGCGGCAAACTGCCGCTCATGGCCTTCAAAGACCAGTTGCAGCGTGGCGTGGGAGTCGCACATGCGCTTGAGGTCAACGAGCAGGCTGCTACCATGCGCCGTGCCCCTGTCAAACATCAGAGTGCCACCGCCTGCGCGTATGTTCACCGGCAGCATGGTCACGCTCGTGCCCTGTGCATGGCCTATGATGATCGTGCCCCCATCAAGGTGCAGGGCGCCCGCCTTCCAGCCGTCGAGTTCGGTCAGGCTCATGCTTAGCCACGCGCCGCTCTGCGCCACGATGGGGCATTGATTGCCCCGGCTGGCCGAGACGCGGCCTTCCCTGCGGTACTGGGCCACGGTCTGCTGGAGCGAATCCATATCGAAATGACCGGATACAAGGGCCAGTTGCCCATTTTCACAGGACACCGCCTGCGTGGAGCCATACCTGTTCCTGCTACCCATGAAATCCTGCCTCCAGGTGCTGCATGCATGTCGCCTGCGCGGGAGACATGACTAAAATATTGTCATTTTTGAGATATTGATGCTGATCAACTGAAAAAATGCCGCAATCCGTCATGGGCGCGGCGTGCTGATGACTTTCATGCCGCTTGGGGAATGGCGGAAATTAGTTTCATATAATAATTAATACATAATATCTGTTACTGTCTGGCAAATCCCTAACACCATATGAAGCGCCTGTCTACTTACAGGGCGGCCCGTCCATAATCGGGGCTAGAGTGCTTTCCACGCGGCCAGCGCGCGGGCCCGCCCGCCTGCCAGATCAACCACTGGGGTGGGGTAGCGCGTGCCTGCGGGCAGGTCGGCTTTCCACGGCGTGTGGATGGCACGCCCTGGCAGGCGCACGAGTTCGGGCACCCAGCGCCGCACATACGCGCCTTCGGGGTCGAATTTTTCGCCCTGCAGCACCGGGTTGAAAATACGGAAATACGGGGCCGCATCCAGCCCGCACCCGGCCACCCATTGCCAGTTGAACGGGTTGCTCGCCGCATCGGCATCCACCAGCGTATCGGCAAACCACCGTTCGCCCACCCGCCAGTCCAGCAGCAGGTGCTTGGTCAGGAAAGACGCCACGATCATGCGCACGCGGTTATGCATGCAGCCCGTATGCCACAGTTCGCGCATGCCCGCATCGATGATGGGGTAGCCGGTGCGCCCGCGCTGCCAGGCCCGCAGCCCGGCGGGGTCGGTGCGCCAGGGCATGGCATCGAATTCGGGGCGCAGGCTGCGCGTTGCCATGTCGGGAAAGTCGAACAGGGTGGACTGGGCAAAATCACGCCACCCCAGTTCGCTCAGGAAGCTTGCGCTGTCGCGGTCGCCCGCGCCGCGTGCGTCAACCGCGTGCCAGACCTGCCGGGGCGAGACATGGCCAAAGCGCAGGCATGGCGACAGGCCCGATGTAGCGGGTCGGGCGGGCAGGTCACGCGCGGTGGCGTAACCGGGCAGGCGCTCGGCCAGGAATGTATCAAGCCGCTCAAGGGCCGCTGTCTCGCCCGGTTGCCATGTGGCGCGCAGGCCCGCCGCCCAGTCGGGCGTGGCGGGGCGCAGCGACAGGGCGGCCAGCTTCACAAGCTGGCTGGCCACGGCATCTGGCACCGGGGCGGCTGCCAGGGCGGCATTCAGGCCATGCGGCACGGGCAGAGGCGGCAGCGGCGGCCCCATGGCCTGCACCGCTCGCCACCATGGCGTGAAAACGCGAAAGGGGCCGCCCTGCTTCGTGCGCACCTGCCATGGCTCATGCAGCATATTGCCGGGGTGGCTCTGGGCCATCAGGCCCCCGGCTTTCAGCGCGGTCTTGATCGCGGCATCACGCGTGCGGGCCGGTCCCGCGTAACGGCGGTTCCATTCCACGCCACGCGCGCCCAGCATCTGCGCAAGCCACAGAAGGCTTTCCTGTTCCGGCCCGGCCATGAGGCATAACTGCCCGCCTTGCGCGCGCAGGTCGGCATCAAGGGCTTCAAGCGCGCCGTGCAGCCACCATTTCTCGGCGCCACCCAGATTCAGCGCGGGGTCATGGATATACACGCACACCACCGGCCCCGCCGCCACCGCGGCAGACAGGGCCGGGTTATCCGCCAGCCGCAGATCATCACGAAACCACATGATGGTGGGAGCATAATCAGGCATGACGACCCTGTTCCAGAAAAGACAGGCTGTTTGTGTGGGGTACAAATGGCAGGCCGTCAAATAACCGCCCTGTCGCCGCCATTTTTCCTGTTGCAGAGACTATTTGAAAACAACCCGTTGATAAAAAATAATAAAAGTTCCTGGGTGGTGCCTTTTTTCAAAATGGCCGCCTTCTTCGACGCTTTTTGAAAAAAGGCACCACCAGAAAATTCGGTCCGGCCGCGCAGCGGCACGTTTTCAGCGCGGGGCAGGGGCTGCTGGCGGCACAGGCTGCGCGGGCGTGCCGGTGGGCTCGGGTTGGCCATCATCCTCGAACATGGCCCGGCATCTGGGCGAGAGCTGGTCAAGCTTGCTTTCCAGGCATTCCGTCATCAGCTTTTCGTTCGGAATGTCGAGAAAGCAGAGCCTGAATACATCGCCCTTGCACGCGCTGGCCTGATCCCCACGCTCGGTCGCATGGGCGGGCGACAGGGCGCAGGCAGCACCCGTAGCCACACAGACGAGCGCAAGCAGTCCATGTGTGGTGGAGCGCCGGGCATCGGGCAGGCGTCGCATTGCGTTTTCTCCTCTGTGTTCAAGGTCGTCGCGTGGTCTTGCCGCATCACAGCGCATTGCAGTTTGCTACAACTGTCAACCCTTTTTGTCATAACAGGGCCGCGAAGGGTGCGTTTTAAAAGTTCCCTGAAAAATACACGATAGTCTTCATAAATCCGTGATGGCACGAATGCCGCCCCGCCCTCGTTGGCCTGTCATGACCACAACGTCAGACCACAAAGGAGCATAAACCATGGCTACCACCCGTACTGATCAGATCGGACAGGCCGCAGGCAAGGTTGCTGATGTGTTGACCGGCGCCCGCACCGATACATCGGGCCTGATGAGCGCGGTCATTGCCTATATGGGCAATGCCAACAGCCCCGGCCGCAAGGACCTGCATGCCCGCGCCCGCAAGGCCGGGCTGGAAGATCAGGTCATCCGCTGGGAAACCCACCCCACCAACACACCGGTTGATGAAAGCGTGGTCACGACCCTGATCCCCGATCCCGTCATTGACCGGTTCTCAAATGAAACAGGTCTGTCACGCCCTGCCACCATCAAGGGGCTGAGCGACCTGCTGCCTCACCTTGCGCGACTGGATGGCTGATATACGCTGGCCGCCTGCAAACGGGCCTTTTTCCTGTTTGCAGGCGGGGGCAGGGGCCTATGATCCCCTGATCAGACACCCCACACCAGGCAGGATGATTTCATGAACGATGCCCATTCCCCCGCCCCGGCCCAGACGCCCGGCGTCGTGATCGTAACGGGGGGCAGCCGGGGCATTGGCCATGCCATCAGCACCCTGCTTGCGCGTGAGGGGCATGCGGTGGCCATCAATTACGCCACCAACGCTGCTCGGGCCGAGGCGCTGGCCCGCGCCATTACCGAACGTGGTGGCCGCGCGATGGCCATCAGGGCCGACCTTTCCCGGCCAGGTGAGATCCGCGCCCTGTTCACACGCGCGCATGAACTCGGGCCGCTCTGGGGGCTGGTCAACAACGCGGGCGTGACCGGCACCAAGGTGCGGGTGGAAGAACAGACCGCCGAGACGCTTGATGCACTGTTCGACATCAATGTCCGCGCCACCATGCTGGCAGCGGGCGAGGCGGTGCGCCGCATGTCCACCCGCCACGGCGGCAGGGGCGGCGTGATCGTGAACCTGTCTTCCGTTGCGGCGCGATTGGGCGGCCTGCCGGGGCTTGTGCCCTATGCTGCCACCAAGGCTGCGGTCGAGGCGTTTACGCGCGGCCTGGCCAATGAGGTCGCGCGCGAGGGGATACGCGTCAACGCGGTGGCCCCCGGCCTGACCGCGACCGACATGGTCCCCCCCGAAACCGCAAAACTGGCTGAAACCGTGGTGCCCATGGGCCGCGTGGGCCATGTGGATGAAATTGCGCAGGCGGTGGCGTTCCTGCTTTCGCCCGCATCATCGTACATGACCGGTAGCGTCATGACGGTATCGGGCGGTCGCTGAACCCATGAAGGTTTCCGGGTGTCGCTTTTTTCCAGAAAAGGCGACGCCCAAAAACTTTTATTATTTTTTATCAATGAGTTATTTTCAAATAGGCTCTTATTACTTTCCAATAATTTCTCTTAAAGCGACGGGCCCCACATGCCGGCCACGAACACGATGGCACCAAGGGCCAGCATGGCGATATGGAACATGACCTGACCCGGCATGGCATCGGGGCTGATGTTCAGCCCGTGAATGAACTGGACGAGCACCAGCGTCAGCCCGATCACGCACAGCCCGATCCGCACGGGGCTGACGGTGGTGGGCCATATCGGGTTTCTGCGGTTCATCGGGGCGTGCCTCCAGCTTGTTGGTGCAGCATGCCATAAAACCCGCCGGGGCAGAAGATGCGTCTGGCCCGCAGGGGGGCGTTGTGGCATTTGTCCCTTCTGCGCCTCATGCTATGGGCAGGGTGTCGCCGTGGCCTGCGGCAAAAGGTGAACTGACAGGAACAAGATGCGTCTCGATCGTTCTGCCATGGCGCGCGGGCTGGCTGCCTGTGCCGCAATGGGGCTGCTGGCCATGCCGCCTGTGGCGGCCCGGGCGCATCCGCATGCCCCTCATCACGCCGCCCATGCCCACCCTGCAGCGCAGGCCGATGTGCCCGCAGGCCCGCCTTTGCCTGACGGGCAGGTGTTCCTGCCACCCCCGCCCGGCCCGGACACGGCGCAGCGCGCGGCCGATGCCTCCATCTTTGCCGCCACCCGCGCCCTTGAAGGCACGCCACGGTGGAAACTCGCGCAGGCCGATAACCGCGATACGCCCGCGCATATGGTCTCGGCCTTTTCGTGTGCCGCGGGCTTTACCCTGCCGCCCGAGCAGTTGCCCGAACTCGTGGGCCTTGTGGCGCGGATCGAAAAGCGCCTCACACCTGCCGTCAATGCCGAGAAGGCGCTATGGAATCGCCCCCGCCCCTTTACCGAGGCTGAACTTCCCACCTGTATTCCACTGCGCGCCGACCTCAAGCGTGATCCGTCCTACCCCTCGCTCCACGCCACGCTGGGCTGGGTGACGGGGCTGATCCTGTCCGATATCCTGCCTGATCGCACGGCTGCGATCATGCAGCGCGCCCGCGTGTTTGGCGAGAGCCGCGTGGTGTGTGGCGTGCAGTGGCAGACCGATGTCGCGGCGGGGTGGCTCAATGGCGGCGTGCTGTATTCGGCCATGGAGCAGGATGATGGCTTCAGGCAGGAAATGGATGCCGCGCGGGCGGAGGTGACGGCGCTGCACGCCACCATGGCCGCCCCCCCTGCCGCCGAATGCGCCATCGAGGCCGACGCCGCGGCCCACCCGCCCCAGTAAACAGAAGTTTTGGGGTGCCGCCTTTTTGAAAAGATGCGGCACCCGGAAGTTTTCATTGCCTCATTACGGTGGGCTGCGTCCCAACGGTGCCTGATCGGCTACCCGCCCTGGTGAATGACGGCGCAGGCCACGCGGTCGCCCGACCCGCCAATCGGCTGCGTGCGGTAATCATCGGGGTTGGCGTGGATGACAAGGGCGGACCCATCGGAATCGAGCAGCCCCGGGTGGCCGTCCGTACCGTTAAGGGTCACCAGCGTCGAATACAGTTCGACCGTCGCGTTGCCGTCCTGTCCAACGAAGATGTTGGGCAGGTCTCCCGCATCGTTCGCATTGGCGTTCAGCAGGCCATGGACCACCGGCGTCGCCGTATGGACATGCGCGCCCGCATCGGTGAATTTCGGCGGGCCGCAGATGCCTTTTTCATGGAAATGCACGCCGTGCCAGCCAGGGATCATCCCGGTGGCCTCGATACGCAGCAGCACCCCCTTCGGTGCCGCTGTCACATGGATCGACCCCCGCGCCGTGCCGTCCGTGCCCATCAGGGCGCCCGATGCCGTATCGGCGGCCCGGGCGGGTGTGGCGAACGCGGCGTAGCCGCTGGCAAGGGAAAGCAGGCCGAGGGAAAACAGGCCAGAAAGGCGGAGACGTCGGGTGGACATGGGATGGATTTCCTTTTCGACGGAGGCGTACTGTCGTGCGTGGGTATGCGATGGCGGGACTGCGATGCATCGGCCGGTCGCCCGGATGCCGCCCCCGTCCGCCATGACCCGGGCGCGATATGACGGGCATGCAGTCTCGACCCATGCGCGGGGAACCGGAATCCAACTCTTTGTGAGGGAGGCGTACCCGCAACGAAAAACGGCCCCGTCATGTTGCAGGCGATGCCGGACATGTCACGGTTTGGTTCCGGTTCATGTCCGCCCTGGGTTTTGGAGATCCGGGACCAACCCGTGGCATGCCCATGGAAGTCGCGGCACCTGATGGATGGCGGCGTGTGACAGCGGGGGTGAAAGGCAGGGGATGACGCTTTCCGGGCGTTACCTTTATTTTCAGGAAAGGAAACCGATCTTGCGGTTGCCCTCGCGGCCTGCGGTTTCCGCGCGCAGGCGCTCGAGCAGTTCGTCCGGCGTGGGGTTTTCATCGAGCAGCCGCGCCCGGCGCAGCACCAGCGCGAAGTCTGATGGTACGAGGGTGTGCAGGTGCCGCAGGGCAGCAGGTGCCTCCTGCCCGAAAAAGCGCGAGAACGCATGCGCCGCCTGCACCGCGTTCAGGTAGCCAAAACGCGCGCGGAACAGGAAGCGCCGCATGCTGGCCGGGTCCAGCTTTTCCACCAGGTTGGTGGTGCAGGCGAATGGCAGCGGGTGCTGCTCCATCCAGGTCAGCATCTCGTTGACCTGACTGATCTCCCATGACCGCTCGGCGGAGCGGCGGTCGCCAAGCAGGCTGTCGGCTTCGTCAATGATCAAAAACGCCCCGCTGTCGCACGCTTCGGCAAAGGCTGCGGCAATCTGCTGCTCGCTCTGGCCCACATATTTGTCCAGCAGGTCGGAGGCGCGCTTTTGCAGCACCGGCATGTCCATCTCGGCGGCCAGATGGCGAGCATACGCGCTCTTGCCCGAACCCGGCGGCCCGGACAGCAGGAGGGAGACCGCACGGGGCGCTCCGGGGCGGGCGAGGCGTTTTGTCAGCGCCTGCAGGTCGCAATCGGCGTTGATGAGGGTCGCGTCATAATCCGTCACGTCGGGCTGTGATGGCATGGGCATCTGCCCGCCCGCGGCGGCGCGTGCAATGCCGGTGGCGATCAGGCTGGCCATGCCCGAATCGCCGCCTGCAAGGTGGGTGGAGCGCAGGGCGTTGCGAAAGATGCCGGGTGCCGCCGGTATGGTGCGCGCAAGGTCGGCCGCATCCTGCGGGGCGAGGGCCACTTTCTCCTCACGTGCCATGTCCTGCCATAGCCGCGTGCGCACGCCGATGCCGGGCTGGCGCACCTCGATGCACAGCGCCATGCGCCGGGCAATGGCGGGGCCAAGGGTATCAAGGTCGTTGGCGGTCCAGATGACCGGCGTGCCCCCCTGCTCGAGCAGGCGGTGGAAGAACACGCGGCTGTAGGATTGCGGCGCGTCGAACAGGCTGGAGGTAAACAGGTCCTCCGCCTCATCGAACAGAAGGATGGACTCGGTGTTGCGCAGCAGGCGCGTGCTGCACCGCAGGTCGGCCAGGCGCTCATGGCGCGAGGGTTCATCGCCCGCGCTGTCGGCCTCGCCCACGGGGTACAGCGTCGCCCCTATATGCCGCGCGAGGGTGGCCGCGAACTCGGTCTTGCCGGTGCCCGGCGGCCCATAAAGCAGGATGTTGATGCCGCTGGCATGGGTGGCGACCGCCGCCTTGAGCAGCTTGGCCGCAATCTCGGCCTGCTGGCCCAGATGGGCAAAGGCCTCCCACGGCAGGGTGGCCGTGCGGGGCTGGCCGAGCAGCATGGAGCGGATATCGCCCACCACGCTGGCGCGGCGGTTCATCAGCGCCATCAGCCGGGGCAGGAGCGTGATGTCGCCATCCTCGTCCACGGTCATCAGGCCGCTCATGCGCAACTGGCCATCGGGGGCGAGGGCGGTGGCAATCGCGTCCTCCTCCTGGCCGAGCAGCAGGTGCAGCAGCGGAATGTCCTCGCACAGGAATGGCCCGCGCGAGCGGTTCTCGCACAGATCATCCCATAACTGCTCGAAATGCCCGTTCAGGCGGTAGCACATGGCAAGGCCGAGCACCTCGCTGGCCACGCTGCCAAGGCCGGTGGCATGGCTGAGTTCATCAAGCCAGGCATCCACGTAGCCCCGGTCGTTCATGTGCTGGAGGCGGATTTCCTCCAGCGCATGGCCCAGGCGCTTCCATTCCGTGGCGGTGGGCGGGTTCTCGCCATCATGGCGGGGGGCGGCGGGCAGGTCCTTGTCGGGCAGGCCAAGATCGGGCTGGGCCTGCACCACGCAGCGCACGAGGGCACCGGCATCACGCGATCCGCGATGGATCGACCCATGCAGCACGCACAGCATTTCCAGCAGGCGGCGTGTCTCGCCGCGAACGCGCGGCGAGCGGGGCTGTACCGTCCTGCGGCGGGGTGCCGGTCGTCTGCTTTTGGCCAATGCCATATATCGGGTCTCCTGCTATTCCTGCTGAATATAGGGAGTGCAGGCCCGGATGTCGTGGGGGGAGAAGAATATGTTTTCTCTTCCCCCCGGTCTTATGGCCTCTTATTGCCCGCCCGAGAGGGCGAAGCCGGTTTCAACCCGGTTGAGCATGGCCACGTACTGCGCCTGGCGCAGCGGGTCGGTGCCGGTGGTGACATGGGCGTGCGCGCGCCGCTTCAGGCTGTCGACCATGTTGGGGCTGACCGGGTGCCCGTCGCCCTGGTGCAGGAGTTCGGCAAGGCTCAGCCCCTGCTCATGGGCGGCGTGGGCTACGGCAAAGGCCATGTGGTTGACGATGTTCTCGAACGCAAAGCGCCCGAAACGCGACTGGCACCGGCTGAACTGCTCCAGGGCGCGCGCATAGCGCGCCACGGGATCGGCCTGCCCCACGATGTGGAAGTGCCGGGCGTGGTGGCGGGCGGCCTGGATATGCTCCTCACGCGCCTGGTCCCATTCGCCAATGGCGGCGCATTCCGTCTCGATCAGGCAGTGCAGCGCGCGGGCGTTGAGGCTGGCGGCGATGAAATCCGGATGGGTGATGTCGTTCCACGCCAGTGGCTGGCCGGGGCGCTGCATGCCAAAGCGGAAGCCCCGATGCCCGTCGATGCCGTACACGATGGTGGTGTTGCCGCGATAGAGCGGGTCGGTGCCGGTCACCATGATGTGGCCGCTATCGGCGCGGTGCATGTAATGCTGCCATGTCATGACATCGAGCATCGTCTCGTCATCCACATGCCGTGCGGTATGGCGGTGGGCATGCTCCATGAACTTGGGCGCCGACAGCCCCGTTACGGCGCGGGGCGAGAAATCGACCTGCCACCACACGCAGGCCCTGAGCAGGTGAAAGGCCAGCGAATCACGCAGTTGCGCCAACGCGTCATCCTCGGTGGCGAGGCTGTCGCGTTCGGCATCGCACAGGGCTTTTACGGCCCCGAAGCGGCTGGCCAGCAGGTCAAGCTGCCGAGCCACGGGCTGCCAGGGGTCGAAGTAGCTTACCAGGCATTCGGGGCGGGAATGCTGCAGATGCCAGGCAGCCAGGGCGGTACGTGTTTCACGCATCGGACGGTCCTTGAAGTATCTGTGGCCAGAACGGTTGGTACTGGTGGTGGAGCGGGCAGGAGGGGCCTGCGCCGCGTGGAACCATGCGCCACAGTGGATGGGGGCGGGTCACATGGGGGATACGGCATGCGCCTTGTTAGGGGGGTGAGGCCTGCATGATGGATCGTTTGATGCCGTATTGATGTATATCATAGGCATATTATGTGATAATAGTAATTAATATCACATTAAATCCCGGACAGGTTTCCCCCCGGCCGGATGGATAGGTCTCTTTCAGTTCTGTAAGTCAACGGTGCGGCGCGTGCTGTGGTTCCACCTGAATTGGGCGCGTGCCCATTCAGGCGACCGGGGGATTTGCCAAGACCGATGGCCTGCAATATCCAGATATCATCGTAACGCAACGGATATGGCAGGAAAATGGCAGGCATGGGCAAGGGCGAACAGCCCCGGCGGCGGACCATCCGCGATGTGCGCAAGGGCGGGGAACCCGGTGTATGGCTTACGGCCTATACCGCGCCCATGGCCCGCAGGCTCGATGCGCATGTTGACGTGATGCTGGTGGGGGATTCGCTGGGCATGGTGGTGTACGGCATGCCCGATACGCTGGCCGTGAGCATGGACATGATGATTGCCCATGGCGCTGCCGTGGTGCGTGCCTCGCAGCGCGCGCTGGTGGTGGTGGACATGCCCTTTGGCTCCTATCAGGAATCACCGCAGCAGGCCTTTCGCAACGCCGCCCGCCTCATGGCAGGGACCGGCTGTGGCGCGGTCAAGCTTGAGGGCGGGGTGGAAATGGCCGAAACCGTGCACTTTCTGGCCGAGCGCGGCATTCCCGTTTGCGGGCATGTGGGGCTGATGCCGCAGGCGGTCAACGCCACGGGCGGCTTCCGCACCCAGGGGCGTGACGCGGCGCAGGCGCGCAAGGTGCGTGATGATGCCCATGCCATTGCGGGTGCTGGCGCCTTTGCCGTGGTGCTCGAGGGCACGGTCGAATCCGTCTCGCGCGAGATCGTGGCTGCCGTGCCGGTGCCGGTCATCGGCATCGGGGCCTCGCCTGCGTGCGATGGGCAGGTGCTGGTGGTTGATGACATGCTGGGCATGTTCGGCACGGACACCCCGCGCTTCGTGCGCCGTTACGCCGATGTGGGCGATGTGATTGACGGCGCGGTTGCCCGCTATGCCGAGGATGTGCGCACCCGCGACTTTCCGGGGCCGGAAGAATGTTTTGGCACCCGCCGCGCAGTGACGCCGGGATGATGCGCCCGCCCGCGCCGGTGCCGCCTCCTTCCGCCCTCCGCGTGGGGCTGAAGGAGATCGTGGCATTTGGCGCGGGTGATGCGGGGTTCAACATCATCTGGGGGCTGATGCTCAGCTACCTGGCGTATTTCTATACCGATATCTGCTTTTTCCCTGCCCGCATGGTGGGGTTCATGCTGCTTGCCGCACGCGCGGCAAGCCTCGTGACCGATCCTGTCGTAGGGCTGTGGATCGACCGCAGGCCCGCGGGCCATCAGGCCCTGCCGCTGCTGCGCGGCGGGCTCGTGCCGTTCATGGTGCTGGTGGTGCTGACCTTCGTGCCGCTGCCGCGCGGCTGGCCCATCGTGGCGCGCGGGCTGTGCGCGGGCACGGCCTATATGGGGCTGTGCGTAAGCTACGGAGTGGTCAATACCGCCTACGGGGTCATGACCAGCCTGATTTCATCCGATCCCGCCATCCGCCTGCGCCTGGCCACGAGCCGCATGGTGGGGGCAACACTTGGCGGGCTTGCGGTCAGCATGGTCACCCTGCCTGCCGTGGATTTTCTGGGCCACGGCAACCGGCAGGCGGGCTTTGCCCTGTTCATGGTGGTGGTGGTGTGCGTGGTGGGCGCGCTGGTGTGGCTGCCTGCGCGGTTGTGCCACGAGCGGGTGGCGACGGATGGCGGCGATGCGGCCCCCCGGCAGCTCGTTGCATCGCTGCTGGCCAACCGGGCCTGGCGGCGGCTGACGGGGGCCATGCTGCTGACCATGCTGGGCAGCACCTTCCTGTTTGGCGCACTGGTCTATGACGTGCGCTACGTTTTGCATGCGGGCGACCACATGGCGGGCTGGCTGCTGGGCATGATGAGCCTGATGGTGCTGGCCGGGTGCGGGCTTTCCCTGCCCCTGTGCGCACGGTGGGGCGCAGGCGTGGTCATGCGCCACGGCACGGTGGCGGCGGGGGCTGTCCTGCTGCTGGCCTATGGGCTGCCGGCGCGGCTGGACCTGACCGGGGCGGGGCTGGGGCTGTTCGGGCTGTGCGTGGGCGTGTGCAACCCGGCCTGCTTCACCCTGCTGGCGCATGCCATGCGGCACGAAGGCGGGGCGGATGGCCTGCGCACGGTGGGGCTGGGCTGGGCGCTCAATTCCATGGCGTCAAAAATGGCGTTTGATATTGGTGGCAGCCTGCTGGCGGGCGTGCTGGCGGCGGCGGGGCTGGTCAGTGGCGCGGGACATCAGACGGCACAGGCGCAGGCGGGCATTCATGCGGGCTGCCTTTTGGTGCCTGCCGTGCTGTACCTGCTGGCGGGCACGGTGGTGCTGCGTGGCCTTGCGGTTCAGAACCCCGTGGCGGCGGTGAACAGCACGGCCAGTCCGCCGCCCACGTAATATTGCGGCCCGTCGGCCTTGGTCAGCGTGGGGGTGGCCACGCCGGAGAGGTAATGCTGGTTGGTGATGTTGATGAAGTTCATGCGGAATTCGGGGTGCGAGAGGAAGGCATGGTCATCCATGCGGTAGCCGATGGCGAGGTTGCCCGTGGTGTGGTCGGGCATGCGCTCGTCGTTCATGAAGGTTGAATACTGCCGCCCGGTATAATGCACCGAGGCCAGCCCGAAGAAATGCCCGTCATCATAACTCAGCCCCGCCGATGCCTGCAGCGTCGGGCTTTCCACCGCTGTCTTGCCACGGGTTGCCAGCGTGCCGGTAGCCGATGGAATGTCGCTGTCGATGGTCGCGTGCAGGTACTCCCCCGACAGGTAGGGCGCGAAATGGTGCCACGGCTTGAGGCCGATCTCCACATCCACCCCGCGTGAGGTCTGGCCGCCGCCATTGATGGTGGAATCGACCTGTGCGCCATTCACGTTGAGCAGGGTCTGGATTTCGCGGTTGGTGAAGTCATAGTTGAACAGTGTCAGGCTACCCACGATCAGGTCGCCATTGTAGCGGTAGCCCAGTTCCTCCGACACGGAATATTCGTTTTTGAGCTGTGTCGTGATGCCGCTGGCCGTCACGCCGCCAAACAGCGCGCTTTCATCAGGCGTGCGGAAATTGGTGGTGGTGTTGAAGAATACCATGTGCCGTGGCGTGATCTGGTAGCGGATGGCGATGCGTGGCAACGGTGTTGCGCTGTTGCTGCCTGCCGCCGTCTGCACGCCGCCCGATGTGGTGGTGCCGGTGCGGTCGAGCATCACTTCCTTGAAGCCCACATCCACCATCAGCTTCTTGTGCAGGAAATGCATCCGGTCGCCGATATAGAGCGCGTTGGTCTGGGATATCATGTGGTAGCTGCCCGCATCGACCTGCTGGCCGCTGCCGTCGAGCAGGGTGCGGCTGATGCGGTCTACCCAGATATCGGGTGCATACCCCTGCGCGTTCACGGCCGTGAAGGGCTGGTGCTCGCTGTCATCGGAGTAGTCGTACCAGTAGCCGAACACGAGGTCATGGTTGCCAAGCTGCCAGTCGAGGGTTGCGTTGAAGCCCGAGCGGTAGCTGGTCTGGGTCCAGTTCGAGCGCACCACCGCATCCGCCCCGCCTGCAAGCCCGGCATCGCCCAGCGTCGTGCCGCCGGGGTCGTTGCCGTAGCTCCACTGCGCATAGGGCGTGACCTTGAGGTGCAGCCCGCGCGCCAGCATGAAGCGGGCAGGGGCGGCAAGGTAGGCAATGCGCTCGGGCTGGCGGTACAGCGCCCAGTAATCGGTGCCGCCTGCTGCGTTATTGGGGTTGTAGGTGGCGGCGAGGTTGTTGGCCGCGCCATGCACGCCCTGGGCCTGCCAGTCGGATTTGTCGACCGGCGGGTAGTAGCTGGCCACCATCGTGTTCCATGTGCCGATCAGCGAGACCCGGTTGCCCTGCCCCCATTCGCGCAGGAACTTGAAGTCGATATGCTGGCGCTCGTCATGGCCCGGCCCGCGCCAGTTATCGGTATAGCCATGCGAGTAGGACACGAAGCCCCTGATGCCGGTATGCCCGATCTGCCCGGTTTCAAGCCGCAGGAACTGGCGGTTGGTGTTGTAGGAGCCGTAGGATACATCGGCATATCCTCCCGCCCGCATTGAAGGGTCGCGGAAGGTCATGCTCATCAGCCCCCCCGCCGCGTTGAGCACGGGGGAGTCGAGATCCGCCGAGCCCTGTGCGAGCGAGACGCTCTGGTAGTTCTCGGTATCGGCAAACTGGCCGGGATAGCCGTTGTAATAGGCAATATCATTGAGCGGCATGCCCTCGAGCACGTAGCCCAGCGAATCCCCGCCCAGTCCGCGCACGCTGATATTGGTCTGGGGTGAAAAGCCCAGCGGGTCGGATGAGGAGACATTCGCACCCGGCAGCAGGCTGACCATGTCGAACGCCGTGGCGCTCGGCGCCTGCTTGCGCATGAAATCCGTGCCGATGGTGCTGACCGATTTCGCTGCATCCTCCACCCGGATCAGCCCGCCACCGGGCTCGGTGCCCACCACGCGCTGGCTGGTCACGGTCAGCCGCTCCACCTTGCCCGTGGCAGGCGGGCGGGGCGGTTTTGCAGCAGCAGGCGTGGTGGTGGCGTCATCAGCCGCCGCCATGCCCGGCCCGAGGCCAAGCAGGGTGCTGAGGGCGACCGTGAGCACATTCAGGCGGCCAGCGGAGGGCGCAGGGAACACAACGGGGCGGCTAGGCGGGCGCGGCATGGGGGCGTTCCTGAAAAATATCTTTTTATTTCATTATTCTGTCTCATCCGGGTGGGATATGACATCGTCTTGAACAAATCGGGGACCGATATAGTATAGTCCCGTAAGGCATCGTAAGCCCTGTTATCGGGCGGATCGTGCGGAATGGCGCGGGCAGGCAGGCAAAAAGGTTGCGGGTGGTGGGACAGGAATCAGCACATATCGTACGCAGTTACGAGCAGGAACTCGAGCAGTTGCGCTCCATGATGGCGCGCATGGGTGGTCTGGTTGAACGCCAGACCTCGCAGGCCGTTGCCGCCATTGCCGACCGTGACGAGAACGCCGCCGGCATTGCAGCCGACCTCGACCCGCAGGTCGATGCGCTCGAGCGCGATGTGGAGGCAATGGTGATCCGCATCCTCGCCCTGCGCTCGCCCGTGGCGGGCGACCTGCGCGAGGTGGTCTCGGCCCTCAAGATTACCGGTGACATGGAACGCATCGGCGACTGCGCCGCCTCCATCGCGCGGCGTTCGCTGCGGGCCGAACTGGTGGCCTCGCGCATCTCGCTCAGCGGCCTGCGCAGCATGGGCCGCCTGGTGCAGGACAACCTGCGCCGCGCCATTGATGCCATGAGCCAGCGCACCCCCGATCTTGCGCGCGAGGTGTGGCAGTCCGACACGGCGGTGGATGAACTCTACAACGCCATGTTCCGCGAACTCGTAACCTACATGATGGAAGACCCGCGCAATATCGGGCCGTGCACCCACCTTTTGTTCATTGCCAAGAACCTTGAGCGCATCGGTGACCACGCCACCAACATTGCCGAGCGCGTGTACTACACCGCCACCGGCGAGATCCTGCCCGTGGTGCGGCCACGCGGCGGGTTCTCGGGCCAGGGAAGCTAGACCCCGTGCAGGTTGATCAACCGCTCCGCATCCTTGTTGCGGAGGACGACGCCGCCCTGTCCGTCATGCTCACCTATAACCTCGAGGCGGCAGGGCATACGGTCATGCCGGTCGATAACGGGCTTGATGCGCTGACCGGTGTAACGAGCTGGAAGCCCGACCTGGTGCTGCTTGACTGGATGATGCCCGGCCTGTCGGGGGTGGATCTGTGCCGCAGGCTGCGCATGGCGGCGGCCACGCGCTACCTGCCCATCATCATGCTCACCGCGCGCGGCGAGGAGCAGGATTCCATTCATGCGCTCGATACCGGGGCGGATGACTACCTCGTCAAGCCCTGCGGCATGGACGTGCTGCATGCGCGCGTGCGCGCGGTGATGCGGCGCAGCGCCGGACGCGGGGCTGCGGCTGCTGCCGTGGCGGAGGGCGATGTCCTGACCTTTGCCGATGTCACGATCGACCATGGCGGCCGCCGCGTGTCGCGCGCGGGCAGCACCATTGCGCTGGGGCCGACCGAATACCGCATCCTGCTGCATCTCATGCGCCATCCGCGCCGGGTGTTCTCGCGCGCTGAAATCCTGGCCGCCGCGTGGGATGACCGCATCCATGTGGAGGAACGCACGGTGGACGTGCATATCCGCCGCCTGCGCCTCGCACTCAACGCCACGGGCGGGGCGGACCTGATCCGCACCGTGCGCTCAAGTGGCTACATGCTCGATGACGGCCAGGCGGACTGAAGAAAACCGATAAAGGTTTCTGGTGAAGCTTTTTTCAAAAAGCTTCGAAAAATACGCCTTTTTTGGGAAAAAAGGCGGCACCTGAAAACGCTTATCCCCGCTCCAGCTTGGCATACCGCCTGAGCGCGCGCTCGCGCCGCAGGCGTGACAGACGCCGGGTCCAGAACAGGCCATTGATCTGGTCGATCTCGTGCTGCAGGCACGCACCCAGCAGGCCGCAGGCCTCGTCCTGCGCCACGGTGCCGTCGGGACGGTCGTAGCGCACCCGCACGCGTGCAGGCCGGGTGACGGGCGCGTGGATGCCCGGCATGGACAGGCTGCCTTCCTCCATCGTGGCGGTGTCATCCGCGTGCCAGATGATCTCGGGGTTGGCATAGACATGCGCGCCCGCGCCATCATGCAGGTCGATCACCACCAGCCGCAGGGGTTGGCCCACGTGGCTGGCGGTAATCCCCAGGCCCGGTGCCGCGCGCAGGGTGTCAAGCAGGTCGTGGGCCAGTCGGGCCGTTTCGGCGCTGGTGGCGTCAACGGGGCGGGCGACCTGTTCGAGGCAGGCATGCGGGTAGCGGATGATCGGCACGATGGCCATGGCGGAGTTCCCAGGCTTCAGTACAGGAAGGGACCGTTATCATCCGCGTTGAGGTTGGTGTAGTAGGGAATGTAGAAATTCAGGCCAAACGGGCTGTAGGTATGCTCCACGCCCGATACGGGGCGCAGCGGCTTGACGTTATGCTCGGCAAGGCAGTCATACAGCGTCTCGCGCAGGTGGTCGGTTTCCTTGTCCGATTTCGGGGCGCCATAGAACAGGTCATGCGCGTAGGGCTTGCAGGCCTGCGGCGTGTGTTCGTAATAATTGGCGTAACGGTCCTGCTGGTTGCGCGCTATATCGGCATCCGACATCCACTGGTGGGTGGCTGCCGTGGTGCTCCACAGGGCTTTCCAGTCCGTATGCATGTGCGACAGGCGGGCAATGGCCACGCCATTCTCGCGCGTGCCATCGCCGCGCACGAGGCTGCCATGGCAGGCGAGCACCTGGACGTGGTCGTTATAGACCGAACTCTTGACCGTGCCCCCCTCGAAACGGATGGCGGGCGAGGCCGTGGGCGCGCCCTGGTTTGCCGTGCGCACGATGGCCGCGGTAATGGCGGGCTGGCTGCAGTAATTGACCATGGGGCGGGGTGCATGCTGCGCGCAGGCGGCCATGGCGAGCGGAAGACATAAAGCAACAAGACGGCGCAACGGTTTTTTCCTTTTTGGCGGGGCGCGCAAACCCGTCATGCGGCGGGTTGTTCGGGCCGGATCATCAAGGCTGCATATAATGCAAAAAGAAGGCGTGAAACTGTTTTTTGCCTGATGGCTGCGATGTTTTTTCAAGGCAGCTACGCGCCAGCGCATGCGGGCGGCCTTACGCCGCGGATTTTCCGCCACCGCGGCCCGGCGGCGTGAAGAACCATTTCAACAGCCCGAGGAAGCCACGCCGCCTGCGCTGTTGGGGCCTGCTGCGCGCAAAGGTGGGGTTATAGCGCAGGGTCATGCTGGCGTACTCATGGACGATGCATACCGGCGTGGGCGGGCGGGCATACTGGGCGTATGTCGCGCAATGGATCATGCTGCACGCGGTATAGGCCGGGCCGGGCTGCGCCCGTGTTGGCGCGCCCGCGCCCAGTATTTCATAATCCTCAAGGTCACGCAGCACGATATAGTCCGGCTGCATGATGTGCGTGATGGCCTTTACGCCCAGCCTTTCCGCAAGTTCATGGATGGGATCATCAAAATCATGCAGCGGATAGCGCACGGCATCGCCGATATTGCGGTACAGGGCCGCGCCATCATATTCCAGCTTCAACTGGATGATGTTGCAGATGTCGAGCAGGATGAAGGTGGTCCTGCCTTTGGGGTCGGTGGGGGAGCATGCCAGCCAGCGCCCGTTTGCCGCCGTGCGCATGATGGTCCGGACATCATCAAACCTGTCGTAGTAGGACATGGATTCCTCCCCCGTTGTTTATAAGGCGGGGGGAGGACGTAACAAGAATACAAATGCTCAATGCGGCCCTGTGCTTTTTGCCTTTACCGGGATGTATCGTTGCGGGGATGGGGGGCATTGGCCCGTCCGGGCTGCTAAAAGCAGTACCATGAGCAGCAGCACGATCGCGCCCGACCAGCCCCGCATGCGCGGGGTGGCGGGGGTGCCCATCAGAACGTAATGCTGCTGTGCAGGCCAAAAATGGCCTCGTTGCCCACACGGCGATTGTAGCTCACGCCATAATCCGGCACGCCGCCCGACGGGTTCCACACGTACTGGAAGTCAGGCTGCATGACCATCCATGGCGTGACCTG
>NZ_BCTP01000023.1 GCF_001571345.1 Komagataeibacter xylinus NBRC 15237 | reverse complement strand
CCTTGTCCAGATCAGGACGGAACGCTTCAAAATCCACAGTCCGGGAAAACGCTTCGAGCTGATCGCCAAGCCCACTCAGCCGGGCAAGACGCTCTTCAACATCAAAGAAACCAGACTGCTTCATATCGCCATTCCCTCAATCAACGCAGAAGAAATAGAATCATACAGAAGACCTCAAAACCAGGGGGTTTTTAGAACCCTCCAGATGGTCAATCTGCGTGAGCCCACGATCGTCTTCCAAGATCACATCATGAAGGCAGGATGTGCCTAACTCATTGATGCTCCGGATAATGTTCATTTCTCCCCGTAAGCCCGCATAATCGGTATTGCCGTTACGCCGTCGCCGCCTCGTTGTCGAGGATTTGTGTTTTGGGTTGACGCAGACCCTTAGGACAGTAACGCCGATCAAAGTCAGTGCAGCACCGGATATTTGAAGAATGTCGTCCATAGTTACATCCCCAGTGCGCGCTTATAGATTTGTAAAAGAGTTTCTAGTTCCTCCACCTCAGCGGGCTCTTGTTTTCGAATACGGATAATCTGACGAATTACTTTAACATCGAAGCCGGTCGACTTCGCTTCAGAGAAAATATCCTTGATGTCTCCGGAAAGAGCTTTCCTTTCTTCCTCCAGTCTTTCGACGCGCTCAATGATTGACCGCAGCCGGTCGGCTGCGATTCCTCCAACCGCGTGATCCTCCCGGGCGTCCTGATCGTCATGCAACATTTTTGCCGTCCTCTGGCTGTGCGGCCAGATATTGCTGAAGCAACATGCGACCTCGTACAGCACTAATGAACAGCGGCAGATGCTTTGATCTGATCGGCTAATCCATAAAGCGAACGATCGAGAGCAAGTTCACCCTTAGAATGGCGGGTAATCATAGCTCGCAGCAGGCCTCCTGCCGATTTTACCAAGCCCTTTGCATGTCGTGCGGCGATAACACACACCGCCACGGCGGCCTCGTACGGTCCCAGAACCGAGATCGCCTGCTTCCAAGCGTGAGTTGAGACACCGAGCGAGTTGCACAGAAGCGCTACAGCATCGAGTATTTCACGTTCGTTGGGACGATCTGTCTGACAAATGTCCCGAAGTGCGGGAACTAGCTGCAGAAGGAATGTGGGGGTGGCTCGGAAGCCCTTGAGCGCAGATTCAGTTGCCCGTCGTGGTTCGGAAGATCGACTACGCGTAGCTTCATGAGCCTTACCGGCGCAGCCGGTTCCGCCTACTGTAGCGTAAGCTATATGATCTGGTTTTGTAGTAGTATAGTGGGGGCGCTCGGGCGACCCCATGGGGTCACTTTCCACAGGATTGGCGGCTTGGATTGCAAATTCAAGCTCCTGTTGCAGCGTCGTTAACCGCGCAAGGATCGGCTCCAAAATCTCCGGGTTGCGATCCTCCCCGCGCAACTGGGTGAGGCGATTTGCTTCAAGAGCAACGCGCTTCGCATCTGTCATCGGCAGCCCGACTTCGAGACACGTTTCAGACAAAGCGTAGATACGACGTGCTAGAGCCATTACCTCCTTGTGAAGACGACGTCCTTCCCTTCTACGTTCTTCCTGAGCTGCCGCCGCATGGGCCAATTCGGGATAGCGCCGTGAGAGCGGCGAAAGATCGATTCCATAACCGTACAGAGCCTTTCTACTACTCCGTGAGCGCCTGAGGTAACGCTGGCCGTTCGGACTGTCCCTATGGATTATCCATCCAGCTTCCGCGAGCCCCCGCAAAAGCTCCTTCACACGAGTGCGTCCGAGATCGAATCTTTCCTGGATGTCGAGATTACGAGCTGTGCACAGCGGCTCCCCATCCTCATCAGTCCAGTCTTCAGGGTCGGTCCAGCTCGAAAGATAAGCGAGCAGTTCCGCCTGTTGGCATGTCAGTCCGACCGCTGACCTCGCTAGGCGGAGCACTCGTAAAATTTCCCCGCGAGCAATCCCGCTCATCGGCATCGCTTGTGCCTGCACCTGAGCAGCAAGCATCGCAGGCGTAATCCGCCGCAGCCCCCCATGAGGCTGATACGTCTCTGTAATCATTGTGTTTTTCTGTTCGCGACAAACGTGAGAATTGCCGCTTTCCTGCCTGGCATCAGGACGCAAAAACCCATTGCAAGAAAAGCTTGCCTTTTTTGCGATTCTGTTGGAAGGTCGTGTCAACCACGACCATGACCTTCCAACAGGCTCGGCTTCGAGCTTTACGTCCTAAAGCCTCGCGAAAGCGGGGCTTTTGGCGTTTGGGGTAAGCTATTCGTTACGTCATCTCGAATCCTCCAAATCGGCCTGAGATTCGGCCATCTGTAACTTTCGGCCGACAGTGTAAAGTTATCAAGTCAGGCCGAGACGATTCAGGCGTTGCCCATTGTTTCCATGGGGCATCTTCGGAGTGTGGGGGAATCATGCGACTAACAACTTCGTGGAGCGAGAATTGGCTCCAAAGGGCTACAAGACTCGCGCGCGCAACACTCCGAAATTATCCGCACACATTTTTTACGATCCGTTAAGATTTATGTAGATTTGACGATGCAATTGTGATTCTTTGTTTTGACACTCAGTTTCGACATACGCTCTATGCGTAATTGTCATAAGTCTGCAACAGTATAGTAGGGCGCATCTAGCAGTTCTGTATCACGCGTGACCGTTGTTTGTGCGCCTGTTTTCGTTATTCGTTAAGGCTCAAGCTTCGCGGGGACCACATGATACTCGACGAACTCAGGTTACGCTTCGCGCTCATTAAGGATGATTCGTCACAGAAACTATGTGCACCTTTAGCTGATGCCGTTTTTTCGCTTGCGGCGCAGGTAGAACACCTGACGTCATCTCGATCGCTTCGTCTCTCGGGTCACGACTCAATCGACGCACTGCAAAGGGCAGCTCTTCTGTGCCGCGAACACGGACAGCAGCTCCTCAAAGATTACCCGAATTCCCACCCGTTGCGACTGCGTCTCACTCTCCTCAATGAGCTTGTAAGCCAAATGCTGACGGATGAGCTTGAAGGGGAATATGAGAATGTTCCGCGAACTGCAGAGTCAAACTCCCCTCCAGGAGGCGCGTGGGAAGAGCCATTATTCTGTGTTCGGCAAGCCTAAATTTTCGCGGTGAAGTCGCATGATCGAAACGTAAAGGACATTCATATTGTCCGGAGCCCGATATGCGACCTGTTTACCTTTTTCCGTTTGCCCTTCTGGCGTGTTCATCGGCTTTCGCCCAGCAATGTGCGCAACCGCTTTCGCTGGAATCTCCATCGGAGCCCAGGCTTCCGGGGCCATCGCAGCACGGTCACGGCGACTCTGATGCGATCGCTCATCTGGGGGCGCGAGGCGCAACCGTCGAGATGCAGCCAAACCTGCACGGGTTTGAAACCGGTATCGCTCACATAGGAGAAGGCGAGATCCTCGTCTTCTTCGCCCCCACAGATCACAAGGTCATCCTGAGCGGCACGTTAATACCCGTGCCTTACGACATGCTGCGTCATTATGCTGGCGGCCGTGCGCGTGATCTGGTTCCCTCACACGGGATCAGAGGCATGTTCGTCCAGGCCGGAAATCGCTTTCAGGTCGTTTATGCCACTCCGGATGGTCAGGCAGCGGTCGCAGCCCGTATGTGGGACGCAACTGGCAAAGATCTCACGAAAGCCCAGATCAGGGATATACCCGGTGCGGTGCCGGCGGTGACGGTGTCTGCAAGCTCCTCCCATGCGAATACGCGGTCTGGCCTGGCAGACCTCTCAGGGGGCTCGCTGGGAGTGCCGTCAGCTCCTGAGGCCGTCATGTTTATAGATCCTCAGTGCATCTACTCCATCAGGGCGATGCGGGCGTTACAGCCTGCAATCGGTGCCGGCAGGATCCGCCTGAAAGTGGTTCCGCTATCTCTTCTCGATTACGAAGATCACGGCGCGAGCACGATCAATGCGAAGTCAATGCTGTCATTTCCCGAGGGCGAAATGGCGGAAGCATGGATAAGCGGCCGGCTTGGAGAGAAGGCCGATAATCCGTCTCCCGACAGCCCACAGAAACTTGCCCACAACAGCGAGATTGCCCGTCAGCTGGCGCTCGCCGGAACCCCGACTTTCATCTGGACACGCAGAAATGGCGAGACCGGGCGACTGGACGGCGTTCCACGTGATGTCGAGGCGTTCATCAGTTCGGTGTCACAATGAGTGCCGGAGCCGGACCAGACCGCAAGCCGCGCTTTTTCAGAAGAACACGGCAGCTTGCCCGACTTGTGATTGGTGATCCACGCAACCTGATCGCCTGGCGCGATCTGAAGAAGAACGCCTCACTGATCGAAATCCTGTGGAAGGCACTCGCAGGAAGAGGAACCTCGGTTCCCGATTTCCATATCACCGATGGAGGCCGGATCGACGTCGAAGCGACCGCCGCCACATATGGAGTGGAAGCGCGGGCGGTGACTATCTTCCTCGACCAGCGCCAGCGCCAGACATATGCGCGATCCGTCTGTGCCGGGGCACTCGATCTCGCTCTGATTGTTGCCTGGATCGTGGAGATGTCATTGTCTCGCTGGGGAGGAACGCAGCTTCTGGCTGCGCTCGAATTCGCCCCTTTCTGGTTTTTCCTGGCACTGGTGGCGTTTCAGAACGCGTGGCTCAACTGGCAGATCCGGGAACGCCACCTTGGTTCCGCAACTCAGTTTCTGGCGACGGCAGACAATCTCTTTCCCCGCAAGCCCTAGACCAAACGCCGCCAGCTCGTTGCTGGCGGCCCCATAGTCAACAAGATCTCAGAATGTACCCGGCGGTGCGCTGGCGTCTCCTCCCTCGGCACCCGTTGCCCAGGACGCATGCTCGTAGTCCTCACGACCCTGGGTGGTCCGGGGATCGTCTGGGCGCACGATTGTGCCAGCGCGATTGTAGGTCGGGGGTGTCCACACGGCCCGCGCCGACCCATAGGCCGCATTAGGATCATAACGTGCTTGTTTTGTGGGAGGCGCCTGCGGACCGTGGACGTGCGCCGCCGACGATACATTTCCAGAGCTGCACGCTGAAAGTCCGAGAGAGAGGGCAAGCGGAAGAAAGAAGGAATGTTTCACGAAAGGTCTCCTTTTTACAGGAGACCATGATGCGGGAAGAACTTGCGACTACTCTTCCAATTTTCTCAATCTGGCTTCCATGGAAAGATAGCCGCGAATTCGTCTCTCCATAGTCTCGGCTTTAGTCGCCAGTGTTTTATGCTCGTCGGTTAAGCGCCGATAATCGTCCTGCGCCGCTGCGAGAGCATGGGCCAGGCGACTTTCGCGTTCACCGGCCGCCTGAAGGTCAGTCCTGAACTGCGCCTCGCGCGCTTCCGCCCGACTGGCCCGTGTTTCCAGTGCACTGATCTTTGTTTTTTGAAAGTCGGCGTATTCCTCCCATTCGCCTACTTTTCTGTCGAGCTCTTCGGTGCGGGTATTGGCGCGGCTGAGCAGCGTTCTCAGTCGCGCAATCAGACCTGCCTGTTCCTGTACCTGATCGGCAAGTGAGGGGGGCGATCCATAAAGAGTTCTCTGGATCGCACGCCCGAGGCTGTCACTGTAGTCGCGCGACATCCGTCCCAGGATGAACCCGGTCGCGCCATTCATTCCATTCCCACCGAACATCTCAGGCTCTCCCCGTGTCCTGGATCACGCAATCTTCTTCATTGTCGTATCTATCCCATTGTTGGGGCCATGCGGTATTGCTTTTTTACCGTCTTCGGTGTTCAGCGACTGCTGGATGGACATCAGGGTGCCCGCCATGCCGACGACTGCGGCGTCCCGGCTGAACTGGTCGATGTCCACCCGGTCCACGTCGCCAAAGCCGATCATGGCCGGCACCCGTTGCGGCAGGATCGAGATCATCCGGAATGAAATGAAGGCCAGCGTCACGTGAATCATCACGAACAGGCTGACCAGCATGATCATGCCGAGGAAGTTTGTGACGATCCAGCCATTTGACAGGATCAGGCCGGCCGCGATCCCGAAACACATATGGATCAGCCACGACACTGAGTCGAAGATGAAATAACCGAGGAATAGCCCGAACAGCATCAGGACCGGGCGGAAAATGACGTTGAACAGCAGGGCGTATCCCTGTTTCGCATGCCCATGCAAACCCTCGCCGTTCATGGTCATGTGCGCAAGCATCCATAAAGGGGCCGCTATCACCGATTCACACACCATGATTAACCAGCCTGCGACAGCAAACATCCACATGACAAAAGGGATCATCGGGATGACATAGGCGATAGTCAGACCCGGCATGAGCATCGCCAGACAGCCGCCGATAATCGGCGCGCCGAAAAAGTGCATCAGCGCATGTCCGGCACCAGCGGCAAGTGCCCCGCCTGGATTTCCGCTGAGAAGCGAGGTGACGCCGATGCCAATCGTCCCGGCCGTCGAGGAGAGGATCGACGCTGTTCCCATGGTGATCAGGGAAGTGGTGATCATCCAGTTACCAAGCGACATCAGATTGCCGAACGGATCGGTCCAGTACCCATCCGTCCCGGACGGCTCAATGAATCCCGTGACGATCTGCAGAGCGTAATCGTTCAGATGCAGCGCCCGAAACAACTGGTTGAGGACGCCGGCACCGTCACCACCCGGGATCGCTCCCGAATAGAGATCCGCGTTGCCGCCTGGTGCGCTCATCCCGTCCTGCGTGGCGACCATGCTGTCGATGTTTTCCATGAATGTGTCCGCTGACTGGACGAGAGGGGCGATGTCAGAGGCGAGATAGCTACCAATTCCCGAATAGGACGGAGTGATGATCGTCGGCGTCGCGGTCATCAGAGAAAGGGTCTGACCGTTCAGACGGGCGAATTCCAGATAATAGGCTCCTGCGCCGGTCCACCCGAGATTATCCATCTGATTGCTCGTATTAACGGAATCGCCGTTTGTCGAAATACCCCACTGATGGAGCGCAAGTGTCTGATTGTTGACCGTGTCCTGGAGCTTTGATCGCAGCTGAGCCGCCTGCGTCGTCAGCCGCGAAGTGTAATCGTTGGTCGCTTTGACTATGATGGCCATGAGCGGGGCGAGAGAGGATGTTTTCTTTGTCTCCCAGTAACTCTGCGCCACCTGCTCCACCTGACCGCGAATGTCTCCGAGCAGTACAGAATCAAGCACCTGCCTTTGCATACCCGCCTGATCGACCTGAAATCCGGCAAGATTTACGACCCCAGTATTGGGAGCCTGCAGACTGACGGAGCCACAAACTGGTGTACCATCACTGGTGCCGGCAGCCATGTCATAGGAATAGTTGATAATCCCTGTCGAACCGCCCGTGACCGACAGGACAGTCTGGCCGGTGGGTGCGACGATAAGGCTGGTGTTGTTGGAGGCGATATTCAGAAGTGCGCGGCAGAATTCATTCTTCACAAGACCTGTGACGATCCCTTTCGTGCCGGGAATAAGCGGCTGTGCGATGACCTTGCCGTCCGGACCGATCGCCTGCTTCGCTTTGTCGTAAACGACTTTTGCCATGCCAATGCCCCAGAGCGATCCCTGCACAACTACAGCCTGGGCAGCGTTGAAGCCGGTGGTCGGAAGTGGCCACATCAGCACGGCCGCGACACCAATCCGCACGATCGACATACTGGTCTGATTGTTTCCGAGAAGCTGCGAAGTCTCCGCGCCGCGATGAATGTTCATGAAATAAATATAGCTGACCACGGCCATTGCGAAGGCCATGACGAATCCCGAAAACCACCCGATCATCGTGCCGATGACTGTCGCTTCGTTTCCGATACTCGGTGCCGACGTGGTCTGACCAAACACCGGGAAGACGCTCCGGATGACCTGGGCCGCCCAGTCGTCTCCGGGATCGAGCAGATCCCAGGTGACATTATAGCTGGTGCTCCCGCTTGAATCGCCGGATCCGGTCGCAACGACGGTCTGCGCCATGGCGGGCAGGGCGGCAGCCGAGAGGCACAGAAGCGTCAGAAGTGCCAGCACATGGCGACGGAAAGCAATCATGATTCGTTCTCGCGACGGTGGAATTAAGGTGACGGGCTGTTAGACGGTCCGGGACTCATCCGCTTCATGAAATCAGTCACGGCGGTGACGGCCTTCTGGACCATCTCGCGGACCTTTTCGCTCATCTCTTCCAGCGCACTGGCTCCCTCTTTTTTCCCAGGCACTTCGGCGGCGCTCTTGCCGATCTCGGCATCAATCTGATTGAATCGCTGCGTCACACTGCCTGGCATTCCCATACGCTGCCCTGTTGCCTCGGCGGCTTCCCGCCCTTTTCCGTATGCCTCCAGTTTGCTGCTTACGTTTTCCAGCTGTGCCGCGAAGGCCTGATTATTCTGCTTTTCAGTCACAAACTGACTGTGCAGATCGGCGTATTTTCCGCCCGCTTTCATTTCGGACAGCACGCCGGCCATACCGTTTGGATCGCTCCTGGCCGCGTCCGAGATCGAGGCCATGATGGAGGAGGCTGGCCGCTCTTTAATCTCACGCAACGCCTCCACGGCGTCCTTTCCCAGCCTTTCTGTCGCCTCCAGACTCTTCTCATCCCGTGCGTTATGCAGTCGTGCGCTGAAATCGGCGGCTTTTTCCATCCAGGACGGCCCAGGATTCACGGGCTGGCTTTCGATCCGTGAGCCGATCGCTTCTGCGAGCCTGGCAAATCCACCGCCCCGGATGACCCTTACCTCCTCGCGCTCCGTGGCCTCGGGCTTCTCGTCCTTTCGTTTCGGTTCCTCTTTTCCCTGGGCCGTATTCGTCTCGGCCGTGGATCGGTTTTCCGGCGCATTTTTCTCGCCGCCTGCCGTCTTTGGTCCGGTGTCCTGATGTGGATCCGACGAGTGACTCTGCTCGGGTTTACCGGCCGCTGGTGACTCCTGATTTGGTGGATTACCGCCGCCCGGCGACGCAGAGCGGCTTGTTGAATCCGGGCCACCTTTGCTATCGCGGGGCACCTCGGCGCTATGGGTGTGCTCCGTCTCCGATTTCGCGCCGGGCTCCGGAAAGACTGTCGCTTTCAGTTTGTCGATGGTGTGCGCGATGTCCGGGTGATCCGGATCCTGACGCCCCTCCACCAGTTCGCCTGCGAGGCTGCGGATCGCATTCACGACAGGCTGTTTGAGACGATGTGTCTCCTGCATCATGGCGGCCACGGCGGGCTCAGTCAGGCCTGGGTAGTGGGCGGCCCGCTCGCTCATTTCAGAGTGAAGAGGGTGATCGCTCTGCAGCGTCGGTCCCAAGAGACGCTCCACATCCTGCATGGCATAGGCTACACGGGTGCGAAACTGAGGGTCGCTCTCGGCGCCCGGTTCATGGGAATCCTGACGCAGCCTCTCATACGCGGCGGCTTGTCCGGGCGCCTGCTTTTTGTATTCAGACTGAACGCGATCAAGGACCTTCAGGACGTCTTCAATGTCGCTGGTCTTCTGCATGGTTTCAGACATGGTGGGCCTCTACGGGTTGATGGTTGGGGAAGGCATCGGGGTCAGGCCGTCCCTGAAGGCAGCCTCCTCTTCCTGCGCGATGCGGGTGGCACTCATGGTCGCCTGATAGAGACCGAGCCTGTAGTTCTGCAGCGCGAGGTAATTGGACTGCGCCATTTCGGTGGCTATCTCACGCAGGAGCGAGGCAGGCGGCATTTTCTGGAGAGATGCGTTCCAGGCCACACTGGAGACACGTCGTCCGACTTCCAGAGCCATCACCTGAAGCCACGAGGCTTTCTCAAGGGGTTGCTGGCCCTGAGCCGTCATTTCCGCTTTCTGATCGCTGGTCAGCGTCACGGAAGGAACGCCGAGGGACGTGACGTAGGCCGCAACCCAGCGGGCCAGCGACATCCGGCTGTTATAGGACCGACGACGTGTCGCGACCTCCCGGCCACGAATACTCGTCATTTGTTCTCCCCTCAGCGCGGCAGGGGCAATCGGCTGTATGAGGGTCGTCGCGTAATCATTTGCCGCGTCCACTCCGCCGTCAGCTGACAGAGTATCCGATGCAAAGAAACTGGCTGCGTGCTGGTCAGCGTCGGGATTCTGGGACACCGCAGTGCAAAGCCCCGCATCAACGTCGTCCGAGGAACAGTATCGGCGAAGATGAAGCGATGTCAGGGCGTCAGAGCCCTGCGACTTGCCATAGTAGGACGGCGTGCCTTTCTTTGCCTCTCCCCGGGGATCGGTGATTTTCGTGATCGCGATGACCGCCGAACGTGACGCCTTGGACGCCGCAATGGTGGACTGCTGGGCGTCAAGGCCCGCGCAGAATTCCGGGCTCATCATGTGCTCGTCCCGGATCTCTGTTTCCTGCTGACGACGAAGGAAGCCAGCCATCGCAGCGTCCTGCGCGTCGATAAGCTGCGACTGAGCCCCCACCTGAGCCTTTGCGTAGTTGGCGGTCTGCGTGAATCCCTTCGTCAGGAGGGAGGCGACCGAATTTGGGTTTGTCAGACTGGTGAGATTCGAATCTATGCTATCTGTAAGATTCTTTGTCATCGTGTTCAGAGCGTTGCCCGTGAAGCTCTGCAGCGCCTTGATCGCGGCGACCACGGCCGCCTCACTGATCAGGGCGTGTGCTGGCCTCGGAGCGACGGCCAGGACGCAGACACAGGAAGCGGCAGCAATCGCGACTGTCTGCAGCTTGCGCATCAGAAAACTCCGTCCATGAGATTATCCAGGCTGTAACCGGACGGAAGCTGAGGAGAGCCATTGATATAAAGGTCAGTGGCGCCGCTCGATGTTCCGGCGTTGATGTTTGCAAGCGTCGGACCCCCACCGCCGAAGTTCAGGCTCGGACACATCAACCCACTGCTGGAGCCGAAACCCAGCCCAAGATTGACGCCTGACAGGCTGAGCCCGCACTGGGTCGAGCCCATGGCGTTGCCCCATGCCGCCTGAGCTGCCTGACAGATCTGGCCACCGATCTGGCCCTCGACGGCCTCAAGCAGCGCCGCAGGATCCAGACCGTTGGTGATAAGGTTCAACCCGGTGTCGCTGAAAAAATTACTGAGACAGGACAGCCCGTTGACGCTGTCTGGCTGAGTTTCATAGGCATCGTTGGCCTGCACTCGCTCGTTGACTGCAGTCGCGGCCGCCTGGGTCAGCGCGGCGCATCCGGCACTTCCCGTCGAAGTCGTTGAATCGCCGGCGCCGGTCGCGGCCGTCTGAGCAAACGTCGGCATCGAAACAAAAAGCGCTGCCGCAATGACCGCTGAAGAAAGCGCAGAGGACGCAAAGCGGGTCATGCTGCCTCCTGACGTCTTTTCGGGCGGGTGATCGTCTCCAGCAGGGAAATGCGCTCCGAAGCAAGGATGCGCTGGAGAGCCTGACGACGGCTCTCGGCAATCACGCCGTGGCCGAATGGGCTATCGGGAGAAAGCAGGTCCCGCCGCCCACGAAGACCCGGTATCAATGGTTCCAGGCATCGAACAAGATCCGGCCATTCATGTGGAGCCACGGATGACAACGCGGCATGCCACGCCGCAAGCGTGGCCGGATCCCGGTCAAGTCGGCACAGTATTTCGTTGCCGCCGATGCGGCGCCAGAGATCGCCGAGCGCGTCCAGGGTAAGCGCGACATTTGGCATCGGAGGCTGTGCCCCGGCTTTCGGGACAGGCTGGGGTGTTCGCATGAGACCTTCCTCGGCTGATTACGAAGGAAGGTGCGCGCCCATCATGCGACCACTCAGCGAATTCGGCGGCGGATCGTAACTTTGTTGTGCCCCACATCAATGACATCCCCGGCCTGAGCCACCGACGATGCCAGTACCTTGTTCCATTCCCGTCCGCCCTGCCAGTCAACCGGGGCCTCGGTATCGATGTCAGGAGCAAACGTCACGGTGACCCCACGAGGAACGATCTGGCGAACGGCAAAACGCAGCGGAACTTGCCGTCCGTAACCGTTGGCCCGGCGAAAGTGGGATACAATCGGTCTGGTGCCGTCCTCTTCACTTCTGTTTTCGTCCGGTAACGGTCTCTGAGAAACAGCTCCGTCGTTGCCTGAGGGTACGGACAAAAGAGGCGGCGACTGAACAACCTGAAAAGCAGCTGGCACGACATAGCCGTTGTTAAGAGCGGCAATCATCGCGGCGGCACGGAAAATGGGCATGGATCTCGTCTCCTGATGTGACTTGGGAAGACGAGCAGGGACTCTTGCGACCTCGAAGAAATAAGTGCGCGATACGCCTCATGCCTCTTTCAGACTTTGTTGCAGATGCCGCACGCAGTATCGTGTTTTCTGCAAAGGAGCCCTCCTTTGAAGCTTAACCTGCTCAGAAAGTGAACGAGAATGTTGAATGGAAGCGAAAAGATGCAGGTCGATGCGTTGTTTGAGGGCGGTCGCTTTTATGAGACAGTGAGCGAGAAACTGGAAAAGCACCGCGAAAGCTTGCACTGGTCACAGTCGCATCTGGCCAAATTAGCCAGAATGCACATTTCGATAATCCGTGCTCTTGAAGCGGGTCGCGCTGTGTCGCTCGATACGCTCTCTACTGTATTGAGGATCTATCAGCTCGACCCAAGATCGATACTTCCGGAACAACCAGGCGAAATTACAGACATAGCAAACTACCCGGATAGCAAGTCTCTACTTAAATTATCCAAGGCAATTAAATCGTCAGAATACGCGAGGTCTATATTTCAGATAAAAAACTTTATTAATACAATAGAAGACGCAATAAAACTCGCGCCGCTTCCAATGAAAAACGCGGAAGAACATTATCGGCGTGGCGCGGTTTATGAACCAAAGACCCGCTCCGACATTCTTGAATCTTTTGGCCGTCGGGTGCGTATCTATCGGACGCTCAGGGGCTACTCGGCGAACCAGGCTGCACAGAGATCCCACACATCGCTCACGAGTTTCTCCCTTTTGGAGTCCGGGCATCGAAATCCGAGCATGGAAACCGTTTATAAGGTGGCTGAGGGATTGGCTGTCTCCGTATTTGCGCTGATTCCCGGAACCCATGACGACCAGAACGCCATGCAACTCCTCGATGTGGCAGCCTGGGCCGTGGAGGCTCAGACGCACCTTTACGCGCTTGATGACCTTGAATTCGTATTCAACAGCCTGAGGGATTCCCTCGGCGCGCCAGCGTCCATCTAAGCGCACATTGTTGCTGCAGACGTAAAAAGCGGAATCTGTGTTCCCCTTTCCCTGCAGCCCTTTAACATCTTGAAATAGACCAAAAAGGCGATAGCGCAGCCTTCGGCAAAAGCCGCGCGCTATCGCCGCATCCTGATCCCGCACGCATTCACCGACATCAAACGCCCCAAAATCTACGTGATTACCTGTATGTCATACCGGGAACATTATTTCTTGACTTCCCATTCGTGGTGCAGGACTGTTATTCCCATATTACGCACCTTCGTCTCATCATGACGATAACGTGGGGCTGGTCTTATGCGGCAGGCATCATCTGGTCAGGTTTTCAAACGAGGCACATTCGTCTGGCTTCAGGCTTACGCGACAAGCGATACTATCCGTTCCCTGTATGCGATGCTTCGGGACATAACATTGGTTGCAACGATGCTCTCTGTTGCCACTCAGGACGTCGAGGAGGCACTCTCGCAGTGGAAATACTGTCCGCAGTCAGCCATCTATGAAACACCGGATCGAAGAGGTGCATGGTCTCGTAACGAGTTGCTTATTCTCGGACAACGATGGATGTCCGGCGATAGCGCGTCTGAAATTTCAGGTTTGCTTAATCGTTCGCCAGCCAGCGTTTCCTCGAAGAGACGTCATCTCAGCCTGCCAGCGCGGGTCAGGATTTCGAAAGTGCAGGAAGCAGAGATTCTGGCTGAAAAGCGAGGCGCCATCCCCGCTGATCCGAAGGTGATCCTGACATGGGAGCAGGCGTCACTCCTCACACCGGAGGAACGGCGTGGACGCACATGGTACATCAGGCACAGCCTCAATCGCCTGAAACTAACAGCGCATAAAGGCGGCTACAAAGTCCGCTGGCATGAAGCGGCCAACATAGAGATCGCCTACCGTCATTTCGCTTTTCAGAGTCCGACCGAGATAGCGCGGGACTTTCTGATCTCCGAGAGCGCCCTGAAGTCGCAGAGCAGCTGGGAACAGCTTCCCCCTCGAAAGGGCGAGAAGACACCCTGGTTCATCTCAGCCAAAGCAGAGCATTATATCGCCGAGCACGATTACATTCGCCGGGAATGTCTGTGCAAGGCCGGGTGCTTTTTCTGGACAACCCGAAAGGGTGGCGACCGGGTGAGCCGACGGTATCGACGGAGTGTTGCCGCCGTCCATGGAATCGCTGCGTAAAAAGCGGAAAAACCCGCAAAAAAACCATGTTGGTCGCAAGATAAGATCAGAACCTGCTCTCACCATTGATAGCACACGAGGGCAGAGAGATGTTTTCCGGTAATTCGACGCCCCCGTCTCAGGGAGGCGGGTCATGAAGCTGTTTAGTTCCGCAGTGACGCGGCGGCTCACCGATCCCGATTTTCAGGGCATCGTGGTGGACCGATCCCTGATGCTGAACGTCGCACTGGCTGTGGTTGTTGTCGCCTTCACCGCCCATGATGCCTATGTCCGCGCGCACCCGCCAGAGCCACTGTACTTTTTCGTGGACGGCCAGAACGCCCCGCGTCCGGCCGTGGCGCTGACAAGTCCGGTGCTCGGCCAGGACCAGCTCCTTGGCTGGGCGGTCAAATGGGCTATCGCGCCGTACAACATCAACTACCGCGATTTTCCAGCCCAGATGAACACGGCAGGGGCTCACTACACTCTCAACGGATGGAACACGTTTGCAAAATCATTCATAACACAAGGGAATCTCTCGAAACTCAAAGAAGCAAAACTACTCTGCTACGCACAACCCACCCGGGCAGCGACGGTGCGTGCGGAAACCGTCGTGCAGGGACATTCGCGCTACGTGGTGCAGTTTCCGTTCATCCAGACCTGCGAAAACGTCAATCAGCAAAACACGCAGATGCTGATGGCAACTGTCACGATTGATCGTGTCGAAGATCTCGATCACCCGGAAGGGCTGGCGATCGAGCAGCTTGTCGTCTCCTCGGGGAGGGAAGGATGACAATGAAACTTCGCCACTTCCTTCCGGTCGCCCTGGTTCTGCTCCCGCCACTCGCATCAGCCCAGGAGGCTCCGCAAACCGGCCCCGCGCGGGTAGCCACCGCCCCGGACCCGGCGCAGGAGGCCGAAGACGACGCGGAACACGATGCCATTCCCTTCACGCCCGAGGAAATTCTTCGCCTCGGCAAGCGGCTGAAGGCCGTCAGCCGGGCGAAAGAACAGGTCAGCACTGAATTTGCGACACCGAATGCCCGTCCGGCGATCCGTGTGTCCTTTGCCCCCGGCCAGCAAACAAGTCTGATCTTTACGACCAAAGGATACCCGACTGCGCTGTCTTTTGTGGACAGCACCGGCCAGCCCTGGCCAGTCGCGTGGAACACGTCCGGCAACTCAGCCAACCCGGACGGAAGCACGAACTGCGCATCCGGAAAGGGGGCCACATCAGGAAATCCCGCTGTAGAGACAACCGGTTTCTACACATGCGTCCCATTCAAAGGGTCCAATACAATCAATATAGAGCCGATTTCGCTCCAGCCGAGGGGCGGTCTTCTCGTCACCCTGCAGGGGGCGCCGAAGCCTGTTTCCTTTCTGCTGATCGCTGGGCGTGGATCCTACGATGACAACCTCACAGTCCGGATTTCTGAGGCCGGACCAAATGCGAAGGAACCAGTGGACACGCGTCCAGGAGCACCCGCAACCGGTGAGCCCTACATGAACGCGATGCTGAGTGGCGTTCCGCCGGCATCGGCGGTGCCACTTGCTGTTGAAGGCATTCCTCCCGACGACGTGCGGGCCTGGCGGATCGGCAATGAAGTCTATCTGCGGACCCGACTTCTGCTTATGACACCCTCCTCAGACAGCATGGAACATGGTGAAGGTGGTTATACCCTCTACGCCTTTCATGAATCTCCAGTGGTCCTTCTCTCCGATGCCGGACGAACAATCTCCGCTCATATCAGGGACGCACAGTGATGAAGCTCAAATTCAGACAAGTCTTCAGCCAGGCGTCTCGCGGTGGAAACCGCCGTCTGTTCGCCATAATCGGGGGTGTAGCCACCCTGCTCGGAATTACGCTGTTCGTTTCGTCCATCCATCACAAGGAACTTCCGCGCTCGGATCCCGGCAGGCCACCGGCAGCCAATCCTCTGCCAGGTGGTCTGAATTCAAACCCACGGCAGCAGGCGCTGCGTGAGGATGAGATCCGGGATGAGGCAAAGCACGCGCAGACATCCGGGCAATCCTATTCGCCGGATATAGCGCCGGGCACCCCGACCCATCCCTCGCATCAGCCTCCTCAGCTTGCCGTAGCTCAGGAGGTTGGCTCGGGAGATGAAGCCGACCCGGCCATGGCGAAGCCCGCAGCTCCCCCCGCTCCCCACGCGCCTTACGTGGTACCGAGCGTGCCTGTCGTGCCCGTGCAGACCGATCCGGGCTTCCGGGCGGCAGTTCCACGTGATCCGCAGCAGCAGAAAGATGCCTTTGCGCGATACAGGCGCGCAATCATGGACCTGTCCGGGCGTCTTAACGGACGCCTCCCGGTCACCGATGTCATGTATGAGCAGGCGGAAATGACGGGCACCCGGAAAAAGGAGGTTGCGGCTGCCCCGGCGCCGTCCTCGGCCGCAACCGCCAATTCACAGCGCACCTCGCCCCGCGTCCTTGTTCCCGCCGGTCGCGGCATCTTTGCTCATACGGTTTCGGCGACAAACAGTGATCTCGGCGGTGAAATCATTCTGGAAGCGGATTCCGGACCGCTCGCCGGTGACAGGATGAAAGCCTCGGTCCGGCGCGCGGGCGGACACCTGAACAGGCTTGTCGTTCATGTCGAACAGGTCTTCCACAAGGCAGAGCCAAAACCCATTGACGTCGACGGCGTGGTGGTTGCACCTGATACGATGGAAGCTGCGGTCGCATCCAGCGTCGATCAGCTTTACCTTGAACGGTTTGTTCTGCCTGCTGCGGCTGCGTTTGTGCAGGGGCTCGGGCAGGCTATCGAGATGACATCAAACACCACCGGTTCGATCGGGGCGCTGGGTAATGTCAATTACGTGCAGTCACTCAATTTTCCGCAACAGATTGGTGTGGCGGCCGGTGCTGCTGCCTCACAGGTGAACAGCGCTCTGACACAACAGATGCCGACCCAGCCCCGCGTCAATCTCGCAGCGCAGGTCAGCGTCGGGGTGATCTTCATGTCACCTGTTATCGGGACGAAGTAATTTTTGCACGCTGGTCGCATGATGTCGGTGAATTCTCTGTCCTCTCCATCAGAAGGCAGGATTCACCATGACATCAGCCGCCATCGCTCCGACGCCCCGGGATCCGTTCAGCGCGGACAGGGGTATCGGCCCGCTCCCTTTCCGCAAACTCGGCACAGCCCCCGATCCGGACTCTTCATCTGAGCCTGAGGAGACTGGCGAAATCCGGCCCGACGTTGAACCGGGCGCCGCAGAAGCAGCGGAAAAAGCCTCTTCGTCTGCGCGCGTTATCGCCCGTCTCACGGCACTTCCTCGCCGCAAGCAGCTCATGATAGGCGGTGCTACGGCCGTCACGGGCCTGCTCGCCGTATTTCTGTTTATCAGCCTCTCAGGGCGATCAACGCCTCCAGTCGGGCAGGAGGTTGGTGTTACGCCCGCTTCCGTTCCGCCAGCTCAGATAACGGCCCAGCCGATCAGCAAGCCGCCCCTCGCGACGCCGCAGCCTGCCCAGACCGCTCAGGTCACACAGCCTCAGGCTGAGAGCGATGATCTCAAGGCGATGCTTGCGATGAAAACACCGCCACATCCGGTGGTCAGAACGCCCGATGCAGCACCGATACCGACATCGCCAGCGGCAATCCCTTCCGCACAAAAGCCTGACGCAACACCTGTGAGAAGCACTCCGCCAGAGGACGCGGTTCATAAGGCGGCGCGCCTGCAGGCGGCTCCGATGACGCCTGATGATCAAGTGCAGGTCCTTCAGCTCGTAACGGAAGAAGCCGCCCTTGTGCAGCGGACCCGCAGCGAGATCGAGGCCCTGCGGCAGGATCTCGATCGCCTGCGTATTTCGGACACCGCTAAGTCCGCGGATCTGAATCGCCGCATGTCTCTGCTCGAAGCGAAAAAGGCTGTCGCGGATGCCGAGGCCCCGCCCTCGGACGGGCTGGCGGCGACGCGGGCCGCAGCGGAGAAGGCGCGGGCTGCTCTTGAAGCCGCGCTTGCTGAGCCGCATTCCGCAGCGACGCCGGCAAAATCAGGGACGCCAGCGCCATCGAAGGTGCATGAGACGCCCCTGCCGCCGCCAGCGACGTGGACGCCGCACTATAGGATCCTCGCCGCCTCGCCCCAGCTTGCCATGGTGCAGGATGACGGCGCACCGGCCGGGCAAGGCTCGCAGTCTGAGGTTCAGATCGGCACGGATTTGCGGGGGTATGGCCGCGTGCGCGCAATTTCACAGCGCGGAACGCTCTGGGTGATCCAGGCCGAACATGGAACCATCCAGTAAGGACAACGCGCCGTGCAAGGTCTGGTCAATCTTGTCAATGATCTCGCGCTCGGAATGGCCTGGCTTCTGCCCATGGCCTGTTACATTGCGGCGTGGATTTCCTTTCTCACAGGAGCCTGGGGTCTGTGGCAGCAGCGCCAGCCCCAGAACCCGTTTGTGGGCAAACCGTGGGTGCCGTGGCTGGGGATTGTTCTCTCAGGTGTTTTTGCTGCGTTTGACAGGATCCTTACCAAATCAAGCGCTTCGACCGGTCTCGGTACGCAGGTCGCACTCGGGACGTCGGTCACCGGCTATACAGACGCCACCGCTAACAGCGTGATTTCCGGCACAGGGCCGGAAGACGCCATTCTGTCAATCGTCAGCGACTTTGCGCTGTTTTTTGAAATGTTCGGGGCCTGGGCTGCATTCATGGCAGTCGTCGCGTGGAACGCCTCGGCGACCGGAAAGACAAATCGCTCAAAACTGAGCTGCCTGCTGCAGTTCATCTTCGGTGTGATTCTGCTCAATCCAGTCAAGGAAGCGACATGGATCCTCAGTCACTGGACAACGTCGAGCTGAAATCACTCTTTTCTTGAAAAAAGCGTTCGAAGTCGCATGTTGGGGCCGGACAAATGCTCCTGAGGGACATGATCCCTCTCTCAATGGAGCCCTGAACATGAACCTCTCTCACGTCAACATGATGGTGCCGGCGCGGGTGTCGCGTCCGGCACTTGCGCGCAACGGATATGGCCCGCGTGCCCTCGTCGCACTGGGCGCACTTTCTGCCCCGCTTCTCCTCGCCGGTCATGCCTTTGCCCAGACTGCAACGGGCAGCACGAACGGCATCGGCGCGCAGATGCAGGCAACAGCCCAGGAAGGCCTCACGGCGGGCGGATTTGTCGCCGCAGCCGCAATGTATATTGCCGCCTTCATCTGCTTCATCGCTGGTGTCTGGGCGGCATGGCAGAGCCGCAACGAACAGAACCGTAGCCCGGGGAAGGTCGGCATGGCCGTTGCAGGCATCGTACTGTGCGGCCTTTTCGCAACCGGCCCGCAGTGGATCAACAAAGCCGCCAATACGGCATCGGGTGGCGCGGCGACCGTCGGCACCGAGGCGAAAGCCTACACGTTCACATCCGGCAGCGGCGGGTAAGGCACGGACTGAAATGGCCCGCTCCACCTCATCTTTCCAGATACTGCCACGTCCCTGGGATCCGTCAGCGCTCAGCTCCGGGGAGGCGGTGCCGGGCCATTTCACCTGTGCCTGCTGCGGCCTGGCCACAACCGGCCGCAGTTATTTCTGGAACAACGACAGACGCGGCTCCGGCCGCGTCTGCGCTGTCTGCGACATTCTGCAGAACCTGACACGTCCGGCAATCGAGCGCGAAGCCGTACTCGTATGGTGGCCGGAGTTCCCTCAGACACGGATCATGACTCTGGTCCGCTGTGCTCATCAGACACTCATCGGGGCACTCGGAGACGATGGAACCGGGCGAAACACTGCATGGCATCGTCTGATCGATGCGATTGCGACCGGAGCGGACGCAGGCATGATCCCCGTGCGCTGCCAGGCGCCTGTCTCTGTTCTGCGTGCGCTTCAGGCGCGGAGCGTCGAGGCCCGGCGCCGCCTCGAAACAACGTCTCCCCGCTTACTGGCGACCGCTCTGCTGATGGCGAACCGGTCTGAGCCTCAAACGGAAGCCAGCATCGCTAATCTTCTGAAGGGTCTGCGGATTCTTCCCCTCGGCCGTCTCTATGACGGCGCGACCGACATCTATCCGGCGCTGCTCCGGGAATGGAACAACGCCGGTCCCGCACACGCCATTTTATAACAGGACGATATTGATGGGTGGCATCCTTTCCGGTCTGCTGGCGAGCATCAGCCTCGGGCTGCGCCAGCCCCTGACCTCCTTCTGCGACGTAGAGAGCACACACGGCGAGCATCTCGTCACAAAACGCGGCGAGTATATCTCCATGCTTCGCATAAACGGCCTGCGCCGGATGTGTACCCGCCAGGAAGTGGAGGCTCTGGCTGAACAGCAGCGTATCGAGTTGCAGGGACTCCTGGAAGAGCGCGGTCATGCCATCGTCGGCTGGTACATCTCTGATCCCGAGAGATCAGGCATCGAGATTGACCGCCTCAGTCTTGATGGCTGCCGTTCGATTGCCCGTCAGATTGGCGCTGATCTGACAGACGTGATCGGTGAGAGGCGGCGCCGCTGGCCAAATGTCATGCGCTGGGAAGCCACATACTATGTCCTGTGGACAAGACCCAGCGTTCTGACGCGAGAGGACCGTAAACAGGTCGCTGAGGAGCGCAAAGCCCTCGCCGCCCAGTTCCCGCGTGTCGGAGACAGCCAGCGCTTCGCGGTACGATCAGACATCATGGCCGCTCGGCACGAGTCATTTATCTCGCGTGTGCAGACAACGATGCAGGGTTTTGATATTTCCTGCGAATTCCTCAATCCGCATCAGGCTCTTCAGGTTGCGCGCGAGGCAATCTACCGTGAAACGGCTGGCTCCGCATGGAAGCCGACCCTGCTGGGAGACCGGGTTATGCCGCGTCTTCCGGACGATCTGGACGATCCGAAGCCTCACCCACAAGGCCTGCTCTGGCCCGCCATCCGGGATCAGATTTTCAACGCCGACGCGGAAACGAAAGGCGGCCAGCTCGTCACGGTCGGCGATTACACGTACGCCCCGGTCGATATGGCAATCGGCCCCGAAGATCCACGACCCTTTGCGGAATTGTCCAGCGTGCTCGGGCGTAAACGGTTGCCCTGGCGAAGCGCAATGATTCTTGAAGGAGGCGGACGTGCCGCATTCGGATTCAAGGAAGCTGGTGCAGGGTTTCTGGCAATGTTCCCGGGAAACGGCGACATCCGCCGCGCCTTCGCGACGCTCAAGCACGAGCGCCAGAAAAACAACCACAATTCCGTACGAATGAGGATGACGGCCACAACGTGGGCGCCAATCGGGGAAGACGCGAAACTGCGCCGGCAGGCTTCGGATCTCGCTCAGGCAATCGACGCATGGGGTAACAGCAAGACGACGCGCATCTCCGGCGATCCGCTGGAGGCTGCCATGGGGTCTGTCCCCGGCCTCTCGCTCGGTTCCACTGCCACGTCATCGCTTGCGCTGGTCGGTGATGCGTTTGCAATGATGCCCTGGGCGCGTAGTGCGTCACCCTGGCAGAGAGGTTCCATTCTTTTCCGTAAGCCTGATGGGTCAATCTGGCCTTACGATCCGACCGGGGGAGGCCTGCGCCCATCCGTTGTGGACATCATCGTAGCGCCGCCTGGTGGGGGCAAGTCCGTTCTCGCCAACACCATTCTGCTCGGACTGATCCTCAGCAGTGCCGCGATCAGCAGCCACGGAACGAAGCTCCCATTCATCGGTAAGCTCGACATCGGACCATCCTCGCGTGGTCTCATTGAGATGCTGCGCAATGCGCTCGGTCCCGAGCGTCAGCACGAAGCCGTCTACGTCAAGATGCAGGCGATTCCGGGGTTTGAGGTCAACGTCTTCGATACGCAGGTCGGGCTGGAATATCCGCTGCCGCTTGAGCGCGTTTTCCTGCAGAATTTTATCTCGCTTCTCGCCACGCCCCTGGAAGGTAAGCCGTGGGAGGGAATGGATCATCTGGTGGAGGATGTGGTTGATGAGGCCTATCGGCTTTGCACCGGCGTCCAGGGTGGCGCTCCGAAGATTTATACTCCGGGGATAGAACCTGAGGTCGATGCGGCAATCATGTCACTTGGAATCAGCCTTCCCCATCATGCCGGTGAGGACGAACCGACCTGGTGGCGCGATGTCGTTAATGCCCTTATCGACGTGAAGGAGTATCGTCTCGCTGGCTTCGCCCAGCGTCACGCGGTCCCCATCCTGCAGGATCTTCTGATGGCGGCCCGCAGTCCCGAAATCGAGAAGCGGTATTCAAAGATCACGCTGGAGACCGGTGAAAGTCTGATCGACACGTTCGACCGCTACATCATGAACGTGATCAAGAATTTTCCAATGCTGGCGTCGCCCACAAAGCTAGATATGGGCAACGCGCGCGTAATCGTTCTCGATCTCGCCGAGGTGGCACCCTCAGGTTCGCCGGGAGCGAACCGGCAGACGGCCCTGATGTACATGCTTGGCCGCCAGATTCTGGCCCGGAATTTCTTCCTCCATCCCGATTACGCGGATGACCCGAATATGCCCGCGTCCATGCGGGACTATCACCTGGCGCGCTTCACCGAAATGTATGAGACGCTCAAACGTCTCGACTTCGATGAATGACACCGGACGGAACCTGCACCTCAGGTAGACCGACAGGCAGTGCGTGACGGTCGCGAAGGTCGAAAGCATAACGTCCAGCTCTGCTTCATTTCGCAGAACCATACTGACTTCAGTGAGGATCTGTACAAGATTTCAACGGCCCGATGGGTGCTCAAATGTGGCGATCAGGAGACAGCGGACAGCCTCATCAAACGATTCAAGCTGTCTGATGCAAGCGCCTATGTTATCCGGAACGCATTGCCAGGTCCGGGGAAAGATGGAGCCCCGTTCTTCGTGGATATGTCTGCCGGCGAAGCAAAATATGAGCAGCTTCTGATTAACGTCTTGGGACCAATTGAGCTCTGGTCTTTTTCCACGACACCAGGGGACACTGCTCTGCGCGCACGTCTTTACAAACGGATCCACTTCGCCCGCGCTCTGCGAATGCTGGCGACTGTGTTTCCCTCAGGTTCAGCAAACAGCGAGATCGAGAGGAGAAAGAGTGACCGCATGAACGATCTCGGGCTCGCTACTGAGGAAGCATTCGTCGGGGTTCTGGACGAACTGGCCGACGAAATCGTGGAGGGAAGGGGTGTCGCGGCAGGCCTGTATGAAACGCTGCGTGCCATTGACGAGCATCAGGAGTTCGCCATCGCCGCTGAATAGATTCCGATTTGCAAAGAAATGCGAAAAAAGCGGTCAGATGACCGCTTTTTTCGTCTCAGGTCGCAAGATGCCATCCGAAGCTTCTCTTCATTATCCGGAGAAGCCCATGAAACGCCCTCTGCTCATTTTCCTTCTGCCCGTCGCCCTCAGCGCCTGTGCCGGAAAGCTGCCACCGCCTTCACCCGTGGCGACAACGGGCATGGCCAGTCCCGAACTGGCGCTGCAACGATCAATCGCAGCGACCACCACCGATCTGCGGGAACTCGGGAATATACGTCCGACACCGCTGGCGGCGCCAGCCACGTCTGTGCCGCTTCCCGATGATCTGACCCGTCGTATCTGGTTTGCCTGGAATGGCCCGCTCGGGGATGCCGTCACGAAACTCGGCCACGAGATCGGCTACACTGTGACCATCACCGGCCGCACCCGCACGCTCCGCGTCACGACCAACAGCGTCGCTCCCGTCGTGGACATCCTGCGCACCCTGGGCGAGGAAGCCGGTGAACAGGCCACGGTCTCCGTCGATCCGCTCCGTCACGCAATCACGGTGGCCTGGCATGCGTAAAATCACACTCCTTCTTTCCACAGCCCTGATCGCCGCCGCGACGGGTCGTGTGGTTCATGCCGCCCCAGCCTCTGTCGGCAAGGTGGTGGTCGAAGAAGGCCGGCACGTCGTGCTGCCAACGTCGTCTCCTTCGCTTCCGGCAGCCCCGAGCGGCACGCTTGTACCGATACCGCAGCCGCCTCAGCCTGGAGCCGATCAGGTCGATCAGGCAGATCCGGCTCTCGCCAATCCGATCAACAAACCCGTAACGGGTGCAGCTACACTGGATGAGGTGGTCGGCGGCGAGGCACCGCCCTCACTCGAAGCACTTCAGAATGCGCGGCCCAACGACGAGCCAGGCGATGACCTGAAACCCGGCAGAGGCGCCCAGCTCCGGGAAGCCGCGCATACTTACGGCGCACAGGGCGGGCTTGCCGCCCGGGCCTTCGCGATCAACGAAATGCTGCGCCGATACGAAGACACACTGGATGCAACCTATGATTTCCGATCCATCGTGCTTCCGGTCGGCGACGGTCAGGCGCTGATGCAGCCCCCGATCGTCACCGAAGCACAGATGGCCTTCGCGCTGAACGATACAGGCCAGGTCGCGCATGAGACGGAATGCGTCTTCGAGATCACCCGCGAGGCGCAGCTCACCTCGGCACCGCCCAACTGGCGCACCTATCTGGTCCGGACGTGGGGAAAGCCGCATCATCCCGTCGCGGCCGTGCTGCCCCAGACAAAGGCCGAGGTGACACACTGGAACCAGTGGGTTGCCGAAGGCTGGGCGGACGGAGAAAAGCAGGCGACCGAGATTTTTCTTTCCGATCTGTCCCGTCTGCAGCGCGATATTACCGGAATGGCCCGTTACCGGGTGCTGCTCAATGCCGGCCGGGTCGAGGAGCCCCGCGTGGTCTTCGAGCATCAGGACGCCGTTGGGGGCGGTGACACGCTGCACCTGAACGACCGCACCATCCGGATCACCAGCCAGCCCGGCCTGCAGGGCCATATCCGGCGTCGTAACGATTACGGGTATCCGGAGCACTGCCGATGAACGTCATTGCTCCCATCGTGACAGAAGATCGCTGGCCAGACGAAGGCAAAAAGGAATTCGCCTGGGTGGAAGAGCGGCGTCGCAATGCGCCGGGTCTCGACTCTCTTCTTCGCTGGGCGCACAGCCTCGGCGCGTCACGCATCGACATCAAGACCGGACATCTTGTGACGATCAAGGTCCATGGTGTGATCCAGTTTGCAACATGGAAGGCAACGGACTCCCTCACTCTGGCCGACATCGTCGGGCATGTTTATGCCTCAGACGGCATGGCCATGCTGGGCGTGGGCCATATTCTCGACACAGCCTACAGCGTCGCGCTGGACCGCAAAGTGAATCTGCGCTTCCGCATGAACCTCACCCCGATCTCGGTGAAGCGGGGCTCAGGTGTTCACATCATCATGCGTCCGATCCCCGCCCGCCCGGCCACTCTCGATCAGCAGATGGTCGAGCAGGAGATCCGTGACACCAACAGGCTGAGGAGCGGCATGGTGCTGTTTGGCGGCGCCACAGGCTCGGGCAAAACGACGCTGCAGTTCGGGCTTGCCATCGAAAAACTCATGGATCCGACTGTGTATTGCGACATGGCGACCGGAGAGGAGCCGATCGAGTTCCTGCTGGATGATCTGCGTCCACCATCCGGATCAAAGATCAGTCAGACGGAAATCCGGCCGCCCACCCTGACCTTTCCGACCTTCACCCGCAGCCTGACCCGACGCGAGATGACTGACGGAATCATCACGGAATGTCGTGACGGAGACACGATGAACGCCGCCATCAATATCGCGATGATGGGCGGCATCCTCGGAACAACGATCCACGCCGACAGCGTCGCACTGATGATCCAGCGGGCGATTGCGCTGTGCCCACCCTCGGAACGCGACAATCTCGTCTCGGCTCTCGCTCAGGCGCTGCGCTTCTGCATCAACCAGCGCCTGGTGCCCCGCAAGGGCGGCGGCCGGGTCGCCATCCGGGAATTCCTGACTTTTGACCGGGATCTGCGTCGCAAGCTGACCCGCACCGAGCCGTCGGACTGGCCCGACGTGGTCTCCGATGCGGTCGAAGCGCAGGGCCAGTCCTTCGGGCAGGCCATCCGCAAACTGCTCGAAGCCGATCTGATCACCGAAGATACCGCTCTGGCGGAAGAAAGGAGAGATGCCTGATGTGGCGCGCTACAGCCTACCCCGTGCGGGTGTTCATTCTTGATGCCCGCAGCTGCTTTCCCATTCTCATATCGGTGACGCACTGGAGCCTGACCACCCTGCTGATCGGGATCTTCGGCGTCGCTTTCTTCGGCACCATCTCTTTCTTCGGGCTGACACTGCCGGCCGCGATCCGCTCCATGCGTCGCTTTCTCATCGGTCCGGTGCGCACCGCTCTGCCGACATGGCGCAGGAGGCGGTATTCATGAGCACGATCAGTCTGCCGGCCATCAGCGCCGGGATGGCGCGGCTGCTGGATGAGACAGCCAGACCCATTGAGCTGCTCGACCGCAAAACCGGCAGGCGTATCGCCGTTGCCATAGACGACGCGGTGCATCCGGAAGCCTACCTGCCCGTGTTCCTGATCAGCGCGGAAGCCCTGTGGCTGGAGCTGACCGGCACCGGCTTTGATCTCGATGTCCGCCCGACACCCGCGAGTTCCCTGGGCTACGCGGTGCGCGCGGTTCGTGCCGGCTCCTTCACCGTGATCATGCTGTGTCTGATCGACGTGACACTGCGCCTCGCCGAGGTGGAAGATGCGCTCGTCCTGAATCACCTGATCGATTTCTGGGGCGAAGCCCACGGGCGGATCTCCGATGTCGCACCGGCCCTGCAGGGGGCAACATGAGCCCCCGGATCGTTCTGGCGGCGGTCGCTGCCGTAGCCTTCCTCTCCGCCAGCCCGGCCGCCCGCGCCCAGAGCGCGGAAGAGAACGGACGGCAGATAGCCGCCTGCCTCAATGCCTCAGCAAAAAATGCCGGCGTGCCACGCGGCGTCCTGCTTGTCCTGCTCTATGTCGAGGACGGACGCCCTGGAATGGTCAGCCCGAACAGCAACGGCACAGCGGATCTCGGCCCGATGCAGGTCAACACGACATGGGTCGATCGCATCGCCCGACGCTGGCACAGCTCGCATGAGCGGGCATACGCGGCTCTGCGCGACAGCTCCTGCGCCAATATCGAGGCCGGCGCCTGGATCCTCGGACAGGCGATGCGGGAGACCCATGGCGATCTCTGGCAGGCCGTGGCCTTCTACCACTCGCACACGCCCCGCTACGGCGAGGCGTATCTCCGCCGCTTCTATGAGATCACGCAAAGAATGATGACCAGAAGCCGGAAGGGAGAGCGGTCATGAGCACGAACCGGGTTCCGTGGTCATCGAGTGACGACTACCTGCTCTTTTCCTCGATCATCATCGTCGTGGGGGTTTTGCTGTTCAGCTACATGGCCTGGGGTCTGTGGCACACGGAGATCACAGCTTTCTATCTGCGGGCCATGATCGCGCAGATCAATCTGCTGCACACGTCAGATCCGGATCTGCTGCGACTGAAATTCCAGCTTCAGGCGGCGCAATATCGTCCCGATCTCGTTCGGGCCGTCCAGCTCTATTACGGTCTTGCGATCCTTGGAAATGCCATGAGGTGGCCAGTGGCCATTCTGATTGCAGGTATGGGCGGTCTGTGCATGTGGCGCGCCGCCCCGCAGCGCTTTGCAAAGGCTCTCGATCTCGAAGGACTGATCGCCGTCCAGGCCGAAATGTTTCCGACGCTGAAAGGCTTCGTCCGCCGCCGTCTGGACAAGCTGGTTACGCCCGCCGACGGTGCACCGCTCCCGGCAGATCCGGCGCTCACCCGCGCCGAGTGGGGAGCCCGCTTCGCAGTCGATGCGCAGGGAAACTACAGCGAGGTCGGGGCACTCGATGCTTTCACCCGGCAGCTCGGACGGCACTGGTCCGGAGTCAGGGCGGCGTCACCTGTCGAACAGGTGCTGCTGGTCGCCTTTGCGATGCACTACCTCCAGAAGCGCCAGGAGGCCCTTGCCCTGCTCGGTGACCTGTCGACCGGTCTGGCCGATATAGGTCTCGATGGCGCACGCGGTCCTCTCGTCCCGCTCACCGTTCCGGATGCCGTTCTGCAAAGTGCCCGGTCGGCCCTGAAAAACGGGGAAATCGCAAACTGCATCGAGACGGTCTGCGAGCGTAGTGGCTGGACCGTAACCGCTCTCATGACCCTGCTGCACGAGGCCCGTCGGCGCGCCGGCGTGCTGGCGCCTCCTTCTTTCGCTATCGTGAAGCTGATCGACCGGCCGCTCTGGTACGCACTGCACGCTCTCGGCTTTCCCTCGGAAATTGCCGCCGAGGATCTCCATCCCAACCCGCGCATCGAGGCGGCGGGCGCCAGGGCGCACTGGGACGAAGAGCGGCGGTATCAGCGTCCAATCTACACACCCGCCCTCGAAAGCGCGCTCGCCATTCTGCGCCCAACCCCCGAAGCATAAGGACGCCATCATGACCCGCATCATTGTTCATTCCGATGGCCGCGCTCCCGTCACCATCGAACTGGATGGGGCCGGAACGCAGCCTCTCCACCTTCATCTTGGCACCGCTGTCGGGCAGGCAGAAACGAACAGCTCAGTGCCGGCACTTCCCGCGCCTTCGACCGGCCCGCGACGGGCGTGGAAGAAAGCTCTCCCGGCACTCGTCGCCGGAGGACTGGCCGCCATCGTCATTCTCGGGACACGTCCGGCGATGATTCCCGGTCCCGATAACGCCGATACTGCGACAGGAAGCGTTCCGCCACAGGCGACTCTTCTGCCCCCGCTGCCGGGATCTCCTGTGTCGGCTGGTGGGGTGCCGGGAGTGGCATCCACGTATGTTCCAGGTGCCCGGATACCTGGTGGAGGTAATACGGTCGGCGGCATGACCGGTCAGACGCCCGGAGAGCGGATCGAAGCCGCCCGCCGCGCCATGACACAGCAACCTGTCGTCGCCTTCCCGCAGCCATCAGGCGGGGCGAAGGCCGCACCAGCGGCAGCGGTCGCTCCCGTGGCCCCGACAGCACCCGTTGCGCCGACAGTCGGAGCTGAAAAATCTCCCTTTGGCCTGGAAAACTGAGCGATGGTGAAACGCGAGATCGGTGGTCCGCAGGCCCATCAGCAACTGAAACACGGTGCCACCTATCGCGATACGCGCCCCTTCACAGCGCGCCTGGGAGAGGAACTGCGCTCCAGTACGTCCGGGTTTGTTCTCCTGATTTTAGCAGGGCTCTGCGTGCTGGCTCCCGTGACCGTCGGGATTATCTTTCCGCTTGCCCTCGCCCTGACCCTCTGGGTCATCACGCGCCGTCCGGTGCTGCCGTTCCACCTGCCAAAATATTCCGGTCTGAAGGATGCGCATGATCTCGACCCGAAAACGCGGCGGCCACGTCCGGCAGCCGGGATCATGTATCTCGGCACGGATGGCCTGACCGGTCAGCAGCTCTGGCTGTCGTCGGACGCGGCACGTCAGCACGCGGCCGTTCCCGGCACTACCGGCGCCGGCAAGACCACATCCGCGATTTCCCTTCTGGCCAACCCTCTGGCGCACGGGTCCGGTTTCATCCTGATCGACGGCAAAGGCGACAACACCGTTCACGGGGACGTTCTCGCGCTGGCTCGGCGCTTCGGTCTGGATGATCAGGTCCTCAACCTCAATTTCCTGACCGCAAGCGGAATCCGCCAGTCCAACACGTTCAATCCGTTCGCCACCGGAAACGGTGACGCCATCCGCGAGATGCTGGTCAGCCAGCTCGGCGAGCCGTCGAGCAACGACGCGAACGGCGTCTTCCGGGATCGTGCGGTCGGGCTTGCCGGAACGATCGCACCCGTCCTCGCCTGGATGCGCGATACCCACGGCGTGCCGATCAACATTGAAACCATGCGTTACGCGATGGAACTGCGCTGGATCGGCACGCTCGCCCGGCATCGGGTGTTCCTGATCCGCAATCCCGGCTCAGACCGCCCCATTGAAGTCAGCGTCCCGGAAATCCCGGATGACATTCTCTATCCGGCCCAGGCCTATCTCGGCGAACTGCCCGGATATGATTCTTCGCTCGCGTGGAACGAGCAGAAGGAGAACAAGCCCAGCGAACAGCATGGCTACGCGAAAATGTATTTCACCCGGGTTTTCACGCAGCTCGGCGTGAGCCTCGGGCATATCTTCCGGGCACAGATCCCCGACATCGACATGCGCGACGTGGTGCTGAACCGGCGCATTCTGGTTGTCACCCTGCCGGCGCTGGAAAACTCGTCCGATACGCTGGCTGGCCTTGGCAAGATCGTGGTCGCAGCCGGACGCGGTGTGATGGCGCAGCTGCTCGGTGCGCGTCTCGACGGACCGGCCGAGGAAGTCTTCAAACTCAAGGCGGGATCTGGCGATGCGCCGTTCCATTTTTTCTATGACGAGCTTGCTGCCTATGTGACGGACGGCATGGATCGCCAGCTCGCCATGGGTCGTGGTCTGAACTGCATGTTCTGGCTCGGCTTTCAGGACCTCCCCGGTCTCACGACACGCATCGGCGACAAGGCATTTACCCTGCTCGGCAACGCCAATCTCACCCACGCCATGCGCCTGCAGGACGCCATGCGGACGCGGGAGTGGATAGAGAAGCAGAGCGATCGGATTGAGGTCAGTCAGGCCATGCATTTCGAGGGCAACTCCGCAGGAAGCTACCGCGAGGGGCGGGGCGCGGAAGTCCGGGAAGTGGCCCGTATCCCATGGGCGGATCTCCAGGGGCTGATCGAAGGCGAAGCCATCACGATGTATGCGGGCCGCATCGTCCACTCGAAAACATTCTTTGCCGCTGTCAACGGACGCGCGGGCGCGATCCGCATGGCCCAGCCGGTCATGCTCCCCTCGACGCTGGACCTGAATCGGGTCGCCCCGGATCAGCAGACGCTGGCCCTTCTTGCCACGATCGAGGGCGGCCTGTTCCAGTCCGAGCTGACGACGCCCCGCCACGAGCCGGACGTTCTGGCGCTGCAGGAAGCGGTCCCCCGCTTCGGTACAAGCCCCGAGGAGATCCGACGTAACTTCGGCAAGATTGCCGAGGTGGTGGCCGGCGCCTCGGGGCAGCTTCCCTGCGCCAACGATGACGGCGAAGGTGAGGACAACGGCGATACCGAAATCCTGACCCCGTTTTCCTACATGCTCCGGGACGCCGCTGCCGTTCGGAGAGAAGGATTCCGGGCCGCACCCAGAACACTTCCCCCAATCGACGGCCAGCTTCTGGGTCGTCTGGAAAGCATAGAACGGCGACTGGACCACCAGCCCGGCGTCGCCCGGCGTCAGGCGCTCCTCATTCTCGGTGTCCGTGACGCCCTGATAAAGGGCGAGCGGAAGGAAGAGGCGGGTGTTCCCGGTCTCACCGAGAAAGAGATCCTCGCGCGAATCAGAACTCTCCACGAGAGTACGGCCGCATGAGTGACACAATCATCATCCTGCCAGGCGGCGAGCGTTTCCGGCTTGAATGGCGCCAGAGCGATCCCGAACGCTGGGAGCGCCGCCTGAAGGCGAAATACGATGAGAGCCGCAAGGCGGCGCGGGCCGACAAGGCACGATGTCTGTGCCGGCATCGCGGCGCAGTCCTGCCGCTGCAAATCCGCTACCGGGCCGACAGTGACACCTATCATCTCGCCGTCTGGCCAAATGAAGGGCCGCTGCATGAAAAGACATGCCCCTTCTACAAGCCCGATCCCGGGAAGAGCGGCCGTGCCGGCTATGTGTCCGGTGTGATCCGGGAAGAGGAAGACGGGGATGTGTCCGTTACCCTCTCCATCGGTCTGCGCCGGAAAGGACCGCCGCAGCCGGTCGATGAAACGCCTCTGCCTGCTCCGGACCGGCGAGGTCGAGCCAGACAGCGTCGTATGTCGCCCCTCGGGCTGCTCAATCTGCTGTGGGAGCGCGCCGGCCTCGCCGAGTGGAAGCCGCAGTTTGCCAGGCATCGCACCATCCCCGCTGCTCTTGGGCGGGTGGCCTCGGCCGGAACCCGGATCCGGACACAGAAAAGACCCCTGTCCGATCTCCTTTGCCCGGTTGCCCCCGACCACGAAGGATTTGCGCGGCGTCTGCACGCGATCGTCCGGGCTGAAGGAAAGGAAAATCACCTTTTCCTCGCCGGGTTTGTTGATGCTATCGAACCGGGACACGGGAGCGACTTCACTCTGACCCTGAACGGTCAGCGCAACGGGTATCGCTGCTTTCTGACATTGCCGGCCGCCGAGAGAAACCGCCTCGTCCGGTCGCACCGGCTGGCGGTCTCAACGCTTGCGCTGCCCGAGCCAGAGCGCCGGGCACGGGTGGCCGCATTGCTCTACGTGACTGCGCAGCACATCACAAAGCCGGACAGTCGCTGGAAGGGCTGGATTCAGGCGGAAGTCAGGACGGCTGCTCTGATGACGGTCTCGCCAGAGATGATCCCGGTCGAGAGCGGTTATGAGCTGGCGGTCGCGGAAGCTCTCGTGGCGACGGACAGAACTTTCGAGAAACCACTTCGTTTCGATGCCGGAGAAGAACTGGTCTTTCCGGACTTCATTCTCCAGGACACCGTCAGGAGTGCCGGCTATCCCATGGAAGTCTTTGGACGCACGGATGAAGCTTACATGGCCCGGCGTGCGGAGAAAGAGGATTACTACAACACCACCTTCGGGGCAGGAGGCTGGTGGTCATGGGACGCAACCGCACGAACCAGCATTCCTGCTTTTCCGCCAGCCCGAAACAGAGGCACCCCATGACGGCAATTTCGGATGATGACGTCCATAATGCTCTCGCTGAACTGATCCGGATCGAGCCGGATACAGATTCAGTCGAGACGATCGAGGCTTATCGCGACCACATAATGCAGTATCGCGAGGAGGAGACGTCCGCGATGGCAGTGCTTCGAGGTTATGCCCGGCAGTTTGCCGGCGACATCGTCGCCCTGAGAGAGCGGTATTATGCTCTGTCAGGCGACAGGCGCTACCGGCAGGAGACGACGGGCAAGGATCTCGGGGTCGTAACGGCAGCTCTGAAGGATGCGTGGTCCGTGGTGCCGGGTTGGCAGAACTGAGAAGGTAACGCGTTTTGCAATGACGGCTGCTTACGCCCTCATGGTGGACATACAGCAGGATGAAAAGCTTTCCATATAGCGGATACTAAAAATTTGCGTAATTGTGGTTCACTTAACCACGAAATGGAATTTGCTATGGGGTTCTGGAGTAGCTGAAGTAGCCTTTCCCGAAATGCAACGAAAGGCCAAAGTGACGATGGACCGTGTTAAATACGGGGCACACCTTGCAGCACCAGATGCTCGCTTACCAATGCCCGAGAATGTTTCTTACGTAGATGCTCTAGCAGCGCTAATTGCTTCTGAAGATCTAATCCGGAAGACCTGTCAAGAACACATGTCACCTAAGGCTATCACAAGTGCATGTCTGTTCGGTTTTGGTGTAGGCAACCGTGCGCTCGCAGTTTCATCTGGTTTCAGAACAATGGTCGAACAGCAGAATTCATTATGTGCGTTACCGTTGGTTCGCATGCATCTCGACACATTGCTTCGACTTTACGCCGGTTTCTGGGCGGCCAACCACCAGAGCTTCTGTCATGAAGTGTTGATGGGGGCGCAGATCAACCGCATGAAAGATGCGGACGGTCATAAAATGACCGACAAATTCCTCGTCGATAAGTTAACGACCAGAAACCCGTGGGTCGAAGATGTCTACAAACAAACATCAGGCTATATTCATTTCTCTGGGCGTCATATTCGCTCGGTCATGCGCATGGAAGACTTGGGTAGCGGAGATATCCTGCATGGCCAACTTGTGATCGGCCCCAAAGATTACGATCGGCAGCAGGAAGACTTTTGCGAGTCAATCAGGTGCGTCCACCATCTGAATTTGATTCTCGATTTCGCCCTAAAGGACTGGTTCATAAGGATGTGCAGGCCAGACGGTCATATTCCCGACGCGACCGAGATTTGGGGCGATTATGAGCAGCAACCTGAGAGTTAGGTCGCTCGCAATATATCTCAATTCAGAATACCTACCTGCAGCAATCGACAGCGGGGCTTCCGCTTCCCCCCCCCCTGAACTGCCTGTCCGCTCAAGAAACGTGAAGCGGACAGGCGGCAGACGAATCCTATCCGGACACCAGCGATCGACACACCATGAGAGATACCGAAAAAAGTCTCGCCGGACAGGTTCATTGTCCGGGACCTGGTGAAGCTGACGGGGAGGTTTGTGCGTTACCGAGAACCCGCGCCGCCCGTTCACGCCTGAGCGCCCTCTCGGCCCTGCTCATGATCGCCGGCGCGTTCCTGATCATGGCCTGCAGCTTTGCATCGATCTCCGCCAGGCGCGCGCTGTGCGACCGTTCGGCCTGCCGTGCCTGCGTCTTCAGCACGATCTCTCTTCCGTAAGGGCGGCCTTCCGTCGCCATCGTCTCCTGCACACGCCCAAGCGCGATCAGTTCGCGGATCCTTGCATCGCGCGCCTTCCGGGTCCGGGCGACCAGATCCATGCCGAGCGCCTTGTAAGGCTTGTTCGCCATCTTCTTCGCGACGTGATCCCACAGATCGTCGCTGGTGATGGGCGTTGCATCGCCGAGCGCCCGCTGGTTCCGGACAGCCTCGAAGGTCGCGGCATCCGAGATCATCGTCCATGTTGTCCCGCGCGCCCGGCTCTCTGCCACATAGGAGGTAAAACCGGTCGCGAGATCCGCGCCGCGTGGCATGGCATTGATGTGCTCGTCTGACGTCAGGCCCTGTGCCGCATCGATGGTCATGGCGTGCCCGAAGCCAAGCATCACCTTGCCGGTCTTCGCATCCTGAAAGCGACGCCACTCCACGTCGGCCACAACGCCGTCCTTCGTGCGGATACGCAGCCCGGTATCGCTGTGCGCGAGAACATCGACCACATCGCCGTTATTTCCAACCGTGGCCCCCTTGCCGTCCACTGTTCCCCAGGTCCGGCGATACAGCCGAAGCCTGTCGCCGGCTGCGATAGCCAGATCGTACGCCTCGCCGCGCTGGTCGATGGCCTGCACCGTGATTTCATGCTTCGAGATCTCACCCCTTTCCTGCAGGATGCCACGCACGGCCCGGCTGAGGTCGGCAGCGTCCTGGTTGGTCAGGGCAGACATGCTGATCGTCTTCATCCGCCCGGTTCGCGGATTTGCGCCCTCGGCCGCGAGAGCGTCGCGGCGTGTCACATACAGGCGGGCGATTTCCTGCAGCACTTCGTCGTGGTCTCCGCCCACCAGACGGACCGTGCCGTCCACCCGTTTCATGTCGATCGCGTCCCGCACTTCCTTCATGTGGAATTTGTTGCGGACGTCGTCGTCATTCTCCTCGTCACTGTTGGCGTTCCCGGCCGCTCCTCTGACTTCCAGAGAGGCGAGATCGCTTTCATCAGGTTCCGCGCCACGAAATAGGTCGGCGATCTGCCGGTTTCTGGCGGATGTCTGCCGGACGCTGGACAGAAGCTCCGGCATGTCTTCCGCGTCCAGCACCCTGCGCAGCATCTCGATGGAGTCACCGGCCTCGATGTTCTGTGCCTGCTCATGATCGCCCAGTGCCTTGATCGTGCAACCGCTATCGCGCTGCAGTTCCAGCAGGCGGAGCATCTGGCGTGGTCCGACCTGACCGACCTCATCGATCACCAGAACCGTGTTCCGGTCCACGTCGATGTCGCCGCGTTCCAGCCGGGCGAGGAAAGGCAGCATGGCGCAGGTGTCATGGATGCCGGCGTCGCGCAGCGCGTCCGCCTGACGCCAGGCATTGGCAATCCCGATGATCCTGCGCCCGTTCTCATCGTAACGGGTGTCGTGCTTCCAGGCGTCCACCAGCGGCGACAGCAGCGCGGTCTTTCCCGACCCTGCGACACCTGTCAGCATGGAGAGCGCACCACCCCGGCCGAGTGCGTAAATCGCCGCCTTCTGCGCCCTGCCATGGTCGCTGGTGAAATCGAGTGTCGAGCGACCAATGGCTTCAGTGATCTGGCGATCCGACAGCGCCCCGCTCCGGTCGCCGGATGCACGGGCGGCCTGAATCGCAAGGTTTTCCTCGATGGCGATCTGCGCCGTATTCGTGACCCTCAGCCTGTCGCCCCGGATCTGCTGAATCAGCGAGACCTGTTCGCCCCTCAGCTCAAGCCCCCGCTGTTCAATGAGGCTGACGACATGATCGATGTCCTTCACGCCCCCCTCAATACCGGTGCCGATCAGCCCTCGCGCGGCATACATCCTGAGCTTGTCATGATCGAGCACGGCGGCGGTCTCAAACTCTGTGGCCAGATGCCGCGCTGCGAAACGGTAAGCCGCATCGTATCTCTCTTCCCGCGTGCCCTCTGGCCCGATCGGCGACCCGAGGAGGCTTCTCTTCTCCCAGCCGAGGCTTTTCGCCTGCTCCAGCCAGATCTCGTGGTCGCTGGCCCCCTTGTCCTTGTCGAGCCGGGCAGCCAGCCCGGCCATGGACAGGATACGGCGCTTGCGCTCGATCGGCATATCCGCCCAGTCCAGCCCTTCCGCCGCCGCGTACTCCTTTGCGGCCCTGATCACGTTGCGGCGTCCCTTGCTGAAAAAATCCGAGACATCCTGTGCCACGGCCGAGACGACCGTGGCCTGCTCATTGGCGTCATATTTCTGGGCGATGCCGATCCGCCGCAGCTCATCGGCAAGCTGCGCCTGGAAGTACGCGCCGAACTCATGAACGCGGCTGCGCAAGCGCTTTGTGTCCAGAGAGCCGACGTGTCCGTCTTCTGTGGCCACCACATTGAACAGGGCGTTGTGAATGTGGGCGTGAGGATCACCGCCTGCCGGGGTGTCGATGAGATAGGTCTGGCCTGTGCCCGGATCGCGCGCCTCGACCGTGGGGCGCGCTGTCGTATGCCGGAACGAGACCCAGGCGACCTCTCCCTGGTCCGCACCATCCTCGCCGCCATGGCCGCGCCGGGCGAAGCCGATCTCTCTCGCCACATAGCGCATGGTCGCATCGTTGGCCTGATTGATGGCGTGCCAGATCGCTGCTCTCTCCGCTTCTGTCGGCGCAAATTCGGCGGCCAGCGTCACCGATTTATGCGGCGCGAGGGTCAGGTCATAGGCGCTGATCTTGCGGGCGTTCTGCGACCAGTCCTCGCCATTATCAGCCCGTTTCGCCTCAAACAGGCGATTGAGCTGCTCGTTTTTCGGTGGTGTCGTGGGGTCGATCCCGAGTGCTGCTGCGATCTCGGGCTTCATGTCGGGCCGCCATGAGGCCCGGCCATCGCGCCCGGTGTAATAACTGGTCAGCCGTGAACCGCCCGCGTCAGGAACCTTCCCGGGCTGAGTGCGGAAATCGTGCTCCGGATCCGGCAGCTCCTGCGTGAAATAGGCGGTGATCATGCGGCCGTTGCCCTCGGCCGAAATCTTCCGGAACGTCATCATCAGACGTCAGCCTCATCCGGCTCCCCGGGCTGGGCGGACCGGGGCGAGCGGCCCTCCTGAATGTCGAGCGTCCTGCCGGTCGTAAGGTCGATGCGCCTGAGCAGCGGGCTCTGCGATGCGACCAGCGTCACCAGCCGGCCAAGAATTTCATCAAGCGTCGGACCGTCGGACTCTTCAGGAGACAGGATCTCGATGATCAGCGAGAGTTTGTCTTCAATGGCCCGCAGCCGCTCCCGGATGTCGTCATCTCGGCTTGCGGTGGTATCGGGCCGTTCGGTTGTCTCGCTCATCGTCATCGCTTCCCATGTCAGAACAAGGGGAAGCGTGACGCGGAATCATGCGACCGATCAGGCTTTCTTTTGATCGGTTCCGGCCAGGGCGTCCTTCACGGCCTTCGCCGGCGCGAAAGCCAGCTTGCGCGAGGCCGGGATCTGCATCTCGGCGCCGGTCGCGGGATTGCGGCCCGTGCGTGCGGCGGTGTGACGAACGGTGAATTTGCCAAAGCCGGGAAGCGATACCTCATCGCCGGCCTCTGCGGCCTGTATGATCGAGGCTGTGACAGTCTCAAGAGCGGTCTTCGCATCGGCCTTCGTGCCACCCGTGGCTTCGGCGATACGGTCAATCAGATCGGTGCTTTTCATCAGTGCTGTCTCTTTCGGTTAAGGGCACGCGAAGAGAAAGGATCATAACCGTGGCAGGTTTATGATTCCTCTCGGGCGGGCAGGAAGACGCTACGGGACAGATCCACCCCGATGCGGATGGCGTCATCAAGCTGGCGGCCAATACCGCTCTGAAGGACGGTGGAACAATACATTGCCCCGTCGATTTTGCGGCACATGCTCCATACCGATCCAATCAGGTTCATGGCATGGATCAGTCCTTCCACGTCATGACGATCCAGATCGCGAATGAATTGGCGAGGGTCGACCTCCTCAATGTATGGCTCCTGCCCCGGCATCACGAAAACCATGTGAGGACCAGGCTGCGAGAGACGCGTTAGGAGATCAATCTGATCACCGGTGATCATGCACTGCGTCCCGGTGACAGAAGCACCCATGGGGATATAGGCACCCGTCCGGCGAATCTGCGGCAAAACCTCTTCCGTCACCCAGCGCCGGAACCGTCTGGCTATGGGCTTCCGGGACACGAACGACAAATAATACGCGCCACTTTCTGTAACCAAATGAGTGCGTTGTGGGCCGCCCGCCGTTGGTATGACGACGAAGGCGACTTCATCCTCATCGAGTCTTGATATAGCTGCCCTTGAACGCCGAAGCCCGAGGATCTCGCAGACGTCAGAAGCTACAAGCCAGCGACGGCCGTCTTTTCTCACCGACCGAATAGCGTGTGCGCCGAAGGTCAGCACCGGCGCAGTCTTGGCACGAGTATCACTAAGTGGCTCAACACCATCCTTTGTCATCCGTTCCTCCCGTTATCAGAGATGGGAAAGTTGGGCGCGCATCATGCGACCACTAACGAACATCCAATGAAAAAGAGCCCCTCCTGTGCGTCACTTGTCGACTACCACGCGCTGAACAGGAACCCTGAGGCGATGAGCACGCAAGTTCTCGGAAAGCGTAAGGGTGCCATTAGTAATGGCGTCCTTTCCCGCTTACCCACCTACGGCGACGCAGCCGTCCGCACCAACGGTGCAATGGTGTATGAAGAACTCATAATCTGTGGGTTGGCTACGGGCTGGCAGTGGGTGCTTTGACGGGTCTTTTTACGGGTTTCCTAGTGGGTCCGATACGGGAGGCTTGCGGGATGCCCTCTGGGCTGGCTATGGGTTGGGAAAGGGTCGCTGTTGGGGACGGCCCTACCGGGAAACTGCACATGGCTCAGCGGATTGGAAAGGAGCGCCTGAAGGCTCTCCGGGGCGAAGCGGAATGCAAGGCAACCGCCGGACCTCTTTATCGGTGGCTGGTGGCGAACGCCGACGACATTGAAGAAATCCGAGTGCCGGGTGAGCCGTGGGGACCGTATTTGCAGGCGGCTATCGAGTGCGGCGTGCTGATAGAGGACCGCAGACTGGGGCTTCAAAAGATCGGCAAGCTGTGGAGACGGCTGCAGAAGATCAGACAAGTGCGCACAACAGAATCTCGCGCTGTCCCGTTCAATGTCTCACAATCAGCGCACCCCAGCCGCCTTCCTAAAGGCTGGAAGCCCGATTTTATCGACCGTGATCTCGGAAACCTTTCCCCCGATGGATCAGGGCTTCCAGCAAAAATCGACCATGCCGAAAAAAGCGCCTCTCAAGTCGCATCATTGCCCGCGACTATCTCCGGGTGCTCAGGCGGCAACACGACCGAGGAGGAAGAATTCCCTGTTGGTCGCGCCCGGGCTGAGGCCATCAAGCGGGATCTTCTTGCGCGGTTGAGGAAGAAGGAGCCCGGTTTTCATAGGGAGTAAGGCATGGCATCCGCCACGATAACAGACGCCGCAAAGCCGTCGGCGGCAACAACCCGCCCCACCCTGCTTGTCGCAATCGGACGCCAGCGTGTGGGAAAGACAACGTTTCTCAAATCCCTCGCCGAGATCACCGCGCAGCAGGGTGGCAAGCCGGAAATCTGGAACACTGATTCCATGAACCGGTCGCATACGATCTCATCGCTCGGTTCGCACGTGCTGGAGGCAGACAGCACTTCCCCGACCGGGCAGGCCGCATGGCTGGAAGAGCAAATCGAGAGGCTGGTCGAAACCCGCCATGATGCGATCCTCGACATTGGAGGCGGCTGGACGGCGATGCATGAGCTGATCCGCACTTCCCCTCTCGTGGCCGCTCTGGATGAACTTGGCATCTCGCTGGTTACAGTTTTCATGATCGGTATGGAAAATGCCGACATCGATTATCTGCAGGATCTTCAGGAGCAACATAGTTTTCTGCCACCCCGAACGGCCATCGTCATCAATGAAGGCCTACTCCCCGTAGGCATGGACACAGCCCGCGCGGTTAGCGAGATTCTCGAAAACAGGGCGGTCCTGAACGCCCTCGACCGTGGGGCTTCTCACGGTGTTTTCCCGGCTGTCAACGGCCTGAAGAAAATTGCGGATCGCGGCCAGTCTTTCATGGACTTTGCCGCAAACAAGCCCGTTCCAGGACAACCGAAAAGCTCAGTCTTCGACAGGCTCCGCGTCAATCGTTGGCTCAAGCGTGAAGTGCCTCTCTTTATGCGCGACCTTGGCCCGGAGTATCTGCCCCGAATGCCCAAGGGCTTGCCTGAAGTGGTGATGGAAAACGTCTGATGACAACGCAGGGTGATCTGGAGGCGGGGGATCAGGAATTCGTCCGGCGGATGGAGAACCTGCGGCTGGTGGCCGCTGAATGGGTTGATCGCAGGATCGCGCCGGAAGCCGAAGTGCTTTCGGCGCTGATCGTGGCTATTGACCAGGTCGGCACCCTTTGCATCGAAGCCAGGCGTTCCTCCATCCGTTCGATCCAGGAAAGCAAGCTGGTCGCGGAGCAGCAACGGGAGGCGCTGGCACAGGATACAGTCGCGATCCGCGAGCAGCTGAGAGAAGGGATCGAGGCGGTCCAAACTCTGCGAACCATCAATGAAAAGCTGGTCGAGAAGAGACTGCTCGGGATCATCGCCGACATTACGAAAGGACTTCGGGGAGCGATTGAGAATCAGGCCACGGCCATGACCAGACGGTTCAATCTGCAGACCGCTTTTCGCGTTCTGGGTTACAGCTCCGTCGTTCTTCTGGTGGGCTTTGTGCTGGGACGGATGCCCTAAAGCCGGTGTGGCCAAAACGGACACAGTAAGAGTGCCGCGAAGAAATTCTGAAGAACACGGAATCAGGTCGCATGATGCGGCTGGATAGTGACCTCCTCACAACAGGAGGCTCTGGTGTCCCACATTTCCCTTTCATACCGCCGCACGAGGAAGATGACGATTGTCCTTCTGACGTGCGGCATCATGTCGCCAGCCGTGGTGAACGCGCAGACGATCAACGTGCCGGCGGGCCTGCCCGCGCACGTCAATGCCACGTATCAGGAACTGGGGCTCGGTGAGTGGACCCCGGACACAACCAGCACAACGCAGACCATGAATGGCAGCGGCACGGTCACTTCGTCCGGTGCAACCGGCGTTTCTGACAGCGATGCGCTCCAGACCATGTATCAGCAGTCGTGGGGATATGAAGCGGCACAGAACGCACAGGCGCTTGGCGTCAATCCGTCCGCTCTCGCCGCAACATGCGTGGTTGAGTCCGGCTGCCAGAATGTGCAGTCAGTTTCCGGCAGCAGCGGGATCACCGGTGCATTCCAGATGATGCAGAGTACATATGATCAGAGTCTGCAGGAGGCGCTCGCATCCGATCCGTCTCTTGCGTCGAGCATAACGACGGGCACTGATGGCCAGCACGATCCGGCGACCCAGGCTGTTGCGGCAGCACAGTATCTCAAGGACGCAGCAACCTCATTGCAGAACGTCGGCATAACAACACCGACAGCACTCGATACCAGGGCATATTACAATTTCGGGCCGTCAAACGGCACCAACGTGGTCCGTGCGGCAGATGACGAGACAATGGCTTCGGTCCTCAGCAATATGTCAGCCTCGGACCTCGCAAAAAACGGTATCTCGACTACCGAAACAGTCGGAGAATGGAAATCAGCGGTCGCAACCAAGATGGGCAGCGCAGCGTATCAGCCCGTCCTGACTACCTGACAGGAGAACGCTACCTATGAAAAAATCATTTCTGCCAATACTGGCCTGTGGCCTGATCGCCTCGATGTCGGCTCACGCTGCCGGGCTTCATCCGGTCAAACCGTTGCCCGGTTATACGTGCAAGATGCTGAACCTGTCGGAAAGCCAGATGATGGATTTCCAGCATCCCCTGATGTTTAAGGCAGGGCCGTCGGATGACGCTGCGAATGTCGCACCCGCCAGCGGCCAGGTAGCCATAAAAACCGGTGCCGAGCCGATAGACGGCTATCTGCCCACAATCAACTTCGCGTTCAAGCCGGTCTGGATCGAGGCAAAATACGTCGCGCCTTACCACGCGAAAGCAGATCCGGCGGCAACGTGCGTCCCGGTAATCATGTCAGACGGGAAGCTGGGCTTCGACCACCCACGACGATGAGACGATCCAGCAGGCGCACGCATGAAGGGCGGCCCCAGGCCGCCCTTTTCATTTTCCTGTTCTTCAACTGATTCAGCCTCGGGCGACAGGATTACCTGATGTCGGCCGGGGCAATGTCGCGGCCATCAGCTCGCGCAGGACGGGATCGTTTTCACGTCGGCGCGGACATGGGAGAGCACGGGCGGCGGCCTCACGGGCGAGGAGCCATTCGGCCAGATCGGGAGCCAGGCGGGACGTGCCTTCGACACATCGACGGAAGGCGGTGCGGTGCATCTGACAGTATTCAGCGGCCTGCCGCTCGGACCAGCCGAGGGTTGTGATGCAAAGGAGAAGCCGCGCTCCGGCCATTTCGGACGCGCGGCTTTCGGAAGATGAAGCGTTTTTTCTCATGATTGCAGCGTAGGTCGCGAACATGCGACCTACGCCGGTTTAATCAGCCACCCCGGATGACAAGGGCTCCGGCACCGAAGAAGAGGCCACCCGGGACAAGCATGAGAAGGGACGCCGCAGCGACAGGGGGTGATGATGGCGGCGGATCGAACGCACCCTCAGGCTGGGGCCAGTAATGTTCGGGTATCCACAGCCCCATGAAGAAGAAACCCAGCCCGATCAGGATAAGTGAGCAGCCGATGACAGTTCTCGACATCTGAAATTCCTTTCGGGCGAAGTTAATGGCTTACGGAAAACGGATAGGATTTCCGCGACGATCCGCCAGTGAGGACCGACGGCAAAGGAAGCATTCCTCTCTTGCACACAGGGTCGACGGCAATCATTGTTGTAATAGCGGTGGACATGAAACCAGACCTTTCTGTCTAACGTCAGCCTTGTCCGGTGTTAGAGCACCGGACAGGGCGTCCGTGACGGGACCCTTCCCGGCACAGATAAAAGTTAGTACACTAACCAAATAAAGACAAAACAAAATACCTGACAAATCCGAAATAATACGGTTATATACAAATACTCACATCATTATCCGTGCGCCCGAAAATAACCATAAGCAGTATTATTTCATATGCTGATAAATATGGTCCTGCGCGGACGGATCAGCGGTCGAACCGTTGCGCGGAAGCGTGGAGACCCCGAAGGGGGCTCCAGTGAGGTTAGCGGCGCAGCCGCTTAGCGAACCAGAGTGAGAGAACCCCGAAGGGGACGCCCCGAATTTTGCTTTTTTTTCGTTTCTGACCGGTTTCGTCAGGATTTTTCGGACGGCACCAACATCTCGCGCACGGCCACGGCGCAGGCGGTAGTGCCGGCGGCACCGAGACACCCGATCAAAGTAAATCCCCCGGTCAGGGCGAGATACAGGAGAGACACGCCGAACACGAGAGCGATGGTTATAACGGTTTCCTGGACACGGGTTTTACCGAACATGAGAGACCCTATTCAGCGCGAGGCAACAGGATCATGAGGCAGGACAAACATGCGACCGGGAAAATCTTTCGGACGGAAGGGCCGCGAGGCGTCCGGGTCAGGCCTGACGGCATGCGCCTGAGGTGAACCGGGCTGCGCGGAGCGCGGGGCGCGAGCCCTGCGATCCGGGCGGCCCTGTTCACTGAGAGGGGCGTGCCGGCACCGCGCAGAGCGCGGCGCGAAGCGGGCTTGAGGCGGACGCCTCGCGGCGGCACGCTGGGACCGGCGTTTTTCCGGTGCGGCCCGCCGGCTGTCGTCGGGCCGGGGGGGGTCAGCTATCAGAACGGGCAAGGATCGCGGCCATCACCCCAGGCGGTCCAGCCCGCCCCCGGAACGGGTGAGCGGCGAGGACGGGCACGCCATGCCTCGATTCCATGTTCAGCGATAAAATCGGCCGCGCTGTCATCTTCGGGATGCGGCAACTCCGGGCCGGTATAAGCGGGATTTCGATACCATACATCACGGTCGGACAGGATGTAGGCGCGTTCCGGATTGTCATGCCCCACATTGCGGGCATATTCGCGGTCGGCAAGAGATTCATGGCTCATCGTCATATTCTCCGGGGCTTGTGCATAAGTGAAAAACTGCGGCGGGCTGCGCCTTTCCGGGGTCTGCCGGTGTGAGAGGGTGCCGGACCCGGTCGGGGTCCGGCGTGTGGGATCAGAAGCCGAGGGCGTCCATCTCGGCGGCGGCGGCCTGCTGATTGAGGGCGCGGGCGTTGCCTGCCACGTAGGGCTTCCATGGGGTGCCGATGATGTCCTCATAGGCGGCAAGGGCACCACGGGCAGAGGCGACCAGCGCGGCGGCTTTCATGCCCTGCTCTGCGGCGAAGCGGCGGGCGTTCGCTGCCTTGTTTTCCAGCCCGTCAACGCCCTGCCGGTCCTCTTCGCGGTATTCGTTGAACTGCGAGGACAGCTCGCGGGCCTGTGCGCGCTTGTTGTCATAGAACTGGGCGGCGCCATAAGCGGAAGAGACGGCGGCTCCGACCATGCGCTGAAGGTGCATTTCAAGGCCCTTGTCGTTTTCCTCTCCGTTCCATGTCGTGACGACGAGGACGGGGGAGAGGCTGCGGGCCATGGCGGTGAAAGCCTGCCGGGTTGTCTCTGCGAGACCGTCGGCGTCGAAGTCGTCAAGGCCAAAGTGGGAAACGATCTTGCTGATCTGGTCGGGCACGGGGATGAGGGCTTCGGCGGCTTCGATGGTAATGACCGGGGCGCGGCGGGCGGCTTCCTCGAAACGGCGGGCGGCGGGTGCCTTCTGCGCGGCTTTTGCCTTGCCGGATGCTTTCTTCTCTTGCGCGGAAACGAGAGCGGCGGTCATTGTGGTGGCAGCGTTGGACATGAAAATAGACCTTTCTGTCTGGCGTCAGCCCCGTTCGGTGTTGGTAGCACCGGACGGGGCGTCTGTGGCGGGAACCATTTCCCTTTCCACAAATACAGAGTAGTACTCCCACCAAATAAACGCAAGAAAAAAGCGCACTAAAAGGCGATAAATCCGCATTTATTTTCAAATAATATCCTTTTTTCTCCGCCCGCCCATTTCTTTAATTACACAAACAGGAAGTAATACATAAGTATTTACCTGACCAATCCCAGAGGCGAGCGGTCGAGCCGTTGCGCGTAAGCGGGGAGACCCCGAAGGGGGCTCCAGTGAGGTTAGCGGCGCAGCCGCTTAGCGAACCAGAGCGAGAGAACCCCGAAGGGGCCGCCCATGATCTTCTTTTCTCTCCTGAAACAGCGGCACCTTCTGCATCGGATATTTCGGGGGAACATCCCGCGTCTCCCGGAACCGCGACACCTTCAGTCCGGACAGATGAATTATTTTAACCCGTTTCGTTGAAGTCGCATGTTTGCGATTTACACGGGAACCCGTCGCACAATGAAGCCGGGCCGCACTGTCAGGCGACCGGGCAGACACGTCGGAGATCGAGCATGAAACATCACCGGATCACGGCAGGACCGGATACCGCAGCGGTGAGTCCGCAGCGCGGCGCGGTGGTTCGCCAGATCCTGAATGCTCTGGACACCGCCCGCAGCGCGGGTGAGGTCGCCCGGATTGTGGGGAAACCGACCTGCTACGTCACAGGCAATCTGAACCGCCTGCTCAGACAGGGATATGTCAGCCGGATCAGCCGGGGCACCTATATTGCAGTGGCCGGCACGGGCAATCCGGAGAACGACGGACCGAAGCCGGACAAGCACCAGCTCGATCCGGAGATCCTGTCGTATCTCGCCACGCCGCGAACGGTACAGGAAATCACGGACCGTTTCGGGATCCGGTCGCGGACGCGGGTCGCACCACTCAGCACCTCGGGTCGTATCGTCCGGCTGAACGACGGCCGCTACGTCGCCCGCGAGCGGGCAGGAAAACCGGCGTGCAAGGCAGTGCCGCATCCGACCTTTGCGACACAGAAGGAGAAGGTCCTGGCCTGTCTGGAGACAGAACGGACCCTTTGTGAACTCACGGCCTTCGCGGGCGGCAGCGAGAAATCCACGGAGCACTACGTGCGAGACTACATTCATTCCGGCGTGGTGGTGAAAGTGCGGCATGGCGTATTCATCCGGGCGGAACGGCTTCCGTTGGAAGAACGGGAACGACTGCGCGGCCTCGGCTGCTGGACCACGGAAAGCGCCCTGCTGTCACTGCTGAGCCACCCGATGACCACAAGGGAGCTTGCGGCACGAACAGGCGGATCGCGCAACCGCATCGGCGTTCTCATCAGGAAACTGCAGGATGAAGGCCGCGTCGTGAGCGTACCGGGGCGGCGCTACGTCTCGGCCGCGTCCCTGATGGCGGACTGATTCACGATGGCTTTGTGATGTCGCGGCGCCTTGGCGCCGGCGACATCATTCATCTGGACGCGAGGATCTCGCCCGTATCGAGGTTTCTGACCAGGCGCAGCGTGACCGTGGCCGGCCTGACGATCAGAACCTGCAGCTGGCCCCGGAACGGCGCGGCATCGCTGGCGATGGGGTGCATATCGGCCTCTATGGTCCGGGCTTCCGGGAGAAGGACGATACAGCCGGCATGTCCGGTTCCGGGGCAGGCATCGGGTCCGGAAACCAGATAGGAGGCCTTGCCGAAGACAACGACATCCTGTGGCCAGATTGTCTTTGTGACGGGCGTATCGACCGCATTCTGAGCGGCCTCGCCAAGGCTCCGCAGGTAGGCGACCACCCGGCTGTCAGTCCTGTCACTGGCCGGATTGATGGCGGTGAGCATCTGCCCGTGCGCCTGTGGCGCCAGGGCGCAGCAGGACGAAAGCAGGAGACCTGCCAGAAGCTTCCGGGCCGGGTACATTCTGCATCCTTTCTGATGTATGGCGCGACGATCAGAAATCATAACCGGCTCCCAGCTCCGACGCGGCGAACATGCTGAGTCCGATCAGCACAGAGCCACACATGCCCATCGCAATGCCGCGTCGGGGATGTGTCGTGAGGATATTCCCGCCCCATACAGCGCTTATGAGGCCGGAGACAAAGGACAGAAGCATCATCGGCAGCATTGGCGCCTCTCAGACCGCGTCATTTTTCGGCGCAGACAGGCGCGTGCTGATCACGATCATCAGAACGACGAACAGTATTGTTCCGATTACGATGAGAGCGACGTTTCCGAGGAAGCGATAACTCGTAATGAAGGCGAAGACCTGCACGATGCCGTCCCTGACGGTCTCGGCGTGCTCCGGATTCGGAAGTGCTGCAGCCATAGGCTTATCCTTTTCGTTGTTCGTCAGACCGGGAGGCGGTCCGGCATGAGCGGCATCATGGCGAAGCAGTCGCTTTATTACACCGCCCACAGGCGATACCACGTTTTACGGCAGTCATAGTTGAGCACTCGATCCAGCAGGATTCCCAGTTACACCGGGCACAGCGAAACAGTGCCATCATGGTCATGCCGGCCGCGCAGACGCATCCATGGTCGCCAGCGTCGACGGCGTGAGCCAGGACACGCCGGGCACGCTTTGGTCTGACATAACCGAACAGATCTGGCTGAAATGCCATGGGAGGCCCTGCCTGTGTGCATCATCAGGATGCCAGGCCAACATGCGACTACAAACGGTAAACTGCCCTTTTGAAATTACATCGCTCGCAAATGCGTCTGCTTT
>NZ_BCTP01000022.1 GCF_001571345.1 Komagataeibacter xylinus NBRC 15237 | reverse complement strand
CGACGAGACTACATTTCAGGACTTTACTCGCAGTATCGAAGACGGATCGATCTGAGGCAGCGCGGTGGGCGAGATACGTTGGTGATAGGTTTCCGACATGAAATCGATGAAGGCCACGGCCGCGCCGACTACAAGGCGCGCGTGCCGTGGTTCTAGACCTCGGTGCTTGCCGTCGCGACCATGGCCAGAACCGTAGAGGCTGCGAAGTTCAGCCAAGTATTGAGTGATTGTTGTCAAATTACGAAGCAGAAGACGGATTGTCTGGGCACCCTTGGTTTCTTCCGAGATGCCCTCGGGAACGAGCCGTAGCTCTTTAGTGAGAAGTTTTGTGAGTTCGGGTAAGCTCGCGGTCTTGGTAAATGGAACTTGCTGGCGAGTAAGGATCGACTTACAGCAACTTTCAACCAAGTCTTTTGCAGTGCCTATAGCTAATGCTGGGTCAGATTCGACCGCCACAACAAGACGTTCAATCTCTTTCTGCATCCAGCCCGCGTCGAGGGCGTCGGCGACGGTTCTGGCACGGGAGACTGCTAATTGTCCCGCAAGCCCGGCTCTACGAGCAACGAAGCGCGGCCGACCCGCAATGCGTTCCTCCTCAACCAGCGACCAACCGTCCTGTCGGAGTTGGTCGTTATATTGTGTAACTAGCCTTATTGACGCATCCTTGTCAGGTCGGACGACCGGGTGGACAGTTTCGCAAAGGAAGCGCAAAAATACATCATCCGCCCCGCCTTGTAGACCTAACCGCACATCGTCATAGATCCAATCCTCGGACCAATCACAGTTGTTAACGCGATGCTGATAGATGTCGCCAGCCGCGTCTTTGTATCGGGAGTCGTAGGACGGCAACGTCTGTAGATCATAGATACGTGCAAGGAAATCGACTTCGTCGAGATTACCGCACCATCTGACTTTCTCAATCCGGAGGCCGTCGATAATGTTCAGTCGGGTTTGTCGTCTAATTCGAACATTGGGCTTAGCGGCTGCACCTGGCTCAGCAAGGCGTGGGACGATCTTGGCGCTATACCAATCTTCACTATAGGGCTCCAGAACGGCTTTAAGGCGCTGGGTGATTTGCTCCTCGACGCCAGTCCTGGCAGCGCCGAGGAGCGCGTAATCGGCGGCATCGATCGCAAGGTAAACAGTCCATAACTCGGTCCCACCGTTCCAGTTGTCGAACCCGGTTCGCTCAATGCGCGGCGCGGCCGAACGCAGCAGATCCGCGGCTTGGTTCATTCGTTCGGCGGCAAGCAGTTCTTCGACCGTTGCGAGATAACGAGCGGGACGTTCAATCAAATCTTGCATATAGCAAGTCTAAAGCATTGCACTTTGAGTTTAAAGGAGATGGTATATCTCTGAATTTACGTCAATTTAGATGTTTTTTGACCCCAAACCTAGCTGGCGGGAGTGGGTCTTCAAAGCCTCTACGCCGATGTCTCATGTCTAACCCATTTGCCATAGGGCGGACAATCCACTCATCCCCCAAAACCGTCTGTCTGCTCAATGGAAACAGACCAGACAGACAGCACTCACCTTTATCCAGGACACTTAGGTGAGAGTTTGGCTTTTCAGAAAGCGGACATCAGTCTCAAAACAAAAACGGTCGTCTCTTTGTCAGTCATTTAGATCGTTCCTTTCTCGTTTTTTCTGCGCCTTGCGACGCGGTCCTAAATGAGTAATCAGAGAGGCCACGGAGATCCCGGCTCTCTTGGCTATCTCAGGCCCTGTGATCGCCGCCGTGGGGAGACCCCACAAGGGGAGTGCAATATTCAAGGCTCTCTCGCGACGCTCCTCCACCAGCTTGGGGTTAACCTCTGCGGCTTTCTTTCGCGCCGCCAGCGTTTGGCCTGTGCGCCGTCCGCGCTCCCACGCAAGCATCGCGGCCTGCACGTCCTCGATGCCACCGCCGGGTGGATATGCCTCACCCGTATCCACAGCATGTATCGTCGCTTTTCGTTTTGCCGCCGCCACAAGAACACTGGACAGGTCAACCGCCGTCAGAGCGAGGCAACGAAGGCTTGCAACAGCAATGCGTTCTGCCACGGGCCGTTTAATTGGCCGCAACATTTCCGCTCGCTGCGTCAACGCCTCGACGTTGCGGGTTCTCATGTCGTTCCGGGAGAGTTCATCCCGATAAACCGGCCCTGAGAAGCCCGCTGAATCGAGGATTTCCATCTGGCGCTCCGGGGGTAACCCAGATACCCCGTTTCTGACGTACAGCCGTGTGTGAATACCGTCAGACAACTTGCAATCCCTGTAGTAACATTTTTCTATTGAAAGACTACAACAGAGATTTTAAGTTTAGCAAGCCAAATCGGTAATGAACCCGTGCCCGCCCAAAGATAAGCATCCATTCCCTCACACCCAAACCCCGACTTTGGAGTATTGCTAATGCCGCTACGAGACATTTTGTCACTTCAGTCGGTAATCTGGTTGGCCTGTGTCGTCGCCATCGCAGGGGGCGCATTTGTCATCTTGGTCGCTTTAATAGCGTTGTTACGGAAGAGGGTGTCGGTTGTCCGCGCAGCCGTCATTATCATCTGCTGCGGGTTCTCTGTCGGGGTGGGCGCATACGTCTTACCTCGGTCCCACGAGATGTTCCGCACTCATTGATCTCACTGACAAACAAACCCCGGAGAAAAATTACATGACGTATGAAGAGCAAATGAAAATTGTGAACTCACTGTCAGATAAAGAGGTCGAAGAGTATGCGCGTCGGATCGTGGCTCGTGGTGCTACGGATTACCCACCAGACACCTTCACTGAAACTTTCGGATTGGAAGCGGCCGCTCTCGCCGGAGCAGGATATTCCAAACGCCTTGCTCCAGTTCTCAAAAGCATTGGGTTTGCCATTTCACTGAAACTGTTTCCCGGAAACCGAAAAGGATGTGCAGTACATTCGATTTGACAATTAAACCCCCGGAGAGTTTGCCTTGCAGAAGATTTCAGCACTTCTGACTTTTGCCGTTTTTATCGTGTGTCCAGCATATGCGGCCGAACCGGTGACCTCTCTCACCGTGATGGACCATCAAATTACAGTGCGCACAGTTGGTCAGACAGATCACGTAATTGCAGTGGATGGATCAGTCCTGAAGCACGATACCGACAATGAGCAGGTCGGGCTTCTCGGCCCTTACACGGGACAAGGACACACTTACGTGCTGCTGGCGGAAAGCGCAGGCGGCAATGCCTGCGAGATGCAGTTCCAGGCGGTCGATCTCACCACCTCCCCTGCCCGCCTCAGTCCGGTGTTCGGCAACTGCAGTCCCGACGTGCAGGTAAGGATCAGGGCAGGTGCGCTTCATGTCACCACGGGCGGTTATACAGGACGCCCCAGTGCTGGATCCCCGAAAATCTCTGGCGAAACCGTCGTTTTCGGGGATGGCAAGTTCACCCCTGCCCGCTAAACAATAAGGGGCAATGCTTGACACTCTCCACCTGACTGGATCCTGGCCCGTTCTTCGCCCGCGTGTTCTCGAACAGGTGGATCGTCTCACCCGGCAACGTCTGGGCGAGGCCGACGCTTCGGCCGAGGTGTTGCGCCCCATTCTCTCGACCGCCTGCTTCTCCCCTCCCCTGCCCGTCTTCATCGCCGGCAGCGCGCTTCCCGATGGCGACTTCCTGCCGGACACTGAACTCCCCCAAAGCGCGGAACACGCCGCCGTTGCCCGCACGATGGTCGAAACCGCCCTCCCCTCTCTACCTGTTGGTTTCCGGCTTGAGCTGGTGCTGGAGCTTGATCGCCAACGGCTGGCGTTCGTCGCGTCCCTGGTTCCGGTTGACCATGGTAAGCCAATGTCCGCGCAGGCTGACAGAGAGGGTCCGGACGCGATTTCCGTCCCTGCTCCTATTGGACAGGCTCCAGCCAATGTGGCGCGCTGGTTCGCCGCCCTGTCCGAAGTGGATATCCCCGAACACGACGGACGACTGGAGACATCACAGGCGGCCGTTGGTGCCTTCGTGCAGCTCGGCAAGGCCGCCAATACCCGTCGCGCCTATCGCTCGGCCATCAGCGGCTGGTGTGCGTGGGCGGGACGTCATGGGCTTTCCGCCCTCCCCGCACGCAGCGAGGACGTGGCGACCTATCTCGCGGATCTCGCATTGCGTGGACGGAAGCCGCCCACGATCGAACTGCATCGGGCGGCGCTGCGTTATCTCCATCACATCGCCCATCTTCCGGTTCCGACTACCCACGCGCTCGTTTCCGAGACCCTGGCGGGCATTCACCGCGCCCCAAGGAAAGCACTGCCGCGTCAGGTAAAGGGTCTGACCTGGGAGATGATCTGCGAGGTTGTCGATGCGATCCCGATGACCTCGCTGGTGGACGCCCGTGACCGCGCCATTCTGCTGATCGGCTATGGCGGTGCCCTGCGCCGCTCCGAACTGGCCGCAATCCAGCTTGAATACGTCACGCTCGACGACGACTGCATGCGGATCACCCTCCCCCGCTCCAAAGGCGACAAGAAACATCAGGGCACCACGATCATCATTCCGCGCGGGATCACCCGGCATTGTCCGGTGCGCGCCTGGGAGACGTGGCTGCGGCAGTCGAAGCTGACGCCGCGAAAAAAGACCAAGGGGGCCAAGGCCGACAGCGAGAACGTAACGACGGCTGCCTTCCCGCGGATCTGGGCACCGGCCGCTGCTAAGGACAACGAGCCGCCCCCTGCCCCGAAGATTGGGGCGCAGAGCCTCTCGGACTGGTCGGTCGCCAAGATCATCAAGCAGCGTTGCGTGGTGGCCGGGATCGAAGGCGACTTCAGTGGCCACAGCCTGCGCCGTGGCGCCATCACAACCGGAGCACAGGATGGCTTTGACCTGATGTCGCTCAAGCGTTTCTCACGGCATCGCGATTACCGCGTGCTGGAAGCTTACATCGAAGACGATCAGGCGCTCACGAAGCATCCAGGGAAGACGCGGTTTTAACGTGCCTCTAAAGGCTTTTGAGTGACCGCAACCGAAAGCATGCGGATGCACGCGGGTGCATGCAATGCAACCACATGCCTGCGCGTGCTCTCTATGCTGCCAGTTGGGGTTGGTGACTTTCCGCCTTTGCCAGTTCGCAGAAAGCGAAAAACCCGACGAAGGTCGCAGCACATCCGTCTATCGTATATCGCTCAAACGCCTAACCGATAACCGGTATTAACGTGTGCGAGCGTTCATAGAATAAGGTCCATCCTTGTCGTCTTAGGAGTAAGAGACGATCCTAAGCGATATGAGATGGCTGGTTTTTTTTAGCATGCGTGCGCTCGCATGCGCAGGCATGCGATACAAGGAAGTAGGGCTGGGTTCTAAACTTGGAGCGGGAAATCCGCGTCATACAACCGTTCACCACATTGAGCAGCAAGTATTCCATCATGTAAGCACGCGCATGCATGCACATGCATGCGAGTGAATGCTCTAGTTAAGCACGCATGCAGGCGGTTGCATGTGGTAGCACATCATGCTACCACATGCTGGCAAAAGCATGGTGTGCTACCGATAGCTTTTGGCGACTTCCAACGCTTGGCGCCTAAAGGAAAGCAGAATGCCCGTAATCGTTGTAGCAAATCCAAAAGGGGGCGCTGGTAAGAGTACCTTGACGTTGGTCATGGCGCAGACCCTCAAACGAATGGGCGCCTCGGTCGCGATTATTGATGCTGATCCCAATCAGCCCATAGCTGACTGGCGTCGTGGCAATTCCGAATGCGACTTCTCCGTCGTGACCGACACCAAGGAATCAACGATAATCCGTCAGATCAAAGATCAGGCCAGTATTAATCAATTCGTCTTCGTTGATCTCGAAGGAACGGCGAGCCGTCTTGTTTCGCGCGCTATAACTCAGGCGTCATTGGTGCTCATCCCACTTCAAGCAAGTGGAGTGGACGCTCGTCAGGCGAGCCGTGCGGTGGAATTGATTCACGAAGAGGAAGAGGCGTTAGGAGACCGTCACATCCCTTTTCGAATTATTCTCACACGGACCAGCCCGATTATTCGCACCCGCATTGAGAAAGAAATTGTCAGCCACATTCAGGGGGCGGGACTGCCTATGTTCCGCAACGCGCTCAACGAAAGACAAGCCTACAAGGCTATCTTCGTGCGACGTTGTGCTTTGAATGAGCTTGACCCGAAAGAGGTAAATGGACTGACAGAAGCTATTAAGAATGCCGGAGAAGTTGCCGATGAATTGGTTGATGTAATCGCAGACATCGAAAGGGGAGGCGAGCAAGCAGCATGACTGACGACACATATGGTTTTGGCGAAACACGAAAAAAACTCGCAGGTATTTCGCCTCGGCCGCCTCGTGAGGTGCATCCTGAGTCACTCCGCAAAACTGACGCCGCCAGCGTAGAAGCTGGCTTTGTCCCTCGTGAGCCCGGGGCACGCACCGCACCTAGACGCCAAAAATCGGTCGGACCGACGATCACAATAAATACCAGAGTTCCGGTTGAGATCGCTGAGCGTTTCATAGCGTTCTGCGACGACAACAGACTGGCTTACTGGGAAGGTATTGACGATCTTATGAAACGCGCGGGCATCTAGCTTATTATGGTGGCTATCGGTTGCATGGCATGCAACTGATAGCATCCGCATGCAACGTTGCGAGTTATCCTTGGGACTTTACTCGCGCTGATGTCTGTTCAAAATTTATCCACACATTGTCGGGTGGACTTTGGTCGCAGAAACCATGGACTCTGGTCGCTTATGGTGAGGACTCTAGTCGCGCACATACGGTACAAATAATAATCTAAACTTCTCAAATAGCTTCCGCGACCAAAGTCCACGTTGCGTCCGCAACGACTTCCTGCGAGGAACAAACCATGCCGACCCCGCACATGCTCATCTTGAATCACGGAATCGACGAAGCTCGTCGGCGTGCCGATAGCAAGCATCAGAGAAATCTGATTGAAGCGGCATTTCAAATTCTGAGCGAAGAGAATGAGAAACTCGGTTTTACTTACTCAGGTTTTGCACTGACCTGTCTCCCCCACAAACCGCCAAGCGAAACGGTGTGGAAAAAAGACGGTCACAACCTAACATTGCTGATCCAAAGTGGCGTTGAACGAGACGGGTCGCATGTCGGAGTTCCTTACGGATCCTACGCGCGCTTTATTCTTCTGTTCCTACAAAGCGAAGCTATAAGAAAGAAGACCCGAGAAATCGAGCTCGGAAAATCTATGCGCGATTGGATGAGCAACATGGGCTTATCCATTGGAGGTAAGACTTACAAGAACGTCAATGCACAAGCAAAGAAGATATCTTCTTGTAGTCTGACGTTTTATTCGGGCTTTAATAATAAAGAGCTCATGAAGAAAGGAGGATTCGTCGATGGTGCCATAGCCATGGTTGACGAAAGCCAAGACCAGTCAACGCTATGGCAGGATACCGTTATCCTAAACAAAGAATTCTACGAGTCTTTATCACACCATCCTGTCCCGCTAAGCGAAACCGCGCTTCGGGCAATTGGAGCCCGAAGTCTAGCCATTGATGTTTATATTTGGTTAGCATATCGCCTGCACTGCATTAAAGGCGATGTCGAAGTCTCCTGGCCATCGCTGCATGCTCAGTTCGGATCCGGTTATTCTCGTTTGCGGGACTTTCGCGCTGGTTTTATTGAGTCCTTAGAATTAGCAACTGCCGTTTATCCCGACGCTAAAGTAGCTGTGGGAGAAACGGGAGTGACTCTCTCCCCGTCAAAGCCACCTGTAGCCCGCCTGGAGGGCTGAACCCTGCCTGCGGGCCACTGTTCCTATTCAGATTTCCGCGTAGCCGAACGAAGTGTGGACTCAACTCGCGGTAAGACCATGAACCGCCGATAGTCGCGCTGTTTCCGTGATCGCTGGTGACAGGGACTCTGGTCGCGGTCTGGCACCAAACAGGTTTCTGCTCCACTCATTAACTACCTAATAATGCGCTTTTTTTGTTCCGCCAGACGGCAAACTGAGCTGTGGACTTTGGTCGCGGGCAATCGGTTCGAAGTATTGTGGACTCTGGTCGCGCCCCCCAAAGGACAGAAGGACAGAAGGACAGAAGGACAGAAGGACAGAAGGACAGAAGGACAGAAGGTGGCACCAGCCCGGCGCGTGCGGCGCAAGTGGTGGGTTCTCGCCAGGCTTGTCCGCTGCGCGGCCTGCACGTGGCTGCGATCCGGGCGCTGCGCGCCGCACCTGCGCCCCCCACTCCGGCCCGGTTGCCGCGAAGGCATCAGGGAGAAGAAATGAGGTGAGACCGAAAGGTCAGCCCCTTTTCCGCTCCTGACGGCCAATCCCGGTCATCCCCGAAATCTGGCACCCCGACCCTCGCGAGAGGCGTCGGGCGCTGCCGTTTGGACGGAGTGCGTCATGTCCGCGTCTTCCCAGCAGTTCAGCCTGTTCGACACCACCGCCCTCTCTGGCGACCTCGCCGCCCTGTGGTCACTCGACGACGATCAGCCCATCCCCGAGGTGGCCCCGGCGCCAGCCGAACCCCTGCGTATCCCCGCGCGCGATTTCCGCCTCGACGGCGTGCGTGGTCTGGCGCACGGCTGGAAGGCCCGCGCCGAGGCCAATGTTGCGGCGATCGCGCTTGTCGCTGCGCTTGAGCGCGAGGACCGCAACGCGACACCGGCCGAGCAGGACGTGCTGGCCCGCTTTACCGGCTTCGGTGCAGGTGAGTTGGCCAACGGTCTGTTTCCGGCACCCGGAAAAGAGGTGCGCAAAGGCTGGGAGGACGTGGCCTCGGAACTGACCCGGCTGACCAGCGAGAGCGACCGCGCCGGGCTGCAGCGCGCCACGCAGTATGCCCACTATACGCCAGAGCTGATCGTACATTCGCTGTGGGACATGGCCCAGCGCATGGGCTTTCGGGGCGGTTCCGTGCTCGAGCCCGGTTGCGGCACCGGCCTGTTTATCGCAGCACGCCCGGCAAAGCTCGAGGGAAAGATCGCCTTCACCGGGATCGAGAACGACCCGATCTCGGCGCGGATCGCCCGCAAACTCTATCCGAACCAGTGGATACGTAGTGAGGACTTTACTCGCGCCCAGCTGATCCAGGGCTACGAGCTCGCCATCGGCAACCCGCCTTTTTCCAACCGGTCGGTGCATGGCCGCGAAGGTCTGGAGAAGCTGGGACTGAGCTTGCACGACTTCTTTATCGCGCGCTCCATCGAGGCGTTGCGCCCGGGCGGGATCGCGCTGTTTGTGACATCCCGCTACACGCTGGACAAGACCGATCCCACGGCACGCCGGACCATCGCCGAGAGCGCCGATCTTCTGGGTGCCGTCAGACTGCCCGAGGGGGCTATGCGCGATGACGCCGGCACCGACGTCGTGGTGGACGTGCTGGCCTTCCGCAAGCGCGAGATCGGCGAGGTGCCCGGCGACGAGACCTGGCTTGAGACGGGCGAGGTCGCCGGCAGCGATGAGGGCAATGGCCCGCTGATCGTCAATCGCTACCTTCTCGCAAACCCGGTGCAGGCGCTCGGCACGCACGCCTGGACCACCACGCAGTTCGGTCCCGGCTACACCTGCGCGCCCCGCAAGGATACCGGCCTCGACGTCCTGCTTCCGGACGCCCTTAGCCGGATCGCGCCCAGCGTGCATTTCCTGCCGCCACGCGAGAGCCGGATCATCCGGCCGGCAGGCGATGGCGTGCGGATCGGCACTGCGGCAACCAGCGCCGACCTCAAGGAAGGCAGCTACTTCGTCGAGAAGGGCACGCTGCACCAGATCATCGACGGGCAGGCCCAGAAGGTCGCGATCCGCAAGGCTGGTTCCACCGAGGGGATCTTCGCCAAGCACGGTCGCATCATCTCAGCGCTGGTGCCGGTGCGCGATAACGCCCGCGCCGTCCTGCGCGCGCAGATGGCCAATCAGCCCTATGGCGAGCTGCAGCGTCGGCTCAAGACCGCCTATCTGTCCTTCGTGCGTGAGTTCGGTCCAATCAATCATACGCGGACCAGTGTGCGCGAGGATCCCGAGACTGGCGCGAAGCGTGAGACCCAGCGCCGCCCCAACATCCAGCCTTTCGTGGACGATCCGGATGTGTGGCTGGTCGCGTCGATCGAGGACTACGACGAGGCCACCGACACCGGGCGCATGGGGCCGATTTTCTCCGAGCGCGTCATTCACGCGCCGAGCGAGCCGGAGATCCACGGCGCGCACGACGCACTGGCTGTGTTGTTGCACGAGACCGGCCGCGTGGACCTTGCGCTGATCGCGGAGCTTCTGGGCCACAGCGAGGCGGATGCGCTGACCGAGCTGGGCGATTGCGTCTATCTCGACGCTGAGAAAAGCGGGCAGGGCAGGGACGTCTGGGTGACGGCCGACGAGATGCTCTCAGGCTGACACTGCCTCACCGGCTCAATGTCGTAATTGCGGTATCGAGTGGCAACACGGGGATCCCGCGATCTCACTGCCGTGTCGCGGCTTCGGTGCGGCCGAAGGAGAGCCTTGCCAGAGGAATGCGGGCGGCAATGAGACAGTATGCGCTGCCCGGGACAAGGATGCGGTAGAGGCAGGAATTCTAGAACCCTGCGAGCGATTGACGTGGGACGGACGCCACCAGAAGCCGCTGCGCCTCTCGATGACCCCTGTGCCGGGAGCCCTCAGCAGCCGGCGAATCATGACTGGAGCGCCGGCCGCGAGGTTCCTGTCATGATGCCGGATCTAGACCGATACGCACGGATTGTTGTGGCGTTCAGCGGCGGAAAGGATAGCGTGGCCTCCTTGTGTGCGCTTCTTGATGCAGGTGCCAATCCGGATCGGATCGAACTCTGGCATCACGATGTTGATGGTGGCGAACCTCTGATGGATTGGCCCTCTACGCATGGTTACGTCCGCGCCCTGGCGGCGAGTTTCAGTGTGCCGGTCTGGTTCTCTTGGCGGCAGGGTGGGTTTCTTCGCGAGATGTTGCGCGAGAACACTCCCACCGCGCCGATCTCGTTTGAGAGTCCCGAAGGGGTCAAAACGCGGGGAGGGCGGGGGAAACCCAATACGCGCCTGCGGTTCCCACAGGTTTCTGCCGACCTGACAGTGCGCTGGTGCAGCGGAGCATTGAAGATTGCCGTTGCCGATGCCGCTCTGCGCAATCAGGAGCGCTTTTTCGACGGGAAAAGCCTGTTCGTGACAGGAGAGAGAGCGGAAGAAAGCCCCAATCGCGCACGCTACGCGGCCTTTGAGCCTCATAGAACCGATACCCGCCGCAGTGTTCGACGGCCTCGGCATGTCGATCACTGGCGCCCGGTTCACAGCTGGACTGAGCGTGACGTTTGGAGCGCGTTGGAACGCTATTCCGTGCTGCCCGCTCTGCCATACCAGATCGGATTCCACCGGCTGTCGTGTCGCTCCTGCATTTTCCAGAGCGCGGACCAGGCCGCGACACTTCGCCATATTTGTCCCGACAATTTTGAACAGCTCGCGAAATACGAGCGGAGATTTGGATGTACGATCCGTCGCGACATCGATCTGCATGGACTGGCTGACAGAGGGCGCCCGTTCAGGGCGGCCTTGAACCGCCCCGATCTTGTGGCGCGTGCAATCTCAGATCGGTGGACGGGATCCGTTCGCCTGTCCCGTTGGTCACTGCCTGCCGGTGCGTTCGGTGAAGGGGACGGCCCGACATAGGACACAGCCGGCGATCGGAAAAAAGAGAGCCATAATCGAAAAGAAATGAAGAGAACAGTCGCACCAGATCGGCCGGCGCGCCGCAAGGGGTGGCTCCTCCCCGTGCTCGCCGGCTTCGCCGTCTGTGCGCGGGATGCGGTGCCGCCGCTGCGCGGCGCCCTTGCGTCCCCCCGGCCGACCCGGTCGCGATGAAGGCTGAAGGAAAGAGAAAAAGCCTTTCCTGACACCCTGAAAACCTGAACCCGGCAATCCCCCGGCCTGCGCGAGCAGGGCCGGGCGCCGGCGTTTGTACGGAGCCCGGTCATGTCACTCCAGCTCAGCCTTTTTGGCACAACCGCACTCGGCGATCCGCAGAGCGATCTTTTCTGGGGCGAACTCGAAGGAGAAGAGGGAACATCTCCCGTCCCCGCCTCGTCCGTACCCGTTGCCTCGCTCGCCATTCCTCAGACCGACTTCCGTCTCTGCGGCACACGCGGCCTCGCAGACGGTTGGCGGCAGCGCGCCCGCGACAACGTGCTGGCCATCGCCCTGCTCAGAGAACTCGAAAAGGAAGACCGCAACGCCACGGCCGCTGAACAGGTCGTGCTGTCACGGTTTATCGGCTTCGGGGCAGGGGACCTGGCGAACAATCTGTTCCCGCCCGGCCAGGACGGCTTCAAGACCGGATGGGAGGAGATCGGGGCGAGCCTGCTGGCCACGACTACGGACGCGGAGCGGGCAGGGCTCAAACGCGCCACGCAGTATGCGCATTTCACGCCCGAAACGATCGTGCGTGCCCTGTGGGATACGGCGCTGCGCATGGGCTTCAGAGGCGGTTCCGTGCTGGAACCGGGCTGTGGAAGCGGCCTCTTCATTGCCGCCCGCCCGGAAAACCTTGAAGGCCGGATCGCCTTCACCGGAATCGAGAATGATCCGATCACGGCGCGGATCGCGCGCAAACTCTATCCGAACCAGTGGATCCGCAGCGAGGATTTCACCACGGCGAAGCTGGCGGCCGGATACGATCTCGCCATTGGCAATCCGCCGTTTTCCAATCGCACCGTGCGCGGACCGGAAGGCCTGACCCGCCTCGGACTGAGCCTGCATGACTATTTCATTGCCCGCTCCGTCGAGGCGCTGCGTCCGGGCGGCGTCGCGATGTTCGTGACCTCGCGCTACACGCTGGACAAGACCGACAGCACCGCCCGCCGCACAATCGCGGAGATGGCTGACCTCGTGGGGGCGGTGCGCCTGCCTGCCGGCACGATGCGGAACGACGCCGGCACCGATGTGGTCATTGATGTGCTCGTGTTCCGCAAACGCGGGATCGGCGATCTGCCCGGAGATGAGAACTGGCTGGAAACCGGCGAGGTGCCCGGGAGCAACCAGGGCAACGGACCGCTGGTGATCAGCCGCTATTTCCTCGACCGTCCGGAACAGGTGGCGGGCCGTCATGGCTGGACCACGACACAGTTCGGCCCGGATTACACCTGCGAGGCGGCGGACGGGCTCGCCCCCGATGCCGTGCTGCCCGAGGCTCTGGCCCGGATCGGGCAGGATGTGCGGTTCCCGGCCCCGGCGGAGCAGCGCATCGTCAGGCCGGCAGGATCCGACGTTCTGGTCGGCACCGCAGCGGACGGCGCCCTCCTGAAGGAAGGCTCGTATTTCGTCACCAGGGGCGTCCTGCAGCAGATTGCGGACGGACAGGCGGTGATGGTCCCGATCAGGAAAGGCGAGCAGAAGGAGGGCATTTTCCAGAAGCACGCCCGCATCATCTCCGCTCTCGTGCCGATCCGCGATGCCGCCCGGGCGGTCCTGCGGGCACAGATGGAAAACCTGCCTTATGGCCGCCTGCAGGGTGAGCTGAAGCGGGCTTATCTCAGCTTTGTACGGCAGTACGGTCCGATCAACCTGACGAACGTGACTGTCCGCGTCGATCCGGAAACCGGGGTGGAGAACGAGACCCAGCGGCGGCCGAACCTGACGCCGTTCTACGACGACCCGGATGTCTGGCTGGTCTCCTCGATCGAGGAGTATGACGAAGCGACACAGAAGGGCCAGATGGGACCGATCTTCTCGGAGCGGGTGATCCACGCCCCGGTCGAGCCGGAGATCCATTCCGCGCACGATGCCCTGGCGGTCTGTCTGCATGAAACGGGCGGCGTGGAGATGCCGCGCATCGCCGAGCTTCTGGGACAGCCCGAAGGCGATGTCGTCGCAGCCCTTGGCGAGGCGGTGTATCTCGACCCGGAGCGCAGCACGGACGGGCGCGATGTCTGGGTCACGTCGGATGAGATGCTCTCCGGCGCGGTGCGCACAAAACTGGAGCAGGCCCGCGATGCGGCCCGGGCCGACCCCCGCTACGCCCGCAATGTGACGGCCCTGGAAGCCGTGCAGCCGGTCGATCTGCGCCCGTCCGAAATCACGGCGCGCCTCGGAGCCCCCTGGCTGCCGGTCAGCGACATCATCGCCTTTACCGCCGAGGTTCTGGGGGTGGAAACCACCATCCATCATTCCGCCGCCGTAGCGTGCTGGACGGTGGAGAAGCGGGGCTTCCTGGGCAAGGCCGAGGCCACCTCTGTCTGGGGGACGGAACGCCGCCATGCGGGCGAGCTGCTGGAAGATGCGCTGACCCAGGCGTCACCGAAGATCTGGGACGTCTGGCGCGACGGTGACGGCAATGAGCACCGCGAGCTGAACACGAAGGAAACGGAAGCCGCAAAGGAAAAACTCGCGGCGATCAGGCGTGCTTTCGAGACATGGGTCTGGCAGGACGGCGACCGGGCGGAGCGGCTGGTCCGGCTGTATAACGATACCTACAACAACCTCGTGGCGCGGGAGTTCGACGGCTCCCATCTCCGCCTGCCCGGTGCCAGCACCACGATCAGCCTGCGCAGCCATCAGAAACGGGTGATCTGGCGGATCATCGCGGCTGGCGGCACGTATATCGCCCACGCCGTCGGCTCGGGAAAGACGTTCTCGATGGTCGCCGCCGTCATGGAGCAGAAGCGTCTCGGCCTGATCAGCAAGGCGATGATCGCCGTGCCCGGTCACTGTCTGGCGCAGATGGCGCGCGAGTTCCTGATGCTCTACCCGACGGCGCGGATCCTTGTCGCCGATGAGACCAACTTCGTGAAGGTGAAGCGGCAGCGGTTCCTCGCCCGGGCCGCGACCGGCAACTGGGACGCGATCATCATCACACATGATGCGTTCAAATTCATTCCGGTCGAGGGGGATTTCGAGCGCCGGATGATCGAGGAGCAGATCGCCTCTTTCGAGGAAGTGCTGGAAAGCGTCGATGCGGATGACCGGCTCTCGCGCAAGCGGATCGAGAGCATGAAGGAGAAGATGCAGGCGAAGCTGGAAGGCCTCTCCGGCCACAAGGACGACCTTCTGCATCTGGGCGAAATCGGCATCGATCAGATTCTTGTCGATGAGGCACAGCAGTTCCGCAAGCTGAGCTTCGCCACCAACCAGTCCGACCTGAAAGGCGTCGATCCGAACGGATCACAGCGGGCGTGGGATCTGTTCGTGAAAACCCGCTATCTGGCAGCGAAGAATCCGGAACGGCCTCTGATCATGGCGTCCGGTTCGCCGATCACGAACACACTGGCCGAGATGTGGACGGTCAGCCGCTATATGGATCTCGAAGCCCTGCAGAAGCGCTTCCTGCATGAGTTCGATGCCTGGGCGGCGAATTTCGGCGAAACCCGCACCGAACTGGAGCTGCAGCCGAGCGGCCTTTACAAGCCGGTCACACGTTTCACAGAGTTTGTGAATGTCGCCGATCTGATGGCGATGTATCGCGACTTCGCAGATGTCGTTCAGCAGGATGACCTGCGCCAGTATGTGAAACTGCCGGCGATCCGGGGAGGCCGGCGCGAGATCATCGTCGCCCCGACGAACGACAACTTCCGGGCGTATCAGAAGACGCTCGCGGCGCGGATCGACGCCATCGAGGCGCGCGAGGGCCGGCCACAGAAGGGCGACGACATCCTTCTGTCCGTCATCACCGACGCCCGTCACGCGTCGATCGATCTGCGGTTCGTGGCGCCCCTGGCCGCGAATGATGACAGCTCGAAGCTGAACCTGATGATCGGGAACGTGTTCCGGATCTGGCAGGAAACGTCGGACAACCGCTACACCGATCCGGAGACCGGCCGGCCCTGTGATCTGCCGGGCGCGGTGCAGATGATTTTCTCCGACCTCGGCACCGAGAGCGCGATGGAGACGCGGGGCTTCTCGGCCTACACCTGGATCCGTGACGAGCTGATCCGCATGGGCGTGCCGCGCGCGGAAATCGCGTTCATGCAGCACTACAAAAAGAGCGCTGCGAAGCAGAAGCTGTTCGGCGACCTCAATGCGGGACGCAAGCGGATCCTGATCGGCTCGACCGCGACCATGGGCACGGGCGTCAATGCCCAGCAGCGGCTGAAAGCCCTGCATCATCTCGATGTGCCGTGGCTGGTCTCGGACATCATCCAGCGCGAGGGCCGGATCGAGCGGCAGGGCAATCAGCACGAGGAAATCGAGCTGTACGCCTATGCCCAGCAGGGGTCCGTTGACGCGACAAACTGGCAGCTTCTGGAGCGCAAGCAGCGTTTCATCGGCCTCGCCATGTCGGGCGACCGGTCCATCCGCCGGATCGAGGACATTGGCGGGGAGGGGGGCAACCAGTTCGCCATGGCCAAGGCTCTGGCCTCGGGCGATGCGCGCCTGATGCAGAAGGCCGGGCTGGAAGCCGATCTGGCGCGGCTGGAGCGGCTGGCGGCTGCCCATTACGATGATCAGTTTGCGGTGAAGCGCGCCATTGAACGGGCTGAGCGCGAGATTGCCGGCGCCGACCGTCTGATCCCGCTGATCGAGGCGGATCTTGCTGTCCGCCAGCCCACCAGAGGCGAGGCCTTCGCGCTGTGTCGTGAGAAAGGCAATGTGACGGAGCGCGAGAAGGCCGGATCGTGGCTCCTGTCCCAGGTGCGGATGGCAGCGAAGAATGGCGAGGAAGGGAAGTGGACCCTCGGACAGATCGGGGGCTTCGCTGTCGTATGCGAGGCCGAACCGAGCTGGATCCGGCGCTCCGACAAGCGCACCGTCGATGTGACGCTGTTCCTCGAAGCGCGGTCGGGCCGCATCACCGTCACGATCGAAGAGGACACGAAAGGTCTCGGGCTGGTTTCGCGCATCGAGCACGCGCTGCTCCGGCTTGATGATGCGCTGCGCGACGCCATCAGGACGCGGGAGGAAGCGGAGCGTCGCCTGCCGTCCTACCAGTCCCGGCTGGGTCTGCCCTTCGCCGAACAGGCGATGCTCGATGAAAAGCGCGCCGAACTGAAAGCGCTGGAAGACGATCTCGCCGCCACCTCGACGGAAGAGGAGGCGGCGAATGATGACGGTCAGGACAAGGAAAAGGAAGAGACGGCAGCCTGAGAGCGGCTGCCATCTCCGGCCAGCCGCCGCAAGGGGTGGGTCGGCATGTGTCCTCGCTTCGCTGCGGGCCATGCCGATCCCGCCGCTGCGCGGCGCCCTTGCCCCGCCTGTCCGGCGCTGCCTGCCGGAAAAGCATCAGGAAAGAGTCCTGAAAACAGGAGTGCAAACCATGCAACTGCGCGAAGTCGATCCGAAGACGCTGCTCGACAATCCCGAGAATCCCCGCACCGCAGCCCCGAACGAGACGGAAGACCGGCAGCTGGCGCTGAACGTCAAGGCGGTCGGGATCATCCATCCGCCTCTGGTCCGGGAAACCCCGGATGGCCTGATGATCGTTGCCGGCCATCGTCGCCGTCGCGCCGCCGTGAAGGCCGGGCTCAAGACGATTCAGGTGGTCGTGGCGGGCGATGACGAGGAACTGGACCGGATGCGCGCGGCGTCGGAAAACATGATCCGCCAGCCAATGACACAGGTGGAACAGTGGCGCGTCATCTCCTCGCTCCGGGCGGAAAAGCAGTGGAACGACACCGCGATCTGCAAGACGCTGATGCTGACGCCGGTGCAGCTGAAACAGATCAGCCGGCTGTCATCGGTCCTGCCGGACATTCTCGCCTGGATCGAGGTCGGAAAAGGACCGGAGAGCCGTGAGCTGGCCAGTATCGCGCTGGCCTCGAAAGGTCTGCAGGAACAGGTCTGGGGCTATTTCGGGTTTCCGGTCGGCACGGAGCCCCCGGAAGACGTCGAGGCCTGCGAGGGAGACCGGGTGCGGCTGCCGGACGGATCGTGGCAGCCGGGAGCGGCCGAGCCCGACTGGAGCCGGATTGCCTCGGCGCTGCGACAGGATCGTTTTTACGCGGCCGATGCGTCCTTTGACGATGCCATCGCGAAAAGCTGCAGGATCGTCTGGCAGGAGGATCTGTTCGGTGAGGCTGGCAAGGACGGCCGCTACACCGAGGACGGGATCGCCTATGAGAAGGCGCAGCGCCAGTGGCTGAGCCAGAGCACACCCGAAGACGCGGTGATCGTGCAGAGCGACGAGGATGGCGAGCCCCTGTTCGAGGATGGAAGCGCCCGGATTTACTGGGAGCGGGAAGGGGCGACGAAGTGCTTCTGGCTCAATCACAGGCTGAAGGTCGAAAGTGGCTGGTGCATTCTCGCCGACAGCCCGGCCGCGAACCGGATCACGCCGTCCGCCGTGATTGACTCTCTGCCCGACGTGCCGAAGGAGCGGGCGGATATTTCCGGGCGCGGACATGACATGATCGGCAGCTTCCGGACACAGGCCCTGCACGCGGCGCTGGACGGGATGCAGGAGGGCGCCGACCCGTGGACGCTGGTCGGGCTGATGATCGCGGCCTTCAACGCGCAGAACGTCCGGGTCGATGGAGATGCGGGCGCGTGGTATCCGCAGCGTCGGCCCTCGCAGAGGCTGGTAGCGGCTGCCGGACTGTTTCAGGACGGGGAACTGGCGCTGGACGAGACCCTGTTGCGCGGGGCGGCGATCCGCGTGCTGAAAGCCGTGCTCTCCTGCGAGAAGAATAGCACGAACAGCGGCGAATGGAGCGTGCTGGCCGGCCATATCGTCAATGCCGACGCCCGGCTCCCCACCATGGCCGATGAGGACTTCCTGAAGACGCTCAGCAAGCCGGGCATCACGAAGGTGGTTCAGGCCGAGGGCATTCTGCCGCGCAACACGGGCAAGGAGATGCGCAAAGCGCTGATGGACCGGGTGGGGCAGGGGATCTGGGTCCATCCCGAGGCCCGGTTCGGGCTCGATGTCGCGAAGCTGAACGCCTCGTTTCAGGAAGCCCTCAGTCCACCGCCACCCGAAGCCAGCGACGACGATCTGGAGGACGCCGATGAAGACGAAACGGAGCACGGCGACGACGCAGTCACGGATGGCAGTGCGATGGCTGTTGCGGAGACGGCCGAACCTGAGCAGGAGATTGCTCAGGACGATGATGAGGTCGGGCCTTCGCGGCGCGCGGCAGAAGAGGAAGGGGAGGGTGATCCTGACGACGAGGAGGAGGAGAACCCGCTTCCACCGCCGCAGACGCCGGATGAGTTCCTGAGATCGCATGTCGAGTTCATCGCGATCCGGTGAACCCCAAGGAAAGACTCTTCAGTCGCATCTGGACGGCAGGCAGGCTCGCGCGGGTCTTGGAAATGAAGAAGATGGTCGGTCTGGCTACTGCTTACGAGATGCTTGCGAAACACACATGATACACCAAATAAAACCTGTGAGGTTATTATGTCTTCTTACCAGGACTACGAAAAAGCCGAAAGAAAGGTGATTTCCGAAAATCGGGAAGTCGTGTTCGACGCCCATCAGGAACTTGGCGTTACAAGTGTAACCGTTGTGTACGAAGGTAGCGGTGACAGCGGGGGAATTGAGGATTTCAGTATCCTGCCAGCAGACTGCTCCGTTGAGAAAGAGGTGGTTGTCCAGGATCTCGTGTGGGGGAATAATACTCCCGAGAAAAAAACAGTTCAGATCAAAGAAGTTATCGAAAATACCTCTATGGGCATAGTCGCCATTGATCACGGCGGCTGGGAAAACAACGAAGGTGGAGGAGGGGAAGTAACCTGGGATGTGGAGACCAGGGTGATTACCCTTGAACATTATGATTACTTCGTCGAACGTAACTATTCGACATCCCTCTATTGACGAGGTCTGCCGTGGCACACCCATATCATCACGCTCTCTCTTCCGTCCGAAAATGGGGCGGTCGACCAGAAGATTACCAACCCATTCACGACTGGTTTGACTGGTCGAAGGTGCTGATCGGCGACATGCGGCATAGGGCGCTTCGTCATCATGCAGAGGGATGTTTCGCCTGCGAGGCACAGTTCGGCGTCGTGATTACGAATTCAGACGGCCGAATTGTTCCTGTCAGGCTGATTGCCGAGCAACACGTTCTCGAAGATCACGGGCGAATTCCTTCTTTTGCTGACTGGGCGCGATCCATCAGACCCGAGCGCTGGATGGGTAATCCGCAATCGTTAGCTCATCTCGCAGAAGAGTGGGCAAATAACCACACAAAATAGAAAATGCCAAGAAAACCTAGAGGCTGATTACAAGCTTTATACGCCAGTAGGTCGCTTAGGAGAGTCTCTTCAGCTGCCGGGCACCCTGCGGCGAGTGCCAGCCTGATCCGTTTCAGCGATATGGAACGTCTATGAAACATGGCTTCCGAAAGCGCCGCCTAACGGATTGATTTTTAGCGAAGCCTACCCCCGGTTCCAGGTGTGTCCATTTTGGTCACACCTGTTTCAAATTTCGTCAGGCAGCAACACGATTATAGCGGAATCGCAGTCTGCCTGACCACCTCTTTTTTCCGTCCGCCCGAAAGTGCGGCGTGAACAGAAAGGCACAGGTCCATGGTGAATGCCCATATCAGACGTTTCATGGATCTCAGCACCGGCCATCTGCCGAAGTCAGATCGGGAGTTGCTGGAGGCTTATGCACAATCAGGCGGTGCAACCGGCCTGTCCTGTCTCTCCGGTCCTCATGGCTGGTTCGTGTGGGTTGGTGAACGCCGCTGTTCGCCGGATTGGCCGGGCTCTGTCAGCCTTCGCCGAATTCTTGAAGATGCGGCAAGTAACGGATGTGATTACGTCATGTTTGATTCAGACGGTGCGGTAGAAGAGGCGTACCAGTTCTTTGATGATGAAGACGAATGACCGGCAATACCAAGACCATGGCCTGTAATACGAAAGGGCGGGACACGAGAGTGTCCCGCTTTTTTTGTGTCCTCCCAGGAGGAACACAGAAGGAAGACGATTATGAAACTGCATTTCGACCATGCCCTGGTGACGCGGCTGCTCGCCCACGCCGACGCCGCGAGCGAACATACGCCAACGCTGGATCAGCTCTATGATCCCGCCTGTCTCCGGCCCGGGGTGAAGACCCGACGTCCCGCATACGAGGATATTGACCGGACGAAGATCCCTGCTGGTCTCATGCTGGTGGGCGACCAGGGGATCTATCTGATGTCGAATGGTCATCCGGGCCTCCCTGGCGACAACGGTGAGGTGAACCTTGTCGCCTACGCCAGAGAGGCGGATACGCAAGCCTCTCCCGAGGACTGGTATGACGTGAAACGTGCGTCTTTTGGCGGGGACGATGGCGCGGAATTCCTGTCTGCCGAGACTATCCGCAAGGCGCTTGAGGCGACCGCGCGCGGTCATTTCTGGATCGACGTGTCCCCGACACAGATCCGATGCCCCTTCCTCGCACCGCCAGAAGAGCCCCGTGCCGGGCCGTCAGGCACGAAAGGGAAGGGGCCTTCGCGGCAAGAGAAAAAGGGGAAAGTCTGAGAAAGGGAGGGAAGGAAACGGAAAAGAGGATCGGCACCACAGTTCAGCCTGCCGCGCAAGGGGTGGGTCGGCATGTGTCCTCGCTTCGCTGCGGGCCAGGCCGATCCCGCCGCTGCGCGGCGCCCTTGCCCGTCAGTCTGCCCTGCGGTCGCCGGAAAGGGTCAGAAACGCCAGAAAAAAGGATCTGGACAATGGCTCAGGACCGCACCGTCTCTCCACCCCAACCCCATCCCGCCGTGGAAATCATCAGGTTTCTCGCGCTCGTGTTCCTCTGGACGCTCGCCCTGGTCGTCGCTCTCGTGCTTCCGGACCTGTTCCTGGATCCCACGACCGGAGTGCTCGATCTCGGGTGAAACCCGTCCGCCCATCTGCAGCAGAGAATGGCCGTCCTTTGGGGCGGCTTTCGCATGTTTTGGAGACAGATCATGGCCAGAACCGAACGCACTGACATCCATCAGACCGTCACAGACCGGATCATCAGCGAGCTTGAGAACGGCACCGTGCCGTGGGTGTGCCCGTGGGGCCGCTCGAACTGCGGCGTTGCCCTGCCCCGGAACGCGACGACGGGCCGTGCCTATTCCGGAATCAATATTCTCATGTTGTGGGGTTCGGTGGAAATGCAGGGCTTCTCCACGCAGAAATGGCTGACGTTCCGGCAGGCGCTGGCCGAGGGCGGAAATGTCAGAAAAGGAGAGAAAGGAACGACGGTGTTCTACGCCGATCGTTTCACACCGAAGTCGGAAGCAGGATCCGACGATCCCCGGACGATTCCGTTCCTGAAGCGCTTTACGGTGTTCAATGTGGACCAGTGCGAGAACCTGCCGGAAGGCGTGGGGGCGGCGCCCACACCGTTGCCCGAGCGCGAGATTGTGCCGCAGGCTGAAGCGCTGATGCGCGACACCGGGGCAGACATCCGGGTGGGAGGCGATAAGGCGTTTTACGCGCCTGAGCCGGACTATATCCGTGTCCCGCCCCAGCAGTCCTATTTTGCACAAATCGATTGGTATCGCACGGTCTTCCACGAGATCGGACACTGGACGGGCTCGGAAAAACGGCTGGCCCGCACATTCGGAAAACGGTTCGGAGACCGCGCCTATGCGGCCGAGGAACTGGTCGCCGAGATGGTGTCAGCGTTCGTGTGTGCGGAACTGCAGATCGAGCCGACCGTCCGTCACTCGGATTACATTGGAAGCTGGCTTGATCTTCTGAAAGCGGACAAGCGGGCGATTTTCACCGCAGCAAGCGCCGCGTCGGCCGCCGCCGAATACATTTTCAACACATCGACGCGCCGTCAGCCCATCGGGGACGTGGCGGACGCTGCCTGAGAGTTTCCGAAAAATACATGCCCGAAAAGGGTGTTTTACAGATGGAGTCTGTCATGCCTGTCTTTGCTCTGATCGCGACCCCTGCCGTGCACAGGCTTTCCGGCACCGGCAAAGTGCTGGTCGCTCTGCCCATGGATCACCTCGGAAACCGGGGAATGACCGAAGCCCGTACGCTGGCAGATCTCACGAAGGCGGTGACGCTTTATGGCGACAGGATCGCCACTGACCATCCCGGGCGGTCGTTCTCCATCGGCGTGCATATTCGCCGGGGCGACCGCAAACCGCGCGGGTTCGATACCGCATATCGCAGCGGTGCGCTCGGAACGGACAAATGGATCGTGACCGTGGAGAGCGACGCTGCCGAGGCGCTTGCCCTGAACGGTCCTGCGTCCGGCGTGGACAAAGGCTCTGAGACAAAAGGAGAAGCGGAATGATCCGTCAGTATTACACGTCGCCGTTCCAGGGCGGCGACAATCCGCTTCGCGTCGGAACCGTGGCCAGTGGCTCGATTTTCCGGCTCCCGGCTCCTGTTTCCGGCCGCCCGTGGCGGACAACACCGTGGATCGTGGAGAGCTTTCTCAATGGGAAGATGGGCGCGGCCGTGCGGAATCCTGTTACAGGGTTCTGGGAGGACCGTTATATTCGTGGGCGCTCGGATCTGGCGATACTGCGCAGCCTTGCCAGTGGTCGCCGCGTGACAATGGCTGTGCGCTATCTGGAGCATATGGACGAGGAAGGCATGGGAGAAGGGCGGTATCCCGGCCTGCCCGATGTCAGCCGGTTCCATAACGGGTATCGGAACCGGAGCCTGGTCGCATGACCCCCGCACCGATCCTGTGCGAGCGGATCCGCACGCCGCCGCTCGATCCGGCTTTCCTGAAGCCGACCAGATGGGCGACGGTCGAGGAAAAAGCGAAGCTGGGTAACGCCATGCTGCGGTTCATCGCCGAGGGAATGCCTGCCGAGAAATTCACGGCGTCCCTGTATGAGCGTCTGAGCAATATGTTCGGCTTCATTGCTCATTATGACCGGCACGGCTTCGCTCAGACATGGTTCGACAGCGCCGCGACACGACGGGATTTCCTTGACCAGATTGTGCGACATCCCTGCTGGGGAGATCCCGGCTTTGTCTGGTCGGACGTGGAGCGGGAAATCGGCCAGCGTGTCCGTGAGAACCTTCTGGTCGAGGCATGGGCCAGCCGTGCCCGGGAAGATCAGAATGCGCGCGAGAAGGCGGAACTGGCCCGCCTGATGGCGAAGCACGGCGTGGCGTCGGTATCCCCGGTCGTGGCCGCGCCAGCCGTGCAGCTGGGGCTGTTCTAGCCCCGCGCCACGGTCCATGAACCGTGGCCTTCGAGACACCGGGCCAGAAAGTCGAGTGCCGCCCGGGGATAGTTGCGGATTTCAAGCAGGGTGCCGGACGGCACGTCCATCTCATATGCGCCGTGCTGAAGGGCACAGCACGGACCGCCGCGCAGGAACTTCACGCCCTTGCCTGTCCGGAGAACCTGACGCGGGCCGAAGACACCGGCTACGTGCCGACCGGCGACATAAATGTCGGCGTTGAACTGTCGCCACAACGGTGTGCGGATGTTCTGCTCGTTGACTTCAATCTGCACGTTGCAGCGATCGGCCCACGCTTCCGGTGTGCCATCCACGCCGTAGAGTGTGCGGCAGACATTCCGCACCGCTTCCTCGTGCTCATGCCTGAAGGACCAGCCGGTCTCTTTTCCCATAAAGCGTCCCCGATAACGCCGCGCCTGTGTGGCCAGCTCCGGATGAAAATCGGCTTTCAGGGTGATGTGGCCGTCCAGGACAGTAATCACAGCCATGTTGAACTCCCGTTCTCTCGTCAGGAGAGTCTAGTACGCGGAATCGGGCGGTACAAGCGAAAACAGTGGGGAAAAACGCAAAAAACGGTCGTCAGAACGCTGAAATATCAAAAATCAGGAAGAAGAGGAAAGGGGATCGCCGGCACTGCCGGGTCTCTGCCCTGGTTTTTGCGGTCTGAAGCGGTCGTCGTCGGGCGCAACCCCCAGGCCTTCGGTCGGGACGGCACCGTGAAGCCGCAGGCGGCTTCCGCACCACTGCCGCCCCGAGGGGTTGCGCCCGCCGCCTGATGCCCGCTTCCGCGCGACCGCACCAGGTCAGAGACCCGGCAGAGGCCGGAGAGGAACTGGAAGGAAAGAAAAGGAAATCAGGTCATGAGCCAGTCAGTCAATCGCGTCATCCTCGTCGGCAATCTCGGTCGGGATCCGGAACTCGCGGCACGCAGGGAAGGCGACGGGAAAATCGCAAATATCGCCGTAGCAACGAGCGAATCATGGAACGACCGCAATACGGGCGAGCGGAGAGAAAAAACGCAATGGCACCGTGTTGTGTGCTTCAACGACCACCTCTCGGGCGTGATTGAACGTCGCTGTCAGAAGGGCACGCTCGTCTATGTCGAGGGCCATCTGGAAACGCGGAAATGGACTGACCAGCAGGGACAGGATCGTTACACGACCGAGGTAATTATCGATCGCTTTGACGGAAACATAAAGGTGCTGGCCAATGGCCGGAACACCGGAGAAGGCCGCTTTGACGATGACCGGCCATCGCGAAGCGCGGCGCCGCGTTCTGCTGCGAACACGCCCGGCGGATCGGATCTGGATGACGAAATACCGTTTTGAGTCGGGCTTTTTTCGGGCCGGAGACGGCCCGGAATGGCGCACTTCATCCGGAATCCCTGTGCGGAGTCAGCACCATGTGCAGCGTTTTTATCAGGCGCCTGACCGCTCCTCGCGGACAGGCCCGCGCCTATGCGCGGAATCATGAGGCTGCGGCCTCGGGCCTCGACCAGCTCTGTCATCTGCCGCAGCTTTCGGCCCGGCAGCGGGCCGAATTCCGGCGTTGCGCCCTGGAGATGCGCAGGATCGCCCGGGAGAAGCTTCTCGACAGCGCGCGGTAAGGGCAAAGGGCGACCAGAAATGACGTCTGGAAAAGCGCGAAAGTGTGCGAAAATCGTCAGGGTATGATACTGTTCCGACTGCCGATGAGGGAGCCACGTCCATGTTAACACCTGAGCAGATCGCCGTCCGGACACGAGCAGTACATAAGGCGCGCGTAAACAATCTGATTGAAGGACTACGCGAAGACCCTCGTGATGCCCCTGTGCTCGATGCCTACGCTCGCGGCGAGATTTCCGGCGACGAAGCACGACGGCAGGTTATAGAGGCGATTACCGGCCGATCCGTGAAGAAAAGGTCGGAAGCCGCCTGATTTTCCTGAGACATGGGCGATCCCTATCTCCAGAGCGATGGCGAGACATTAGAGAATGTGCAAGGGATCCAGCATGATCCAGAGGCACTTGATCGGCTGGAAAAATTTCTGACTGCTTCACGGGAAGCAGAACTGCATGAACGTGGACTCCCTGCATTGCAGGGCTTTCCTCTGGTAAAAGCGATACATTACCACCTGTTCCAGGATGTATACAGCTGGGCCGGACAGCCGCGAACAACACTTCTGGTCCGGGACATGAGCGGCTTTCTCGCTCCTGAGCGGATTGAACAGGAAGGCAGGAAACTGTTTGAACGGCTGGCGGAAAAAGACAATCTGCGAGGGTTATCGCGGATGGAATTTGCGGAACAGCTTGCCGTTCCTTTCAACGAGCTGAACCATATTCATCCATTTCGTGAGGGAAACGGACGGACGCAGCGGATCGTCTGGGAGGCTTTTGCCCGCGAGGCAGGGCATACCCTGGATTTCGAGGGTATTTCGCAGGAGCGGATGGCCGTCGTCTCAATCGCCGGTATGAAGGGCGATCACATGCCGGCGATCAGGATGTTCGATGAACTTCTGGATTCAACCCGTCATAAGGCTCTGGTGAAGGCAACCCGGTTTCTCGAAAAGGCATTCCGGGATGACTCTGATTTCAGTTGGAATGAGCGTTATATCGCCACAACGACGCCCGGTCAGGCCTATGATGGGAAATTCGCCGGACGCTCGGGTGATAATTTCATGATGGGTTCAGGCGACCGCGTTTACATCGGCAATCTCGCGGATCTCGGAAGCCATGCCGACGGTCTCAGATCGGGGGATCAGGTCAGTTTCCGTGCTGCGGGAGAAACACCTGCCAGCCGCAGTTTTTCATCCCTGGCGACCGCATTGATCGGGCGCTCCGGTTCTTATGAACCAAAGGCCACGGCACCGGACTGGCTCGATCGGGCGAAGGCTTATGGCGATCGCCAGAAGAAACCTGGCAGCGAGCCAGTCAGTGACGAAACCCCGGCATCAGTCAGGCGGCATGATCCATCGGGCGATCCCTCTCCCTGAATTGGAACGCTGACCCGAAGCCAGACCAGCAGGTAGAGGAATATAAAAATGGAAGAATGCGGGAATAATGACCAGTCGCGGCCTTCCATTACTGCGGAAGAACGCCGTCAGCGACAGGAAGCGGTCGATTACGCGCGAGGAAGTTGTCGGCTTGAAGGCGTGATACTCGATGCGGAGATCGAACGGATCAACACGCGGTTCATCCAGGGCGAACTGACCATGAATGAACATTTTGAGGAACTGCAGCGTCACCTTGACCGGTGATGCTGCAGAGCCGGGACGCATCGGGCGCTCCGTGTCTCTAAGTTCAGTTTTTTCTCGTTAGTCGCATGATGGGGGCGCACGCGGAACATTCCAGAAGGAGTGTCCCGCGTCGTGTTTATTCGTTCGTCTTTAATCCGATCGGATCCTGAACAGTCGCGTGCCGTCGTGCAGCCGGTTGCGGGCTGGGTGCGCAGGCAGGGGGCTTTGCTGCCCCCTGCACCCCCGCCGGGCAGGCGGAAAGAAAAAATCCTGTATAGATTGATAGTGCAAGTAATAAATCCCGCTTTGGTGCGGTTTTTGTTGCGTTTTATTGTGTTTAATACTCGCTCTCGCGTTCGAGTTGTAGTATAGTTTTACCAGAAAGCCGAAGCTATTCGTGAAAGGATTTCTTCCATGGCTTACGCAAATTCCGCAGAAGCACAACAGAAAGAACTCGAAGAACTTCGCCGTGAGGTGAGCTGCGTTCTTGTGCTCGAAAAAGCCGGCTTCAAACTGGACCGCGAAGCCACGGCGCAGCGCTCGGCCCGCAACCTGAAATTCCGCCGTGAAAACGAGGCAATCATCGTGAATCATGACGGCAAAGGCTGGTGGGATCCGAAAGGGGACGGAAAAGGCGACGTTTTCAAACTCGTGCAGCATCTCGATCCGTCGAAGAACCTCGGCCATGTCCGGCGCGAGCTGCGCGATCTGATCGGTAAAAGCCCGACACTCGAAGTCGCTGAGCGGACCAAAGGCGTAAGTGACAGGCCGCGCCGCGAGCCGGCCGAGTTGTGGGGCCGTCGTTCAGCGCCGCAGGAAGGCACCCCGGCATGGCGGTATCTCACCGAAGAACGCGGGTTGCCGGGCAGCATCGTGGCGGTGGCCGGACGTCAGGGCGTGCTGAAGGAAGGCCCGAACGGGACTGCCTGGTTCGGCCATCGTGACGCGGACGGCCAGTTCACCGGCATGGAGATGCGCGGACCCGAGTACAAGGGTTTTTCAACGGGCGGCGGCGGCAAGCGTCTGTTCGGATTTCGGGCGGACGAGGGAACGGAGCCCGCACGGCGGCTTGTGGTCACGGAAGCCGCCATTGATGCGCTGTCCTTTGCCGCACTGGATCGTTTCAAAAAAGGATCGCTCTACACTTCGACGGGTGGTGGGATGAGCCCGGAGAGTGAGGCCAATCTGAAACAGGTCATGGCGACCGTGGCGAAACAGCCCGATGCCCGCCTGGTCATCGCTGTCGATAATGACCGTCAGGGTCACGTCTACGCCGCGAAGCTGGCCGCCATGGCCCAGGAGGTCGGGCTCTGGTCGGGACGTATCTCTCCGAAAACACCGGGAGACGACTGGAACAAGGCTCTGAGGGTGCACGGAGAAGAGGCTCAGGGCGGAGCCGCCCCTGCCGGATCTCTGCCGCGTCTTTCCGACGCTATCACCACAAAGCCCGCAACGCAGCCGGATGCCGTTTCCTCCTCGTGGCTGGATCAGGCCAGGGCGAACAGCCCGGCGCGCCATCAGGCAGCGCCAGCCCCGGAACCTGCCAGGGCGCCATCCCCTGCCACAGCGCGCTCAGCGACCTCTTCTCCAGGAGCTTCCCTATGAGCTGGTTCGAACCTTTCGCGTCCGAGAACTGGCGGAGACGCCTTCTGGACATCCTTCCCGGTCACGCTCAGGCCAATGCGATCTGGAAGAAGCATCGCCCGCATGGATGTGCCGAGCCTGACTGTTTTGTCGAGATCGGTGACGGGAAAGCGGAATTCCGGGGTGTGGTGATTGGCGGCGAACGCGACACCTCCCTGCCTCAGGGCTGGGATCTGGAAGGGCGCATCGTCCTCTTCACCGATGATCACGAGGTGATCGTCATTGCCGGCTGGCGGGCCACAGACCTGTCGGCTGACCGATCCTGTTTCCAGGATCACCTGACACAGGAGACTGTCATGACCACTGTTGCCCATTACGCGGATCTCGGCGTTGCACGCCTGGCCTTCGTGACGGACCTCGCCGAGGTGTTCGCCCGATCGGCCCCGGCTGCCGAGATCTGGACCCGTCATCTGCGCCGGAGCGATGCTCCGATCGAAGAGGATCCGCCGATCCCGCAGACCGCTGTGCGGCTTTATGAGCGTGTCGGCTGTCCGCTCGGTCTGGTCATCGACGGACGCTGGGAGCGCGGGCTTGAGACCTGGGATCTCTCCTACCCGGCGACGCTCCTGCTCTCGACCGGTGAGATCACCGAAACGCATGGTTGTCTGGCGGAAGGGATCGAAGAGCTATGACACCCGATGATCTTCCTGTTCCGTATGCCCTGGCGCCGATCCTTGACGATCTGACGGCGGAACAGCGCCGCGCCGCCATGGCTCTCGGCCATGTTCTGGTCCTGGCCGGTGCCGGCACGGGTAAGACCAAAACCCTGACAGCCGGCGTGGCGACGCGCATCGAGCTGTATGGCATGGTGCCGGGTCAGATCCTGTGCGTCACCTTCACCAACAAAGCCGCGCAGGAAATGCGGAAACGCATCGCCGGCGTTCTGGGTCCGCACTCGGTGCCCACCTGGCTCGGCACATTCCACGCGCTCGCCTCCCGCCAGCTTCGTGCAGAGCCGGAAGTGGCACATCTGCGCAGCGGCTTCGACATCCGCGATGCGGATGACAGTCTTGGGATTGTGCGCCGCCTGATCAAGGCGATGCCGAAAGAGGAGCTTCCTGTTCCGCAGGAGGGGGCTCCCGGAGATGCGAAACAGATCAAAAAGATGGCCGAGCGGATCTCGCGCCTGAAGGAGGATCTGGTGACACCGGAAGCCGCCCGGGCGCATGTCGAGAGCATGATCCGCAAGCGACAGGCGGCCAACCGCTTCGTGGATCATGAGAGCTGGCGTTTCGTGGTCGGGCTCTATGGCCGGTATCAGGCCATTCTGCGTGAGCAGAACGCGGCGGACTTTGGCGATCTCCTGATGTGGCCGACTCTCGCCATGCTCCATGATCCGGCCTATCATCGCCGCTGGACAGGCCGCTTCACAGCCGTGATGGCGGATGAATTTCAGGATGTGAACCGCGCGCAGTATCTCTGGCTCACCCTGCTCAGCAAGAAATCCGGAGAACTGTTCTGCGTGGGCGATGATTCGCAGAGCATCTTATAAGTTAGTTGGAATACATCGGCTTGAATCTATACCTTCGTGTTGCAAAGGGAGGGTACGATGCCTGAGCCTAAATGGTCACGATATCCGCAGGTTTCTGAGAACTCTCAAGGATGCTTATGGCTTTCGTTGCTCGACAATCTTGGCCGTTCGCCCGCTACCATAGACGCCTATGCCAGAGGTCTGGAACAGTATCTGTTTTTTTGTGAGGCAGCAGGTGTTGCTCCTGAGGCAGCAACTTTGAGTCATGTTTCACTATTTGTAAGGTATTTACGTGGAGAAGACGTTCCTTTCCTATCCACTCGCGCTGCTGTGAGCAATGCTACGCTTCATCAGCGCCTGTCCGCCGTCCGACTTTGGTATGATCATTTGGTCTTTGAAGGAATCAAACATCGAAATCCGGTGCCGCGAGGGCAGGCGGTTGTAGGGCGCGGCCCACTCTCGGAGCATGTCGGGTTCAGGTATGGTTTGGTACGTCGTTCCAAATTACTGCCATATTTGCCATCTGACGAAGAATGGGCTCGCTTGCAAGAAATAGTCGCACAGGAAACAGTCAGAAATCGCCTCATGTTCGCCTTGGCCTACTATGGCGCACTGCGCCGAGAAGAGTTAGTAGGTTTGAGGGTGTCGGATATTGACCCTGCGAGACGTCTCCTCACTATTCGGGCTGAGACGAGTAAAAGTGCACACGCTCGAGTGGTTTGTTACTCAGCAGTGATTTGTCCTGTGTTGGCAGTGTATTTACATCGTCGACGCGGTGCGACAACCCATTCAGGTGCCTTGTTTCTGTCTGAGTCAGATCGAAACTTTCGACAGCCCATAACGAAGTGGTCATGGAGCAAAACTGTCAGACGTCTTGCCCTTCAAGCCGGCATACCGGCGTTCAGTACTCATACCTTGAGACATCTGAGACTGACGCACTTGGCCCGGTCAGGCTGGCGTCTGCACGATATCGCAACGTATGCCGGACACCGCAATGTTCAAAGTACGACACTTTATATCCATCTATCTGGTGAAGATCTTCTCCGTAAAATCGCACACTCGGTCGAACAGATGGATATGAATCTTGGTAACAGGGTCTTCGGAGGATAGAACAGTGGCCGAATATCAGGTTTCTCACATCCAGCCCGAATACAAATTCCACATTAATCTCGATGAATACGACAGACGGGCGACATTGTCTGCAGACGAATTAAAAGTTGTCAGACGTTGGAAAGAAGAAAATCTTGTTATTACGAAACGGCAGGCTCCGCGTCTTCATAAGCCTCTGACGGACATCCTGTATCGCAGCAATCTCGACCGCGCTAACAGCCATCGTGCTTTGAAGTATTTGCTTCTGACGGTCGCACACCAGGAAAAACCCTACTGGGGGTGGAGTGAAGACCTGTGGGTTGAGATTATCAATAATAGTCCTGTTCTGAAAAAAACCGGAATGGTACCGCAGTTGATTGCAGTCGCTTATCTTCTGTGTGGTTTTCGAAGCGTGTACAAAATTCAACGCAATGTGGCGACGGCTGTCGTTGCCCGATTGGTTTTTGGAGCGGAGATTGTTGATACAGAATGTGAGCGTCTGTTCTCGGCCCTAACCCGTGTCGGCTTCGTCTGTCAGACCGTTCGGCCCCTCGTACCATCAGTATTTGCTGCAGTTGCATTACAAGGCGAGAATCCAAAACTTGAAAGTTTTGATAGGAAGATACTGGAACATACACGAGAGTGTTACACAGGAAATCATATCGCCAAGCGGATTGGAATATTGTCAAACGGTTTGGCCGCAATGGGGCTTACATCGAAGGTTATTCATTTCCAGGCATACCAACCTCGTCATGGAACTGAAACTGATAATATCAATCCTGAGTGGATGACATGGTGCCGACGTTGGTTGGAAACAACAACGTTGCGAGAAGGGTCGAGGCGAGCAGTTTACAACACTCTGACCCGTATCGGAATCTGGTTGGGTCGCGAGCATCCTGAGGTCACAGGACCAGAGCAATGGACGGTATCGGTATGTGCCGACTATCTCGCCGCCGTCGACAGGTTACGTATTGGCGATTGGGGCGGTTCCACCTTTGATTATCGTCTGATCCCAACAGTTGGCCAGCCTCTACAGGCTCCAACGAAAGTTGCTTATTATCAGGTTATGCGTCGGTTTTTATCTGATATTCAGAGTTGGGAATGGGCGCAGCTCCGGTGTAATCCGCGATATCATCTCTCGACACCGAAGAATATTGCGAAATATCTTGGCGTAAATCCCAGGACCATAGATGATGCTTCTTGGCTGAAACTGACCTGGGCCAGCTTCAACATTGAACCAGACGATCTTTCTCCTGACTGTTTCTATCCATTCGCCCTGTTGCAGGCAATCGCCGTGGTGTGGACACATGCAGGCCTTCGGAGCAATGAGATCGCCCGACTTCGGGTCGGCTGCACGCGCGAGCAATCAGAGGATGTGGTTGATCAGTCTGGCAACGTCGTTCCGGCAGGGCAGGTCTGCTGGCTTGATGTTCCGGAAGGCAAAACTTCGGTTGCGTATACCAAACCGGTCGGCCATGCTGTTCATAAGTACATTACGGCCTGGATGAAAAAACGAGCGTCACCCCGCAAACATCTTGATCGGAGAACCGGTGAACATGTGCATTTTCTCTTTCAACTTCGAAACAGGCCAATCGCGAAGGAAGTTTTAAATCAGACTGTTATCCCGCTTTTGTGCAAAAAGGCTGGTATTCCGATTGAGGACAGTAAAGGCCGTATTACAAGTCACCGTGGACGGGCTTCAGCCGTTTCTATGCTGGCCAGTGTTCCGCAAGGAATGACAATATTCGATTTGGCAAAATGGTGCGGCCATACGTCCGTTCAATCGACGATGAGCTATGTTCGGTCGAAACCTACGCAATTGGCGAGTGCGTTTGCCAAGGCGGATCAGGCGGCGCGGATGATCGAAATTGTTATTGATAATGAGGTTATTGCGGCAGGCGCAACGAAGGATGGAGCACCCTGGAAGTATTACGATTTAGGTGATTCTTACTGTAGCAATGCGTTTTGGAGCACTTGTCCGCATCGCATGGCATGCGCACGCTGTTATTTCAACATTCCGAAGCCAAGCGCCAAGGGCGTTGTCCTGGCCGCTCAACAAGCAGCTAATCGTTTACTGGAAGAGGTCTGGTTAAGTCCAGAGGAACGGGATGCTGTGTCCGGAGACGTTGAAGCGTTGGAGGGAATGTTAAACAAGCTTCGAGATAAGCCAGCGCTGGATGGCCGAAGGCCTGGCGAAATTTCGGCAACATGTGGTTCCCAAGTGTCTTCTCCATTCACAGAATCAGAATGACCAGTGCCGTGGTTGGAGAACAATGCCAAACGGAAGCGCTGGCTGGCCTCGTGGAGCGGGTGACGTTCCACAATGCCGAGAACGGTTTCTGTGTCCTGCGCGTGAAGGTGCGTGGCCAGCGCGATCTGGTCACCGTCGTCGGCCATGCCGCCATGATCTCGGCGGGCGAGTTCGTGCAGATGTCTGGGCGCTGGTTCAACGATCATACCCACGGCCTCCAGTTCAAGGCGGAGTTCCTCAAGGCCAGCCCGCCGACCACGATCGAGGGCATCGAGCGTTATCTCGGTTCTGGCATGATCCGGGGTATCGGACCCGTCTATGCGAAAAAGCTGGTGAAAGCGTTCGGCGAGGCGGTGTTCGACCTGATCGAGCAGGAACCGCATCGCCTGCGGGAAGTGACGGGCATCGGTCCCAAGCGGGCCGAACGGATTGTCGGTGGCTGGGCGGACCAGAAGGTGATCCGCGAGATCATGCTGTTCCTGCATAGCAACGGCGTCGGCACCTCGCGGGCCGTGCGGATATTCAAGACTTACGGGCAGGACGCGGTCCAACTGATCAGCGAAAATCCCTATAGGCTGGCGAAGGATATCCGGGGGATCGGCTTCAAGACCGCCGACCAGATCGCCCGTAAGATGGGGATCGCGCCTGACGCGATGATCCGGGTGCGGGCCGGGATATCCTACGCGCTTGGTGAAGCGATGGATGAAGGGCATTGCGGCCTGCCTGTGGGAGAGTTGCTGACCAGTACCGCCGAACTGCTGGAGGTCGCCACTCCTCTGATCGAGACGGCCCTCGCGCTGGAACTGGAAGCGGGCGACGTGGTGGCAGACAGCGTGGGCGATACGGGCTGTATCTTCCTGACTGGTCTCTATCGTGCCGAGCAGAGCATCGCCGAGCGGTTGCGCGCCTGTGCCATTGGCCGTCCACCCTGGCCTGACATCGACGCTGAAAAGGCCATGACTTGGGTGGAAGGCAAGACCGGACTTGCCATGGCGCCCAGCCAGCAGGAAGCGGTGCGCCTTGCACTGCGTAGCAAGGTGCTGGTGATCACGGGTGGTCCTGGCGTGGGCAAGACCACGCTGGTCAACGCCATTCTGAAGATCGTGACTGCCAAGGGCACAGACGTGCAACTTTGCGCGCCGACCGGCCGGGCGGCGAAGCGCCTGTCGGAAAGCACGGGGCTGGAAGGCAAGACCATCCATAGACTGCTGGAGACGGATCCGGGCAATGGCAGTTTCAAACGGGACGATACCAACCCGCTGACCTGCGACCTGCTGGTTGTGGACGAGGCCAGCATGGTCGACGTGCTGCTGATGCGCTCCCTGCTGCGCGCGTTACCTGACAGCGCGGCTCTGCTGATCGTCGGCGACGTGGACCAGTTGCCTTCTGTCGGACCGGGGCAGGTGCTGGCCGATATCATTGGCTCCGATGCTGTCCCTGTGGTGCGCCTGACCGAGGTGTTCCGCCAGGCGGCACAGAGCCGGATCATCACCAACGCGCACCGGATCAACGAAGGGAAGATGCCGGAGCTGAGCGCGGAAGAGGGATCGGATTTCTATTTCGTGGAGGCGGCTGAGCCCGAGGTCGGACTGCGCAAGTTGCTGGCCGTGGTGAAGGACCGCATCCCGGCGCGGTTCGGGCTGGACCCGGTCCGCGACGTGCAGGTGCTCTGCCCGATGAACCGGGGTGGGCTGGGCGCACGGTCGCTGAATATCGAGTTGCAGCAGGCGCTGAACCCGGCAGGCGACGTGAAGGTCGAGCGGTTCGGCTGGACCTACGGTCCCGGCGACAAGGTGATGCAGATCGCCAACGATTATGACCGGGACGTCTTCAACGGGGATCTCGGCGTTATCGACAAGATCGATGTGGAAGAGGGCGAACTGACGGTCTTATTCGATGGACGGGAGGTCGTTTACGGCTTCGGCGAGTTGGACGAACTGGTGCTGGCCTACGCGACGACCATTCACAAGAGCCAGGGCTCGGAATATCCGGTAGTGGTCATCCCGCTGGTGACGCAGCATTATACGATGCTGGCGCGGAACCTGCTTTATACCGGTGTTACACGGGGGCGGAAGCTCGTCGTGCTGGTCGGGCAGAAGAAGGCTCTGGCCATAGCTGTGCGAAATCAGGGCGGAAGGCTACGTTGGTCAAAACTGAGAGACTGGCTGGTGGGTACGTCAGGTACAGGTCATCTATCCCGCCTAAAGAAACCTTAAAATTGCTTTTTTGAGGTTGTGAAATTGTATTCCACATAAACGCCTTTCGGGCGGCGACCGTGCGCAACATCCTTGATTTTCCGGCGTCCTTCGATCCTCCGGCCTGCATCGTGACGCTGGACCGGAACTATCGTTCCACGAAACCCATTCTGGATGCGGCCAACGCCGTCATCGGCGAAGCAGCCGAACGGTTCACCAAGGATCTGTGGACCGAACGGGCCTCGGATGAAAAGCCACGACTGGTTACCATCTGGGACGATACCGCCCAGGCCAACTACATCGCGGATCGGGTGCTGGAAAAGCGTGAAGCCGGAACACCGATGAAGCAGCAGGCCGTGCTGTTCCGGGCTTCGCACCATAGCGGCACGCTGGAGGTGGAACTGACAAGGCGCAACATCCCGTTCGTGAAGTTCGGCGGCCTGAAGTTTCTCGACAGCGCCCATGTGAAGGACGTGCTGGCGCTGCTGCGCTTTGCTCAGAACCCGCGCGACCGCATTGCGGGCTTTCGGGTCCTGCAGCTTCTGCCGGGCGTGGGGCCGGGTTCGGCCCGGCGCGTGCTGGATACGATGGGTGAGAATGCCCATCCCTTCGAGGCGTTGAAGGATATCAAAGCCCCACAGCGCAGTGGCGAGGCCTGGTCGGGTTTCGTGAATATGCTGACAGCCCTTGGCAGTCATCAGGTCGGCTGGCCGGGCGAGATCGCGGCTGTGCGGTACTGGTATGAGCCGCATCTGGAGCGGCTGCATGAGGACGCCTCCACCCGTCTGGCCGATCTGGTGCAGCTTGAGCAGATCGCCGGGGGGTATCCGTCACGAGAGAAGTTCCTGACCGAACTGACGCTGGACCCGCCAGATGCCACATCCGATCAGGCTGGCGTGCCGTTGCTGGATGAAGACTATCTGATCCTCTCGACCATTCATTCCGCCAAGGGGCAGGAATGGAAGAACGTGTTCGTCATGAACGCCGTCGACGGCTGCATTCCGTCCGATCTGGCGACGGGCGAACAGGACGACATCGAAGAGGAACGCCGGCTGCTCTATGTTGCCATGACGCGGGCGAAGGACAGTCTCGATATCATGGTGCCGCAGCGCTTCTATGTGCATGGCCAGCACAGCCGGGACGACCGGCATGTCTATGCCTCGCGGACACGTTTCATTGATCGGGACATGCTGCCTTTGTTCGAAGCCGTGTCATGGCCTGTCGTAAAACCGGAAGAGCAGGCTCGGCAGGAAGCCGTGAAATCCGTAAGGATCGATATGGCAGCCAGATTACGCGGCATGTGGTCGTAAGGGAGCAACGCGGATGTGTAATCTCTATTCCATGACCTCGAACCCGCAGGCGATCCGGGAGATCGCAAAAGTTCTTGAGGATCGCACGGGCAATCTCCAGCCATTGCCCGAGATTTACCCGAACACGATGGCGCCGATTGTGCGGAATAGCGAGAATGGCCGTGAACTGGTCATGGCGCGCTGGGGCATGCCGACACCGCCCGGTTACCTCAAGCGGCATAAGGTCGATCGCGGCGTCACCAATATCCGCAATCCGACCTCGACATGGTGGAAACGCTGGGAAGACATGCAACATCGCTGTCTGGTGCCGCTGACGGCGTTCTCGGAACCGGAGCGTCTGCCTGACGGGAAATCGCGGCCGGTGTGGTTTGCCCGCAGCGACGGAGAACCACTGGCTTTCTTTGCCGGGATCTGGTGCCGGTGGACGTCCGTGCGGAAACTGGCTGACGGGGAAACGACGGACGACCTGTTCGGGTTTCTGACCACCGAGGCAAACCAGGAAGTGGGCGCGATCCATCCGAAGGCCATGCCGGTCATTCTGACACAACCGGGCGAACTGGATGTGTGGATGAACGCCCCAGCGGCAGAGGCTCTGCGGCTTCAGCGACCTCTGCCGAATGGCGTGCTTGCTCGTGTCGAATCCCAGCCTCTTTCAGAATAAGGGAGGAGAGACAGACTCCCCCCTCTTATCAGAAGAGTATCTAGGTTTTTACAGGTGGATCTTCAGATTGCGAGCGTACGTTTGATGACGTCGCAATAGGCGTCCATGAAGCGTTTTGAGAGAGCGGCGTCCGGAACAAACATATCGAAGACGTGGTAGGCACCGGGCACAACGAAGACTTCGACGGGAACGCCTGCGGCCATCAGGCGGGTGGCGTAATCGAGGTCTTCGCAGAGAAACAGGTCCATGGAGCCGACCCCGATGAAGGTGGGCGGCAGTCCGGCGAGGTTCGTTGCGCGTCCGGCGGCTGCGTAGTCCGGGGTTTTGTCGCCGCCGGCCGCGTCCCCGAGGTAGCACTGCCAGGCGTATTTGTTGGCCGAACGGGTCCAGACATATTCACCGAATGCCGGGGCAGGATCGCGTTTTATTGCCGTGCGGTCATCGAGCATCGGGTAGATAAGGATCTGGCAGGCGAGTTTGTATTCGCCGCGATCGCGGGCCATCAGGGCGAGAGCCGCGCTGAGGCCGCCCCCCGCGCTTTCTCCAGCGACAACGACTTTATCGCGGTTGATACCCAAGCGGGCTGCGTTTTCGTTTACCCATTTGAGGACAGCGTAACAGTCTTCGATGGCGCCGGGATATTTCACTTCCGGGGCAAGACGATAATCGACCGAGAAGATGTGCATGCCGAGACGGTTGGCGAGGATCTGGCATTTTGGATCGTCCACTTCCGGGTGGCCAGAGATAAGACCGCCGCCGTGAATGTATACCATGGCGGGCGCATTGGGGGCGGCTTTGCGGGGGCTGTAGACGAGGACGCGCACGTCTGGCGCCTTGTTGAGACCGGGGACGTATTCTTCCCGTGTATCGACATCCGGCGAAGGTCTGCCTTCCATGAGCCGGACAGAAGTAAGGAAGATTTCGCGCACTTCCGGCAGTGAACGATCCGAAAGACCGTCGAAAGACGGCATTTTCGCCAGAACGGGCAGAAATTCCGGATTTACGACATTCTTTGGCATGACTTGATAACTCCTTTTGCGGATCGCCCCGCCAGGGGTCTGTGATCCATGGCGGAGATGATGTTCATGCCGGTTAGGAGGATGGCTATGATCTGAATCACTCTAAAGCCAGAATAAATCAATATAGGATATTTATAAATTCAATTATATATATTATTTATATGATTAATTAACATTGTAAATTCAGGAATTATGACTTCCCTAAACGTATTGATTTTATTTATTATTATATATTATTATTCTTTATGCTTATATATGCGGTTTTTGTTTGGTTAGACGCTTTTCGTCAGATTGTTTACTTTCGGCATGGACCGGTTGCTCGGTGACGGATAGGGTAGCATGTCTTCAAAGTCAGGGTGCATTACTTTGAGGACACGAGTTTGTTTCAGACCCCCCTTGAATAAAGGGGAAATGGCGCTGAAAAATGGCGAGATCTGGCGGCAACGGGGGCGGGGATAAACTGAAGGTCGGCTTTGGGGCATCGTTACGCGAAAGCCGCCGGTCTGCAAAAGCGGTGAGAGAGGGGCCTTCGGCTAACCTTGGTCGGTGTGGTCGCGCTTGAAATGAATCTCTCGCCGCCCTTGCACGCGCTTGAAAATCGCTCTGGTAGCGGCCTGATGTAGGATGCGTATCCACATGATTAATGTATCTAGGTTCGGGTAGAATTCTAGCGCATCGTCGAAATTATATTGAGGCATCATGATTTCTGAATCTTCAGACACTCTGAATGTGCTGAGCACAAGGCGCATACGATCGACATCCGTGTGAGCAATGACTTTGTTACGCCTCTCCTTCAGCCGCTCGTGGAGAGTCAACTGCTCGGTGGTAGCCGTGATGCCCAACGTCTCCAGCGTGAGCTTTGGTAGCCCATTTGAGTAGGAAAATGGTCGCCAGTATGCGACGACAGCGGCGTCCTCAAAGCATCGTAGGCGCCGACGCTCGATCCGCGAAATCGGTTCATCAGGACTGACCTCTGAAACGAAGTCGAGCGCGCTGAGGGCCATTTGGAAGTCAGCCATCGCCTGTATGATGCGGATATCGCCCGCTGAAAAATCTGCTTCATCCATTTTAAGAATTTAGGTAGTGAAGCATGCGACTATCTCCGATCGCTCTCTCGACGCTGCCGACATCTTTATAGCCACCTCGATGGCAAGTGGAATTTGTAATGGTCATGTCTGCTATACGGAAAGCGATTTGACCAACTGTATGACCGACATGAAGGCGAAAGCAGTCTGTCATCCGGGCGTGTGTCGGCATTTCTTTTCGTATTATGCTATGAGAACAAAAGGTGACATTTCTCAGGACCGCATGTTGTGCCGATCCGCCCCGAACTCAAATGGCTTTACCCTCTCGATTGGTCACAGATCAGCCGACACGTAAGGTTTGAACGAGCGCAGGGACGTTGTCAGGTCTGTGGCCGTCCGCATGGCCAGCGGATCCGGGTGGTGGCTTCTGGTCGCTGGTTCGATGTGGACACGGGAAACTGGCGGGACACCAAAGGGCGTAAGACTGATGGACCGGATCTCATTGACCTGATCGAGGTGCGCGAAACCCGGGTGGTGCTGGCCGCTGCACATCTGGATCATGACCCGCGCAACAACCGGTTAAGCAATCTGCGTGCCCTCTGCCAGCGCTGCCATCTTGTGCACGATCGCGTCTGGCACGCACTGCAACGTCGGCTGACATGGAAATCCCGCTATGCGTTGGGAGATCTGTTTGAGGGACCGTATCGTCCCGGAATCCTCGGTATCCTTACGCAAGCTGCGTCAGGGACTGTAACGGACGGATGATTATTTCCTGTCGTTGGCGGGCCTGCCCGAGCAACGTCAAATGTGGCGGGATTTACCAGCAATAACGGTATGCCTGCTTGTAGGGTGAAACAGACAGGCAGTTTTCGCCTACACTCAAGACGTAAAAGCGTAGAAAAGCATTTTCCGAGAGCGGACATTTTCCTGCTTGAACGACTTTGTCTGAAGAGTGGCATTGATAATTACTTCAATAAATTCGACAGAAAGCACTAGGAAAATAGTTTTGTAACTTATTCTCTCGAACTCAGTTAAAGCTTGCTGCTGAACGAAGAGAACGTGATGACCCCGCCTCGTACTGCCACAGTCGTTGCTGACGAAACTCCTGCTATTCCAGGGCTCAATCGGGCTCTGTTCGCCTTATGCGCTCTCAATTTTTTCATGGCGGACGTCCAGGCCGGGATAGGGCCCTTTCTGGGCGTTTTTCTTCAGCGTCACGGCTGGCAGACGGGGCCGATCGGAACCGTCATGACCGTGGGTGGAGTTGCCGGAATGCTCGCCACCATTCCCGCGGGCGCGCTGATTGATCACACCACGAAAAAGCGGTTGCTTGTCATTGTGGCCGCGTTCTGCACGATTTCCGCTTCTCTTCTTCTCCTGAGTTCGCAATCCGTGGCCGTTGTGACAGTCAGTCAGCTTGCAACCGCTTTGGCCGGAGCCGGAATCGGCCCTCTGATGGCGGCCATAACGCTCGGGATCGTGCGCCAGAAAGGCTTCAACATACAGATCGGCCGTAACCAGGCCTGGAACCACGCTGGCAATATGGCCGGGGCCGGACTGTCCGGCTGGCTGGGATGGCAGTTTGGCCTCTCAGCGATTTTCTTTCTTGAAGTGGCCTTCGGTCTGTTCGCCATTTCTGCGGTGCTCCTGATCCCCGAAAAATCCATAGATCATAAGGCTGCACGCGGACTGGACGATAAACCCGCTGACGATGAGGGAACGGCCGAGGGGTTACGATCCTTTCTGCGACACAAGCCTCTTCTCATTCTCGCGAGTTGTCTGTGTTTCTTCCATCTCGGAAACGCCGCGATGCTCCCGCTGTATGGCATGGCGGTCGTCAGTGCAGGCAAAGGCAATCCAGCCATGTTCACGGCGATGACCGTGATGGTCGCACAGGCTGTGATGATCATCGTGAGCCTGCTGGCCATACGTTTCGTCAGGGACCGTGGTTACTGGATCGTCCTACTGATATCGTTTGCCGCCCTACCGCTGCGTGGTTTGATCGCGGGAAGCTTCATCCAGCATTGGGGGGTGTGGCCGGTGCAGATCCTCGATGGGATCGGTGCGGGGCTTCAGAGTGTCGCCGTGCCGGGTCTGGTGGCCAGACTGCTGAACGGAACCGGACGGATCAATATCGGACAGGGCGTCGTCATGACGGCGCAGGGCATTGGAGCAAGCCTTTCTCCGGCGCTGGGAGGGTGGCTTGCCGAAGATCTGGGATATCCCGTGGCGTTCTATACTCTGGGCTGCTTTGCAATCGTATCGCTCGGGCTCTGGATAGGTTCGGCATCGACCCTGCGATCTGCCGATCAGGTGTCGGCATGACCTTTCACCAGGAGGCGATCTGGACGATCGCTGTTCTGGCGACGGCCGGTGTTATTCTCCGACCGTTCCGGACCCCGGAGTGGATATGGGCCGTCATAGGGGCCGCAGCTCTTGTGCTGGTGGGGTTGATCCCTCTGACAATGGCGGAGGCCGGCCTTCTGAAAGGTGGCGATGTTTATCTGTTTCTGATCGGCATGATGCTGCTCAGTGAAACGGCGCGTGCAAACGGGCTGTTCGACTGGATAGCCACCTGGGCCGTCAATCATGCCGCAGGTTCAATGGCAAAGCTGTTCACACTGGTCTATCTGGCCGGTGTCGTGGTGACGACGTTCATGTCCAACGATGCGACGGCTGTTGTGCTGACTCCCGCCGTGTTCGCGGCAGCAAAAAAGGCAAAAGCTGATCCCCTTCCGCCGTTGTTTGCCTGTGCACTCGTCGCCAATGCGGCAAGCTTTGTCCTGCCCGTCTCCAACCCGGCGAACCTGGTTCTGTATGACGGCGCACTCCCCGCGCTGGGATCATGGATGAGGTCATTCGCGCTACCATCGCTCCTGGCAATCATGACGACCTATCTGGTTTTGCGCCTCATGGAACGGTCACACCTGCGTCAGGACTGCGCCTCACAGGTTGCAGCCACCCCATTAACACTGGGCGGCAAGGCGGCTTTTGTCGGCATCGTCCTGACCGCGCTTCTGCTTGTCACAGTGTCCGCATTTGATCTGTCTCTCGGCCTGCCAACAGCACTTGCTGGCATTGGAACAGGTTTGGGCGTGTCGGTGCTGGCGCGACGATCACCGATTGCGCTCATGCGGGATATTTCATGGGGCGTTCTCCCGCTGGTCGGCGGCCTGTTCGTTCTGGTGGCCGCCGTTGAAAGTACTGGAGTGGTCGGGGTGCTTGCCCGCCTGCTTCAGCACGCCGCCAAAAGCGATCCTGTCACTGCTGCCTGGGGAGCTGGCGCTCTTTTGGCCTTTATCTCCAATATTATGAACAACCTGCCTGCCGGCTTGATTGCCAGTGAGACAGTGGCGCAGGCGCATGTCCCGCGACTGGTGATCGATCACCTGTTGATCGGTGTGGATCTTGGCCCAAACCTGTCCGTGACGGGATCTCTGGCCACAATCCTCTGGTTGCAGGTGATCCGTCGAGAAGGCGAAGAGGTCGGGTTTTTGCAATTTCTCAGGCTTGGTGCCGTGGCCATGCCCGTTGCGCTCTTCACGGCACTCGGTGCGCGACTGTTGATCGGGTAAACGATACTCGCAGCCGGTTGCCAGTCTCAGAGTTGTCCGTGGATCAGATTTATTGTCCGACGAACTCTATGAATAGATGTGCTTGCTGTCTGTTAAATGAATTCTGCCCTAGGGAAAACGTGGCTGTAGAGGTTTCGCTGAGTTCGAACGAATTACTGTCAGTTTTTCTCCACTATTTGCCGATAGCGGACACTCCGCATTCCCCCCATTGCTGTCCATATCTCGGCCTGCTTCCGGATGATCTGTTCCTGACGTTCTGCAATTTCGTCCATCCGGGAAACCGCCTTCCCGATAGCGCGACTCAAGTCATCGAACGCTCGCAAGCCCGCCTCAAGATCGGCAGTCGTCTGGTTTTCATTCATGCCAGATCCTCCAGCCAGTTCTCGACCTTCAGCCCTCTGATGCGGCTAAACTCGCGAATGTTGTTCGTCACCAAAGTTACTTTGAGAGTGTATGCATGGGCCGCGATCAGCAGATCATTCATGCCGATTATCTGCCCTGCCGCTTCGAGTTCGGCACGAATGCCGCCGTATTCGCCATCAGCCGGAATATCGAGCGGCAATATTGGTACAAAAGCCAGCACGCTTTCGACGCGGGCCAGGAGTTTCGCGGAGCCTTTTTTGGCGCATCCGTATCGCAGCTCCGCCGCCACGATGATGCTGGTGCAGAGATCTCCGGGATCGAGATGTTCGATGCGTTGCGCGGCAGGTCCTGATGGATTGCGGACAAGATCGCTGATGATGTTGGTATCGAGAAGATAGGCGTTCACAGGATGTCTTCCGGTCTGGCGGCGACATCGTGAACGTCGGGAAAATCGTCCTCGGGAGCCAGCGGCGGTTCTGTGCGCCATGCAGCGAGGAGTTCGTTCAGTGTAGATGGTGCCTTGACGGGCTCAAGAACCAGCCTGTCACCGTCGCGGCGGATAAGCACGCGGTCTCCCGGCAGTTCAAATTCGACCGGAATGCGTACTGCCTGACTGCGATTATTCCGGAAGAGTTTGACTTCACGGGGCCGTGGATGGGTTTCAGGGACTGGCATGGGGGGCTCCTGATTGTATATCCCATATTGTATATGTCTTGGGGGAGGAAATCAAGGTTTTGATTGTCTCGGCGGGTGCGGGCAGAGCGGGGTGCGGATTAAATCCAAAGGGAGGAGATTCGTCAGCCTTTCCAGTCATCCTGCGGACACCGTTCGCTACTTCCGACGAAGCTGCCTCTGCTTTCGCAATCACGGCCTGAGAAGTGAAACTATATAAATTGCGCCAGCATATACGGCGCCGGGGTCAGGACCAGTGCACACACAACGGCGCGCAATCGTCTGTCTGCATCCGGCGTCAGGATTGCGAAGCCCGCTTCAAGATTGAACAGCATCCAGATCAGCAACAATCCGACGCGGTACCAGCCGGGAACCGATTCATACGCCCGCGCAGCAGCCGGGACTTCATTTAATACCGCTATGATGAGGACGGCCTGCCCAATCATAAGCGGCGTGACGATTGAGATCGCGCGGCGTGTCGCTGTTCGCGCAGGGTCAAAGACGGGTCCAACGATTTCCTGCAGTATCGGATCCGCTGTTTTGGCATCAGTCATCGGATATACCTCTGTCTGCAGACACAATGATATAGTGTCGGTCGTATTGCTGGCGGTCGTCATTCAGTTTTTAGTCTTTACTTGCTGATCACCATGAACGAACGTCTTGCGACCGCAAAGGGCTGACGAAGAGGAAAGTTTTCTCTGCCCTGTGAAGCGCCAGACGAAGCGGCCGAGGCGAACAAACAGATAAGCGGCCACGGTCATGCTGAGCAGAACGCCCCACGCACCGAGGATAGTGTAAAACCGGAAAGCTGCACGAAACTGATCAGGGTGCATGGCCATCTGACACAGGTTGAACTGCTCTTTGGTCGCCGAGTCACGGTGAGGCACTGACAGGGGCACAGACGGTAAAGGAAGAGGCCTGGTCCAGGCCCGGCACGCCTCGACAAAAGCCATCGTTCCGTCCCGCATCTGTTGGCTCACTGGCCCCTCGGGCGTATCGATCGTCGGCCGGTTCAGAGGCGCTGGTCCGACGGATGGGCCTGCCATGGCTGTTGCGCAGGGCACGGGCGTCGCCACGAGGATGAGGACTGCCGGAAAGGAAGCGCGGAGCTGCATCACATCGTGCTCCTGGGCGCAGGGTGAGTCGGCGTGAGGCCGTAACCCCATGCCGGGGTCATATCTGTCCGGCGTATGCGTCCGCGCTGCGAAAGCGTTGACCGGACGGCGGTATAGCCGGAGTGAGCCCGTCGGATGACCGCGCATTCGCCTGGTGTGCGTCTGTGCAGCAGCGCGGTGAGGCGGTTATGAGATGTCATGAAGAAGATCTCCTGCTTGTGCGAGGAGATCAGTGTCGGCCACCATCATGCGACCAGTGATAAGAAAATGCGCGGAAAACGTCTTGGCCGGTCGCTGATTCGTCAGGCAGCAGGCCTCGCGGCAACGACCGCACGCTCGCTACCCGCTATCTTTCAGCTACCCGCTATCCGTATGGTGGCGCTTGTGTGAAGCCGCCCTCAGGCCGTGCGCCGAGCGCGGGTCTTTTTCGCGGGAGCGGCTGCCGTATCCGCAGCGGCGGCGCCTTTGGCCGGTGATTTCGTGGATGTTCTGACTGACGCCCTGGTCGACGCTTTCTTTGTCCTGGTCGCAGGTTTTGGTGGCGCAACACGCGCCTTCAGCACGGGGGACGCCTTGAAACGAACGGTCCGTCCGGCCTCGACCTGGACCGTTTCCAGAGTGCGGGGATTCAATGCCGAGCGCGCCGGGGTGTCTTTCACCCGAAACGTGCCGAAGCCGGGCAGGGTAAAGCTGCCGGTTTTCTCCAGCTCGGAGACAAGCGCCTCAATCAGATCCTCGGCTGCCTTACCGGCCGCAACGCCTGTGCTTCCCATGCTGTCCTGCAGCACCGCTGCGATGAACGCCTTGCTCATATTGGTGTCGTATCCTCTTTCGGACGGCATTGACGCGGGTGTCGGCCGACACCTCGAAATGCCACAGAAATAGTCTGCCCGTCATCAGGGCGCGGTTTGTGGTCGCATCATCGGCGTGTCCCGTCTGTGATCGATGGATTGACGAGGGTCTCATGAACCACATTGGCCAGTCGTTTTCTGAATCGAAAACAGGCACGACGCTGCATGTGCTGATCGATTATGAAAACGTGCAGCCGGACATTCTGGCCCTGTGCGCTCGTGATGACGTCCGGGTTCACGTCTTCGTCGGTGCATTGCAGACAAAGATCAGCATCGATCTGGCGCAGGCCATACAGGGGCTGGGTTCCCGCGCTTCTTACGTGCGCATCAGCGGAAACGGTCCGAACGCTCTGGACTTCCATGTGGCGTATTCTGTCGGACATCTCTCTGCACTGGATCCCGACGCACGCTTTCTGATCGTCTCGAAAGATACGGGTTTCGATCCGCTGATCCTGCATCTGTGCGAGAAGGGGATTGTCTGCGAAAGGGTTCCGTCTCCGCCAGAGAAACCTGTGGCGCCCGAAAAAAAGAGCGTGCCGCAAAATGGCTCTGAGGAACGCGTCAAGAAACTCGTGGCGTGTCTGCGACGTCAGGGGGCAGCGAAACCGAAGCGCCGGAAGTCGTTGCAGGCAGAAATCCTTTGCCTTTTTGGAAAGCAGCTCGACACAGGAGGAGCAGGCGCGCTCATTGACGAGATGCAGAGGCGAGGGATCGTCTCGTTCAACGGAGACAAGATTGTGTACGCCCTGCCGAAGACGGCCGCGTAATGCGCCGTGGCATGATGTCTGCTCCTGCGGCCTCTGCAAATCGCGACACGAGCGCCGGGCATATGACGGATGGTTCCGATCTTTCACGTGGCAGTCGCATGATTCCCGGCCACGCAGGTAGTCCCGAACAAGGAGACATTCATGCCTGTCGCCCATGCCGTTCCATGTCGTTTCGTAAAGACCACACGATGCTGACGGTTCAGCATATCCTGATGGAAGAGGGCTTCCGTACAGCGGTCCAGCTCAGACCACCCATGACGCCGGATCGAAATGAGGGGCTTTCCTGGATCGTCCGGGAGGGTTCCGGACCACTTCCCTATGAAGGCTTCTCCGGATGGTGGGCGACGGTGGATTATCCACGCGATGCGCGTGGCCGGATCCTGCTTGGTGGCGCAGCGTTTAGATTGCATTACGGGCGGTATCGCACCAGGCGGCCGATTGTGGTCGGTGCAGTTGCATGGTGCGGGGCGGTTGGTGTGGATCTGTGGCAGGCGGTGAAGACGCTCGTCGAGCAGGGTCGAGAGTCTGGCCAGATCAGCCCGCCTCTCGACGCCCTGCCGTTGCCTCTCGGTCTGGTGGCGCCTGTCGACGCGCCTTGGCTCGCCACCATTATTTCGTCATTTGTGCAGGGTATGGATTACGCGCGGCTGACCCCGCTGCCGCGTATCGTGCATGAGCTTGCCGCCGTTCTGTTTGCCGAGGCTCCGGTTCTGGCGGGGCAGATGTATCCACCCGCGTCACGATTTCCGCTGCCGCTGTTCTGAAAAGGAGATGGCCCTTTGCGTTATACTTCCGGCGTCGTCGCCGTTCTACTCGTTGCCGCGTCTTTCTCCGCCAGCCCAGCCGAGGCCCAGTCGTCCGTCATCGGCAGCCCGGTGACGCCGGCAGGCGGCCGTGCGGCGGGCAAGATGCCCACGACATTCGCGCCCCTTGCGCAGTCCATGGCGCAGCTGCTCGATGATGGCTTCCAGATCGTATCGCTTACCGGTGAAGATGGTGAAATGGTGGTTCTGCGCAAGGCGTTGCCCGGGCAGCCGGGAAGCAAATGGGTTCGATGCGAGCTGGCTGGTGGCGGTCAGTCAAAACTGATTTACAGCCGGTCGGTCTCATCGGATTGCCGTGCGCTGAACTGATGACTCTCATCCCCTCTGGTTCCGGCCGGGACTTCGGTCTTTAACTGTATCTGATTTGTTATAAGGACGTCTGATTTATGGCGAAGAAGCCTGCGCCGGCGATTGAGCCCGAGGACTGGTCTGACGAAGAGGCAGGTTTTCTCCCGCCACCTGAACCACCGACGCCGGTGCGGGATCCGAAGGATCTGCGCCCACACACCCGCCAGCTCACAGATATTCTGCGTGCCAAATTCCCGAAACGGTGGGTGGGCGTTGAGATTGGCACGCTGCCGCTTCGTTGCGAGGATGACCTGTTCTCGGATTTCATCAATCTTGGTGATGGCCTTGGAGTGCGTCTGGACTACGATCCCAATGAACCGGATCGGGTTCTCTGGATCAGCGCTGGCAACCGTGATTTCGGCGGCGAACCTGTCGACTTCCCCCGCGACAATGATGCCTGCCGGGGACTGATGCTCACCGACGAGGAAACGACCGAGCTGCTCGACTACCTCGAAGAAGAAATGACCGGCTGAACATCGCGGGACTTCCTGGCAGGGCGGGCGAGTTCGATGCGCCGCCATGCTTCCGCCAGCGACCCCTGAGAATCATTGCGCCCGAGACTGCCCAGCAGGGTCTCCAGCGCCGATAGCGAGAGGGTGCGGCTTGCCAGTGCCGGCGACAGGATTGCGGATCCTGCCATTACGACGTGGTTAAAAACCTGAATCGCCGGATCCACGAGACGGACCAGCGCATACACAGCCCGACAATGGCCGGCGTTCTGGATCAGTGGACTGTAGATCAGGCGAGGTGGCGCGTCGGCGTCTTCCCCGGCGAAACGCTGGCGCCATCTTTCGTCTTCCGGGTGCCCGGTCAGTTCGCCGCCATAGCGCTTCGTTTCCACGACATGGATGCCGGTTACGCTGAGAAACAGGTGGTCGATCTGGGTGGTCCGCTCATTTTGAGCGGGCAGGATGACATCATGGAGGACGGGAAGCCCGCTGCGGTTGAGAATGTCAGAGACGGCGTTCTCGCCCTTGTCACCCTGAATCCCCGCCCGGAAGGACCGCCAGACCGCCTGTTCATGGGGCGTGAGGCGGGGATGTCCGGGGTTTCTAACGCCGCGTCGGCGTAATCTCACCATGAAGCCCACCTGCTCTTGTTACGAATGTCTCCTGCTCTGGCTTAGCTGACAATCATGCGACCCGCCTGGTGGGGGGTAGAAGTAACGAAAATGGCCGCGTTGGGGGGAGAGCGGAAGGTCTGGTGTGGAGCAACTAAAGGCATTTCCAGTCGTGCAGGCCCATTTTTTAGGAATCAACAGCGCAAACTCATTGAACCCTGTCTCGGTGAGTGCAAGTCGGACTGCGTTTCAGATCGCGAACGTGGGGCTCAATTCTTCTTCAGTGGAAAGACCAAGGCTTCGTAGCCAACCTGATCGAGCGTGCAGTCGACTAGCTCCAGAAAGCTCGTCTTGGTTAACCCGAGCTGCCGCGCCATCTGCCCGAGCAGAGGATCACCAATTGTCTTGTG
>NZ_BCTP01000021.1 GCF_001571345.1 Komagataeibacter xylinus NBRC 15237 | reverse complement strand
GCTCCTGCTGGTGCTCAACCGCAGGCCGGGACGGGGCATCACCATATTCCTGATGATGCTGTCGCTGCTTGTCTCCCTGCGCTATATCGTATGGCGGCTGACCACCACGCTGGAATTCCACGGTTTGATACAGGGTGCCCTGTCCATCCTGCTCCTGCTGGCCGAGACCTATGCCCTGGCCACGCTGTGCCTGAGTTACTTCCAGATGTCGTGGCCGCTGGAGCGCAGGGAGCATGCCCTGCCAGAAGATCCTGCCGAGTGGCCGAGCGTGGATGTCTACGTGCCATCCTATAATGAAGAACTGTCTCTCGTGCGCTCGACGGTTCTGGGCGCGCTGGAACTTGACTGGCCGGAAGACAAGCTGAATGTCTATATTCTTGATGATGGCAGGCGGGTTGCTTTCCGTGACTTTGCGATAGAGTCAGGCGCGGGTTACATCATCCGCTCGGAAAACAACCATGCAAAGGCTGGCAACCTCAATCATGCCCTTAAGGTAACGGACGGGAAATTCGCGGTCATTTTTGATTGCGACCATGTACCCACCCGTGGCTTCCTTAAAAGAACCATCGGCTGGATGATTGCCGACCCCAACCTCGCCCTTCTGCAGACCCCGCATCATTTCTATGCGCCTGACCCGTTCCAGCGCAATCTGGCCGCAGGCATGCATGTGCCGCCTGAAGGCAACATGTTCTATGGTCTGGTGCAGGATGGTAATGATTTCTGGGATGCAACGTTCTTCTGTGGTTCATGCGCCATCATCCGCCGCTCCGCCGTTATGGGGATCGGCGGCTTCGCGACCGAAACCGTCACCGAAGATGCCCATACCGCACTCAAGATGCAGCGCAAGGGCTGGGGCACCGGCTACCTGCGCGAACCGCTGGCAGGCGGGCTGGCGACCGAGCGCCTGATCCTGCATATCGGCCAGCGCGTGCGCTGGGCGCGCGGCATGCTCCAGATCATGCGGCTCGACAACCCCATGCTCGGGCGCGGCCTGCGGTGGGAGCAGCGGCTTTGCTATCTTTCCGCCATGTCGCACTTCCTGTTCGCCATCCCGCGCGTAACCTTTCTGGTCTCGCCGCTGGCCTATCTCTTCCTGGGTGAAAACATCATCGCGGCCTCGCCGCTGGCCATCAGCGCCTATGCGCTGCCCCATATCTTTCATTCCATCATGACCCTTTCACGTGTTGAAGGGCGGTGGCGTTATTCCTTCTGGAGCGAGATTTACGAAACCTCGCTCGCGCTGTTCCTGGTGCGGATCACTATCGTAACCCTGCTCCAGCCCCACAAGGGCAAGTTCAACGTGACCGACAAGGGCGGCCTGCTCGAACGCGGCTATTTCGATTTCAGCGCGGTCTATCCCAATATCATTCTGGCGCTTATCCTGTTTGCAGCCCTCATGCGTGGTGTGTTTGGCATCATCTGGCAATATCACGACCGCCTCGCACTCCAGTCCTTCGTGCTCAATACCCTGTGGGTGATCATCAGCCTCATTATCGTGCTGGCTGCCATCGCCGTGGGGCGCGAAACGCGCCAGACCCGCGCCGCGCCGCGCATTACCGTGCGCCTGCCCGTAACCATTACCGATGAGCAGGGCAGGGCGTTTCATGCCCATACGCATGACATCTCGCTCGGCGGCCTGTCAGTTGACCTGGACTGGCCGCACAATGTCGAAGCGCCACAGACCGTCATGGTCAGCTACGACAACGAGCGTGACGGCATTCACACCCATGTGCCGGCCGAAATCATGGCCATGCAACCGGGCAATCTGCGCCTGCAATGGGCGCGCCAGGACCTGAACGATGAACGCCAGATAGTCGATATGGTGTTCGGGCGCAGCGATGCCTGGGCCAACTGGGCCGATTTCCCCCCCGACCGCCCGCTCCGCAGCATCGTCATGGTGTTCAGAAGCATTGGCGACCTCTTTAAATGGCGCAAGCCTGAAAAACCCCGCCCCATTGCGCAGGCAGAGGACATCACCGTGCCCATGGTGGAAGAAAAACTGGAGAAACAGAGCCTCGTGCTGAAACCTGCCCAACGCGGCGCCCGCAGTGGGGCTGCCCTATCCGCCACTTTCCTCCTGGCCTTTACGGCCCTGGCCCCCGCGGCACTGGCCCAGGGGCTTGCGCCCGTGCCCGCCACCACCACGGTGGACCAGACCGGAATCAGCACCCAGACCCCGTTTGGTGACAGCAATACGGGCATCGTGCCCGATGCCGCTCCTGCGGTCGACCCGCTGGCCGCAGCCCGGATCAGCGATACGGAGGTGACGCGCACCCTGTCATTCCGCGACCTTGGCGCCACGACCGGCCCGCTGACATTGCGCGGCTACTCTCCGCTACAGGGGCTTGATGTGGTCGTGCCCGCCAACCGGGTGGTCACGCACGCGCAACTTACCCTTTCTGGCGCGCTCTCGCCCTCGCTTCTGCCAGAGGCGAGCGCTGTCACGGTCACGCTGAACGAGCAGTATATCGGCACGATCAAGGTCAACCCCGACCACCCCGAGTTCGGCCCCATCACGTTCGATGTCGATCCGCTGTATTTTACCGGCGATAACAAGCTCAATTTCCGTTTTGCCGGTGAATACAGGCGTGATTGCAATGATCTCTTCAACGAGATCCTGTGGGCGCGCATTTCCGACAGCTCGCGCATTACCCTGACCACGGTGCGGATCGCGCCCGAACGCAAGCTCTCGCGCCTGCCCGCGCCCTTTTTCGACCCCAACCTGCGCGCGGCACTCCGGGTTCCGTTCGTCATGCCATCTCCCGAAAACCGGGATGACCTGAAGGCCGCGGGCGTGATCGCCTCATGGTTTGGCAAGATCGCCGATTTCCGCGCGCTGTCCTTTCCAGTTTCCACAACCGTGCCCGCATCGGGTAACGCGGTTGAAGTGGGCCGGAACATTCCCCTTGATGCCAATGGCACGCTGCCCACCGGCCCGACCCTTGCCGAGGTCGCCAACCCCAATGACCCGTGGGGCATTGTGCTGATCGTGACCGGGCGCACCGCGCAGGAAGTCGAGGCGGCTGCGCGGAATCTGGCTTTCTCACACGATACGCTTGGCGGCGTTGCATCGAAAGTGGTGGAGGACGTGACCCTCGACCCCCGCCAGGCTTATGATGCGCCTGCCTTCGTGCCAACCGACCGCCCTGTGCGTTTTGGTGAACTCGTCGGTGCTGCCGACCTGCAGGGCGGGGGCTATACGCCTGCGGGCATGACGCTGCCCTTCCACCTGCCGCCTGACCTTTATACCTGGCGGGGGCGGCCTTACCTCATGAACATGTGGGTGCGCGCGCCCGGAGGCCCGGTGGTGGACCTCGAGACATCACGCGTCGATGTCAGCCTGAACAACAATTACCTGCAAAGCTATTCGCTCTCGCCGCCCGGCGTGTGGCAGAAATGGTCGGAAAGGCTGGTCAACCAGCATGCAGGGGCCACGGGTCACATGACCGCCCTGCCACCGTGGCTGCTGTTTGGCCAGAACCAGTTGCAGTTCAATTTTGACGCCCGCCCCATCGACCGGGGCGCATGCCGCCGCACGCCGGGTGATATCCGCATGAGCGTGGATTCAGATTCCACCCTCGATTTCCGCCGGGGCTACCATTACGCCGAACTGCCCAACCTGTCCTATTTCGCCGAGGCCGCCTTTCCGTTCTCCCGCATGGCCGATCTGTCCGAGACGACGATCATCCTGCCGCAAAGCCCCGATGCGGGCACCGCTGGCTCGTTCCTTGACCTCATGGGCTTCTTTGGCGCGACAACGTGGTACCCCGCCGCAGGCGTGCATGTCATGACGGCGGACCAGATGAAAAATACCACCCCGCAGGGTGATATCATCCTGCTTTCCACCGCCGACCGGCTGAATTCAGCCTCCGACCTGCTGTCACGCTCGCCTTACGTGATCAAGGACGGGCACGTGCGGGTTGGCCAGCACATGGGGCTGGAAGGGATCTGGTACCTGTTTCAGGACCACGATCATGCCGGCCTGCTCAACGGCGTGAGTGCTCACCTCAATGCGCCGATTGCCGAGGCAGGCGTGATGATCGGCGCACAGTCACCCTATGACAGCCAGCGCTCGGTCATCGCCTTTGTGGGCGATACGCCGCAGCGCATCCATGACCTGGTGCTCAGCCTGCGCAACACCAGGGATCTATCCTCCATCCAGGGGGATCTGGTGCTCAAGAACGCCGAACAGTTTACCAGTTACCGCACCGCGCCGACCTACAAAGTGGGCTCATTACCCCTGTGGCTGCAACTCGACCGGTATCTGAGTTATCATCCTTTCATTCTTTATCTGACCGGTCTATCAGGGGCGGGACTGACCGCTTTCGGGGCGTGGAGTTGGCTGCGCGCCAAGTCTCGCAGGCGCGTGCTGGATGATGACAGGACCGGTGAGGCATAAGGTAAACGTCCCTGCATGCTGACCGTGCCCCACATGGTGCGGCCTGCATGGGCGGCAATGTCTGTCGCATCGCCCCGGTCCATAAATAAATTCTTATACGGAGAAGTAATTCATGAGTGCTCTTCTTGCTGGCCTCACGCTGCTGATCATCGGCGATAGCCACGTCACGTTCAAGGACTCCCTCCTGTCCGTGCTGCCGGATGAATTCAGCCGCCAGGGCGCGAAAGTGGTCACCTACGGTGTGTGTTCCTCCACCGCGGCTGACTGGGTCGTGCCCAACCCCAACAATGGCTGCGGCGCCGCCGAGCGCATTGGCGATGCCCCGATTGGCGCGCCCAACATGAAGCCCGCATCGCCCCCGCCCATCAGCGACCTCGTGGCCAAGTGGCATCCCAACGTGGTAATGGTGATTCTTGGCGATACTATGGCAGCCTATGGCCAGGCCTCGGTCTCGAAAGACTGGGTGGACGAGCAGGTCAAGACCCTGACCTATGCCATTGGCAAGACCGCGTGCATCTGGGTCGGGCCGACCTGGGGCCAGTTCAGCCCGCGCTATGGCAAGACCGACCAGCGTGCGACCGAAATGGCCACCTTCCTCAAGGGTGAAGTCGCACCCTGCACCTATGTCGATGGCACGGCACTGCTCAAGCAGGGCAGCGTGAACACCATTGATGGCATTCATGCAACACCTGAAAGCTACAAGGTATGGGGCAACGCGATTGTGCAGGCGACGCTGCCTGAACTTGAAAAGTTAAAAGACGCCCCGCCTGCCACCGGCCAGTAAGGTCGCCCCTTACGGAAGCATGAGCGACACCGCACGGCGTGCTTCCGTATCTGCCCATGACGGGCACAAGACGTGGAAATCTGTTGATGCTGCACCTGAATGAACCTGCCGCTACGCCGAGCAGGTGGCGTGAAATACTTGAGAAAGACTTTTTTCCCCTCAACCGTCGACGCGATATCGATGGGCTGCGTGGCCTTGCCATTGCCCTTGTGGTCCTGTTCCATGCAGGCTGGCTGCAGGGCGGCTTTATCGGCGTCGATATTTTTGTGGTGATCTCGGGCTATTTCATGGGGCGCTCGGCGCTCATGCAGCATCCGTTCCAGCCCCTGCGGTTTGTCTGCCGCAGGCTCTACCGCCTGCTGCCCGCGCTGGTCTGCATGATTGCCCTGGTCTCGGCGGGCATGCTGTGGTGGGTCCTGCAAAGCGACCGGGCCGATATTGCCATCAACGGGGCCTATGCGCTGGTGTACCTGTCCAACATATGGGCTTCGGGGCATGTCGGGTATTTCCAGGGGCAGAGCATTGCCTACCCGTTCCTGCACACATGGTCGCTCTCGCTGGAAATGCAGTTCTATACCATCATCTTCCTGATGGCGCTGCTGCTGCCGCTGACAAGGCACCGCAAGCTGGTGCTCTCGGGCATTTTCACCGCCTCGATGGCATTTTGCGCATGGAGCTACGTCAAGGGCGATACGCAGGCTTATTACAACATATTCGATCGGCTGTGGCAGTTTTCACTTGGCACCATGATCTGGATATTGCCCCGGCCACGCCTTTCCCCGGTTGTTGCAAATATTGTCTATGCCGTGGCGCTGGCGGTGATTGTGGGGGCAGGGCTGTTCTATACCCTTCAGTTTGCCTGCCCGTCCTACATGACCATTTTCCCCTGCGTTGCCGTGGCCACCATCATCATGCTGCCCGAAACGCAGGTGGGCAGGTTGTGCCTTGTGCCCATTTCACCGCTCGGGGTCATTTCGTATTCGGTCTATCTGTGGCACTGGCCGGGCATCGTGGTGGCGAATTACCTCTTCTTCTTCCAGGTGCATGGGTGGATGATGGCGGCCGTGCTGGGCATCGTCCTTGTCATCAGCGTGCTGAGCTACGTGTTCGTGGAGCGGACCGGGCTTGATTATGAGGACCGGGTTGCGGTTTCCGCGCGCAACCGTGGCGCCGCCCTGCTTGTCGGCGCGTGCGTGACGCTGGCGGCGATCCTGTTCTATATCTCTTATGTGTCCCGTGTTCATTAGACACGACATAAAAGGACGATACCATGCCGCCAGCACGCTGCCTGCGGGGCGCGGATGGCGTCGTGCGCCCGCAGCCTGGGTCATGGTGCCCCAGCCCATGCGCCCGGCATGGAGCACGCTGAAACTCCTTTGCGGCATGATGGCAGGAGTCATCCTGTCGGGCGAGATGGCGCGGGCGGCGGACCCCGCCCAGGCCACGCCAAACACTCCAATCACAACCGGCGGCACAGCCATCACGGTCACGCCCACGCAGGACCAGGATGCGGAACGCGCGCACATGGCGCATGCGGCAGCCGTGCTGGAACTGCTGCTCAACCAGGGTTATTACTGGCTGGGCCAGCATAACCTGAATAAAGCGCATGAAACGATAGAACGCTCGATTTCGCTCGAGCCCAATAACCCTGAAGCGCTTTACCTGCAGGGGCGCCTGCTCATGGCGCAGGGCAACCCGGCCCAGGCTTCGGCCACGCTGGCCCGGCTGGAGCGCAACGGCGCGGCGCCGGGGCTGGTTGCCGACCTCAAGGCGCAGATACAGGCTGGCCCCGTAGACCCCAAGGGCTTGGCCGAGGCCCGCGCCCTTGCAGCGGCAGGCAAGATGATGCCTGCCATGTTCAAGTACAAGGCGCTTTTCAAGAACGGCGACCCGCCACCCGATCTGGCACTGGAATATTACCGCGTGCTGGGGGCAACCATTCTGGGCCGCCAGGAAGCCCAGACCAAGCTGACCGCCTGGGTGCAGCGCAACCTGCGCGATCTCGATGCCCGGCTGCTGCTGGACCGGATCCTGACCTACCGTGTCACGTCGCGCCCCGAAGGGATGGACGGCCTGCGCGAACTCGCCCGCTCCAACGCTCCGGCACCAATCCGGCAAGGGGCGGTTGCAGCATGGCGCGAGGCGCTGTTGTGGGAGCCGATCACAGGCCCCACCATTCCGCTCTATAATGAATGGCTCGGTCTGCACCCCGATGATGCGGAAGTGAGCGAACTGCTGCACAAGGCACAGGAAACACAGAACGCCATCGATGCCGCCACCGCCCACCAGGAGGGCTACGCGCTGCTGGCCCGCCATAACCTGGAAGGCGCATCGCAACGCTTTCACCACGCCCTTGCGCTCAATGCCCATGATGCCGATGCGCTGGGCGGGCTGGGGCTGGTGGCGCAGGCCCGGCAGCAGCCCGCGCAGGCCATGCAGTATTTCCTACAGGCGATACAGGCTGACCCGGACTCGGCCCCCCACTGGCGGGCGGCCATCAAGGCACTGCAATCTGGCCCCGGGGGCGTGGACCCGCTGGTGGTGCGGATATTACAGGCCATCAATGATGGCCACTATGATACGGCGCGCACGGACCTCGCGGCGCTGGGCCGCCGCCCTGGCAGCAGGCTGACTTTCCTGTCACTGGAAGGCATGCTCGAGCGTAAGCAGGGGCATGATGTGGAGGCCGAGCGCATCTATCGTGAAATTCTGGCCCAGGCGCCAGGCAATGCCGATGCGCTGTTCAATCTGGGCGGCATCCTGATCCAGACCGGGCGCGGGGCGGAAGCACAGGATATCATTGCCCGCCTCAAACCCCTGCGCCCGGCGCTGGCAACCTACCTGCAGGCCGCCGATCTTTCCGCCCGCGCCGACAGCACGCGTGACCCCGATGAACGCGTAGCCCTGCTGCGCGAGGCCGCGGCCCTTGAGCCCACGGACCCGTGGATCCGCCTCAAGCTAGCCCATGCGCTTGATGATGCAGGCGGCCATTTTCAGGCGCAGAGCCTGATGGATGACCTGACAAATGCCAGATCCGTCACGCCCGATGACCTGCAGGCCGGGATCATCTACGCCATGGGCCAGCATGACCTCGCCACCGCCGAGCGCCTGATGGCGCGTCTGCCTGCAGGCGGGCAGAGCGCTGGCATGGCCAGCATTGCCAGCCAGATCGAGCTTGCCCGCCGCATACAGGCGCTCAACCGCGCGCCGCGCGCGGATAATGCCGCCCTCGTGGCGCTGGCCGACCAGCCCGACCCCACGGGTGACCGGGGCGTGCAGATTGCTGGCGCCCTGCTGGACCGCCATGCCACGCGGGAGGCCCAGCAGGTGCTGGCCGGCGAAGAGCGCCTGACCCAGCCACCAAAGGCTGCGCAGATGCTGGCCTATGCCGGGCTGTACCTGCGCCTGCATGCCACGTTCGACACCACGCGCTGCCTCAGCACCTTTGATGCGATGGCACGTGACTACCCCGGATCGGTCACACCGGAACAATTACACATAAGAAACGACATTGCCATCGGCCTCGCCATCATGACCGCCGATGAATTTGACCGTTATGGCCAGACCACGAAGGCCTATCAGGTACTGGCTCCCGTGCTGCGCGCCCACCCGGAATCAGCCGAGGCCCATCTGGCCATGGGCCGGATATACCAGACACGCAACATGCCCGCCCGCGCGCTGGAGGAAGACCAGATTGCGCTTCGCCTCAAGCCGCACAATATCTACGGCCTTGCCGCCGCCGCGCGTGATGCGGGCGGTACGAACCAGGTAGCGCTCGCACGCGGCTATGCCGAGCGGCTGGCGCATGAAGACCCCGATGGCCCTATGAGCTGGGAAGTGCGCTCCGATGTCGATCGCGTGGCGGGCAATACGCGCGCGCAGCTAGCCGATGTGGAACACGCCCGCCGCGCCCAGCGCACGCTTGATGGCGAAAGCACGTATGCAGGCCATGAAAGCTTCCTGCCGGATTATCGCTGGCCGTTCATTGACAGCAATTACATCGACCTGCAGGGCGCGACACTGCCTGCAACCTATCATTACATCCCCGAGGATGACGGCGCCGAGGCGATGGACCGGCAGATCGTCTACCTGCGTGATTCCATCTCGCCACAACTCGACGCCAACAGCTTCGTGCGTAGCCGCACCGGCGTTGCAGGGCTGGGGCAACTGACGGAATTCGCCATTCCCATCACCGGCACGCTGCCGTTTGAATCATGGGAGCACCGGCTGTCCTTCTCGATCACGCCCACGCTGCTGTTTACCGGCGATGCGCTGAACAATTCTTACTCAGCCCACCAGTTCGGCACCTATTCCATCAATGGCGCCCTGCCGGGGGCGTATCATCATTACTATACGCAGGGCGTGGGGCTGAGCCTGAACTACGTCAATCACTGGTTCTCGGCCGATGTGGGGTCTTCGCCGCTGGGCTTCCCCATTACCAACGTGGTGGGGGGTGTGGAATTCGCGCCGCGCCTGACCCGTAACCTTGGCCTGCGCATAAGCGGGGGCCGCCGCATGGTCACGGATAGCGAGCTGTCCTACGCGGGCATGCACGATCCTGGCACGAACCGGGTGTGGGGCGGGGTGACACGCATGTTTGGCCATGGGGCGCTGGAATGGTCCGCGCCAGGGTGGAACATCTATGCCGGTGGCGGCTTTGCCTATCTGGATGGCACGCATGTGCAGAGCAATACCGAGGTGGAAGCAGGTGCTGGCGGCACCGCCACGGTATGGCAGACCCACAACCGGCAGTGGTTGCGCGTGGGGCTGGACCTCATGTATTTTGGTTACAAGCGTGACAGTTACTTCTTTACATGGGGGCAGGGCGGTTACTTCTCGCCACAGCAGTATTACGGCGCGATGGTGCCGGTTGAATGGTCGGGGCATAACAGGCGATGGACGTGGTTCCTGCGCGGTGAGGCAGGGTTCCAGCATTATCACAGCAATGGAGCGCCCTATTACCCCACAAGTGCAAGCCTGCAGCAGCTTGCGGCCTCGAACCCGCCTGATGAATATTCAGGCAGCGGGGCAAGCGGTCTTGCGGGCAACGTACGCGGGCGCATTGTCTATCAGTTTACCCATCGGTTGCGGGTGGGCATGGAAGGCGGCTACAGCCGGGCAGGCAACTGGTCTGAAACCAGTGGCATGTGGATGGCGCATTACGCATTTGACGGTCAGTAATACAATCAATCGGGGGCAGGTTCATGCCCTACACCTCATATCCGGGAACAGCATTACATGGAAACGCGCGGAAGAGTTCTGGCCTGCATCACCGCCATGGCAACCCTTGGCCTGCCTGCCCTTGGGGTAGCGGCCCAATGCCCGGCTGATGACCATAAAGGCACAGAAACCTGCATTCCGGCCAATAGCGCCGCGAATACAGGGCTGAACCGCCCGCCCGGTGCGCATGACGACGTGAGCAGCGGTTACGCGCCAGGCGACCTGTGGCAGGCAGGCGGGCAGGTGTGGCGCGCAACCGCGCTTACGCCCGGGGCCGCGCAGTGGACGGCCGTGCCCACACCGCATGCCCCCGCCGATACCTTTGGCCCGCATGCCGTTTTTGCCGGTGGGCCTACGCGAATGGTCAGCACCTATTCCGGCCCCGCCGTGGATATCGAGACGACAGCAGGCGGCCAGACGGTTGCCACCACGCTGAACATACGTCCTGATGGCATGCTTGATACGGCCACCCTCAAGCGCGTTCTCGCCGCGCGGGATGCGGGCACCTTCGCCACCGTAACCCGCGTGTATGACCAGACCGGGCACGGCAACCACATTGTAGCGACGCCGGGGCACCATGTGGTGCATATCGGCGCGGTGCAGGTTTCAGGGCAGGAGACCCTCTCCTGGGGTGAAATTAACGGGCCGGGTGGATTTGTACTGCCGCAGACACTCAAGGTACCCACCAACAGCTTCTTTTTTGGCACCACGGGCACCTATGCCTCATCCAATTCCGGCTATTCTGCCTTCCCCGTGCCGCTCATGCTGGGGCAGCAAGGGCAGGAATTCAAGGTGTTCATGGGCAGCTACACGCTCGATGGCTTCGTGCATGTGGCTGACATGCGCAGCCCGGACCAGCGCACGGACCTGATCATCAGCAACGATCCCGCCGCCTTTGGCCTGAGCGCAACACCGGCGGGCTACCGGCTTGAAAACGGCAATAACCACGTCGTGCTTGGCGGGGCGCTGTCGGGGGGGGCGTTTTCCGGCGGATATATCGGGTATAATGCCGATGGCGGCAACTGGTTTGAACAGGGCCGCAACACCGGGCAGTGGACCGGTATCGTCATCGCCGATCAGGCCGCCACGGCCGGGCAGGAGCAGGACTTTGAAGCCGCTGCCGCCGTGGCAGGCAACCACATGCCGCAGCTACGTGATACTGTCGTTGCCATTGGCGATAGCCGGACGGAAGGCTTCGGCCTGAGCGATGGCACGAACTGGCCCTATCTCATGCAGCGTTACGCCCGCTACAAAAGCTACAATTTTGCCGTGTCAGGGGCCACGACCAAGCAGATGCTGGACATGGTGCCCGCAGCGGAAGCACTGGCCCGCCATCCCGGCCGCAAGGTCGCGGTCGTGTTTGGCGGCTTCAATGACCACCTGCACCAGATCGGCACCGGCGAGACGGTCCATAACCTCGGGCAGATCACCAGCCGCCTGAAAAAAGCCGGCTATCACGTGGCATTCCTTGACGAGACCATGACGCAGGGCGCGCCGCGCAAGGCGCTGGACAATGCGGTCGAGGATGGCAAGATTCCTGCCGATCTCGAACTCGATCTTTTCTCCACCGGCGAGCCTCTTTCCGATGTGCTTGACCAGACAAAATGGCTTGCCGATACAACCCACCCCAACCAGGCCGGGCATGACATCATCGCCCGCAACGTGTGGCAGAATATCGCCAATTTTCTTGGCCAGTAAAAACGCCATACGCCTGTAGGGAACAGTTTTCCAGATGCTGCCTTTTGCAAAAAGGGCAGCATTTTTACAGGACACTATTTAAAAACAACTCATTGATAAAAAATGATAAAAGCTTCACCAAAAACGTCCTGAGGATGGTGCGCCGTATGCCGCAATCCATCCGGTTACCCTGCGTATTCGCATGGAGTTGCAGGCAGGACAGGCCGATCAGGCCGGGTGGACCGCCGCCATGGCGGGGTCGGTGCGCCCCGGCCGCCCGGTCTCGATGCGCCCTGCGAACTGATACAGCAGTTCCGGCTCATCCGCACTCGACACGGTGAGATCATACCACAGCATGCCCTGCGTCAGGTCAAACGCCATGCTCACGCTGCCGCCAGCGGCCACATGCACCGCGCGCGTGATGCCGGAGGGCGCCATGGAGCAGGTCAGGTTCGCGTGTTTCGCGCCATGATTGCTTATGGTCACGACCAGATCCTTCCCCGGCCCACGCAGGTAGGTGCAGGCCGCCTGTAGCCGCAGGCCGCCCTTCCTGCCGCTATAGCGGCGGTAAAAGCCGTTGGGGGCATGCACGTCCACATCATAGACCCGGTTGTGGAAGGTGGACTGGGCAAACGTCACATCAAGCGCATCGCCTGCCGCCACGGCGTAAGTGCCCGCCTGCATGCTGCTTTCCGACGCGATGCCGTGGCGATGGATATTGAACGGCACGCCAGCAGCACGGGCGCCAAAGCGGGCCCGGCCCGCGCGCAGGTGTACGCTCACCTGCCTGCCATCAGCCGAGACCCCACCATCGCAATACGGCTCATAGGGCAGGGGGGAGGCGACCCGCGTGCCGGATTCCTGCGCCACGCTTTCGCGCATTTTGGCCGGATCGTTGCGCAGGGCGGCAATCGTAGCCGCATCGAGGGCCTGATAGCCACCGGGCAGGGGCCGGTTGCGCGCGCTCTCGATGGTGTGCAGATACGCATTGCGCTCAAGGAAGGGCAGGTGCGGCATGCTGCCATCATAGGGGCGGAAGCATGATGTCAGGTCGCCACTGATGGCCCGCCGCCAGGGCGAGATATTGGTCTCAGTCACGTCCTTGCCGAATTTGCCCCGCACGAAGGTCTCAAGAAAACGCAGCGTGGAGGTATGCTCGAACAGTTGCGAATTGACCCATCCGCCCCGGCTCCAGGGCGAGGCGATGACCATCGGCACGCGAAAGCCCAGCCCGATCGGCCCACTGCGCGCCAGGCGCTCCGGCACGCCACGATTGATTTCATCCTGCGCGCTCGTATATTCCAGCCCCTTCTGGCCAATGCTGCGCGATGACGTGCCGGTTTCGGGCCGGTTGGGGTCGGGTGCGGCATAGGAGCAGCAATGATCGAAATAGCCGTCATTTTCATCATAGGTCATGATGAAGATGGTCTTTTTCCATACATCGGGGTTTTCGGTCAGGATATCCATGATTTCCGATACGTACCACGCCCCATACCACGGCGAGGTCGGATGATCGGAGAAATGCTCGGGTGCTGCCAGCCATGAAACGGTGGGCAGCCTGCCTGTTCTGACATCCTGGCGGAACTGATGCAGCACATCGCCCTTGGGCGCCTGCATGTGGATGGCTTTTCTGCCATCATGGAATTTCAGTTTTTCCAGCTTGCGGTAGTTCCTGTCGCCCGTGTTGGTCACGAATGCGTTGCCAAACAGGGCGCGTTCCGCCGGTGTCAGTTTTTCAGGCGTTTCGCCCGCAGCAGCACGGCGGCGCGTGAGCACGGCCAGCAGGTTTCGCGCTTCGGCCAACTGTTCGCCATGCGTGCCTGACACAAGCATTTCATGTGTGTTCAGCCGATCGATATGTGACTGGCATTCATTGATGCGCTCCTCAAGCCACGCGCCAAAACCGGGATTGGCCGTGACATGGTACTGATCGAAACATTCCAGCACATTGCACCCGAAATTGGACAGCCATGCCCGCTCGGGCGCGCTCATGCCGCCAGCCTGCGAGAGTTCGTTCTGGTAGAATTTCCATGAAACGCCTGCCTGTTCCAGCCGCTCGGGGAAGGTGCGCCACGTCATGCCGCCTTCAAGGATCTCACCATTACGCATGTACACATTCGACGTTGGAACCTGCCGGTCGCGCACCGTGCCGGTCCAGAACAGCAGCCGGTTTGGGGTGGTACTGGTCATGGCGCCACAGTAATTCTGGTCACATACGGTAAAGGCGTCGGCCAGGGCATAGTAAAAGGGCAGGTCCTCGCGGGTATAATGCCCCATGGTCAATGGATAGTGGGCATAGTCCTTGTGGTGCGACTTCTTGGCGTCGATCCATCGGTCATGGCCGCCATTGTTCCACGCATCAACCTGGCTGTCGCGGGAGTGGGGGATGGAACCCATCCATGTCACACGCGTATCACGAATGTTGAGCCGCCACGGCAGATAGGTCTCGCCTGACTGGCTGGACTGTACAAAAGCCGGGTTACCGTTGGGCAGGCGCATGGCACGCGGGTCATTGAACCCGCGCACGCCCTGCAGGGTGCCAAATACATGATCAAAAGAACGGTTTTCCTGCATCAGGATCACGACATGCTCGGCATCCTGCCAGGTGGACCCTACCTCGGGCGCAATCGCGAAGGCCCGCCCGATGGAAGCGGGCAGGCGGGAAGACGCTCCCGCGGCACCCGTGAGGAGGGCATATTTCAGGAAATCTCTACGTGTCGTCATGATTGGCTCGCGCATGAAGGAATCTTGTTTCGTTGCCCTTTGACCATGCCTTGACCAAGGCTTCAGTCGTGAAAGCAAGCGATTGCATGTCAATATGGTCATGCGTAAGCGTGCTGACAGTCCCGGGCATGGCGTGAAGGGCCGTCATTCCGCTCTGAAGTAATGCCCTTTTTCATTGCCCTGGGGCGTTCCAGCATAAATCCTAACGGAGTTCCCCTAACAAATTCCTTATCTGGTTTATATACTTCTCTATTCTATTTCATTTTAAATTCATTCAATGTTCATAAAAGATTCATATCGGGATATATGCTTATGGTAGCAACAAAAAAGCGGGGAGACGCCACCATCTCGCAACGCCATGCTTCATTTGCCTGAAAAGGTGAGAACCGGCCCGTAATCTTCTTCCGATCCAGACACGACAACATCGAATTCCTTGCCCGGAAACCCCGCATGCAGGGCGACCATCCAGCATCTTTTCAATAAATGGACAACAAGGCGGGCATCATGCTCGGATATTTTATTGTCATTACCAAGAATATCATAGACGTGCACATGATTGATCATGCTCTCCACGTCCTTCATGTTGCCCGGCACGCTCATCCATTGGGCAAAACTGTCTTTTGTAAACTGGATGCCCAGAAACACACCGCCCTCATGGTCCACGAATTCCGGCAAAAGCAGTCTGGCTGTGGCCAGCATGTCAACGCCGGTGCTGTTAAAAGCGATATGGGACAGCCAGGGCTGGCTTAAGGGCGGGTTGCAGGCTTTGCGCCATCATCGGGCTCGGACCAGTCGCCATTCAGCGGATCGACAATCTTCATCACATTTCATCTTTGTTCCGTGCATATGCGCAAGCTAGAGCAATTCCACTGCACTCTGGCTCAGTGGAATTGCTCTAGCTCATTGTTTATATAGCATCTTCACCCGTTCGAATGTGTCCATTCAAATGGGATCTGCTCTAGCACGGAGGGCGTTTTCAGGTGCCGTTTTTGCCCGAATCCTTTTTCTGCCCGCCGCCGGTTTCCTTATTGACCGTAGCCCAGGCGCGGCGTTTGGCTTCATCCTCGCTGACCCCGCGCTGCTCGTAGCTTTCCTCAATATGGGCGGCCTGTCGCTTCTGCTTGCCTGTATAGGCGGATTTGTCACCACGCGGCATGATCCATGCTCCCGTTCATGCGTTTGCCAGGGCTTTGGTGCGGTCGCACATGCAAGCCCCACCTGCGTGATAATGCGGGGTCGGGGCAAAAGTTTTTTCAGGGCCGCCTGCCGGGCTGTTACACTTTGAGAGCGGCATATCGGATGTTGTAAATGCTCTTTTCTCGCTATTGCGAGACAGGGGGTGTAGAAGCAGACCTTCATCCCGATGGAAGATCTCTATGACGACCGTGTGCCGGACTATCGCCATTTCACCACAACAGGATTCTCTCATTCCCATGTGCCCCAGCCCCAACCGGGGAGGCCGTTGTGATCATGCGAAGGAGGCACGCCAAAGGATTTCATCATGATGACCGATGCCTGCAAGGTCCTGATGATCTTCCCGCTTTTCAATGCCAATTCATTCTGGAACTACAAGGAAGCCTGCGATCTGGCGGGCGCGCGCTACCCGGCAGCGCCCCTTGGTCTGGTCACGGTCGCGGCCATGCTGCCCCAGCACTGGCAGATACGGCTGGTCAACCGCAATACCGAAGACCTGACCGACGCCGATCTTGACTGGGCCGACATGGTCATGACCGGCGGCATGCTGCCGCAGCGCAATGACGCGCTGCACATCATCGCGCAATGCCATGCGCGCGGCAAGCCGGTGGTGGTGGGCGGCCCCGATGTGACCTCAAGCCCGCCGCTTTACAGCGCCGCCAATTTTCAGGTGCTGGGCGAGGCCGAGGAGATCATGGATGATTTCGTCGCGGCCTGGCGCAGCGGTGCGCGGCAGGGCGTGTTTGAAGCGCCGATGGGCAAGACGGATGTTACAAAAAGCCCATTGCCGCGCTTTGATCTGCTCAAGCTTGACCAGTACCTGCATGTGGGCGTCCAGTTTTCACGCGGGTGTCCGTTCAGTTGCGAGTTCTGCGACATCATCGAACTCTATGGCCGGGTGCCGCGCACCAAGACCAACGAACAGGTCATGGCTGAACTCGATGCCCTGTACGCGCTTGGCTACCGGGGCCATGTCGATTTTGTTGATGACAACCTGATTGGCAACAAAAAGGCGCTCAAGAAATTCCTGCCCGACCTGAAGCACTGGCAGGAGGAAAAGAAATTTCCCTTCGAATTTTCAACCGAGGCCTCCATCAACCTCGCTGATGACGCCGATCTGCTGCGCAGCCTGGCCGATACGAATTTCTTCGCCGTGTTCGTGGGCATCGAAAGCCCCGATACGGACTCGCTGGTGCTGATGCAGAAAAAGCAGAACACAAGGCGCAGCCTGCAACAGAGCATTGAAACGATCCATAAGGCCGGGATTTTCGTCAATGCAGGCTTCATCGTGGGGTTTGACAGCGAGAAGGGCAGTGTCGCCGCGGGCATGATCGAATGTATCGAGGATACCTCGATCCCGGTCTGCATGGTCGGCCTGCTTTACGCGCTGCCCACAACCCAGTTGACGCGCCGCCTGCTGGCCGAAGGGCGGCTGTTTTCGGGGAGTGAACAGACCCAGTCGGGCGATCAGTGCACCGCCGGCCTCAATTTCGAGACCAAACGGCCACGCCGCGACGTGCTGAACGATTACAGGACGGTGCTCAAAACGATTTATGATCCGGTCGCCTATTTTGGCCGCGTGCGCAGGCTTGGCCGCATGCTCGGGCGCAAGCGCAGCCACCGGATGATCAAGGGCGACCTGCGCAGCTTCATGCGGCTTGTCCTGCGCATTCACCGCGCGGGGCCGGGCACGACCGGGGCATTCTGGCGGATGATGCTCGACTGCGCGCTGCATAACCCCAAAGCATTGCCCTACGTGGTCATGACCAGCGCGCTCTACCTGCATCTCGGGCCGTTTGCACGGCAGGTTGTCAGCGAGATTGATGGGGAAATCGAGAATGTTGACACGGGCCACTGGCAGGCGCCGCCAATGCTCAAGCCCGTTCCGGCAGCGCTTGTGCCTGCCTGAGCAGGGCATGGGGTAAAAAACTTCCAGGGATTGGCGCGGCGGTTGTGCCAGCCGCCGCGCCAGCGCATCATCAGGCTTTGGCGGCCTTGGCCGCCAAAGCCGCTGCGCGGGCCGCGTTCTTCTCTTCCTCGGTCCAGACCTTGCGCTCGCGTATTTTCGGCGGCTTGACCTGCTTGACCGGGCCGCCACCCAGCACGGGTGCGCGCATGGTGGAGTTGCGCGCGGCCTCCGAATGCCAGGGGTGATCTGCCTGCACGTCGAGCGGGCGGCCGATTTCACGTTCCACGTCATGCAGCCAGGCGCGCTGCTCGGCATCGCACAGCGTTATGGCAAAGCCCGTGCGGCCCGCGCGCCCGGTGCGGCCAATGCGGTGCACATAGCTTTCGGGCAGGCTGGGCAGGTCATGGTTGAACACATGCGTCACCGTATCGACATCAATGCCACGCGCCGCGATGTCGGTTGCCACCAGCACCTGTGCCGCGCCACACCGAAACGCCTCAAGCGCGCGCTCACGCTGCCCCTGCGACTTGTTGCCGTGGAGGGCCTCGGCCGTAATGCCCGCCTCGGTAATGAAGGCGCAGACCTCGTTGGCGATGTTCTTCTGCAGGGTAAAGACCACGGCCTGCCCCATGCCCGGCGTGCGCAGCAGTTCAAGCAGGGCGGCCTTCTTGTCAGCCGCATCGACAAACATGACCGACTGCTCGATCCGCTCCACCGTGGTGGAAGGCGGCGTAATCTCGACCCGGGCCGGATCGCGCAGCAGGCTCTCGGCCAGCACAGTGATGGATTTGGGCATGGTGGCTGAAAACAGCACGGTCTGCCGGGCTGCGGGCACGGTTGCGACAATACGCTCGATGGGCTTGGCAAAGCCCATGTCGAGCATCTGGTCCGCCTCATCAAGCACCAGCGCCTCAAGCTGCGACAGGTCGCATTCGCCCTGGGTAATCAGGTCCAGCAGCCGCCCGGGGGTTGCCACGATGATGTCCACCCCCTCCTTGAGCGCATTGATCTGGTGGAAGGGGCTGACGCCGCCAAAAATCGTCGTAATGCTGGGCTTGAGGTAGCGCCCGAAGCCCGTGAAGCCATCAGCGATCTGGGAGACCAGTTCACGCGTGGGGGCCAGCACCAGCACGCGCGCGCCACCCTTGGGGGCGGGGCGGGGATTCATGGCAAGGCGATGGAGCAGCGGCAGCGCAAACGAGGCCGTCTTGCCCGTGCCGGTCTGGGCCATGCCCAGCAGGTCACGGCCTGCGAGCAGCATGGGGATGGAACCGGCCTGGATCGGGGTGGGGGTGGCGTAGCCCTCCTCGGCCAGTGCGCTCAGGAGTTCGGGCGCCAGGGCAAGATCGGCAAAAGTCATGGACATGGTCAAGCAGCGCCTCCGGCGCTCTGTAAAGGCTACGCCTGTTCGGGCTTCGCGGGTGCGGGAGGCCGGACTATTACGGGGGGCACCGTGCCACGTCAACGCAGCGCGGCATGGCTGATGATGGTTTTTGCCCGCGCCCAAGCGCCACAATCCCCATGCTTTGGAAGATGGCCTGAAATGCACGCCGGTCATACTGTTCGCATGTAATATCGATCTCATCACATGCAGGATGATTGCACTTCTGGTTCCTCCCATCCTTTCAGAAGCCGCATCGCTGCGGGGCTGGCCCTTGCCCTTGATAAGGCGGACAAGCGGAACGATGCGCCCGAAGTCATGGCTGATGACCTGCTTCCCCTGCTCGAGCAGGCCGCCGGGAAGGGCGATTGCGAGGCCATGCTCACGCTGGGGGTGCAGAAAAGCCTGAAGGACGGGGATCGCACGGAACGGGCGGCATGGTTCCTCAGGGCCGCGCAGGCGGCCGGGCGGGGCCAGTAAAATTATTGACCAGCCTGCCAATCAGGGGCACGGGGGGCGCCCAGTGCCATGTTTTCAACAGGCGCGTCGGACGCAGGGAACATGGCGCGACAGGCCGGGCGAAGTTGCTCACGATTGGCCTGCAGGCAGGCGGCAATTTTCTTCTTGTTCGGGATGTCGTTTCCACAGAATTTGAAAGCATCCTTTTCGCAGGCATGCGCTTCACGCGCGCGGGTGGTTTCGGCTGCATGGCATATGTTCATGCCCGACAGCACAAAAGCAGCGCCTGCCATCATGTTTATGAACGCCTTCGCGTTTCCGCGTTTTTTCATTCTGGCACACATAAACTGCTTCCTTCATTCCCATAAAAACCGAAGCCACCCGGCACGTGGTCAGGCAGCCTGTTGCCGTCTATATAAACGATACGGTACCGTTCCTTAACAGCATGTACGAAACAGCCCGTCAAGGTCCCGGTCAGGGGCATATGTCAGCGGATCTCTGGCAATGCAGATCCCGGCGTTGAAGACGAAAATATCGACTGGCCTGCCGTCGCGCGTGGCGGCAAGGATTGCACCACGGTCGGTTGCATCAGCCTGAATGGCGTCCGCCCCGCTCCCGCGGGCAAGGTCTTCAGGCTTCGCGCGCGAACCGGCCCATGTAAAGCGCACCAATGCGCCTTCGCTGGCCAGGGGTTTGACGATGGCGGCCCCGGCGGTTCTGTGGAGCACGCCACGCTTTACGGCCGGGTCGCATCGCGCGCGGCAGGGGGGAGCATCCGCAATGCCTGCCGTTTACGGTGCCAGATCATGACTCCTGTTACCGTCAGCATGCACACGACAAGCCCCGACAGGCAGATGACAATGCGACCGGCCAGCCCCGCCAGCCTGCCGCCATGCCACGGCAGTTGCATCTGCATCACCAGATTTCCCGCGGCCCCCTGTCCGGGCATGGCGCCATCCGTCACCTGGCCGGTCTTGAGGTCGATGGTCACCATGGGGCTGCCCAGCCCGGCAGGGTCAGTGCCATCATTGCTGAAAAGATAGAACAGGGCCGTCGCGCCATCAGGGTCGAGCAGCACGGCGGCGGGTCTTTCCGCATGGCCGTGGACGCGTGCGAAGCCTGCGGCAATGCTTTCGGCCTGATCAACCGTAACCGGATGGGGTTGTGCCTGCGTGTCCGTCATGGGTGGGTCTGTTGGCAGGATGGTGCGCACGACGGGATTGAACACTTCATCTTCAAGCGCCAGCGCCACCCCGCTTATGGCAATGCCCAGCAACACAACCCATAGCCACAGCGAGACGGCCCGATGCAGGTCGAACGTGATCCGTATGGCCGAGCGCCTGAAGGAAAGGGTCCATGTCTTGCCCCATCTCTGCCAGAACGCGCGCCGCCATGCGGGCTGGTGCAACGGAGAGGTCAGGACAAGACCGACAACACAGTCGATTGACCACAGAATGGCCGAAAGACCCATGATCCATAGCCCCGCCTGGCCCAGATCGAGGGAATAATGAAGCCGGTACACAAAGGACATCAGCGCGCGACGGCTCAGGCAGCACCCTTCGGTCGGTCGCATGCCCTGAATGCGCCCCGTGGCGGGGTCGAGAAAGATTTCATGCTCAACCGGCCCGGTGCCGCCCGCGACCTGTTCGGCAGAATAGGCTTCGATCGCACGGCCTGCCGGGGGGCGATAGAGCAGGGCGGTCACCCGGGTTTCCGGGCGCTGTGCCTCCAGCCGCGCCAGTATGGTTGAAAGCGGCAGGGGCTGCGCCGGGGCGGGGGCGTGATACAGGTCCGGGTTGAGGGCCGCATCGATTTCCGTGCGGAACACGCTGATGCTTCCCGTAAGCCCCGCGATAAACAGCACACCCGACAGCAGCAGCCCCGTATATCGGTGCAGGCGCACAAGGGCCGGACGAACGGTTTTAAGGGTCAGGGCAGCCATCTGGCAGGATCTGGCACGCCGGTCGGGGCGGAGCAATAGAAGAAAATAAGACGCATTTGCATATTTAATTCCCGGTTTCCCCATACGCCCTGCCGGGGCAGGGCCTGCATGAAAGCCCCGGATTGTATCGAAACATCACAGCGCAGTTCTAGCATTGATAATGATTCTTATATTCATATAAGGAAGGCCCATATCCCGTACGGGCACTGACGCAAGCTGTCAAGGAACCTTCAGGCCGTGGCCTCGACCGATCATCTTCTGGAAACCTACCTGGCAAACCGGCCCCGTTTCGTGTCTCTCGCGACCTCCATGGTCGGCTGCACGGCACAGGCAGAAGATATCGTGCAGGATGCCTTTGTTCAGCTTGCATCCGTCAGGCGGCAGAGGGTCATTTTCAACCCGGTCGCCTATCTTGGCGCAATCATACGCAATCTGGCGCTTGATCATCTCCGTGCCGCGCGCAGGCATATCCCGACCGAAATCGATCACAGCCTGCTGGCCGATACAGGCGCGGGGTCCATATCGCCCGAAATCCATTGCGGGCACCGGCAGGAACTGCATAGCGTGGCCCATGCCCTGAACAGCCTGCCGCCACGCACCCGCCGCGCGTTCGAGATGTACCGCATCGGCGGGTACACCTTGCACGAAATTGCAACCGTTCTGGGCGTTTCCACCACGCGCGTGCACAAGATGATCCAGATCGCGCTGGTGGCCTGTGCTGCGGCCCTGCCAGACATGGAGCCGTAAAGATTTTTCCTCTACCGTTGAAAAACAGACCTGTGCGCCGTCCCTGTTGCTGGAAGCACGTTCAACGCCACCGGCGCGGAACGAAGGGGAGCGAACACGGATGAGCACACAGCCAAAACAGGGTGCCGAACGTGCCATGCTGGAAGCTGCCACCTGGAAAATCCGCCTGAATGCGGCACCGCATGATGAAACGGCACGGGCGCAATGCGCCGCATGGCGCGCGCTCGACCCCGAGCACGAACGGGCATGGCGCCGGATGGAACGCGCCTGGACCCTGACAGCCCAGCGGGTGCCCGTAACGCCCCCGCCTGACCGGCCCGCAACACGTCGGCAGCCTGCGGCTGGCAGAACGGCCCGGGCGCGCCCGTTGCGGATTGCGGTGGCCTGCATGCTGCCGGTGGCAGCCAGCCTGCTGGCCTTCGCCACGCCAGACCTCATGATGCGCCTGCAGGCTGATCATTACACAAAAACGGGCGAGACCCGCACGCTCGGCCTGCCGGACGGAACAGCCGTGACCCTGGCGGGTCATTCCGCCATAGCCGTGCATTACGCGGATCAGGAACGGAGGGTTACGCTGCTGGCCGGGGAGGCGTTTTTCAATGTCGTGCATGACGCAAGGCGCGGCTTTGCCGTCAGGGCAGGCAATGTGACGACGCGCGATATCGGCACGAGCTTTGATGTGCAGATGGCCGGGCCGCATGTGCGTGTTGCGGTGCGCGAAGGGATGGTGAGCGTAGCCCGCCAGTCCGACCCCGCCCTGCGCCTGGGCGCAGGCCAGCAGGGCACGGTCGACCGGCACACGGGGCAGGCCTGGCGCGGCACGATCGACCCGGAGGATGTCGGTTCGTGGCGTTCGGGGCAACTGGTGCTCAACGATGTAGGGCTGTCCGACGCGGTTGAAACCCTGGGGCGCTATTATCCCGGCACCATCGTTACGCATGGCCTTGAACACGACACCACCCCAGTTGGCGGCGTGTATGACCTGCACCACCCCAGGGAGGCGCTTGAGGCCCTGTGCGCGTTGCATGGGGGCAGGCTTGTGGCACTCCCCGCGGGCTTCACCCTGGTGCTGGCTGAGCACAAAACCCCCTGACGGGTCCGGGCGGCCCGTCAGTTTTCGCGCGTCGGACCATAAAAAAGTTCCGCCAGCCCGTTAAAAAAAAATCATCTCAACGGACATGAATATACGCGAATGCAATTCGTTTGCATTTTCTGCCAACCGTCCGCCCGTGAGACCTGACCATGCCGTATGTTCTTCCGCCGTGCCGCCCCAATCGCATCCGGCCATCCCGCTCCAGCCTGCTTACGGGCACGTCCGCCCTGCTGTTCGTCATGTGGGCCGCCGCGGGCCATCATGCCGCGGCGGCAGCGGTTGAGGGCAGCGTGGCCGTTCCGCCATCTCCGGCACAATCCTTCAGCATTCCCGCCCAGCCGCTCGCCCGCGCCCTTGCCGCCTTTGGCGCGCAGACAGGCATGCAGATCGCATTCGACAGCGCCACGATAGCAGGCGCGCGGTCAGGGGCGGTGACCGGGCAGATGACGACGGAACAGGCGCTGTCCGGTCTGCTGGCGGGCACGGGCATCAGTTACAGCAAAACCGGGGCGCATTCCGTCTCGCTCATCCGCGCGCCGTCCGCCATCACCCTTGATCCGGTGCGGGTGGAAGGGCAGGGGAACGAGGGCGGCAGAAAAGGGTGGAAAGAAGAGCAGATCGCCGTTTACGCCACATCGGGGCGGGCAGGGCTCGTGCCCAAGAATTCGAGTGCCGCCACCAAAACCGACACGCCCCTGATCGAAACCCCGGAATCCGTATCCGTCGTGACCCGCGCGCAGCTCGACCAGCAGAACGCCCGCACCATAGCCGAGGCCCTGCGGTATAATGCCGGTGTGTCGGGCGATGTGGCATCGGGCTACACCACGCGGTTCGACATGGTTGAAATCCGTGGCTTTCAGGGGGCTGCGGGCGCGGATGAATTTGTTGACAACCTGCGCCTGTTCAACGGCGCCTATTACGCCACCCAGCAGATCGACCCCTACCTGCTCGACCGGATCGACATCCTCAAGGGGCCGCCTTCGGTCCTGTACGGGCAGTCCAATCCCGGAGGGGCCATCGTGCTGACCACGAAACAGCCAACGGCTACCCCCGTTCATTCCGTCTCGGTTGAAGGGGGCACGTATGGCTACGTGCGTGGCACCGCCGATTTTGGCGGGCGGATCGACCGTGATGGCAAGTGGCTGTACCGCGTGGCCGCAACCGCCACCACATCGGGCACGCAGGACGAGCATACCCGCAACGAGCGCTTCGGTGTCCTGCCATCGCTGACATGGACCCCCAATGACCGGCTGACCATGACGCTGTCCGCCTTCTGGCAGCGCGACCCGCGTGGCGGCAATTTTGACACCGCCCCCCTGCAGGGCACCATCCTGCCCAACCCGAATGGCCAGGTTTCGGACCATTTCTACCCCGGCGACCCGAATTTCGAGACCTACAAGCGCACCCAGACGGCAGTGAACTACCGGCTAAGCTACCGCATCGCGCCCAACTGGACCTTCAAGTCATTTGCCCGTTACGCGAATGTGGGGGCGTTTTTCCAGCAGGTATCCTCGGGCGGGATGCTCGATGATGACAACCGCACGCTGGAGCGCGCGGCATACGGGTCGGAGGAGCATTTCGACACGATCACGGTGGAAGAGCAGATCCTTGGCCATTTCCGTACCGGGCCGGTCAAGCACAACGTGATTGTTGGCGGCAACTGGCAGAATATCCGTGATTCCGCCAACCTGTATTACGGCGATGCCCCCTCGCTCGACGTCTTCGCGCCCACCTATGGGCAGAGCATCGGCAAGCTGGACCTGTATGAAGCCCAGAGCATAACGACCAACCAGGAAGGCATCTATGGCGAGGACCAGATGACATGGGGCCACCTGCACGTGCAGGGCGGCGTGCGCCATGACTGGTCCACCATCGACACCCGCGACCAGACCGATAGCGGCGGCAGCTTCAACCAGTCCGATCAGGCCACGACGTGGCGTGGCGGCATCCTGTATGCGTTCCCCATCGGGCTGTCACCCTATTTCCATTACGCGGAATCCTTCCAGCCCGCCAACAACCTGTCGTTCAACGGCACGCCGTTCAAGCCCACCCGGGGGCGGCAGTTTGAAGTGGGGCTGAAATACCAGCCGCATGGCTTCAACGGGTTTTTCACGGCCGCGCTGTATGACCTCAAGCAGACCAACGTGCTGGTAACCGATCCGGTCCATATTGATTTCTATACCCAGACCGGCGGCATCCGCTCGCGCGGGATCGAACTCGAAGCCCATGTGGACCTGACGCGCAACCTGAACATCATCGCCGCCTATACCTATCAGGACGTGGCCTATACGCGTGGCAGTGGCGACCTGACCGGCGAGCGCCCGATTGCGGTGCCCAAGCAGACATTCTCGGTCTGGGGGCATTATGACCTGCATAACGGTCCGTTGAGCGGTCTGGGGTTTGGCGCGGGCGTGCGCTACAATGGCAATACGCTGGTTGACAACACGCTGGAATATGTAACTCCCAGCTATGTGCTGGTGGATGCGCAGGCACAGTATTCACTTGATACTGTCGCCCCACGGCTGAAGGGCATGCTGTTTCAGGTCACGGCCCAGAACCTGCTCAACCAGCGGTACTATCCCAGCTGCGCGGGCGCCGATACCGGCTGCTATATCGGCGCGAACCGTAATGTGATCGGGAAAGTGACCTATAGCTGGTAATGTCTGCAAATATTAATTTTCAGTTATGCATTTATCGCATAACTCAGTAAATGGATCCCATACAGACGATCCATCCCGGCAGGAAATAACAGCGCGCGGCAACCGCCGCCCAATATTTTTGGACAGATTCATGTAACATACTGTTTTACCTATCTTTTATATGGGCTCAGCGAGCATGCCGCAGGCATCCCGACGGCGGCATGCGGAACATCGGCCACATGATATGTAACTTGAATATGCGAATGATTATTATTACAGGACATGGAAACAGCAGGAGACACGACGCATGACAGGACATTCCCTGCGTCGATCTTCTTGGAGGCCATGCCTGTGTCCTACGCGGACAAGATTTTTCTGGAAGTCCTTGAAAGCAACAGACGTCATCTTGTCGCGCTGGCGGCACGGGTTGTGGGCTGCGCATGGCGGGGCGAGGAAATCGTGCAGGATGCCTATGTCCGCATCATCCGCGCCTCGGCCACGCCACAGGATATCCGGCACCCGCTCGGTTACCTGAAACGGGTCATTTTCCGCCTTGCCATTGATGCCCGCCGGGCCAAAGCCGTTGAACGCGCCTACGCACAGGCCATCAGTTTCCCCGACAGGCGGAGCACATCCACCGACGGGGCAGGGGATGCGGATATGCTGCGCCCCGATGCCATCGAAATCCTGACACCCGAACGCCAGTTGACCAGCCAGGATGAACTCCGCCGCGTGCTGGCCTGCCTTGACGGCCTGCCCCCGCGCACCCGCCGCGCGTTTGAACTGAGCCAGTTCTATGGCCATAAACAGCGTGAAGTGGCCGAGATCCTGGGCGTCAGTTCCCCGCGCGTGCATGCCATGCTCCGGCAGGCTTTCCAGCGGATTACCGAGCAGCTTGGTGAAGAATGAAGCTTTACCCGCCGGTATTAATTTCCATGCCGTTCAATCGTCAGACAGAAAGGGAGATGTGAAGGCGCATGTCCTGCCTGCAAAGCATATGGGTCCATGACAGATATTACCCCGCCTGACGCTGACGATACGGCCCTTTCATTCCTTCTCCGCGTGCAGGATGATCCCGAAGATGCCCGGCTGAAGGCCGAACTCCAGCAATGGCGGCAGGCTGATCCGGCGCATGAACGGGCATGGCAGCAGGCATTGCGGGTCCGCCTGCTTGGCCGCCTGGCCCTCCAGGGCGCGACGCAGTCCCCACCAGCCCCCACACCCGACAACCTGCATCGCCTGCCGGTCCGCAGATGGCGGGCGGGGGCGCTGGCAACTGCGGCGGCGGCGGCCATTGTCCTTGCCTGCGCGCCTTCGCTGCGCCTGTGGCTGCAGGCGGATTACACCACGGCCACCGGCCAGACGCGCCAGATTGCCCTTGATGATGGCAGCAGCCTGACCCTGGGCAGCGCATCCGCCATAGCCGTGCACATGCATGGTGATACCCGCCGCGTCATGCTGCTGAAAGGCGAGGCACTGTTCCAGGTAAGGCATGATCCCCGGCGGGCGTTCGTTGTCGAGGCCGACGGCATTGTCTCACGCGATATTGGCACGGTGTTTGACGTGCGCAGCGGGGGTGGGCACGTCGTGCTGGGTGTTGCTGAGGGCACGGTCGGGCTGCGTGCGCCACGGGCGGGAATGGCGGCCGAGCAGGCCGTCAATGCCGGTGAACAGATCGACATTACGGAACAGACCGGGGCCGTACGCCACGCCGCCATTTCAACTGATAGTGTCGGGTCGTGGAATACTGGCCTGTTTGGTGCCAGTGCGGTCAGCGTGGGGGATATGCTGGGTATATTGCGCCGCCATTATTCCGGTTATGTCTTCATCCGCGGAACGGTGCCCGCGAGCAGGCTGGTGGGCGGCGTGTATGACCTGCGGCACCCTGCCGACAGCCTGCGCATGCTGGTCACATCCTCTGGCGGGTCCATGCGCGAAGTGGCGGGGCGTATCCTGATTGTCAGCTTTCCCGGCTGACCCGGCACGGGCGGGCGATGTGCATGCCGCCTCCACAAAAAAATCCATAAACGTGCAATCGCTATTAAGTTCCGTTGGCGCCGCCCGTCATGTTTTGTGAGACGAATTGATCTTAATTCGCATTTGCAATTCAGCAGGCAACATTTTCATGGCAGCAAGCGTCGATACTCCCACAGCCACAGGCAACCGGTTCCGTCATATCCTGCTGACAGCGGTGGCCCTTTCCACATATGGGGGCCTGGCATGCGCGGGGGCTCTGGCCGCACCCGCCGCCGGGGTCAATGGTGGCACCATCCTGTCCTTCCAGATCGCGCAGAAACCCCTGCGCGACGCGCTGGTGGATCTCGGCACGCAGGCACGCGTACGCCTGATCTTTGCCGCCGACAGCATACCGGATATCCTGGTTGGCCCCCTGAACGGCACGTTTTCGGTGCCTGATGCAATCGGGCGGCTGCTGGGCGGGACAGGACTGACATTCTCCAGCCAGGACGGCGCGTTCTATATCCACAAAGCAGCCAGCGCCAGCATCACGCTGGGGCCGGTGCGCGTAGGCGGCACGGTGGCGCATGAAAGTGCCACCGGCCCCGGCGTGGGCTACGTGGCCACCAATACCCTGACCGGGTCAAAGACCGACACGCCCATTATCGAGATACCGAACTCGATCCACGTCATCACCAAACAGCAGATGATCGACCAGCAGCCCCAGAACGTGATGGAGGCGCTGCGCTACACCCCCGGCGTGCATGTGGAAGGGCTGGGCGGCTTCGCCAATGGCGTGGGCAGTGGCTACAATAACGGCAGCATCGTGCAGCGCGGCTTTGCCACCGCGCAGTTTGTCGATGGCATCCGCTCATATTCCAACAGCGCGGGGGAGACCGCGTTCCTCGAACGCATCGAGGTCATGAACGGCCCGGCCTCGGTGCTGTATGGCCAGACCACGCCGGGCGGCCTGATCGGCATGTCCCTGAAAAAGCCGACCGACACGCCGCTGCGCAACGTCACCCTTGGCTTTGGCAACTGGGGGCGGTACGAGGCCACGTTCGATGTCAGCGACAGGGTCACAAAATCAGGGAACGTGCGCTACCGCATTGCCGGTATTGGCGTAACCCAGGGCACGCAGACCAACTATATCGACTATCATCGCGTGGGCGTGCTGCCCTCCATTACATGGGATATTGACCACAAAACATCACTGACCCTGCTGGGCAGCTATATGTACACACCCGGCGATGGCATCAACATGACGCAGCTTCCGCCCAGCGTGCTGCTTGATACCAACGGTTATGGCCGCATTCCCCGCAGCCGTTTCCTGGGTGACAAGAACTGGAACGAGTCAGGCCAGACGGATGCCATGTTTGAATACCAGTTCAAGCATACCTTCAACCGCTGGATCGATTTCAGCCAGACCATGCGTTTTGAAAGCTCGGAGTTTCGTAACAAGACGCTCATGCGCGGCGAAGGCATGGTGACCGACCAGCTATACTCCCGCGGGCCGGTCGAGACCAACTGGCCCAGCACCACCATCGGACTGGATACGCGCGTGGGGGGCAAGCTGCCGATTGGCCCGGTACAGAATACATGGGTCGTTGGAACGGACTTTCGGCAGTATAACAGCAGGGACAGTTCGCTCAGCGATGATACACCGGGCAATAACGGCTATCCTGGTCTTGATGGGTACACGCTGGTCAATGTCTATAATCCGCAGAGCAATTATGTGCCCTGCATGGACATCCATTCCGCCAAATGTCTTGTCAGCGGATATCAGAGCCACCAGAACTATTTTCAGGAAGGCATCTATTTTCAGGACCAGCTTAAATACAAGGGGCTGTCCGTTATCCTTGGCGGCCGGCAGGACTGGGTGAACTATCATGGCTATACCGCGCAGACGAGCAACGAGAACGCCACCCATACCTACACCTATACCCGCACCAGTGCCCTGCCACGGCCGCAGGCGGCCTTCACATGGCGCGCGGGGCTGGTCTATCAGTTCAAATTCGGCCTGGCGCCGTATTTCAGCTATTCCACATCCTTCGTGCCGCAGAGTTCGCGCAACTGGCAGGGTAACCTGTTTCCGCCGCTGACCGGCAAGCAGCTTGAAGCAGGACTGAAATATCAGTCACCTGACCAGAAAATCTTTCTGCAGGCCGCAGCCTTCCGGATCGAGGAAGACCATTACCTGATTACCGACCCCGACCATCCGAATTTTTCCGCCGATGCAGGGCGCGTGCGCTCACAGGGCTTCGAGCTTTCGGCCAATGCCAACCTGACCCGTAACCTGCGTTTCATGGCCTCCTATACTTACGATGCCGCGACCTATCTGAGCACAAACCTCAGCGACGTGCAGGAATATGCCAACGGCACCACGGGCGGCACGATATCGGAAAAAGGCAAATACATAGGCGAGGGAATTCCCCGCAACATGGCCTCTGCCTTTCTGGATTACACGCTGCCCACGCGTTACCTCAAGGGCTTCGGCATCAATGGCGGCGTGCGCTATAACGGCTTTACCTATTCCGATGACGTGAACAGCTTCAAGGTTCCCGCGTACACCCTGTTCGATATCGGCGCGCATTACGATTTCGGGCAGGCCACGCCCATCCTGAAGGGTTTGCGAGGGCAGCTTTCCGTCTCCAACCTGACCAACAAATATTACATCACTTCATGTGGTGGTACTTACTCATGCTATATCGGGCAGGGTCGGCGTGTTTATGGCAACCTGAGCTATAGCTGGTAAGAGCAGGCTGAAAAAACGGTTCTCCCCATCGTCTTTTCGGGCAGGAGGTGCGCGCAATGAACCGCATGCAATCTTCACACGCCAACGTGCTGCGTGCCCTGTGGCATCTGCAACGCCCGTTATGGCCAGTCATACTCGGGGCCACTGTTGTCGGCACGGCAGGCGGGCTTGCAAGCGCGTGGCTGCTGTCTGGCATCAATGACGCCCTGCATGCGCCCGACAGGCTGAATGCAGCCCTGGCGCTGAACCTTGCGGGGCTGTGCGTGCTGTCCATTGCGGGATCTGCCCTTGCCGGGATCGGCAACAGCGCCGCGGGGCAGAAGATCATCTCCCGTCTGCGCCATGAGGTCGCCGCCCGCGTGCTGGCCACCCCGCTGGCCACGCTGGAGCGGCATAAACCGCACCGGATGCTGGCCATCCTGAATGGCGACATCAGTACCGTCAGTGCGTTTACCTTCAATTTCTCGGGCTATGTCGTCTCCTTTGCCGTGGTGCTGGCCTGCGTGCTCTATCTGGCTGTCCTGTCGGTACCGGCCTGCCTGATCGTGGTCATGTCCTTTGCCTGCGGAGTGGCGCTGACGGTCTGGCGTCGGCGCAGGTGGCGGTCTGATTACCGTGAAATCCGCAACATGGAGGACCGGCTGCAAAACCAGTACCGCACCATTACCGAGGGCGCGCGGGAGCTGCAGCTCAACCACAGGCGGCGCGACCATGTGCGCGATACCCTGCTGGGTGGGGCCGCATCGCGTATCGCGGTACTGAAAACCACGGCCATGCGGCGGTTCTGGCTATTTGATTCCGTTCATGAAGCGCTCTTTTTCCTGACAGTCGCCATCCTGCTGGGCACACGTTTTCTCACGGGGCTTTCCACCCCTGCCGCCAGTGGGGCGGTGCTTGTGCTGCTTTATGCGCGCGGGCCACTGGAACGGCTCCTGCAGGCGCTGCCAGCCATGACCGAGACCGAAATCGCCCTGCAACGCATTGCCGAACTGACCGCCGACCTGCCCGATGGCAGGCTGCCTGACCTGCGCGCGGAAGACGCGCTCACCTTCCAACATGCCATTACCCTCCATGGTGTGAGCTGCCACCCGGATGGCATGGCTGTGCCCGGCTTTACGCTGGGGCCGGTGGACCTGAGCGTCCGCCATGGCGAGATCATGTTCATCACGGGGGGCAATGGCGCGGGCAAGACCACGCTGGTCAAGCTGCTGCTGGGCCTGTATGCGCCCGTGACGGGCACCGTGCTGTGTGACGGGGTTCCGGTCACGGCGGAAAACGCCGCCGCATACCGCCAGCTTTTTGCAACGGTTTTTACGGATTATTTCCTGTTTGACGACCTGCCGCACCCGGATGCACGGAGCGTGGCCCTTGCAACACGCTGGCTGGAACGGCTGGGCCTTGCCCATAAGGTCAGGCTGGAGCAGGGCCGTTTCAGCACCACCGACCTTTCCACCGGGCAGCGCAGGCGTCTGGCGCTGGTGCAGGCCCTGACTGAAGACCGGCCGGTCATGATGCTGGATGAATGGGCGGCCGATCAGGACCCGGTTTTCCGCCGGGTTTTCTACACCGAAATCCTGCCCGAACTGAAAGCCGCGGGGCGCACGCTGATCGTCATTTCACATGATGACCATTATTTTGCTACGGCCGACCATATCATCCATCTGCATGATGGGCGCATCGTGACCGACCACCACCCGAGCGAAACGGGGCAGGGGAGGCGCGCCATGCCGCAGGATGCCTTTGCCATGCAGGCGGCAATACGCAATCCATCGGAGGAAAGCGCAGCAGGGCCACCGGTTATATAAAAACCGGGTTTTCTGTGAAAAAAGACGCGGCTGGATCGTCTTTATGACAGGGGAGGCATTTCTGCCGGTCTGTCCGCTTGTCGGCAGGGCAGCATGCCTGCTGGTTTTCTTTCAGGACAGGCAGGAACGCGACGCAATGGAACAGGCTGGATCCAGTGCAAAATTTGTTTGCAACTCATTCTCGAAATCATTATTAACTAATCTATTGCCATGACGCCCCGCGCCCTTCGCCGCTGGTTCGGCATTCATAAATGGACCAGCCTTGTCTGCAGCATCTTCCTCCTGATCGTGTGCGTGACCGGATTGCCGATGCTATTTTCCGAACAGATATTCGACACTTTCGTCGGTGATGACGACCCGCCTTACGAAAGTTTGCCTGCGGACACGCCAAATGCCAGCCTTGACGTCATCGTGCACAAAGCGATGGCGCTCTACCCGGGCCAGATCATCACCAGTGTCAATCCAGAAGACGACGAGCCGGCAGTGCTCATTTCCATGGCGCCAAGCTGGCAGGCGCTCAAGGATGACGAGACCTACCCGGACCGCCATTCCGGGCACTGGATCAAGTTTGATGCCCGCACGGCCAAAGTGCTGAAACAGTCCCGTCCCGCCGATGCGCCGAAAGAGCCACGCTCCTGGACCGGCGTCATTCTTGGCACCTGCACGCGCCTGCACATGAACCTGTTCGCGGGCCTTCCCGGTGCGCTGTTCATGGGCGCGATGGGGGCGGTGTTCGTGGCCTCGCTGGTGTCCGGCACGGTGCTGTATGGCCGGTTCATGAAGCGGCTGCCGTTCGGTTCTGTCCGAACGGATCGGGCCTCGCGGCTGACATGGCTGGACCTGCACAATCTGCTGGGTGCGACCACACTGGTCTGGGCAACCGTCGTGGGCTTTACCGGGCTGGTCAATGAACTCCAGACCCCGCTGTTCGGCCTGTGGCGCGTGACCGATGTGCGGCAAATCCTCAAACCCTACGCCAACCTGCCGGTGCCGTCGCAGGGCCATCTGTCCTCGGTGCAGGGGGCGTTCGATACGGCGGCAAAGGCAGCGCCCGGCAATGAGGTGACCGGCCTGTCCTTCCCCGGTGCCTCCTTCGGCAGTCCGGTGCATTACGTGCTCTGGACACGGGGGGCGACACCTTTGAGGGCACGTCTGTTCACGCCGGTTCTGGTCGATGCCCGCACGGGCGAACTGACCGGGGCGTATCCCATGCCGTGGTACCTGCGCTTCCTCGAAATCTCCCGCCCCCTGCATTTCGGCGATTACGGCGGCATACCGCTGCGCATCCTCTGGGCGCTGCTGGATATGGTGGTGATTTTCGTGCTGGTCAGCGGCCTGGTGCTGTGGGCGGGCAAGCGCAGGATCGCGACCGATGCCCGGTTGCGGGCACTGGGTTACGATCTGAATGAGGTGGATGCGCTCCCCGCTCTTGCGGAGAGTGCGCGATGAACGCCGTCTCGCCCTCGCCAGTTGTGACCCCGCGCCCATCCGTCGCCATCTGGCTATGGCCGATCGTGCTGGGCCTGCTCACTGTTTTTGGCCTGCTGTCCGCCCTGCTGGGCCAGCACGGCATCTGGCTGGCCCTGTCGTGGACCGCCCTCTCCATTCCCCTCATCGTGACGGTTGCCTGCCTCCTGCGGGCATGGTGCCGCACACCATCTGTCAAAGGAGGTCAGTCATGACCCCGATTTCGTTCTCCCCATGGGACATGTTCTTCAACGCCGGTCCTGTCGTGCGCTGCGTCATGACCCTGCTGGCCGTGGCCTCGCTGCTGACCTGGACCATCTTCATCGCCAAGTCGGTGGAACTACTGCGCGTGCGGCTCAGGCTCCAGAAGGCGGAAAAAGCGCTGGAAGAGGCCAACACCCTGGACCTTGGCGAGGAATGGACACGCGGCAATTCCTCCATCGCCCACACGCTGGTCATGGCCGCCGAGACCGAGCGCAAACGCTCTGCCGACATCCCCGATGACAGCGAAGGGCTGAAGGAACGCATCGTGCTACATCTGGAGCGCCTTGAAGCTGCCGAAGGACGCCGCCTCCTGCGTGGCACTGGCGTGCTGGCCACCATTGGCGCGACATCGCCCTTCATCGGCCTGTTCGGCACGGTCTGGGGCATCATGACCTCGTTTACCGGCATTGCGGCCAGCAAGGCGACCAGCCTTGCCGTGGTCGCCCCCGGCATTGCCGAGGCCCTGCTGGCGACAGCACTCGGTCTGGTCGCCGCGATCCCGGCGGTGGTGATCTACAACCATCTCGCCCGTCAGACGGCCTCGTGCCGCGCACAGGTGGCCGACCTCACCGCGCTGGTGATGCGTCTGGTGTCGCGCGATCTGGGACGCACGCAGATGCTCATGGCGCAGGGCAATATCGTGCTGCTTGCCACGCAGGCGCGGGATGTCCGCGCGGCAGCGGCGGAGTGATCCGCCATGATCCGTATGCGCCATACCGATGAAAGCCCGCACGAAGCCAGCGAGATCAATGTCACGCCGTTCATCGACGTGATGCTGGTGCTGCTGGTGATCTTCATGGTCACGGCCCCGCTGACCACGGTGAACGTGCCGGTGGACCTGCCATCCTCGACCGAGAAACCCACGCCGCGCCCCGATGATCCGGTGTTCCTGACAGTGAAGGCCGACCATAATCTGGCGCTGGGGGAAGACGACATCACCATGGATGCTCTGGCGGGCGCGCTGGAGAGTGCCACCAAGGGCAACAGGGACGAACGGATCTTCCTGCGCGCCGACAAGACCGTGGATTATGGCACGCTGATGGGGGTGATGGATAAGCTGCGGTCCGCTGGCTACCTCAAGGTCGCGCTGGTCAACCTGCAGGGGCAGGAGCAAGGCAGCGAGGCCGGTTCAACGCCTGTGCCGTCTGGCACTGCTGCTCCGGCAGTGAGTGGCGCAACACCGGCTTCCACGCCTGCCACCCCGGCATCAGGCGCGACCCCATGAGCCATGCTGCCGACATGACGCAGGCAGAATCCGGCACGGCCCTGCCGTCCTTCGCCGAATGGCGGCGGGAGCAGGTCCGTCTGACCCGCCGTCGCGACGCCATCCGCTGGGGGCTGTCCTTCCTTGCCGTGCTCGCGGTCAGTGGCGGGGCGGTCTGGTGTGTCATGCGCCTGCCACCGCCCGTCATGGCCGTGCCGGAACCGCCGCCTGCGGCAATCGCCATCGACATGGCCCCCGAACCCGTCTCGACGCCGACGCCACCGACGGATGCGCCCATCGGGCCGAAGCAGACCCAGTCCATTCCCGATCCGGCCCCGATCGAGCCGCCCAAGATCACGGCACCTCCATCGCCCGCACCCAATCCGCCAGTTCCGGTGCCAAAGCCCGAAAAGCCGCGCAAGATCGTCAAGAAAAGCAAGCCGGTCTTGCAATTAAAAAAGCCTATCCCGGACAAGACCCCGCCAGCCGAGGCCACAACCGCGCCACCCTCGTCAGAGGCACCACCAGCACCGATGCAGGCCGCCCCCGCGCCCGGTTCGTCATCGGCCCATGCGTCGCACGACCCGGTAACCTGGCAGGGTGCACTGCTGGCGCAGCTTGAAAAGTTCAAGCGCTACCCGTCAGACGCGGTGGCCGACCGCCAGGAAGGCGTGCCGACCGTGACGTTTTCCATGGACCGCAAGGGCCATGTGCTTTCGGTAACACTCGCCAGCAGTTCGGGTCATACGCTGCTGGATCAGGAGGCCATAGCGCTGCCCAAACGCGCCCAGCCGCTACCCATCCCGCCTGACAGTGTTGCGGGAGAGGTTATTACGCTCACCGTTCCGGTGGAATTCTATCTCCACCACACCTGACCATTAACGGATAATAGGAGACTGGTTGAAAAGTCAGCCCGGAATCATAAGGACATTTTTGGCAAAGCTTTTTTCAAAAAGCTTCGAAGAACGCCGTCTTTTGAACCGTCGTCGCGCTCGCCCTGATGTCGATGGAATTCGCCCGGCATGGGTGCGAACCCCAATGCCGTCCGGCGGCTGGAAGTCCGCAGCCACAAAGCCCGCGCCAGAATGACCAGCCTGTGCCGTGTCCTGCGTCACCGTACGAAACGCCGTGCCGGTTGTGTTTGTTGATGCCACGCCATCGGAGGACGCCATTGTCGCACGCACGCGCTTTCTGGCCGGTTTTGTGGGTGCGAAAACGGCAGGTGCGCAGTTATGCGCGGACATATCGCAGCATTTCGACATGCTGGCACGATGGCGCGCCGTACACCCGGCCACAAAGCGGGTGCTGTTCGTCATGCGCATGAGCAATAATCGCCCGATGGTTGCGGGCAAGGCGGCGGATGCCGTGATCCACCTTGCCGGTGGCGTCAATCCTGCTGCATTCGGCGGCTACAGAATACTGGATCAGGAAGCCCTGATCGGCCTGCGGCCAGATGCGGTCCTGACCATGGAACAGGATGCCCCGCAGGTTCGCGCGGCACTGCTGGGCAATGCGGGTTTCAGGCTAACACCGGCAGGCCGCACCCAGACCATCATCGCCATGGAGGGCGAACGCCTGCTGGGCTTTGGGTCCCGTACCCCTGACGCGGCACTGGAACTGGCCCGCCATCTGGACACGCCCGCATGACACGGAACACGTCGCGCGCTATGGCTCCTGACGCTGCTGGCCGTCCTGCTGCTGCTGACCATGCTGCTGGCCCTTGATACAGGGGCCACGTGCACCTGCGAGAACTGTGGCACCCCAACGAGGCAGGGGGCAGATGGCACGACTGGTGCTTGGGAACATCCGGGGCTCCCGCATTGTCATGGCCTGCCTGACCGGGGCGGCGCTGGCGGTTGCGGTTGCGGTTGCGGTTGCGGACACGATCATGCAGGGGCTGTTTCGCAACCCGCTGGCTGATCCGGGGCTGGCGGGGATTTCGTCCGGTGCGGCGCTCGCCACCGCCTGCGTCATGGTGCTGGGTGGTGCGGGGCCATGGGTGTCATGGCTGGGCAGGTGGGCCATTCCCTGCGCGGGCATTGCCGGCAGCTTTGCAGGCATGGGGCTGCTCTATCTTTTCGCCACGCGCGGTGGCGTAACATCCATGACCGCCATCCGGATGCGACCGGGGACCAGTGGCGAATTATACCGCCATTGGCCCGCAGGCGGCTGCACGGGCCAGCTTCATGCCCTTGACTGCCTGAACAGCCAGTCGCGTGCGGCCCGGATGTAGAAGAACTTGCGTGCCGACCCCATGTGATCAACCCCGTCAAACGTCAGGAAAGTGACATTGGCATCCTTTGACAGACAGGAGTTGACCTGATCCGTCAGCTTCTGCTGGCGATCGACAGGAAAGATGAGAGCAGGGTCAAGCAGCTCCTTCGGGCGCACCACGGTGCCACCGGCCTTTTCCCATACCGGCACGCATTTCTCGTTCCATGGCGTGGCCTTGTTGTCTTCCGATCCGGTGATGATGAGGAGTTTCTGTCTGGCAAGGGGCACGACATCGGCCGGCCGCTGCTGGCCCGCGATGATCAGCCCGGCGGCAAAGGTTTCCGGGTGTCTGGCCATCAGCCAGAGCGATGTCATGGCCCCCATGGACCAGCCGGTGCAGTAAACCCGTTTGGGGTCGATCTTCAGCACCTTGTCGCACCGGTCCGGCCGATTGGGGTTGCCATAATTCCACGTATTGCCGAGCAGGGATTCAACCAGGCGGTAGGTGTTCTCAACGTCCGATGTATGCTCCCAGTAATCGTTCATGGTCGTGCGTTCATAACGTGGCGTAATGATTACGCATTCATGCCGGTCCTGTTCTTCGGGCAGGCTCCAGATACTGGCAATACACTGTTCGGTCAGCGTCTGGGCGCAGGTACCGTCGGGGCTGGTGCCGGAATGGGTAACGGCCAGAACGAGGGGATAGGCCCGGTTCTCGCCGCCTTCCGCCAGAAAGGATTTCGGCAAGTAAATGCTGTATTCAAGCCATGCGGAACGCGTATCATCCCACCACCAGTGGTTCTGCTCCCATGCATCGACACCACGGATCACGACCCTGTTGCCATGGTGGTCCGCATTGCTCCAGGCCGTGTGGCTGGCGGCATAGACTGCGCCGCCTGCCGTCCTCACATTTCTGTCCTGTGTCAGCGTCACCCTGTCACTATCCGTCGTGGGCAGGCTGAGGTCAGGATCATGACCGAACTCGGTAATGACGTACCGGCCGGGAACGCTTTTCCGGTCGGGGCGCAGGGCCGGATCAGTATTGGTGTAGATGGCCACTATGGGGCGTGGCTTCGCTGCCGCGGTTGTCTCATTCTTGTCCGGCTCCTGCGGCATGCCTGCAAAAAAGCCCCCGGCTGCGGGAAAAACGGCCGTGCTGTAGGTATCAAGCGCCAGGCTGGCCGGATCGATCGTGGCGTCATATTCCACCGCAATGCCGTAAACCTTCTCGCCCCCGCCGGTTACCTCGCACAACGCGCAGATACCCTGAAGGCCAGGACTTGCAGGCTTGTGAGGACCAGGGCCATCCGGACCGCCAGACGATGCCGCCATGAAGCCGTGCCCGCCCCCTGCGGCGTGGGCCTGCCGTGCGCCGGCCCCCATGGCGGCGGTGACACCGGCAAACACGGCCCCTGCTGTTACGAAATCACGTCTTGATACATCGGTCATGGGCTTGTTCTCCCGTCAGGGCCAGATATGAGTGTAAAAATACTCTCGGCGTCATGATATGACTTGATACGCCATGGGTAACATACCTTGCCCGCCCTGTTCAGCGTCCGGCCCCCCGGAGCGCCAAACATGCGCACCGGATCAAACGGCAGATCGTCGAACCTGCTCCCTGCACGGACCCTGCTGAGGGACTGGCTGAATGTTCATGGCGGTCATCGGCATGCCTTTGTCGATACAAAAATGTAAGTAATTATTTGAAACATTTTGAACTTTATTTTCCTCAAAATACTTCATCCCGCACGGCCATGCCCATGCATTGGTCCTGGCAGGGCATTCCGCGCAACTGCCCACGATACACCAGAACAGGGAGGAACGGTCTCTTGACGGATCGTATGAAAGAGAAATGTCTGAAAACCATCCCCTCCCGCCACAGGAAATCGAACTGAAGCTGCTTTTCGAGCCTGAAGCACAAACAGTCATCAGCCACCACCTGGCCGCCATGGCCCTGGGGCGCAGCCAGAAAAAGCGCCTGATCACGACTTATTACGATACCCCGGACCTGCAACTCAAACAGGCGGGGCTGTCCCTGCGTGTCAGGCGTTCGGGCAGCCTGCGTATCCAGACCCTGAAAACCGATAGGGAAGACGGCCAACTGGCCATACATCGTGGGGAATGGGAATGGCGCATCCGTCACGATCACCCCGATATGGACGTGCTGTCGGATACACCGTACGGAGCACTGATAACGGCGCTGGCTACCAGACTGACGCCGGTCTGGGTTTCACACATAGACCGTACCACGCATACGCTCCCATACAACGGCGCGATGGTGGAGGCTGCCCTTGACGAAGGTCATGTCCAGTCAGGCAATGCGCGCGATCCGGTAAGGGAACTCGAGCTTGAGCTCAAGGATGGCCCGGTACGGGCGATTTATGCCCTGGCTCTGGCATTGCAGGCTGTTGTTCCCCTCCGCCTCGGCGTCCTGACAAAGGCTGGGCGCGGGTACCGTCTCCTGACAGGTGCGCAGGCTCTCCCGGTGCAGGGCCGCAAGCCCCCACTGACCGGAAAAATGACCCTGGCTGAGAGTTTCCGCACCCTGATCCGCTCTAGCCTGAACGCATTGATCGACAACCAGCCGGCAGCCGAGGCAGGGCACCCTGAAGGGGTACACCAGATGCGCGTGGCCATACGGCAGTTGCGCACCGTGCTTCAGATCGTCGAAAGCAGGCATGTGGATCGTTCCGCCCTCAGGCTGTTCCAGGCTGAATTGCAGCGCATTGGCCGTGAACTGGGGGAAGCACGTGACTGGGATGTATTATGTCTGGAAACATTGCCCGTAGCCTTTCCCACGCATGAACATGACGATCAGGTCCGCATGCTGGCTGATGCCGCCGAGCTAAAAAGAACAGCCGCGTACCAGCAGATCAGGCACGAACTGCAGGCGCCAGCCCTGAGCGCACTGGTCCTTTCACTCAGTCTCTGGATCGAGGATGCATCTTTTACGGGAGGGAAGGGGGGTGAGGAAATTTCTTTAGGCCATGTGGCGCCCACGGTGCTTGATAAACTCCAACGCAGGGTGATGCGGCGCGGACGACGGATCAGCCATCTTTCGCCAAAGAAACGGCATGCACTGCGTAAATCCCTCAAAAAATTACGCTATGTGGCCAGCTATCTTGAAGCTCTTTATCCTGCCCGCGCAGTCAGGGCATATATGAAACACTGCAAGGAACTACTGCAGCAGCTTGGCAAAAATAATGATACCGTTGTCGCGTCAACACTTGTTCTCGATTTAAGAGAAACACACCCGGATCTTGCACCGATTATCAGTGCCTTTATTTCCTGGAACGAAAGGCAGCATCGTCAGGCATTACGCTCCCTTTCTCCAGCCTGGAAGCGGTTACGCCGCGCACCGCTTTTTTGGCATCAATAGACGGCCGACGGCCCGATGCCCTGATTTACCCCTTCAGCCAGGGAAGCCGCCGTGGATCAAGACCCAGTATTTCCCGGGCTTTCCGGTTATCCGCACCCGTCAGGCTGTTCTGGTAATACACGCTTTCCACGCCCAGCAGGCCACGGGCTTTTTCCTCGTCGAGGCCGGGCGGCACGGAACATCCGATCCAGTCCGCATAAGCGGGCAGCCATTCCGCCAGTCGCGCTGGCTGACTGTCGACAACGTTATAAAGGCCGGACGGCGCCGTTAAGGCCGCCACTGTCGCCTGCGCGGCATCATCCACATGAATAAAGGAAAATATGCTGTTTCCTCCGCCGATCAGGGCGACTTCACCGGCTGCAAGATGATTGCTGAACGCACCATCCGGCCAGTACCATGTACCGGGGCCGTAAAAGAACCCGTAGCGCAACCCCACCGTTTCCATCGGCGGCGCACTCGAAATCCGCGCTTCCAGTTGCGCGTACATGCGCGCACTTTCACCAATCGTGCCCGGCGCGTTTACCCGCAGGGGGGCGGCCTCGGTTGCCAGACCCGTTCCCCCATCCAGATAAAACCCCGACAACTGCTGGATATGGCGCCGGACCTGGAATTTCACCGCGGCATCAAACAGATGCCCGCCGCCCTCAAGGCGGAGCCTGCGGTCCGCAGGCAGATAATCGGGCAGGTCAGCAGGACTGGGGGGAAGAGAGGTGAGCTGGTCGATCACCACCTCCGGCCGGACCCGCTCGACAAGTTCGAAAATACTGCTCCGCTCAAGCGCATTACCCTTTGCAGGGTGCGCGCCGAGCCGTTCGATAACCTCCAGGCTACCGGAACGATGGGCCAGTCCCCAGACCTCGTGCCCCGCGGCAAGCAGGCGTGTAATAAGCGGACGCCCCAATGCGCCGCTGGCACCGACAACAAGAACCTTCATGCTTCGATATCTCCTGGCTCAAACAGAAATGGCAAGAAAACGGGCGGGTTCCGTCTAGCTGGCATTGCGCCCGATGAAATGGACATCATCCGGTCCTGCGAAAAAAGTCTGTCCTTCCTGCAAGGGCACCCGAGCGCCACCCTCGACCTGTATTATAGACACAGACACCGAGGCTTCATGCCTGTGGAGCGGTTCCGCCGCGCCTGGTGCATAATCAATGGTGCCTTCCCTGTGGGGGTGCCTTGCAGGTCGTGAGTTATCAGGGGTGTAGCGCTGGTCGCGGCATGAAGGGACGGTCCCCAGAGGCTCGCGGCCATGACCGCTGCGGCAATGAATTTGCGCATTTCTGCTTTTCCTGTTTCAGGCGGCGGGTGATCCGGAGCGTGAGCGCCTGCGTTGCCTGGCCCTGCCTGTTCGACGGGTCTGGATACGCCCTTCAAACCACGCCTGTGCTTCACCAAAGAAGGGCGAGGGGGCCTTGTTGCGAACGGCTGCCGCCAGATCGGCTAACGAGCTCCGGGCCAGTTCCTGGCGCATGGCCTGTTCGGCCCGCAGCATGACAGCATGAATGCCGCAGACACCCTGTACCGCCCATTCAGGTGGCCGTTGAGCGAAAAGAGCGCAGCGACCGCGGATTTCCTGACAGTTGAAAAGGCTCTTTCCGCCTTCAACCGCATCCACAACAGCAAGGATGCTGATCTCCTCCGGCGGTCTGGCCAGCCTGTATCCGCCCCTCAATCCTTCGGCGGCAGTAAGCAGGCCCGCCTTTTCAAGCTTGGGCAGTTGCTTGGCAACAAATGCCGCGGGAATATCCTGCAGTTCTGCCAAATCGAGGCTGCTGACAGGCGCGGGATTATCGACCAGCCAAAGCAGGCTGTGCAGGACGTATTCGGTGCTTGCGCCATAAAGAGAAGTCATACACAGACCTTAATGGTCCGCGTTTTGATTCGCAAGCCAGCCCGGCTGATCCATTGTGGATATCCAGGCGCATTTGAGCAGGTCATTGCGCTATCGGGAATGCTGCACGCGGGATTGTCGACCAGGAGGATAAAACCGATGGCCATTTTCGCCTTACCTGAAACATGAAATCACGGGTTGGATGGCTTTCCGATGCGACAGGACAATTCCTGACCCGCCATGCGCCGAGCGAGGGAGCATTCATGATTGCGTGCATGCTTCATGCTGGATTGCAGTGAGGCAGAGTGGAAACAATAAGTCGAATTACAAGAGACTATTTGAAAACAATTCATTGATGAAAAATAAAAGTTTTGGGGCGCCGCCTTTTTTTCAAAAAGGTGGCGTTCTTCGAAGCCTCTTGAAAAAAGCTTCACCAAAAACGTCTTTATGATTGCTGGAGTTTTTCCGGGCCGACTTTCCACACAGTCTCTCAATGCGCATCAACAATATGGACAGGACCGGCGCCTGATCGCGATTTACGGGACCAGCCTGCGTTCGCGCATCCTGTCCAGATGGGTGAGCAGCACGTCATCGGAACGACGTGTCATGCCGGTAAACCCTGCCTGCCGCGCTTTGGTCACATCGAAGATCGCGTCTTTCTCGACATGAAAGATGAAATCTCCGAACCCGCCCAGCGCAAGCCGGTCCGGGTTGGTCTCGGCCAGACCTTCGCGCGCGGCAAGTCGCGCCCAGACGGGTTTGAGCGCATGCACGCGCTGGGCGAGGGAGATTGGTTGCGGCTCTCCCACATCCAGTCCGAACCATTCCGCAAGTCTGGGCCAGACATGGCACCAGCGGAACACGTCCCCGTTCGTGATGTTGAACGCGCCATCCATGTCTTTTTCCGCAGCCCACAATGCTGCCTCGCCCAGCACTTCGGTGCTGACGATGTTGACCAGCGCATGACGGTAGGCCGCCTCCGGCCCGGGGAACTGCATGGCCGTTTTTGTCTCGCGACATAGGGTACCGTACAGCCCGATCAGGTTGCCCAGATTCATTGATGAACCAAGCGAATGACCAATGACGATATCGGGCCGCAGGGCGGTCCATTTCAGGCCCTCGCTTTCCTGGGCGCGGGCGAAGTCCTCGTGCCGGAAATACAGATTGGGCGGAAAATGGCGGCTGTCGTCCTCACGCGCAGGCGTTTTGTAAACGCCCAGATGCGCCCCGTATACCTTGCCACCCTGAATGAAAATGAGCCGTTCGAGGGGGGCTCCGGCCTTGCGGAGTGCTGCGACAAGGTTCTCGAGCATCGCCGCGTTTTCATCCGCTTCAACGCCCGGGTCAGGGTCTGGCTTGAGAGCCGCATAAAAAAGATGCGTAATCCCCTTGAGCGCACTCCCTTCAGAAGTGAGGCTTTCCGGATCGAGCAGATCGGCGCTGATATGTTTGCCCCTGCCCGGACCACGCGGCGCGCGACTGAGGGTGGTGACCGCCCAGCCCGCATTCTGGAAGGCATCAAGCGCTGCGAGGCCAACAACGCCCTGGCCTCCGGCAATCAGAACATGTCCAGCGTTCATGATGTCTCCATAAAAATATCTGCGGTCACGCGGTATGGGGAGTATGGCTTATCCATCCTCAAGGAAGAATTGACTTTGGAGTGAAGGCATTCTTCATCTTATATGCACGATGGATGTTCTCCCGCACATTCGGATTTTCCTCGACATTGCCGATCAGGTTCGGATGCGCCCGACATACCCGTAGCGTTCAGGAAAGCCCTGCGCATCGTCTACGGCGGAACAATGATTTATGCCGGTCGTTACACGCAGGCGCGCGCTGAAGAGGCGCTGCGGGCAGGGTGGACGGATCTCGTAGGCTTCGGGTGTCCGTTTATTGCCAATCCCGACCTGCCATGGCGGCTGGAACATGGGGCCGCCCTCAATCCCGTGTGGGAGGAATATTATTACGGTGGAACGGGCATCGGCCTGACAGACTACCCATTCACCCCGACACATGAAGGGAGAGATGCATGAAAGTCGGATTTGTCGGAATCGGCGCCATGGGTCATGCCATGGCGCAGCGACTGCTTGATGGCGGTCATGACCTTGTCATCTGGAACAGGACGCGCAGCAGGGCCGACGACCTGGTGGCCCGGGGCGCCATCCTTGCGGATACGCCAGCAGACGTTGCCCGCCAGGTGCGGATCGTCTTCTCCATGATGTTCGATGATGCCAGTACGGAACAGGCGGTCTTTGGCGCGGAGGGGATTGCGCTCTCCCTTGCCCGGGGCGCGATCCATGTCTGCTGCGCTACGCTGTCCCTTGCACAGGCACGGCGCCTGCGCGATGGGCACGCCGGGCGGGAACAGATTTACGTTGGCGCCACCGTACTGGGCCGGCCCCCCGCAGCCGCGGCGGGGGAACTGTTTGTCATCACGGCGGGCGAGGATGAGGCTCTGAAAAGGGTCCATCCGCTGCTTGAATGTTTTGGCGCCCGTATCTTTGATGCCGGACGGGACCCGGTGCAGGCCACTCTTGTAAAACTGTCGCTCAATTTCATGATCTACTCCACAATCGAACAGATGGCGGAAGTCTTCGCCCTTAACGAAAAGGCCGGGATAGATCCGCACACGATTTTTGCAATCATGACCAACACTTTTTATACGGCCCCCGTTCACAGGAATTACGGAAAGCTGATGGTCGCGCATGAATACGACCATCCCGGCGCACCACCCGTAACGCTCGGCCTCAAGGACATGAAAATGTTCCTCGATGCCGGAGGGGAGTATGACGTTCCGCTCCCTTACGCCTCGGTTGTGCGCGACCGCCTGCTGAGCGCCATCAGCGCTGGCGATGCCAACCGGGATTTTGTCGTGCTCATGGAGCGGGCACGACAGGATAGCGGCTTGAAATAACCGTCAATGAATTATTTTCATTAACTCCCTGCTGCACCCGGAGAGGACGGACAGTCGCGCCCGCACCTGTCATTTACTTCAATGCCTGGAGCAGTGCCTGATGAAAGGCCCTGGGCGCCTGTAGCTGGGGCGTGTGCCCGACATTGGGAAATTCAACCAGTTTTGCGCCGGGAATGACCGCCGCTGCCGCCCGGCCCAGTTCAGGGTAATGCCCCAGCTTTGCACGCACCTCGGGCGGAGCGCCGTCACTCCCTATCGCGGTCACGTCCCTGTCCCCGATCATCAATGTTGTCGGAGGTTTGAGGCGTGGCAGGTCGTAAATGACAGGCTGCGTTGTGATCATGTCGTAAAGCAGGGCGGAATTCCACGCCACACTGTCCGCATCCGGCCCCCGGTACATACCCGCAAGCATCTGGACCCACGGCTCGTATTCCGGCCTCCATTCACCCGCATAATAGACCTTCTGCTCGTAAGCCCGGATCTGGTCGGCTGTCCGGCCCCGCTCAAGGGCGTACCAGGCGTCAACTGTCCGGTATGGCACACCCTTGGCCTGCCAGTCCTCCAGCCCTATCGGGTCAACCAGCACCAGTCGTGAAGTCTCCTGGGGGAACATGAGAGCATAGCGAATGGCCAGCATTCCCCCTGTGGAGTGCCCCACCATGGCGGCCTGCAAAATGTTCAGATGCTGCAGCAGGGCATGGGTATTGCTGGCAAGCTGCCCGAAACTGAACTGATAGGCCCGCGGCTTGCTGGACTTGCAAAAGCCGATCTGGTCCGGGGCAATAACCCGGTAACCCCGGCTGATCAGGACTTGGATCGTATTTTCCCACGTTGCCGCACAGAAGTTTTTGCCGTGCAGGAGCACCGCCACCTGTCCGTTAGGCTGCTCGGGGCGGATGTCCATATAGGCCATGTGGAGCGTCTGCTGCTGGGACTGAAAGGAAAATTCCGAAACAGGCCACGGATATGCAAACCCCTGCAGTTCGGCACCATAAACAGGCCCCTTCCGGGGTGCCGCCCGGGCCTGCGGGGTAAAGGGCAGCGTCGCGGCGAGCAGCGACAGGCAGAGTGCGGCATGACGGCCCGATCGAAACGTCTTCATCTTTTTGTCCATATCCGGATTCTGTCTTAAAAAAGAAGGGGGAAGACGTGTCAGAGGTCAAGGCAATCCATTTCTCCGGCAGGCGGGCAGATCCACGTGGCTCCCATGCCCAGCCAGCCTTATGCGCGGCCAGACGCCACGGCGACAGCCAGCCGTCCGGGTCTATCCCTATCCGTATATTGCCCGGTATGCCGGGGCAGGGGAGGTGAATGACGCGCGGAATTACCGACCCGTAAAATCGCCCGTGTCCCTGCCGATGGCATTTGCAAGTCACGCCCTGCCGCTGATCGGTCCGGATAACCAGAAGCCGTATGGCGTCCAGGATGGCAGGCTTGTCGTGGAAGGCGCGAAGTAACGGAAACCGTGCCGCCCGGCATCAGATGTCGGACCGAGTGAGACAGGTAGCGGACGCGACAGTCACACCGGTTCCGGTGCACTGACCTCGATGAGCAGGTTGTCACCCGCCGGGTGATAGAACAGGGTCCAGCGCTCACGCCCGCGCGTCGTGACCTCCACCGGTCCCGGCTGGTAGCCATCGGCGCGCAGGCTTTCATGTCTGGTGTGGACATCCTGCGGATTATCGAGAATGAATCCGATATGGAAGTTGCGTGGATAGGGCTGGGGCGTCTTTCCCATGCCGGTCAGGATCAGCGTCATGCCACCCGTGCCCGTAAGCTGGGCAAAAGCATGCTATCCGCGTGTTTCTTCCAGGTTAAACCCAAAATGTTTTTCCAGCAGGGAAGAAAGTGCGGGTACATCGCTGGTGCAGAGATTGATATGGTTCAGCTTCATCCGGAAAGCCCTGTATCGTAAGTTGCAGACAGAGGTGCTGCCTACCCCTCAATTCGTAGCCTGCTCACGCGTTGCGGCACATGCCGTCCAGCAGCACATCCAGCGCAGCCGGGATCGGCGCTGGCCCGACCTTCTCTTCAAGCAGTTGATGACTGATCGCCAGCATGGCCAGGCCATGCACCTGCGCCCAGCTTGCCGCCGCCTGTGCGCTGATGGCTACTGGCCGGAAACTACCATCACGTTGCCCGTTTTCCAGCAGGCGCAGAAGGATTCCGAATGTAGCCATGGCCGCGTCATGCAGCGGCGGGTCTATCGTCTTGTCGGCATCGGAACTGAACATCAGGCGATAAAGACCGGGATTGTGACACGCAAACCCGATACATGCCTGCGCCGCCGCCGTGAATTGCGCGCGCGTGGAAGGCGCATCGGAAGACATTGCCCCTGTCATGGCCTCCCCAAGCCGGACAAAGCCGATGCGGGCCAGTTCGCGCAGCAGCATCTCGCGATCCTGAAAATGCTTGTACGGCGCCGCGTGGCTGACACCCGTGCGCCGCGCCACTTCCCGCAGGGTGAAGGTCCAGTTCTGGTCCGCTGCCAGCATGTCCAGCGCCGTGCAGATCAGGGCGCGGCGCAGGTCACCGTGATGGTAGGGGCGGTCCTTGGTTTCACTCATTCGCGAGGTCCATGTTTACACAAGAAACTTTCATTGACACCCGATCGTCATGCTCCATATCCTGCCTGCATAAGTTTCTCCTGTAAACATGGAGGACGTGATGTCCGACGTTACCCCCGCTGACCTGCACCGTATTCTCGACCGTCAGCGCGCCGCGTTCCTGAATGCCGGACCACCCGACCTGAAACAGCGGCGGACCGGCCTGCGTCGCCTGAAGGCTGAAATTCTCAAGCGACGGACTGATATCGTGCGCGCCCTGAAAACGGATTTCGGCCAGCGCTCGGAACGTGAAAGCGCCATTGTGGAACTGATCCCGCTGGTGCAGTCGATCAATTACATGATCGCGCATCTGGGGCACTGGATGAAACCGCAGCGCCGTCACGTATCGGCCTACTTCCAGTGCGGTCGTGCCTGGGTGATCCGGCAGCCGGTGGGTGTCGTGGGCATTATCGCGCCATGGAACTATCCGGTCTCCCTGGCCCTCGTGCCGCTGGCCACAGCGATTGCGGCTGGCAACCGGGCGATGCTCAAACCCTCTGAATTCACACCGGCCACATCGACGGTGATTGGCGAGATCGTCCGGGCCGTTTTCCCGGCGGACCAGGCTTCCGTTGTGACCGGTGATGGCGAAGTGGGGGCTGCGTTCTCGGCCCTGCCGTTCGATCATATCCTGTTTACCGGCAGCTCGGCGGTGGGAAAGAAGGTGGCTGAGGCGGCGGCGCGCAACCTGACGCCCGTCACGCTTGAGCTGGGGGGCAAGTCGCCTGTGGTGATCGAACCCGGTTTTTCCATGCGGCGGGTGGCGGACCGCGTGGCGTTTGGCAAGCTGACCAATGCCGGGCAGACCTGCATCGCGCCGGATTACGTGCTGGTGCATGAAGACGACAGGGACGCTTTTGCCGCAGCCTATCAGGACGCCGTGAAAAAGCAGCATCCGGGCGGTTATGTGGGGTCGCCTGATTATACGGCCATTCTCAACACGCACCATTACGCGCGGCTGAGCGGTCTGATCGACAATGCTGCAGCACAGGGGGCGCAGGTGACCCGGCTAGGCAGTGATTCAGCTACGGATCATGTTCTGGCTCCCGTGCTGCTGCTGAGCGTCACGCCCCAGATGGCGGTCATGCAGGAGGAGATTTTCGGCCCCGTCCTGCCCGTCCTGACCTATCGCACACTGGATGACGCGATTGCCTTCATCAACGCGCGACCCCGGCCTCTGGCGCTGTATTATTTTGGCGATAACCGCGTTGAACGTGACAGGCTGCTGAAGCGCACGGTTTCAGGAAACGTTACCCTCAATGGCACCCTGCTGCATATCGCACAGGATGACCTGCCGTTTGGTGGCGTAGGGGAGAGTGGCATCGGGGCGTATCATGGCAAGGAGGGCTTCATTGCGCTCACGCATGCCCGTGGCGTGTACCGGCAGGGGCGTTTCAATGCGGCAACACTGCTGCGGCCGCCATTCAGCAAATTCACCGACGCCATTACAAACCTGATCCTGCGATGACAGCGCGCATCGACGCGGCTCAGGACGTCACCCGGATGCGGACCCTTATCACCACACGGCCTGTCTTGCTCCGGTGAAGTTCCGGGGCATGGAAATCTTCGGCCTGCATGGAACCTGTCACTTCGTGCCATATGCGCGCTTCCTCGCTGCCGACCTTGCCGCGCTGCGATTTGGCTGACCCTTCTCCTGCGTCCGGACGCGCGAATTCGCCGCAAGATCCCTCAACGCTGTTCCTGAGGCCATGAACTTCCGGAACGTTCCGCGGATGTATCGGTAGCGTTACACGCTGGTGCTCCACCTTCTTCCCCGCAATAGTGGTAGCGTCCCGCGATTGACCCGTTGTCTGATTTTCAGGGTTTATTCCGAGACCCATTCCTCAACTGGCCGGTTGGCCATGTCATGGGCCTTGTAGCCTTTTTTGCGGGCCCGATCGCTGTCCGCGCTACCTGCGGGAAACAGCCTGCGGGCATCTTCATAGGCGAACATTGCCGCCTTTGCCGCTTTCTGGCGTTCATGTGCATTTTTTTCAGGATTCAAGGCCTTAGCCATCCAGGCATCGCCTTTGCGCTCACATTCATTGGCAGGGATCATCATGGGGCCTTTTCTGAGAGGGTTTCCTGTATATAAAATACTATAAATAATGCGGTCAGGTCCAGTCATGGCGCTAAAACCATCATATTCCCCGGGACAGGCAGGGTGAACGAACCCCATGCGTCCCGATTGCATGTGCGTGCCGCGCAGAGGCAGAGTGAATGCAATCCAGTCAGCCTTTTTTACGCGCTGCCGCTTCGTTGTGACATGGCGTATTGTGTTCACGGGTAATTGAGACCGGAGGAAAGACGTGAGCCAGACGTGGGGTGATTTTCAGGCCGTCGTGCAGTTGTCAGCGGCCCTTAACGTGGCAATTCTCAGTTTTGTCGATATCAGCCTGCCCGCGATCAAGGAGCGGCGACGGGTCTTTGCCAAGGCCCAGCAGGAACTGGGTATGTACCGTACCGCTCCAGCGAAGCTGGTCAGTGCGCAGCAACTGGAACGTGACTGCCAGATAGAGGAGGTGAACGAGAAGCTCTATCTACTCTGGCAGGAAAGCGCCGATTACAGTAAAGAGGAAGACACGCTGGTCCATTATACCGGCGTTCTTGGCTTTCTGGGCGCCGTGCTCAGCCTCGTGCTGCTGTGGTATTCGGCGGAGTGTTATGACGCTGTTATTGGTGGGTTGGGGCAGGCGGTGATCGCACTGTCGTTCTGTTCGCTGGTGGTGGCGTTCATCATCAATTTCATGACGGCTTCGCAATCCAGTGTCTTTACCAAGAAATGCAATGATATCCGGGAACAGGCGCGGCAGAATCTGGGCCAGCCGGCCGCTCCGCCAACCACGCCATCTTGAAGCTCCCGTATGATCATGGCCTGTGTTCGGATCATGCTCATCTCCGGCGCGAAAAATGTTGTGCGTCCGGTGATTTGCGCGCGCGGGTAGAATTACGTAGAACCAGATATGAATACTATGTATAAATAGAGCTCTAATTGTAAAAATTATGTAATTATAGATACAAAATATGTTTATTTATTCTTGCATTAGGAAAACATAAGAAGCGATCCTGTTTGTTACACAATATTACCTTTCATCCATCCCGATCTGTCCCAATATGTGTCGGGCGATCAGATGAGGGATCATGAAACGTTCAATCTTGCTGGCCCTTGCGCCGATTACCGCGCTGCCACTGGCAGCACAGGCGCCGTCTTTTGATCAGAATTATTCTGGCGGCCAGAACGGTCGTGGGGATGGCTGCCTCGCGAAGCTGTCCGATCACGCAGGGACAGGGGCGCTGCACAACGACGATACGAGGATATTGTAGCACCGGGCCATCATACGTATGCGGCGCGTCATGCCGCACGACCGTGCCCGAAGACTGTATCTGAGCCGTAACGTCCCAAAACAGGGGAAACTTCATGAATCGTCGAAATATGTTGAAGATGCTGGGGGCGGCCCTCCTCCTGCCCGCCGGTGCCGTGGCGGCCCCCCGCAGAAAGGGCGTGATGCTGATGAACCGTATCGGACCATCAGTGTCACAGCTTTACCTTGCCAACGCGGACGGGAGTGACGAACGGCCCTTCATGCCGGGAAATGGCCTTGATTATCATGCGTCTTTTGCCCCGGACGGGCAGTCCATCCTCTTTACATCCGAACGTAACGGGCTGGGGCAGGCGGACATATTCCGCGCCCGTCTGGACGGCACCGGTGTCGCCCCCCTGGTCAGCCATCCATCCGTGGACGATGCGGCCGCCCTGTCGCCCGATGGCACGCGCCTGGCCTTCGTTTCCACGCGCGACGGATACCGTGCGAATATCTGGGTCATGGACCTGCGCATGGGCAGGCTGCGCAACCTGACCGGGTCGGCCCGCGTGCAGGGCGACAAGGCGGGACCAGACTGTTTCTTCCGCCCCGCATGGTCGCCCGATGGCCGGTGGCTGGCATTTTCCTCCGACCGCAACACCCCGTGGCGCGGGCATGACAATGGCCGGGGCTGGGAACATACGCAGGCACTCAGCATTTACATCATCGGTGCGGATGGACAGGGTTTCCGCCGTATCGCGACCCGCCCCGACTACTGCCTTGGCTCCCCCAAATGGTCGCCGGATGGCCGACGGGTGGTGTTTTATGAGATGCTGGCCGAAAGCACATGGGGCGCCAGACGACCCGAAGGGGTCGCATCTGTCGTCTCCCAGATTGTGTCCGTCGATATTGCCAGCGGGGAACGGGTCCAGCATACGTCCGGCTTGGGGCTGAAGGTCTTTCCCCAGTTCGTTACGGCGGAAATCATCGGATATCACCGCAAAGGGGGACCAGATGAGGGGCTGGCCTATACCGCTGGCATTGCCAGCGTGCACCGGACGCTGCGTTCCCCCGCCTGGTCCCCCGATGGCCGGACGGTCATTTATGAAAAGGTCAGTTTCCGCCCGTTTGCCCAGAACCAGCCCCTGTATAGCTGGGATCCGCAGCGGGATTACCGGTATACGGATGTGTTTCCCGGCCTGTCACGCGACGGCACGCTGGTGCTGACGGAAAAGGCGCTCAATTCCTCCATCGCCACCATGAACCCGGATGGATCGGACCGGAAGCGGATCTTTGATGTCTCCAGCACAAACCTCAACCCGGCACAGGTAGGCCACGGCATGGCCGGCGCGTTCGCCCCCGCATGGTCACCCGACGGGCAGTGGATCGCCTTCGGGCTGGGCCAGTGGTTCCAGGCGCGCCGCACGGGCAAGGCAACGGTCATGCGCATGCGCCGCGACGGCAGCGCGGTCGAAGCCCTGACCGATGGCACCATACATTCCGGTTTCCCCAGCTATTCCGCTGATGGCCAGCAGATCGTGTACCGGGTGTGGGGGGAAAACAACATGGGCCTGCGCATACTGGACCTGCGGACCCGGCAGACACGCGTGCTGACCACGGCATATGACAATCTGCCCGGCTGGTCGCCCGATGGCAGCCGGATCGTGTTCACGCGCCGGGTCGATGACGAAAATTATGATATTTTCACCATCCGTCCCGACGGAACCGGGCTGAAGCGGCTGACCACCAGCGGCGCCAATGACGGCCATGCCGTATGGACCGCCGATGGCCGCATCATGTGGTCAAGCGGCGTATATGGCTTCCGTGACGAAGCGGCCCTGTATGACAATACGTTCCAGCCTTACGGGCAGATATTCATCATGAATGCCGACGGCAGTCACAATCGGATCCTGACGGACAGCCTGTGGGAGGATTCCATGCCCCTTTATGTCCCGGCATGATGTCGCGATCATGCACGATAACGGGCAAGGCATGGTCTTCCGGCAGGCATCCGTTCGCACGATACCTGCCGCGACACCGCCGACAGACAGGCACGTTGCGATTAACACGCCTGGCACAGCCGTGCGGCACTGATCCGTACCTTTCGATTACCCGCAGCTTGCTGGCAAGTTGAAACCAGAAATATTGATTAGATAATATAATATATCATAATTTATTTATCATCATGGTATATAGAAATGTAATTTAAATTCATGGAACATGAATTGATACAATTTGCTTCAAATATCGCGTTGACACAACTCAGCCGCTAACATAGAAGCCCCAACTATTGGGAGATGAAAATGAAGCAAATATTACAAAAATTCATTATGAAACGACCTCCACAAAATAATTCCGAATATGTTCATAAAATAAATGATTATACAATATTTATAGTTTGTATGATGGCATTTTTTTCATGCACCATTCTTACCTTATTTCAAATAAGATCTATCGATTACAATATAGAAATTTTCTTAAATTCATTCGCAAGAAAAAGCAAGTTTGTGAATGCACTCCTTTCATCCCTGACATATGATAGTATGACCGTCGGGGTATTGATGGCTGCCATATTTTATGTATGGTTTAATGACAAAAAAGACAATAATAGGAAAGAAATTATAACTGGAACTGTTATATCTTTCTTTTCTGGTGCATTGAGCCGCATTGTCCAGTTGGCCATGCCTTCACATCTTATAC
>NZ_BCTP01000020.1 GCF_001571345.1 Komagataeibacter xylinus NBRC 15237 | reverse complement strand
CTTTTTTCAGTCAGGAAAAAGGTCTGCGGCATGATGGCAACCGGGGCACGCGATGCCTTTCTGCAGTGGATGGAGACCGAACGCCGGGCTTCCCCCCTCACGCTTGCGGCCTATCGGGGCGATCTGGACCGCTTTCTGTCCTTCCTCATGGGGCATCTGGGCGCGGAACCCGATCTGGGGGCGCTGGCGGGGCTTTCACTGGCCGATCTGCGGGCCTGGCTGGCCCATGAGCATAACGCCGCCCTGACCGGCAGGCGCGCCACCACGCAGGACCGCGCGGCGCGCACGCGGGCACGGCGGGTCTCGGCGCTGCGCTCGTTCTACCGCTACCTTGCCCGGTATCACGGAGTGGACAACCCCGCCCCCGCCCTGCTGGCCACGCCGCGCACCCGCCGCCCGCTGCCCCGCCCGCTGCCAAGGCCAGATGCGCTTGAGGTGCCCGAAGGCGTGGCCGATATTGCCCACACCCCCATGGCGCAGGTGCGCGACGGGGCGCTGTTCATGCTGCTGTACGGCTGCGGGCTGCGCATCTCGGAGGCGCTGGGGCTGGATGTGCGTGATTTCGATCAGGCGGCCAGTCTTGGCAACCCGGTGCAGGGCGATGGCGTGCTGCGCATTCGCGGCAAGGGCGGCAAGGAGCGCATGGTGCCGGTGCTGCCGCAGGTCATGCAGGCGCTCAGGCGGTGGCGCAATGCCCACCCGCTGCCCCAGCCCGATGCGCCGCTGTTCGTGGGCGTGCGTGGCGGGCGGCTGCAGGCGGGCATCGCCCAGCGCGCCATGCGCACGTGGCGGCACATGGCGGGCCTGCCGGAGCATGCAACCCCGCATGCGCTGCGGCATTCCTTCGCAACGCACCTGATGGAAGGTGGCGCCGACCTGCGCGTGATCCAGGATCTGCTCGGCCATGCCAGCCTGTCCACCACCCAGCGCTACACCCTGGCGGATGAGGCGCGGCTGATGGATGTCTGGACACGCGCCCATCCGCATGCCACCACCGACACCCCGCCCGATACTGCCCGATGAACAGGAAGATCCATGCCTGAGCGGTTTGCCTACCCCCCCATCGACCCCTACGACCACGGCTGGCTTGATACGGGGGAGGGGCACCGCGTTTACTGGGAGCTGTGCGGCAACCCTGATGGCATTCCCGTGGTGTTCGTGCATGGTGGCCCTGGCGGCGGATGCTCGGCCTTCCAGCGCCGCATGTTCGACCCCGCGCGCTACCGTATCCTTCTGTTCGACCAGCGCGGCTGCGGGCGCTCCACGCCGCATGCATCCCTCGCGCACAACACCACCTGGCACCTCGTGGCCGACATGGAGCGCCTGCGCGTGCTCACGGGAGCGGAGCAGTGGATGGTGTTTGGCGGCTCATGGGGCTCCACACTGGCGCTGGCCTATGCGCAGACACACCCCGGGCGGGTGACGGCGCTGGTCATGCGCGGCATCTTCACCCTGCGGCGGGCGGAACTGCTGTGGTATTATCAGGAAGGGGCGTCATGGCTCTTCCCCGACCTGTGGGAGCAGTTCCTCGCCCCCATCCCGCCCGCCGAGCGCGGCGACCTGATCGCGGCCTATAACCGTCGCCTGACCGGCACGGACCAGGACGAGCAGATAAAGGCGGCCATTGCCTGGAGCGTGTGGGAAGGCCGCACCATCACCCTGCGCCCCGCCCCTGATACCGCCACCCGGCACGGCGATCCGCGCTATGCGCTGGCCTTCGCGCGCATCGAGAACCATTATTTCATCAATGCAGGGTGGCTGGAGGAGGGGCAACTGATCCGCAATGTGGAGCGCATCCGCCACATCCCCACCATCATCGTGCAGGGGCGCTATGACGTGGCGACTCCCATGCGCACGGCATGGGACCTGCACCGCGCCTGGCCGGAGGCGGATTTTCAGGTTGTTGATATCGCGGGCCATGCCATGACCGATCCCGGCATCATCGAGGCCCTGCTTGCCGCGACCGATGCCATGGCGGAGCGCTTGGGCTAGTGGCGGCCCGCAACACCTTGCTGGCCATGGGGCTGGCCTGTGGCCTTGGTGTGGCCCATGGCGCGATGGCGGCCCCCGATGCCGCGCGGCTGTGCAACCATGAACGCGTAGCCCAGGTGCCGCTGCGCGATGATGGGGGGTATCTCTCCATCGTCATCAGCATTGCAGGCCACAGCCTGAGCGCGCTGGTCGATACCGGCTCCGATGGCGGGCTGCTCACGCCCGAGATGGTGGGCTACCTGCGCCTGCGCCTCGACCCCGAGCATGAAACGGTGGTGCATGGCACGGGCGGGGTGGCACAGGCCACGCCCAATGCCATCGTGCCCGACCTGCGGGTGGGCGGGGTGGATTTTGGCGCACGCTCCGTGCCGGTGGGCGAACTGCCCGGCCAGCCGATGATCCAGCCGCCCGTGGCGGGGCTGCTTGGTGGCGATATTCTCTCGCGTTTCGATCTCGACATGGATGTGCCCGGCGGCACGCTGAGCCTGTGGAACATCCAGCACGGCTCGCTCGCCTGCGCCCCTCCGCCCGCGTGGGATGGCCCGTATGAAAGCCTGCCCCTGCGGCGGCAGGACAACCGCTTCCTGCTTGAGGTCAGGCTTGATGGCAGGCCGGTCACGGCGCTGCTCGATAGTGGCGCGCGCTCGCGCATCGTCTCGCCCGACGTGGCGCACCGCGCGGGTGTTGCCCAGTCACAGCTTGAGCGCGACCCCGGTGGGGTTACCGCCAGCGTGGATGGCCACAAGGACATCTATCACTGGCACCGCTTTGACAGCCTGCAGGTGGGCCACGAGCTTGAGCGCAATGTCACGCTCACCGTGGCTCCTTTGCGCGAGCACCTTGAAATGCTGCTGGGCTCGGACTGGTTCGCAAGCCACAGGGTGTGGATATCCTACGCCACCAGCCAGGCCTTTGTCCGCCCCGCGCGCAGGCAGGGCGGGTAAGGCACGGGCCAGGGCGCGGCCCGTGCGGGGGCTCAGCCCTTGAGCTTGGCGTTGCACTGGCTGTAATAGCCGCCGCCCTTCTGGATCCAGCGCAGGCCGCCATTGGCGTTGGCGGCCTTGTTGGCGTTGTACTGGTCGAGGCAGGTGTGCAGGCGGCCCTTGCCCGCGGGTTCCTTGCTGTATTTGTCAGCTACAGTGGCGGGCATGGTGGCCGAGGTGGTGACCGCGGGCGCTGCGGCCCTGGCTGCCGCCGGCGCGGCTACGGGGGCTGCGGCAGGCGCCGGGGTTGCCGGTGCGGCGGGCTTGGCCGCCTCGGCTGTGGTGGCGGCGCCGGTATCGCACTGGGCTGCCTTGAACTCCTTGTAGGACTGCGTGCCCAGCGTGCCTGCCGTGCGGGCCGCCGTGAATTTGGCGTGGCACGCCTTGGACGTGTCACGTGCCTGCGCGGCTCCGGTGGAAAGGGCGAGCGCCATGACGGAGGCGGCGGCGAGGGAGATGCGGAATGATGTGGCCATGTGGCTGGTCGGTCCTGAAATGATGTATGAAAAAAGCAGGGTAGCTTTACAGTGCGCTGTCGCCCGTCTCGCGCGTGCGGATGCGGATGACGCTGTCCAGCGGGGAGATGAAGATCTTGCCATCGCCGATCTTGCCGGTGTGGGCGGCCTCCAGAATCGTCTCGACCGCCTGCTCGACGAGTTCGTCGGTCACGGCGACCTCGATCTTGATCTTGGGCAGGAAGCTGACGTGGTATTCCGCCCCGCGATAGATTTCGGTCTGGCCCTTCTGGCGACCGAAGCCCTTGACTTCCGATACGGTCAGCCCCTGAATCCCCAGCGGGGTCAGGGCCTCACGCACATCGTCGAGCTTGAAAGGCTTGATGATGGCTGTGACAAGCTTCATCGCACCGCGTCTCCATTCTTGCTGTTCCGGCCGGTTGACCGTGGGTGAAGTAAGGTAACCGCTCCGTCTATACCCTGATCGGGCGATGCATGTCATCCGCCTTCACGCCATGCATCTGGCATGTGCGCTTGTGCGTTGCCCCCGGTGGGGAGTAAATCCGTGTGGCCTGCCCCGTTGCCCGGCAGGCCCAGAACAGGAAACGAAATGACCGCGAACATGACAGCCACCGCCATGCCCGAAGCCCTTGGGGTTGATGTCTGCATCGTGGGGGCGGGTCCGGTTGGCGCCACGCTGGCCTGCCGCCTGGCAGCAGCGGGCATGCAGGTCGCCATCATCGATCGCGCGGCGCTGCCGCCCATGGAGCACCCCGCCTTTGATGGCCGCGCCTATGCCATCGCCGCAGGCTCGCGCCGCCTGCTTGAGGAAGCGGGCGTGTGGGGCCGCCTGCCCATGGAGTCGTGCGACATCAACGAAATCCGCGTGACCGATGGCAGGCCCGGCCAGCCGCCTTCGCCCCTGTTCCTTGAATTTGGCCGGGCCGATGCCGATCAGCCCTTCGGCGCGATGATCGAGGCCCGCGCCCTGCGCGTGGCGCTCAATGCAGCCCTTCACGCAACGCCGGGCCTGCATGTTTTCGCCCCCGATGAAGGCCGCGTGACCCGCACGGCTGATGGTGCCGTGATCCACACCACCAGTGGCCGCACCATCAATGCCCGCCTTGTGGTGGCAGCCGAAGGGCGTCGCAGCCCGCTGCGCGACCAGGCCCGCATCACGGTCACCCGCATGCCCTACAACCAGTGCGGCATCGTGTGCGCGGTCGCCCACGAATTCCCGCATGAAGGCCGCGCGCTCGAGCACTTCCTGCCCGCAGGCCCCTTTGCCCAGTTGCCCATGGCGGGCAATGCCGAGCACCCCAACCTCTCCGCCCTGGTCTGGACCGAGAGCGAGAAGGTGGCCCACCGCCTTGCCGACCTGCCGCATGACGCCTTTACCCACGAGATCCGCCGCCGCATGGGCGATGACTGGCTGGGTGCGGTGACCCCCGTGGGGCGGCGCTGGGTCTATCCGCTTTCCGCGCAGTACGCGCAGCGTTACATCGATACGCGCCTGGCGCTGGTGGGCGATGCCGCCCACGGCATCCACCCCATTGCGGGCCAGGGGCTCAACCTTGGCTTCCGTGACGTGATCGCCATGGCCGATATCCTGACGCAGGTGCACGCGGCGGGCGGCGATGTGGGCGCGCCCGACGTGCTGCGCCGCTACCAGGCGCGTTGCAGGCCCGCCAACATGCTCATGCTGGCGGCTACCGATGCGCTCGAGCGCCTGTTTGGCAATGACAACCCGCTGCTGCGCCTGGCGCGTGACGTGGGGCTTGCCACAGTCAACCGCATAACACCCCTGCGCCGCAGCTTTGCCCGGCACGCCATGGGGCTGTGAACGCCCGCCTGCCAGCCATATGACAACCGCCCATCGGACGGAAGAACGGACCGATCATGCCTGAAAACCCGCCTGCCGCCCTTTCGCTGAAGGATCGCGCCAGCCCCGTAATGCCCCCAACGCTGGGGCCGATCGACCCCGCCATGCTGTGGCGCGAGATCGTAAGCGGCGCATGTGGCTGCAATGACCCGCTGGTCAAGGGGCTGCTGGCCACGGGCATCCGCAATCACGGCTCCTTTCGCGGCGCGCTCGCCGCCCTGCTCGGGCGCAAGCTCGGCGACCGCTCGGTAGCCGATGACGCGCTGGCCGAACTGGTGACGGAGGTGTTCGAGGCTGACCCCGATATCGTCAACGCCGCCGCGGCCGACCTCGTGGCCATACGCGAGCGAGATCCGGCCACGGCGGAATACGTAACGCCCTTCCTGTTCTTCAAGGGCTATCACGCCGTGCAGAGCCACCGCGTGGCGCACTGGCTGTGGCATAACGGGCGCGGCTATCTGGCGCTGCACCTGCAGAGCCGGTGCTCGGAACTGTTCGGGGTCGATATCCACCCAGCCGCCCGGCTGGGGCGGCGGGTGCTGTTCGACCACGGCACGGGCATTGTCATTGGCGAGACCTCGGTGCTGGAGGATGACGTGTCGCTGCTGCAGGGCGTGACCCTTGGCGGCACCGGCAAGAACGTGGGCGACCGCCACCCCAAGGTGCGCCGGGGTGTGCTGATTGGCGCAGGCGCCACCATTCTGGGCAATATCGAGATTGGCGAGGGGGCCAAGGTGGGGGCGGGGTCCATCGTGCTGGAATCCGTTTCGCCCTACACCACGGTGGTGGGCAACCCGGCCCGTGTTGTGGGCACGCGCCATTCCAGCCTGCCCGCCTTCACCATGGACCAGATGCTTCCGCCGATTGATTACATCATCTGATGACCGAATTCGTTTTCAGGCCGCATGTGGCCGTTATTGGCGGTGGCCCCGCGGGCCTTGCCGCAGCCGAGATCCTGTCCGAGCGGGGGTGCGCGGTGAGCGTGGTCGAGCAGATGCCCACCATGGGCCGCAAGCTGCTCATGGCCGGGCGCGGCGGGCTGAACCTGACCCATTCCGAGGATCCGGCAGCCTTTGGCGCCCGCTATGGCGCGGCTACGCCCATGATGCAGGCGGCCCTGTTGGCCTTTGGCCCGGCCGATATGGTGAAATGGGCCGAAGGGCTGGGCCAGCCATGTTTTACCGGCAGCAGTGGCCGGGTGTTTCCCCGCGCCATGAAGGCGTCCCCCCTACTGCGCGCGTGGCTCGCGCGGCTGGCCGCGCGTGGAGTGCGCCTGCTTACCCGCCACCGCTGGCTTGGGTGGGATGAAGCAGGCCGCCTGCGCGTGTCCGGCCCCGGCGGGGCGGCGTGCTGGCGGGTCGATGCCACGGTGCTGGCCATGGGCGGTGCAAGCTGGGCGCGGCTGGGGTCTGACGGCGCATGGGGCGAACGCCTTGGGGGGCTTGGTGTTGATGTCACGCCGTTCGCGCCTGCCAATTGCGGGTTCGTGACCGGGTGGAGCCCGGCCTTTCGCGCGCGGTTTGCGGGCACGCCGCTGCGTGGCATCGGCCTTGCGCTGGAAGGCGGCCCAGACGTGCGCGGCGAGGCGGTGGTGACCGATACGGGCATTGAAGGCGGCGCGGTCTATGCGCTTTCAGCCGCCATTCGCGAGCGGATTGCCCAAACTGGCCGCGCCCGCCTGCTCATTGACCTGCGCCCGGCCCTTGACGCGGCCGAGATTGCCACCCGCATCGCCCGCGTGCGGGCGCGTGAGAGCCTGTCCAACACGCTACGCAAGGCGCTGAAGCTTTCCCCCGTTGCGGTGGCGCTGATGCGTGAAGGCGGCGACGGACCGCCCCCGCGTGCGCCACAGGCCCTTGCCGCACGGGTCAAGGCGGTGCCGGTTGAAGTCAACGCCCCTGCCGCGCTGGACCGCGCCATATCGGTGGCCGGTGGCATTGCGTGGCCCGCACTCGATGCGCATTTCATGATCCGCGCGCTGCCCGGCGTGTTTGCCGCAGGTGAAATGCTGGACTGGGAAGCCCCGACCGGTGGCTACCTGCTGCAGGGCTGCATGGCCACGGGCCGCATGGCGGGCGAGGGCGCATGGGCGTGGTTGCAGGACTCGCGCCGCGAGCGGTATCCGTCAGCGCCATGAGTGTTGCAATCACGATTGGCGAGCGGCGCGGGGCCGTGGCAGGCGATGGCCCCGTGACCATGGACCTGGCCGAACTGCTGTCCACCCGCCTGCTGGTGCAGGGCAATTCCGGCTCGGGCAAGTCGCACCTGCTGCGCCGCCTGCTTGAGCAGTCGGCGCGCATGGTGCAGCAGGCCATCATCGACCCCGAGGGCGATTTTGTCAGCCTGGCCGAGCGCTTCGGCCATCTGGTCATTGATGCAGCCGAGCATACCGAAGCCGCCCTGCAGGCGGCGGGCGAGCGCATGCGCATGCACCGCGCCTCGGTCATCCTGAACCTTGAGGGCGTGGATGCGGATGTGCAGATGCGCCGCGCCGCTGCCTTCCTTGGCGGCATGTTCGAGGTGCCGCGCGATTACTGGTACCCCGTGCTGGTGGTGGTGGATGAAGCCCAGCTTTTTGCGCCAGCCGCAGCGGGCGAGGTATCGGACGAGGCACGTCGCGCCTCGCTCGGGGCCATGACCAACCTCATGTGCCGTGGACGCAAGCGCGGGCTGGCGGGCGTGATCGCCACCCAGCGCCTGGCCAAGCTTGCCAAGAATGTCGCGGCCGAAGCCTCGAACTTCCTCATGGGCCGCACCTTCCTCGACATCGACATGATGCGTGCCGCCGACCTGCTGGGCATGGAACGGCGTCAGGCCGAGAGCTTCCGCGATCTTGAGCGCGGTTATTTTGTGGCCCTCGGCCCCGCCGTGTGCCGCAGGCCGCTTGCGGTGAAAATTGGCCCGGTCGAGACTGAAAGCCGCTCGGCTGGCCCCACGCTGATGCCTTTCGAGCCGGTGCCCGCAGGCGATGAAATACGCGAACTGATCCTGACCCCGGTGCCCGAGCGCGAACTGCCCGCCCGCGCGCCGCGTCATGCCAGTCCGCCGCCCGATATCCTCTCGCAGCTTGCAGCCCATGCCGAGACCGCGACGCTGGAGGCCGAAGCGGCTGCGCCCGAAGCCCCGCCGGTGGATGCGGCAGCGCTCCGCCTGCGCTTTATCGACATCCTGACCGACATATTGCGTGATGAGGATGCAGGCTTCCGCCCGGTGCATGTGCTGTATCAGGATTTTCTGGTGCGCTGCCGGATCGAGGGCATGGGCCGTGACGCGCTCGACATGCCGCGCTTCCGTCGCCTGCTGGCCGTCGCCCGCGCGGGCGTGGATGCCACGACGGTGGAAAGCGAGGACTGGCGGCAGGCCGAGCAGATGGCTGCCGTCCTGCCCGATGACATGCAGGGCATCTTCCTGCTTATTGCGCGGGCGGCGCTGCATGGGGAGCCGTGCCCGTCCGACAGTGTGATTGCGCGCACCTACGGCACCCACTCGCTTGGCCGTGCCCGGCGGCAGCTTGCCTATCTTGAGGAGCAGAACATGATCGTGCTGCGCCATGACGGGCTGGGCCGCCGCAGTGCCGCCATTATCGGCCGCGGTTGGGAAACCGCGCCCGCATTGCCTGAAGGCGGTTGATCATAAGGAAGTTTTTGGTGAAGATTTTTTCAAAAAGCTTCGAAAAACGCTACCTTTTTTGAAAAAAGGTAGTCGCGTGTCCGTCAATCAAACTGGCATGACCAGCGCCACGTCCCATCAGGTAGCCGGAAGAAATAGGCCATTCCGCTGGCGCCCCAGATCAGGCCTACCCTGTCTTCCGAATTGATCTGGAACATGAAGTCCTCAAGGCCAACCGCCCCCTGTATATCAGCCGGGTAGCCGCCTACCTTGGTCTGGTCATGGCACTCGAAATTATCAGAGAAAGCATCGCTTCCTGCATCGTCGGCAACGAGGGCATCCATGTTGATCGGCAGGGACCAGGCATCTTCCCAGCCGGGAGCGTCGTCCTCAATGCGCGTCCAGCGTATGGGCAAGGGTTTGAAGGCCTGCTCGGCTTGGGGCAGCGGCACGAGGCCGTCGGTGGACGTATATTCACGGATCAGCCAGCCCTCGCCATGCGGCCTGTCCAAGGGCAGATCCTCCATGTCGAAAAACACGACGATCAGCGCCAGCTGGGCCAGTTGTTCTGGCACGTAAGGCAGTTCATCAATACGGATCTGCAGGATCGGGATCATGGGCCTGCCGTTCCATTGTGGCAGGCTTTCACCCGGCTGGCCTACGGCCCGGCAGAACCATGACGTGGCCGGGTCGGATGGCGGGCGGAAGCCGCCTGCGGTTGCGACTGACGCCGGGCGCAGCAGGGTGCGTAGCTGGTCAAGGCATTTGCGGGCGGCTGGGGTCATGGTTATTCCAGTCCTTTAACTTGTATAGTTTCTACAGAAATGTGGTTATTGTGCATCAATAATAAAATAACAAAAGTTTCTGGGTGCTGCCTTTTTTCAAAAAGACGGCGTTCTTTCGAGGGTTTTTGAAAAAGTTTTACCAAAACATTTTGATGAAAACAGAATTCATTCGGGCAATAAAAAACCTGCCTTCTTGCGAAGGCAGGTTTTCTACTTGGTCAGTCACGCCGTAATTAGCGCTTCCACCAGCCCGTGCGGCGGCGGGGTGTCGCTTCCGCTTCGGTCGGCGCGGCAGATGAAGCTGCCTCGTCCGTAGCCGGTTCCGCTGCGTCTTCCGCCTTCTTGCGGCGGCGCGTGCGGGTGGCCGTGGCCGTGGTGGTAGTGGCCTTGCGGGTCGTGGCGCGCTTGCGCGGCGCGGGCTTGGCCGGTGCGGCTTCCGCCGTCTCGGCTACCACTTCCGCCGGGGCTTGCGTGGCCTCGGTGGCGGCAGGCTCGGCCTTCTTGCGGCGTGCCGGGGCACGGCGGCGCTTGGGGGCCTCTTCCACAGCCGGGGCTTCTGCTTCGGCTTTCGCTTTTACGGGCGCTTCAGCCGCAGCCTCGGTGGCCTCATCCGCCTTGGCAGCCGTCTTGCGGGTAGTGCGGCGGCGCGTGGTGGCCGTCGTCGTGCCCGTGCTCCGGCTGGCCGCCCGCTTGCGCGCGGGTTTGGCGGGTGCGGCTTCCTCGGCAGGGGCCGCCTCTTCCGCAGCGCTGGGCGCCACGGCCTCGGCCGGGGTTTCTTCCGGCGTGCTGGCGGGGGCCTTGGTGCGGCGGCTGCGCGTGGCGGTGGCCGTGCTGGCGCGGCGGCGGCGCGGCTTGGGCGCTTCCTCCACGGGTTCCGCCGGGGCTGCCACAACCGGCTCGGCGGGTGCGGCTTCGGCTTCCACCACCGGGGCTTCGGCCACCGGCGCGTTCACTTCGGCTTCCGCCCCGGCCTGCGGGGCCTCGGGGGTGGCTTCCGTTTCAACCGGGGTGCGGCGGCGCGTGCGGCGGCGGCGGCGCGGCTTGGGCGCTTCCTCTTCCTCCGTTACGGCGACGACAGCGGGCTCGGCTTCCACAACCTCTTCCACGATCTCGGCAGGCGCCGTGGTCTGCTCGATCACGTCAAAGATGTCGATGATCGGGTCGCCATACGGGTCAGCCGGGGTGGGGCCGCGATAGGCTTCGCGCGCGGGGGCAGGCACGGGGGCCGGTTCCTCGGCTGCGGGGGCCTGCGGCGTCTCGGCCGTCTGCTCGGGCGTGGTGGCAGCGGAACCACGGCGACGACGACGGCGACGGCGACGACGGTGGTCGGTGCCCGAGGCGATATCCTCGTCCTCTTCCGTGCTGGCCGGGGCTTCCGGGGTTGCTTCGGCTACCGGCGGCTCGGCCTGGATCTGGATCTCGCGCACGGTGCTGTTTTCAGCCGGGGCATGCGCGATGGCGGCAGGCGCCTCGAAGCGGGCTGTCTGCTGGCGCACGCGCTCGATCTTGCACTCGGGCGGCTGGAGCGTGGCATCAGGCGCGAACACGACCTGCATCTTGTGCCGCGTCTCGATTTCCGAAAGCCAGGCGCGCTTGTTGTTGAGGATGTAGAAGGCAACCTCGGGCGCGACCTGCACGGCAATTTCTGCGGCCTTGCGCTGCATGCCCTCGTCCTCGATCGCGCGCAGCACGTGCAGCGACGAGCTTTCGATCCCGCGCACGATGCCGGTGCCCTGGCAGTGCGGGCAGGGCATGAAGGCGGATTCGGCAATGGAGGGGCGCAGGCGCTGGCGCGACATTTCCAGCAGGCCGAAATGCGAGATCTGGCCCACCTGGATGCGCGCGCGGTCGGTACGCAGCGCATCCTTGAGCTTGCGCTCGACCATGCCGTTATGCTTGCGGCTTTCCATGTCGATGAAGTCGATCACGATCAGCCCGGCAAGGTCACGCAGGCGGAGCTGGCGGGCGACTTCCTCGGCGGCTTCGAGGTTGGTGCGCAGCGCCGTTTCCTCGATGTTGCGCTCACGCGTGGCGCGGCCCGAGTTCACGTCGATCGCAACCAGCGCCTCGGTCTGGTTGATGACCAGGTAGCCACCCGACTTGAGCTGCACGGACGGCGAGAGCATGGAATCGAGCAGCCCCTCCACCTTGTAGTGCGAGAACAGGGTCTGCTCGTGGTCCTGCCACAGGCGCACCTTCTGGGCGTTCTGGGGCATGAGCATGCGCATGAACTCGCGCGCGGACTTCCAGCCCGGCTCGCCATCGATCAGGATCTCGCTCACCTCGCGCGTGTAGATATCGCGGATGGCGCGCTTGATCAGGCTCGCTTCCTCATAGATCAGGGCGGGGGCGACGGATTCCAGCGTGTGCTGGCGGATATCATCCCACAGGCGCAGCAGGTATTCGCAATCGCGCATGATCTCGGCGCGCGGGCGCTGGGCGCCAGCGGTGCGCACGATCATGGCCATGCCGCGTGGGATTGACAGCTCGGTAATGATGTCGCGCAGGCGGCGGCGGTCGGCCACCGAGGTGATCTTGCGCGAAACACCGCCCCCGCGCAGCGAGTTGGGCATGAGCACGCAGTAGCGCCCGGCAAGCGACACGTAGGTGGTCAGCGCAGCACCCTTGTTGCCGCGCTCTTCCTTGACCACCTGCACGAGCAGGATCTGGCGGCGGCGGATGACTTCCTGAATCTTGTAGTTGCGCAGGAAGCGGGCGATGCGGCGCTGGGCCTGGGCCTCGTCACCGGTATCGTTCTCGCCGCCCACGGTTTCAGGCTCGTCGCCTTCCTCGCCCGCGGGGGTTTCGGCTTCGTCCTCGGCGCGGGGGGCGTCGTCTTCCTCGTCATCACGCGCGCGGCGTTCTTCTTCCGCGCGGCGTTCCTCCTCCTGCAGCGCGAGCAGCTTTTCGCGGTCGGCTACGGGGATCTGGTAATAATCGGGGTGGATTTCGCTGAAGGCGAGAAAGCCGTGGCGGTTGCCGCCATAATCCACGAACGCAGCCTGGAGGCTGGGTTCTACTCGGATAACCTTGGCAAGGTAGATGTTGCCCTTGAGCTGCTTCTTGGAAGCGGCTTCGACATCATAATCCTCAAGGTGGTTACCATCCATCACGACCACGCGGGTTTCTTCCGCGTGGGTCGTGTCGATCAGCATGCGTTTGCTCATAAATAGGCGCACTCCGGTGTGTCACGCTCCGGCATCCGGGCTGCGCGCGAGTCGTGGCGGCAGGAGGGGCGGGGGAGCGGACAAAAGCATGATTGAAAAAGCCGTGACTGAAACCGGACAGGAGACCACCGCGCCCTGCGCGGGCGGACAGGCCATGCGGTGCGACCGGATGCGGCATGCGTGTGCCGCCCGTATTCGCGCATGGTGTCATCGCATATGCGGAAAAGGTCCGCGTGGTATCCAATCCATCCTCTGTCCTGGCTGGGGAGGGCGCGGCCCGGCCTGATTGCCGGGGCGGAACCTTCCGTATCGACTGGTATGCCATCCGGTTTCCTGTCGATGGGGAACACCGGCGCGGCTGCCTCAGGTCGTGCGTGGCATGTGCCCCCACGCCGTAACGTGGCCGGTAAGCATACCGGTAAGCGCATGTCGCGCATGCATGATGCATGCCGGATGGAGTTTTTAAGTCATGCCTGCTGGCATTTCGCCCTATCAGGCATGCCAGCGGGGCAGCCAGACCGGGCGCGGTCCATCACGGCTGGGCAGCATGGCGCAATGCGGGCTTTCCTGCAAGGGGCTTGCGTTTATCCCGCTGACGAAGGGCGTGGATGGTGGTAAGGGGAAGGGACACATGAACCCGCAACCGTTTTCACCGGAACCTGATGCATGACCACTGGCTGGCCTGATGGAAACAAGGCGGGCCTGACAGCACGCACGTCTGGCCCCGTGCTGCCGCGCCGCGCTGTTGTGGCGGGGCTGGGTGTGCTGCTGCCCGGCAGCGCGCTTGCGGGGGTGCCGGCCCCGCATGTGCCGGCTCATGTGCATGCGGCCGCCGCAGCCCATCACGCCGCCCACCCGCTGCACGCGCCCGCCGCAGCCCATCACGCCGCCCACCCGCTGCACGCGCCCGCCATTGTGGGCCGGGCGGCGCCGCCAAAGCCGCTGGTCATGCTCGACCCCGGCCATGGTGGCAAGGACCCTGGCGCCATCGGCATTTCCGGCACGTATGAGAAGCATGTGGCCGAAGCGGCTGCCAGCGAGCTGCAACGCCAGCTCGAGGCCAGTGGCCGCTACCGCGTGGCCATGACGCGAGCCGATGACCGCTTTATCCCGCTCGAGGGTAGGGTGGATATCGCGCACAGCCACAAGGCATCGCTGTTCATTTCCATGCACGCCGATGCCCTGACCAACCGCGCCGTGCGCGGGGCCAGTGTCTATACGCTGTCCTCAAAGGCGTCGGACCGCCAGACCGCCATGCTGGCCCGCACCGAGAACAGCGCCGACCGCTATGGCGGCCCGCACGTGCATGCGGATTCGCCCGAGGTGCAGGAAATCCTCGCAAGCCTCGTGACCGAGGAAACCCGCCATGGCGCCGCCCACATGGCCAGCAGCATCGTCACTTCCTTCCGCCCGCGCATCGGGCTGTTGCAGCATCCCTCGCGGCATGCCTCCTTCGTGGTGCTGAAATCGGCGGACATCCCCTCCGTGCTTGTCGAGATGGGCTTCATGTCCAACCACATGGATGAAGCGGCCCTGCGGCAGGCCGCGCACCGCATGGTGGTGGCAGGGGCCATGGTGCAGGCCATCGACCGCTATTTCGCCACTGACAGCATGGTCACCCATGCCACGGGCTAGGGCGCTTTTCGGGTTGCAATCACGTTGCGGGGCTGTATTGTGCCCGGCATGGTAACGACAGCGCATATCGTGGGGATCGGATCGGGCGCATACGCGCGCCTTTCCGCGCGCGCATGTGCCGCGACGGGGCTCCTTCGTCTTCGACTTATCCGCCCCTGAGCGATCAGGGCCGGCCTGCGTGCCGGCGCGCCCAGGGGATTGATCGGAGCGGCCATGCAGCCGCGCGAACACGAACAGACAGGCCGCATGCGCGTGCCGTCGCCCGTCCCATGTCAGGACCAAGTCCGAGGTTATTACCATGAGCATCGACCATCCTTCCTTTGGCCGCATCGACCCCAACCGCGTCATCATCTTTGACACGACGCTGCGTGATGGCGAGCAGTCGCCTGGCTTTTCCATGAACCTCGCGGAAAAGCTGCGCATGGCCGAAGCGCTGGAAGAACTGGGCGTGGACGTGATGGAGGCGGGCTTTCCCGTGGCCTCCAGGGGTGACTTCGACAGCGTTCACCAGATTGCCCAGAAGATGAAGAGCACCGTGGTGTGCGCGCTCGCCCGCAGCGGCGGCAAGAACGACATCGCAAGCGCGGGCGAGGCGATCAAACCGGCAAAACGCGGGCGCATCCACAACTTCATCTCCACCTCGCCGCTGCACATGAAGTACAAGCTGCGCATGGAGCCTGAAACGGTGCTGGAAGTCATCGAGGCTGGTAACCGCGCCGCCCGCCAGTTCACCGATGACGTGGAATGGTCCGCCGAGGATGGCTCGCGCACCGAGCCCGACTTCCTGTGCCGCTGTGTCGAGACCGCCATCCGCGCGGGTGCCACCACCATCAACATTCCCGATACGGTGGGCTATTCCACGCCCGAGGACATGGCCCGCATCTTCGCTGACCTGCGCGCCCGCGTGCCGGGGGCCGATGGCGTCATCTTCTCCACCCACAACCATAATGATCTGGGCCTGGGGGTTGCCAACACCATCGCGGCGCTGAAGGCGGGCGCGCGCCAGGTGGAATGCACCATCAACGGCATTGGCGAGCGCGCGGGCAACGCGGCGCTGGAGGAAATCATCATGGTGCTGCGCACGCGCCATGACGTGCTGCCCTTTACAACCGGCATCCATACCGAGCGCCTGCTGCGCACCTCGCGCATGCTGGCCACCATCACCGGCTTTGACGTGCAGCCCAACAAGGCCATCGTGGGCCGCAACGCCTTCGCGCATGAAAGCGGCATCCATCAGGATGGCATCCTGAAAAACGCTGCCACCTACGAGATCATGACGCCGGAAAGCGTGGGCTGGACCCGCTCCTCGCTGGTTCTGGGCAAGCATTCGGGGCGCGCCGCCTTCCGCGACAAGCTCAAGGCCATGGGCTACGACAAGCTGGAGGAAGAGCAGTTCAACGAGGCGTTCGCCCGCTTCAAGGATCTGGCCGACCGCAAGAAGGTCATCTACGACGAGGACCTGGTGGCGCTGGTTGATGATGAAGTGCGCGACCATGCCCGCATCCGCTTCATCTCGCTCGATGTCACCGCAGGCTCGCGCCGTCCCGCCACCGCCGATCTGGTGCTGGAAGTCGATGGCGCGCGCCGCGAAGGCCACGCGGAAGGGCAGGGGCCGGTCGATGCCGCCTTCAACGCCATCCGCGCTATCGTGCCGCATGATGCGACGTTGCAGCTGTATTCCGTCGGTGCCGTGACCGAGGGCAGCGACGCGCAGGCCCGGACCTCCGTGCGGCTGGAAGAAGATGGCAAGCTGGTCGATGGGCAGGGTGCGGATGCCGATACGCTGGTCTCGGCCGTGCGGGCCTATGTGCATGCGCTCAACAAGCTGCTGGTCAAGCGCGACCGTGCCGAGCCTGCCGCCCTCGAAGCCTGAGTCAAGAAAAGCTGCACTAAAAATGCTGCTTTGTTCAAGTAAAGGCGGCACCAGATGCCGCCACAACGCCCCGCCGTGTCATGTCACGGCGGGGCGTTGTCGTGCCGGGGCTCAGTAGCCGCTTTCGCCTTCGTAGCCCTGCGGGTAGCTGCCTTCCTGCCCGTAGCCACCCTGCTGCTGGCCGTAATAGCCGCTCTGGTCATATCCGCCCTGGCTGTATCCACCCTGACCATACCCACCCTGACCATACCCGCTCTGGCCATACGCGCCCTGTCCATAGCCGCCCTGCTGGGGGTAGCTGGGGGTGGCGTAGCCGCGCTGGTTTGCGTAGCCCGCGCGCTGGCCCGCCGCTTCGGGGCAGCTCTGCGGTCCGTAGCCCGGCGGCAGGACCCGGCCGCCCGCGCACACGGTGGAAGGGGCCTCGCCACGGGGGCGGTTGCGCGGCGTGGTGGCGGCGCCAATGGCAGCGCCACCCGCCGCACCGGCCAGCGCGCCAATGGCGGCACCCTGGCCGCCGCCCGCCAGCCCCCCGATCAGCGCGCCGCCGCCTGCGCCAAGCAGCCCGCCGCCAATGGCGCGCTGGCCGGGGTCGCGCGTGTCCTCGCATGCGCCAAGGCCGAGGCACAGTGTCGCCGCAAGCAGGAGTGCCGGGCGAGGGGTCATGCGGGGCGATGAAGTCTTCATGTAGGTTTTTTCCGCTTTCATGACGGGCGCTGCCACGATGGCCCGCTTTCCGCCTGGTAACAGGATATAGATGAAGCGGCGCAGGTGGTTTGACCATGACCAAAGAGGGGCAATTTGTAACAATCAGCCCGGCCATGAAGATTTTAATAAATTAAAACCATCTCGCCTCTTGCCCCTGCCAGCATGCACCGGTAATCCCTCGAGCTTACCCAGACGGTTTTCGACGTGACGCAGGCATGCCATGAGGGCATGCGGTGCCGCCAGTCGGGAGATGGGACAGTCCTGTCTGGTGGTTGTTGTCGGGAGTTCTGGATGTTTGCTCGTGTACTGGGTCTGCTTTCCGCTGACATGGCGATCGACCTCGGCACGGCGAATACGCTGGTTTACGTTAAGGGGCGTGGCGTCGTCCTGAACGAACCTTCGGTCGTCGCGCTGGCAGAGGTACGGGGCAAGAAGCAGGTGCTCGCGGTGGGCGAGGAAGCCAAGCAGATGGTTGGCCGCACGCCCGGCAACATCACGGCCATCCGCCCGCTGCGCGATGGCGTGATCGCGGACTTCGAGGTGGCGGAGGAAATGATCAAGCATTTCATCCGCAAGGTCCATAACCGCCGCATGTTCGCAAGTCCGCTGATTATCGTGTGCGTGCCCTCCGGCTCCACCGCCGTCGAGCGTCGCGCCATTCAGGAAAGTGCTGAAAGCGCCGGTGCCCGCAAGGTGTTCCTGATCGAGGAACCCATGGCGGCGGCCATCGGCGCGGGGCTGCCGGTGACCGAGCCTTCAGGCAGCATGATCGTCGATATCGGCGGTGGCACGACGGAAGTGGCCGTCATCTCGCTTGGCGGCATTGTGTACGCGCGCTCCGTGCGGGTGGGTGGCGACAAGATGGATGAGGCGATCATCTCCTACATCCGCCGCAATCATAACCTTTTGATTGGTGAAAGCTCGGCCGAGCAGATCAAGATCCATCTCGGCTCGGCCATGCTGCCTGATGATCCGCAGGATCCCGGCCCGTGGCGCGAGGTCAAGGGGCGTGACCTGATCAATGGCGTACCGCGCGAGGTTATCGTCTCGCAGGCGCAGATTGCCGAGAGCCTGGCCGAGCCCGTCAGCCAGATTCTTGACGCGGTGACCACGGCGCTTGAAAATACCCCGCCTGAACTCGCGGCCGATATCGTGGACAAGGGCATTGTCCTGACCGGTGGCGGCGCGCTGCTGTACCGGCTTGATGAAGTGCTGCGGCGCGAAACCGGGCTGCCGGTTACGGTAGGCGAGGATGCGCTGTCCTGCGTGGCCATGGGCACGGGCCGCGCGCTTGAGGAAATGAAGCGCCTGCGCAATGTACTGACAAGCATGTACTAACGACGGTCGCCGCCCACGGCGCAAGGCAGGGCGGCGTGCCGAGGGGGGAGACGCAGGACGATGCAGGTCCGGCGACCAGGCAGAAGTGAACGATCCGATCGGCATGGCGCAGGCGCCGCGCGTGGGGAACGTGTGTGATGCCTGTCTCCATCCAGTTCCGTCAGGCATTGGGCAAGCTTGTGCTGCCTGCCCTCATTCTCGTGGCCTGCGGGGTGATCCTGCTGGGCAAGGCCGATCGCGGATTGATCGAAAAGCTGCGCATGCATACGGCCGACCTGCTCGCCCCCGCCTACGGGCTGGTGGCCTGGCCGCAGGAAAAACTGCGCTGGGTGTCGGGCAACCTGCAGGATATCCGCAACCTCGAGGCCGAGAACATCCGCCTGCGCACCGAGAACGCGGCGCTGCGCCACTGGTATGACGTGGCAGCAGCGCTTGCCGATGAAAACGCGACGCTGAAGGCCAACCTGCACTGGATTCCCGATAACGCGCCCACCTTCGTGAGCGGGCGGGTGGTGCGCGACACCAGCGGGCTGTACGCGCGCGCGGTGCTGCTGGCGCTCAACCCCGATACGGCGGTGCGCAAGGGTGGGATCGCCCTTGATGGCGCGGGACTGGTCGGGCGCGTGACCGAGGTGGGGCGGCGTTCGGCGCGCGTGCTGCTGATTACCGATTCGTCGAGCCGCCTGCCGGTTACGCTGGAATCGAGCCATGCGGCGGCCATCATGGCGGGCGATAACTCGGCCCTGCCGCGCATCATCTTCTACCCGCAGGACAATGTGCCGATCGAGGGCGAACGTGTCGTGACCAATGGCGAGATCGAGAGCCTGCCCGCTGGCCTGCCGGTGGGGCATGTGCATTACCTGCGCCCCGGCCAGCCGGTGGTGGTGCCCGCGGCTGCCCTCGATCATGTCGATATGCTGCGCGTGTTCGATTATGAGGATAGCGTGGTGCCGCCCGATGCGCCGGGTCGCGTGCCGCTGCCCACAGGGAGCGGCGCCATGCCCCTGCCCGCGCACCCCGACCAGGGCCTGCACGGATGAAAACCTTCACGCCCCCCCCGATCCGCCCCGGCATCCAGCCGCGCTCCAGCATGGGGTACCGCATTGATCATGGCGTGCGCAGCAGCGTGCCGTTCCTGTTCGTGTTCTTTGCAACGCTGGTGCTCTCGGCACCGCTCAACCTGCCCGGGCAGGTTGAGCTGATGCCCGCCATCATCATGGTCACCATTTTCCTGTGGTCGGTGTTCGCGCCGGTGCTCATGCCCTCGCTGGCGGTGTTCGTGCTGGGCATATGGGCCGATATCCTGAGTTTCGGCCCGGCAGGGGTGATGCTGCTCATGATGCTGATCGTGCATGGTGTGGCCCTGTCCGGGCGCTATACACTGGCACGGGTTAATTTTTTTATTCTGTGGCTTGTGTTTGGCGTGGTGATGGTGGGCGTTACGGCGCTACAATGGGTGCTGTGCTGCGCGCTGGCGTTGCATATCGTGGAGTTCCTGCCCTTTGTGTTCGAGACAGTCCTGGCCTTTGGCAGTTTTCCTGTCCTGTATACGGGATTTGTCTGGACCTACCGTTTTGTCGTCAATAACGCGGACGGCGCCTGAAGCCGGTGCCACGGCCTGCGTGCCGGATGAGTAAATGAAGTTACGCAAGAAGAAATCCGGCAACCGGCTCATGTCGCGCCCGGAGGAGGGCAAGAATCCCTCCCGTGGCGTCTTTACCCGTCGCGCCCTGCTGCTCATGGCAGCCCAGGGCGCGGTGCTCGGGGCATTGGGTGAACGTCTGTACGGGCTTCAGGTTCTCAACGGCAGCCATTATGCGAAGCTTGCGGAAAACAACCGCCTGAGCAAACGCTTCTTCGCCCCGCCGCGCGGGCGCATTACCGACCGGTTCGGCATCTCGGTCGCGGCCAATCGCATCAACTGGCGCGCCCTGCTGCTGGCCGAGGAAACCAGCGACATCAACGGCACGCTCGAGCGTTTTGCCCAGCTCGTGCCGCTCGAGCCGCGCGACAGCGTGCGCATCGAGCATGAACTGCGCCACAAGCGGCGGTTCATTCCCATCATGCTGCGTGATTTCCTGTCATGGGATGACATGGCGCGGCTCGAACTCAACATGCCCTCGCTGCCGGGCGTGCTGATCGACGTGGGCACAACGCGCGTCTATCCCTTCGGCCCGCTCATGGCGCATGTGGTGGGCTATGTCGCGCCCCCGGCTGAAAAGGACGTGGTGCATAATGCCGAACTCGCCCTGCCGGGCATGCGCGTGGGGCGCTCGGGCATCGAGCAGACACAGGACCTGAACCTGCGCGGGCAGGTGGGTTCGGTGGAGATGGAGGTCAACGCGGTGGGCCGCGTCATGGCCGAGCTTGACCGCGACCCGGGCCTTACGGGCGACGAGATTGCGCTGACCATCGATAGCGGCCTGCAGCAGCAGGTGCTTGGCCGCATTGGCGACCAGTCGGCCAGCGCGGTGGTGATGGACTGCCGCAATGGGGAGGTGCTGGCCATGGTCAGCAACCCCTCCTTCGACCCCTCGCTGTTCGATAGCGGCGTGAGCCAGGCGCAGTGGATCGAGTGGACCAACAACAGCCAGACCCCGCTCATCAACAAGGCGGTGTCGGGCCTGTACCCGCCCGGCTCCACCTTCAAGCCCGCCGTGGCCATGGCAGCACTCCGCGCAGGCACGCTGACCCCGTCCGACCGCATTAACTGCCCCGGCTATATCGATGTCGGTGGCACGCGCTTCCATTGCTGGTCGCGCTACGGGCATGGCACGATCAACCTGCGGCAGGGGCTGAAATATTCGTGCGACGTGTTCTTCTATGAAGTCGCGCGCCGCACCGGCATGGACCCGATTGCCGCCACGTCCGAACTGTTCGGGCTTGGCGCCAAGCTGCCCGAGATCGAACTGCCGCATGTGCGCCAAGGGCTGATCCCCACGCCCACATGGCGGCGCGCACATGGCCACCACTGGAATGGCGGCGACACCATTGTCAGCGGCATCGGGCAGGGCTTCGTGCAGGTGACGCCGCTGCAGCTTGCCACCTATGCCTCGCGCATCGCCACGGGGCGCAACGTGCAGCCGCACCTGATCCGCTCGGTGGCGGGGCGCATGGCGGACCTGACCGACCTTGGCCGCGCGCCGGGCATGGACATGCCCGAGCACTTTTTTGAAGACATACGCGCAGGCATGTTCGCCGTGGTGAACGAGGAGGGCGGCACCGCCCCCAAGGCGCGGCTGGACATTCCGGGCGTGCAGATGGCGGGCAAGACCGGCTCGGCGCAGGTGCGGCGTGTTTCGCGCGCCATGCGCGAGAGCGGGCACTTCAACTCCGCCAACCTGCCGTGGGAATACCGCCCCCACGCGCTGTTCATCTGTTTCGCGCCCTATGATGCCCCGCGTTACGCCACGGCCGTGGTGATCGAGCACGGCAATGCGGGCGCTGATGTCGCAGCCCCCCTTGCGCGTGATATCATGACCGATACCCTGCGCCGCGACCCGGTCAACCACCGCGAACCGCCGGGTCAGGAAGTGGCGCAGGCCGAGGTGGACTGATACGGGCCAGGTGCCCCCGCCACGCCCGCGCCTGTTGTGGAGAATGGAATGAAATTCCAGAAGCGCCTGCTGCGCGCCGAACCCAATTTTCAGATCCTGACCAAGCTGTGGCAGGTCAACTGGCTGTATGTGCTGCTGATCTGCGCGCTGGCGGTGATTGGCTACGGCGCGCTGTATTCGGCCGGCGGGGGCACGTCGCGGCCGTTTGCCGGGCCGCAATCCATCCGCTTCTGCTTCGGGCTGGTCATGATGCTGGGCATAGCATTGATGAGCCCGGCCATTCTGGTGCGCATGGCGTGGCCGCTTTACATCTTCTCGCTCATCCTGCTCGTTGCGGTGCTGCGCATGGGGCATGTGGGCAAGGGGGCGGAGCGGTGGCTGATGCTGGGCGGCATGCAGGTCCAGCCCTCGGAACTGGCCAAGATCGCGCTGGTGCTCATGCTGGCCTCGTGGTTTCACAAGATCAGTTACCGCAGCATGGGCAACCCGCTCATGCTGGTGCCGCCTGCGCTCATGGTGCTGCTGCCGGTCGCCCTCGTGCTCAAGGAGCCGAACCTGGGCACCGCCGTCATCATCGGCACGGTAGGGGCAAGCCTGTTCTTTGGCGCGGGCATGCGGCTGTGGCAGATCGCGCTGCTGGTGCTGCCCATGCCCTTCCTTGCCAGGATCGCCTACGGCCACCTGCATGACTACCAGAAGGCGCGGGTGACCACTTTCCTCCACCCTGAAAGTGATCCGCTCGGTGCGGGCTACAACATCATCCAGTCCAAGATCGCGCTGGGGTCGGGTGGCATGTGGGGGCAGGGCTACCTGCGGGGCACGCAGGGGCAGCTCAACTTCCTGCCTGAAAAGCAGACCGACTTCATCTTCACCATGATCGCGGAGGAATGGGGGTATGTGGGCGGCATTACCGTCATCGCCATGCTGCTGCTGCTGGTATTTGGCGGCATGCTGATTGCCATGCGCAGCCGCAACCAGTTCGGGCGGCTGCTCGGGCTTGGCATTTCCATGAACTTCTTTCTGTACTGCGCGGTCAACCTGTCCATGGTGATGGGGGCGATCCCGGTGGGTGGCGTGCCGCTGCCGCTCATCTCCTATGGCGGGTCGGCCATGCTCATGGTCATGTTCGGCTTCGGGCTGCTCATGTCGGCGTGGGTGCATCGCAATTCCACCTTTGGCGAGACCACGCCGGGGGAAAAGGACTGATGGCGGCCATCGTGCCGCCCACGCCCGCCATCCACCGCTCCTACCGGCTCAGCACCTATCATGTAGCTGGCCTGCCGGTCATTCGCATTGGCTACAGGCCACACTGGCGGGGTCGTGTGCCCACGGGCGATATTGTTCTGCTCAGTGCGTGCAATCCTGGTGGCAGGCTGCGGCCCGATGGCTGGAACCGGCGCATGATGGCGCATCTGGCCCGCGCCCTGCACGGGTTGCCCCATGCATTGGGGGAAGGGCGGCTGGGGCGATGGTCCGAGCCGCTTTATGGCGTGCGGGTGGAGCTTGCGCGTGGGCTGGGTCTGGCGCGGCGGTTCAGGCAGAACGCCGTGGTGGTGGTGCACGGCAACCGGCCCGCGCGGTTGGTGTACCTGGCCTGAACCGGGAAGCAGACAAAAGTTTCTGGTGAAGCTTTTTTCAAGAAGCTTAAAAAAAATGCCGCCTTTTTGAAAAAAGGCGGCACCCAGAAATGTCTGTTTTTTAAAGTCTTTTCAGCCTTCGATCTGGCTGAAATCGGCAATCAGCACCGTCATGCGGCACAGCTCCGACAACAGGCGCAGGCGGTTGGCGCGGATGGCGGGGTCACTGTCATTGACCGTCACCTTGTCAAAGAACTGGTCCAGCGCCGGGCGCAGGGATGCGACATCGCGCATGGCATCGGCGTAGCGTTCCTGCGTGGTTGCCTGCTCGACGGCGGGGATGGTGCTGGCAAGCTGGTCGGCCAGCGCCTTTTCCTCGGGCTGGGTGTACAGCGCGGGGTTGGGCGTGCCTTCATGCGGGCCGTCCTTGCGGTTCTCGATGCGCAGGATGTTGGCGGCACGCTTGGTGGCGGCGAGCATGTTGCGCCCGTCATCGGTTTCCAGCATGTCGGCAATGGCCTTGGCGCGGGCCAGCAGGCGCACGATGTCGGTATCGGTATTGCCCACCGATACGGCGGCCAGGATGTCATGCCGCGCGCCTTCGCCACGTAGCTGCACGCGCAGGCGGTCGGCCACGAATTCCGGCAGCACGTCCAGGTCAGGCGCAAGGCGCAGGGCCTCGGGCAGGCCCTGGGCTGCCTCCCAGAATACTTTTGCCAGATCCAGCCGCAGCCCGTTTTCACGGATGATGCGGATCACGCCAAGGGCCGCGCGGCGCAGCGCATACGGGTCGCCCGAGCCGCCCGGCTTCTCGCCTGCGGCAAAGAAGGCCACCAGCATGTCGATCTTGTCAGCCAGTGCCACCGCAACCGAAACCGGGGCGCCCGGCACCGCATCGAGCGGGCCACGCGGCATGTAATGCGCGCCAATGGCATCGGCCACCGCAGCGGGCTCGCCATCGTGGCGGGCGTAATAAGCCCCCATGATGCCCTGAAGCTCGGGGAACTCGCCGACCATGCCGGTGGTGAGGTCCGCCTTGCACAAAAGGGCCGCGCGTTCGGCCTGTGCCGGGTCGGCCCCGGTCATGCCTGCAAGGATGCCCGCCAGCCGCACGATGCGCTGCACGCGCTCGCCCTGGCTGCCAAGGCTTGCGTGGAACACGATGCGGTCGAGCGCGGGCACGCGGCTTGCCAGCGTGGCGGCGCGGTCGAGATCCCAGAAATGGCGGGCATCGGCAAAGCGGGCGCGCAGCACGCGCTCGTTGCCGGCAATGGTCAGCGCCCCGCCATCGCCGGGCAGCAGGTTGGCCACGAAGGCGAAGCGGGGGGCTGCCGACCCATCGGAATTGCGCAGCGCGAAGTAACGCTGGTTCACCCGCATGGAAACCTGCATCACCTCGGGCGGCAGGGTCATGAATTCATCATCGATCTGACCAAGGAAGGGCACCGGCCATTCGGTCAGGCCCGCCACTTCATCAATCAGGCCGGGATCGGCTACCACGTTCAGCCCTTCCTCACCGGCAAGGCGGGCCACACCTTCGGCAATGGTGGTGCGGCGGTGGGCGGCATCGGGTTCGACCTGACGGGCGCGCAGGCCGTCGAGCCAGTCCCTGGTGCTGCTGACGGCAAACGCGCCGGGTTTGGTGAAGCGATGGCCTTCGGTCAGGTTGCCGGATTTCAGGCCGTGGCCATTATCCTCGCCTTCCGCCAGCGTGAAATCGACCACTTTCCCATCGAGCAGGCACACGATGCGGCGCAGCGGGCGCACCCATGTAAAGGCGCTGCCCACGCCCCAGCGCATGGATTTGGGCCACGGGAAGCGGCGCAGCAGGCCGGGCAGCACCTCGGCAATGCGGGTTGCGGCATCAACGGGCGGAATCTCGCGGTGCAGTACCCAAAAGCCGTTTTCGGCCACCAGCGCATCCTGTGTCACGCCATGCTTGCGCGTAAAGCCGGCCAGCGCCTTCTCTGGCGCGCCTTCACGCGGGCCGCGCTCATTGACCGTGCTGCCGGGCACGGTGGCATCGACTTCAAGCGACAGCGCAATGCGGCGCGGGCTGGCATAGGCCGCAGCCGCGCGTGGCTTGAGGGGGCTCAGCGCCTCGGTTACGAGGCGTTCGAGGTCGGCTGCCGCGCGCGCCTGCATGCGGGCCGGAATTTCCTCGGAGAAGAGTTCGATAAGCAGTTCGGGCATGATCTCTTATTCCTCGCCCGCCAGCCACGTTTCACAGCAGCGCCTGGCCAGGTTGCGCACGCGGCCGATATAGGCGGCGCGCTCGCTTACGCTGATCACGCCGCGCGCGTCGAGCAGGTTGAACAGGTGGCTGGCCTTGAGGCACTGGTCATAGGCGGGCTGGGCCAGCCCGGCTTCGGCAAGGGCGGTGGATTCGCGCTCGGCATCGATGAAGTGCCGGTGCAGCATCTCCACATCCGCCACCTCGAAATTGTGGCGCGAATAGTCCTGCTCGGCACGCAGGAACACATCGCCATATTTCAGGCCCTGGCCGTTGAAATCGAGGTCATAGACATTCTCGATTCCCTGCACGTACATCGCCAGCCGTTCCAGCCCGTAGGTCAACTCGGTGGACGGCATGACGGTGGGAATGCCGCCAACCTGCTGGAAGTAGGTGAACTGCGTCACCTCCATGCCATCGCACCACACTTCCCACCCCAGGCCCCAGGCGCCGATTGTGGGGTTCTCCCAGTCATCTTCCACAAAGCGGATGTCGTGCTCGAGCGGGTCGATGCCGATGGCGCGGTAGCTGTCGAGCAGCAGCTTCTGGCTCTCCTCCGGCGTGGGCTTGAGCAGCACCTGGTACTGGTAATAGTGCTGCAGGCGATTCGGGTTCTCGCCATAGCGGCCATCGGACGGACGGCGGCACGGCTGCACGTAGGCGGCCTTCCATGGCTTGGGGCCAAGGGCGCGCAGCGTGGTGTGCGGCGAGAGCGTGCCTGCGCCCACCTCCGTATCATAGGGCTGGAGGATGGCGCAGCCCTGATCGGACCAGAACTGGTGCAGCTTCAGGATAAGCCCCTGAAAGGACAGCGGGCGCGGTGAGGTGGGTGATCGGGGCACGGGGGCCGGGTCCATGAACGAGATGCTCCGGTAAACGGGTAGAGGTCTGCGCCATCTGGCGCAAAATCGCCGGACAGCATACCGTTATGCGGCCCCGACCGGAAGGTCGGGCGTGCCATACGCCCAAAGCGGCCCCGCATGGCAGGTTGGGGCCTTGTTTATTGCGCCCGCACGGACCACATCGGCAGGGATAAGGTATCCCAGCCCAAGGCAGGACAGACAGGATGAATGACCAGGAACGCGAACTGATCACACAGTTTTTTGCCCGCGTGGGGGGCAATGCCCCCGGCAGCGTGCCGCAGACGACAACCGCCCTCCCGCCGATCGACCCGCAGGCCGACCAGTATATCGGGCAGATGTTCCAGAAATATCCTGAAGCCCGCTACCGCATCACCCAGACCGCCGTGGTGCAGGAAGCAGCCCTGGCCGAGGCGCAGAACCGGATTCGCCAGTTGCAGTGGCAACTCCAGCAGGCGCAGCAGCAGATCCAGCAGATGCAGCAGCAGGTGCCGCCGCAGCAGGCATCGGGTGGTAGCGGTGGCGGGTTCCTCAGCGGCATTTTTGGTGGCGGGCAGCGCGCGCAGCAGGCAGCCCCCCCGCCGGGCTGGGGTGGAGCCGCCGCAGCACCTTCTGCACCGCCGCCGCAGCCGGTTTACCCGCAGGGCATGCAGCCGGGCATGTTCCGCTCGGGTGGCTCGGGCTTTCTGGGCTCGGCCCTGACCACGGCAGCCGGTGTGGCCGGTGGCATGATGATGGGCAATGCGCTGACCGGCCTGTTCAGCGGGCACCATGATGATGGCGGCTTTGCCAGCGGCATGCCTCAGGGTGGCACGGGCGAGACCATCATCAACAACAACTACGGTGACAGCACGGCAGGCACCGGCGGCGCCGACCCGTTTGCCGGTGGCGGCACCACGGCGGATTCCGGCTTCGATGCCGGGGGTGCTGGCAACGATGGTGGCGGTTTTGATGATGGCGGGTTTGACGCGGGCGACGACAACAGCTTCTGATTGAGTGCTGTCTTGCTTATGGGGAAGGGGCATCCGGTGTGGATGCCCCTTTTTTATGCGGATGTTTGCAAAACGATGCCACGGGCCGGGTCAGGAGAGGGGCTTGTGGCGGACTGGCCTTGCCATGTCATGCTGTTATCGATGCGACAGGAAAAGGTGTCGCCATCAGGTATCCGGCCGGGTTCGGTCCCGATCGTCAGGATGCGTCGTCACCAACGAGAGCGGGTCGTACCTGGCACCAGTCTTCCCACGCGTTTTCCAGTGATATGTCATCGTAACCGCGCTGCTCGCTTGCGAGAAGGGCCGCAGAATAGGGTACGGTCATGCAGACAGCGTTATCCCTTATGGATAATACTTCTTCTTTCGTGAGGGGAGAGCCCTTTTCTTTTTCTTTACGAAGAAGAAGCAATACCAGGGCAGGTATCGGGACCAGTACGGGCTGGTTTTCATCCATGGATATGTGACCTTTCAAAGCCAGATATAAAGGGACTGTTCGTGCAAAAGGCGAAATCCGTTTTCATGATGGCATCATGACTCTTGAAGCACGAGATGTCCGCACGCATATCTTTTGCGCAAGTGGCTTGAAAATCTGATTCGGAAAACGGTCTGGAATCATAAGGAAGTTTTTGGTGAAGCTTTTTTCAAAAAGCTTCGGAGAACGCTGCTTTTTTGAATGCTGGCGGCACCCGGAACCAGACAGTCGCTTACGGTTCGCGGCCAGGCACAGGGGGGAGACAGGGCATGGTGCAGCAGGAATTCATGCTCGACCCACCGCCCGAATCTGCGCCGAAGCATGAAGTGCTTGATGCCGGGGCCATGGTGCTACGCGGGCATGCTGCCTTGCAGGCGCAGGAGATGCTGGCGGGCATAAGGCAGATTGCCCGTCTCTCCCCCTTCCGGCGCATGACGGTGGCGGGCGGGGGCACCATGTCGGTCGCCATGACCTGCTGCGGGGCGGCAGGCTGGTGCAGCGACGCGCAGGGCCACCGTTATGAGACCCGCGACCCCATGACCGGCCAGCCCTGGCCTGCGCTGCCGCCTGCGTGGCGGGACTGGGCCGTTGAGGCAGCACGCCTTGCGGGGCATGAAGGGTTTGCGCCCGATACCTGCCTGATCAACGGCTACCGCCCCGGCGCGCGCATGGGGCTGCATCAGGATGATGACGAACGGGCGGATGCGCCGGTGGTCTCCGTCTCCTTCGGCCTGCCTGCCATCTTTCAATGGGGCGGGTTGCTGCGTGCCGACCCGGTCCGGCGTATTGCGTTGCTGCATGGTGATGTGGTGGTGTGGGGTGGCCCGTCGCGGCATGTCTTTCACGGCATCGCCCCATTGCGGGCAGGCCAGCACCCGGTTACGGGGCCGTGCCGCTACAACCTGACCTTCCGGCGGGTGTGGTAGGGCAGGGGCTGCGTCAGGCCTGGCGGAACTGCCAGCTGCCCAGAAAATGGTCGAACACCATCTGCACTTCTTCGCGCCGTGCCACGAACAGGTCGATATCCATATTGGCGATCCTGTACAGATCATCGGGGTTGCAATGGCTGAGCAAGGCAACGGACATCAGGTAGCTGAAGATATCAAAAGCCTGCGCGCGTATTGTGGCATCCTGGCATTTATGATGGGTCAGGCAGGTGATGGCTTGCTTCAACCGCGTGAATTCGCCTTCATCCCAGACCCATTCCTCATGCAGCCTGCCAAGGAAGGAATCATCGCGGAAATGGGAACTGAAGGGTGCATTATGCGCAACAATCTCTTCCGCCCTGGTCTGATCCATAACGGGTCTGCTCCCTTGTGTAACAGTCATGACCCTATGACGTCATGGCCCGAAAGGCGAGGGCAGAAGTGAATTGTTGGCGGTTATTTAAGTTACGGACAGTTCTGGTAAATATTTTCTCAAAAAACTTCCAAAAAGAATGCCGCCTTTTTTGAAAAAAGGCGGCACCTGAGAAGTTTTATTTTGATCAGCGCGGTATGAGGCGATCAGACCTTGAGGGCCGCCGCCTGCCTTGCGCGCGCGGTAATGGCCGCCACATCCGGCGCACCGGCGGGCACCAGCCACGAGCCACCCACGCACAGCACGGAGGGCAGGCCCAGCCAGTCTGCTGCGGTCTCGGCCTTGATGCCGCCGGTGGGGCAGAACCGCGCCTGCCCAAACGGGGCGGAAAGCGCCTTGAGCGCCGGGATGCCGCCTGCGGCGGTGGCGGGGAAGAACTTGAAATGCGTCAGCCCAAGGTCCAGCCCGCGCATGATGTCGCTGGCATTGGCCGTGCCGGGCAGCAGCGGCACGTTACTGGCCTGTGCCGCCTGCGCAACTCCCGTGGTCAGGCCGGGGCTGACAATGAAGCGCGCCCCGGCATCGACCGAGCGCTTGAGGTCATCGCCATTGAGCACGGTGCCTGCGCCTACAACCGCGCCTTCCACCTTCGCCATCTCGGCAATGACCTCCAGTGCGCAGTCGGTGCGCAGGGTCACTTCCAGCGCGCGCAGGCCACCGGCCACCAGGGCCTCGGCCACCGGGCGGGCATAGGCGGGGTCGTGAATGACCAGCACCGGAATAACCGGGGCAAGGGTCATGATCTCTTCAATGCGGGCCATGTCGGCTCCCTTGTGCAAGGCGTTGGGGTTCATGCGCTCTGTTGTGCCGCCATGTGGTCCATGGAGGCAAGAATGGCCGAGGCCCCCTGCTCGGGCAGGTCCACATGATTGCGCATCAGCGCGAACAGTTCACGCCCGGTGCCAAACTGCGGCGCGGGCGGGCGGGCGGGCGTGCGGTCGGCCAGCACGCTGGCCTCAACCAGTGCCTCGATGCGGCCGGTCTGCGCGCACACGCGCACCACATCGCCATCGCGCAGCAGCGACAGCGGGCCGCCCACATAGGCTTCCGGTCCGATATGAATGGCGGCAGGCACCTTGCCGCTGGCACCCGACATGCGGCCATCGGTGACGAGTGCGACCTTGTGGCCGCGGTCCTGCAACACCGCCAGGGTGGGGGTAAGCTTGTGCAGTTCCGGCATGCCGTTGGCGGCAGGTCCCTGAAAGCGCACCACGACAACCACGTCACGGTCGAGCTTGCCCGCGCGGAAGGCGGTCAGCACGTCTTCCTGATGGTCGAACACGGCGGCCGGGGCCTCGATGGTCCAGCGCTCGGGGGCGACGGAGCTGGTCTTGTAGATGCCGCGCCCCAGATTGCCTTCCATCACCTTCATGCCGCCATCGGCGCGGAAGGGATTGGCGGGCGCGCGCAGGATGCTCTCATTGGTGGAGGGGCCAGCTTCTTCCCATACCACCCTGTCCTCACGCAGTTCGGGCTTCTTGCGGTATTCGGCAAAGCCGCCACGGGCCACGGTCAGGATATCGGGGTGCAGCAGGCCGGCATCAAGCAGCGAGCCGATCAGGCTGGGCATGCCGCCCACGTTGTGGAAGGCGTTCACATCTTCCGACCCGTTGGGATAGACGCGGGTAAGCTGCGGCACGATGGCGGAAAGCTGGTCGAGGTCGGTCCAGTCGATGATGATGCCTGCCGCCCGCGCCATGGCGGGAATGTGGATGGCAAGGTTGGTCGATCCACCCGTGGCCAGCAGGCCCACGGCGGCGTTGACAATGGCGCGTTCATCAACACACAGGCCCAGCGGGCGGTAGTCCTCGCCGCGCGTGCCGATCTCGCTCAGGCGGTGGATGGCGGCACGTGTCAGTTCCTGCCGCAGCTTCGTGTTGGGTGGCACGAAGGATGAGCCGGGCAGGTGCAGGCCCATGACTTCCATGAGCATCTGGTTGGTATTGGCCGTGCCATAGAAGGTACAGGTGCCCGCCGCGTGGTAGGATTCGGATTCCGCATCCATGAGTTTGTCCTTGCCCACCTTGCCCTCGGCATAAAGCTGGCGGATGCGCTGCTTCTCGCTATTGGGCAGGCCAGAGGGCATGGGGCCGGAGGGAATGAGGATGGTGGGCAGGTGGCCAAAGCGCAGCGCGCCCATGAGCAGGCCGGGCACGATCTTGTCGCATATGCCCAGCATGGCAACGCCTTCATACATGCCATGGCTCAGCCCGACGGCAGTGGACAGCGCAATGACATCGCGGCTGAACAGCGAGATTTCCATGCCCGACTGGCCCTGGGTCACGCCATCGCACATGGCGGGCGTGCCACCGGCCACCTGCGCCGTGCCGCCTACCTCACGCGCGAACAGCTTGATCTGGTCGGGGTAGCGGGCATAGGGCTGATGGGCGGAGAGCATGTCGTTATAGGCGGTGATGATGCCTACATTCATGCCGCCTGCCGCGCGCAGGCCCGCCTTGTCGCTGCCCGAGGCCGCAATGGCATGGGCCAGGTTGCCGCAGGCCAGGCGGGGGCGGCTGATGCCGTTTTCACGCTCGCGGGCAATCAGGTCCAGATAGGCCCTGCGGGTGCGGGCCGAACGGGTGATGATCCGCTCGGTCACGGCGGTCAGGACGGGGTGCAGGCTCATGGCATCTCACAGACTTTGAAGCACCTGCGCCGGGTTGTGCCGGGGCAGGCTCGCCATCCATTGCACCGGCAACGATAGCGGGAGAGAAAGCGGCCGGAATGTGCGAATATCCTGTGACCGCATGGCGGAAGGCCATTTATTTGAAAAAATGGACCCAGATCAAGACATAAAATTATAAAAAAATAGCGATAAGATAACTTAATTATTAAAACGAATATGAACCCACCTGAAAACGCACTTTTCCGTAGCCTGCCTGACCCATGAAAGCTGGCATCCGGCCACGCGTTATCGCCACGGGCCGGGGTGGTCCATGGCGGCTATATCGAGATTTTATGGAAATAAGGCCACAACGCCACGCGTTCGCGCGAACAGGCACGAACAACTGCCGCCCACGTTGCGCAAAAGGGAGCAATAGGGGGCGCGGAGGCCACAAAAAGCAGGGAAGGGGAGAAGGGTTCTGGTGAGCCGGGTGGGATTCGAACCCACGACCATTCGATTAAAAGTCGAATGCTCTACCGACTGAGCTACCGGCTCACATGACCTGTTTTATCAAGGGCCAGGCTACCGGTCAGGCCGGGGCGTGGCGCCTTGGGCAGGTCTCTAAACATCCACGGCGGGAGTGTCAACCTGCGCGTGCCGTTTATGCGCGTGCGCAGGGGTGCCGGGCGGCGGCAGGGTGCGCCGCCCGGCGGGTGGCCAATCAGGCCTCGGCGTCGGCCGGGCGCATCTTGATGATGCGGTCGGGGTCCTGCACCATGCCGCTCTGGCCAGCGCCACGCTTGATCTGGTCGATATGGTCCATGCCTTCAATCACCTGGCCCACGATGGTGTACTGGCCATCAAGGTGCGGCGAGGGCTCGAACATGATGAAGAACTGGCTGTTCGCGCTATCGGGGTTCATGGTGCGGGCCATGCCCACCGTGCCGCGCTCGAACTTGGCCTTGTTGGTGAACTCGGCCTTCAGGTCCGGCAGCTTGCTGCCCGAGGTGCCGGTGCCCGTGGGGTCGCCGCCCTGCGCCATGAAGCCATGGATCACGCGGTGGAAAGGCGTGTTGTCGTAAAAGCCTTCCGCCGCCAGCGTGCGGATGCGCTCTGCCGCAAGCGGCGCAATGTCGGGACGCAGGCGGATCACCACCCGTCCTGTCTTGAGATCGACGTTGATCAGGTCGGACTTGTTTTCTGTAGCAGACATTGTGATCCGTTTCGTAAATTTGGGTGTGGGAGGGCCAGGCCGCGCCAAGGCGCGGCCCCGGCCCGTCAGCCGCGCAGGCGGCTCAGGATATGCCCGCGCGTAAAGGGAGGGACAAAACCGGAAATGTCCCCATCCAGCTTCGCTATTTCCTTCACCAGCCGCGAGGAGACGTACTGGTGCCCCTCGCGCGCCATGAGGAACAGCGTGTCAATGTCCGGGGCCATGTGCTGGTTCATACCGAACATCTGGTTCTCGTATTCGAAATCCGCAACCGCCCGCAGCCCGCGAATGATTGCATGCGCCCCATGCGTACGCGCCGCATGCACCACCAGCCCCGTAAAACCGACAACGGTGATGGGCATGGCCCGCCCCGCGTTGAGCGGCGCGATATCGGTGCGCAGGCACATGATCCGCTCCTCAAGTGGCAGGAGCGGGTGCTTGTCGGGGTTTTCGGCCACCCCGATCACCAGCCGGTCCATCAGCCCCGCAGCGCGTTCGATAATATCCATGTGCCCGCAGGTCACGGGATCGAACGTGCCCGGATAGAAGCCGGTGCGGGCGGGCGCGGCCTCAGTCATCGCCGCCAGCATCAGGGGCGTCAGGGGTGGCGGCCTCGGCGGCATCACCGTCCTCGCCCTCTTCGCCATCATCCATCACGGGGAAGACGCTGGTCACCTCTTCCGTGTCGTTCAGGCGGAACAGGGTCACGCCGCTGGCCTGGCGCGACATGATGCGCACCTGCGCGATCGGCAGGCGGATCAGGCGGCCCGCATCGGTCACCAGCATGACATCCGTGCCTTCGAGCACCGGCAGGGTGGCCACCACCGCGTTGCCGCGCTTGTTGGCCGAGAAGGTCATGTTGTTGATGCCCTGCCCGCCACGCCCGCTCACGCGGTAGTCATAGGCGGAGGAGCGGCGGCCAAAGCCCGCGTTGCTTACGATCAGCAGCACTTCTTCCGCTGCTTCAAGCTCGGCAAAGCGCTCGGGGGCCAGGGGCAGGTCTTCGGCGGTTTCGCCGTCGTCCTGCGCCATGGCGTCCTCGATTTCCTCCTCGCCGGTGGCGGCCTCGGCGCGGCGGCGGGCATTGGCCATGCGCAGGTAGGCGGCGCGTTCCTCCACCGTGGCCTCGACATGGTTGAGCACGCACAGGCTGTTCACGCTGTCGCCCTCGGCCAGCCTGATGCCGCGCACGCCCGAGCTGCCGCGCCCGGCAAACACGCGCAGCGTGTCATCGGTGATCTGGAAGCGGATGCAGCGTGCATTGCGCGTGCCAAGGAACACGTCCTGCCCCTCGCGGCAGGTGGCGACGCCGATCAGGCGGTCATCACCTTCCAGCTTCATGGCGATCAGGCCGGATGAGCGGATGTTGCGGAAATCGCTCAGCCGGTTGCGCCGCACGCTGCCCGATGCGGTGGCGAAGACGAGGTGCAGGTTCTCCCACAGCTCCTCATCCTGCGGCAGGGGCAGGACGGCGGTGATCGTGTCGCTGCCCAGGTCGGGCAGCAGGTTGACCAGCGCGCGCCCCTTGGCGGTGGGGCTGGCCTCGGGCAGGCGCCACACCTTCTCGCGGTAGGCCTTGCCGCCCGATGAGAAGAACAGCACCCACTGGTGCGTATGTGCGTTGAACGAGCGGACGATGATGTCATCACCCCGCCGCCCTGCCGCCGTGCGGCCACGCCCGCCCCGGTTCTGGGCGCGGAACACATCAAGCGGCGTGCGTTTGATGAAGCCCTCGCGCGTGATGGTGACCACCATCTGGCCGGGTTCGATCAGGCTTTCATCGGTCTGGTCACCGGCGTAATCGGCAATGTCGGTGGCGCGCGGGGTGGCGAGTTCGGCGCGGATGGTGGCGAGTTCCGTGCACATCACCTCCATGCGGCGCGGGCGGCTGGCGATGATTTCCAGCAGCTCGTTGATCTTGACCGCCACTTCCGAGAGTTCGCTCTGGATCTTGTCGCGCTCCAGCCCGGTCAGGCGCTGCAGGCGCAGTTCAAGGATGCCACGGGCCTGCGCTTCGGTCAGGTGGACCTTCCCGTCCACGATGACATTGCCTTCATCATGGATGAGTTCGAGCAGGGGGGCCACGTCGGCTGCATCCCATGCGCGCGCCATGAGTGCCGCGCGGGCGGTGGCGGTGTCGGGTGCGGAGCGGATCAGCGCGATCACGGCATCGATGTTGGCGACCGCAATGACCAGGCCAACCAGCAGATGGGCGCGGTCGCGGGCCTTGTTGAGGTCAAAGCGCGCGCGGCGCAGGATCACGTCCTCGCGGAAGCGGACGAACGCCTCGAGCACGTCCTTCAGGCCCATCAGGCGGGGCTGGCCGCCATCAAGGGCGAGCATGTTCACGCCAAACGAGGTCTGGAGCTGCGTGAAGCGGTAGAGCTGGTTGAGCACCACCTCCGGCGTCGCCTCGCGCTTGATCTCGATGACGATGCGCATGCCCGAGCGGTCGCTCTCGTCGCGGATGTCGGAGATGCCTTCCACCTGCTTGGTGCGCACGAGGTCGGCAATGCGCTCCTGCAACGTGGCCTTGTTCACCTGATACGGAATCTCGGTGACGATGATGGCCTTGCGGTCCTTGCGGATCTCCTCGATCTCGGCCTTCGCGCGGATGATGACCGAGCCGCGCCCGGTCTCGAACGCGCTGCGGATGCCAGCGCGGCCCAGGATGGTGCCGCCGGTGGGGAAGTCGGGGCCGGGCACGTATTCGAGCAGGTCATCGAGCGTCATGTCCGGGCGGGCAATGAGCGCCAGCGTCGCATCGATGATCTCGGTGGGGTTGTGCGGCGGAATGTTGGTGGCCATGCCCACCGCAATGCCCGAGGCGCCATTGACCAGCAGGTTGGGGAAGGCTGCGGGCAGGATCTTGGGTTCCTGCTCGCTTTCATCATAGTTGGGCTGGAAATCGACGGTATCGCGGTCGATGTCATCGAGCAGGAAGGCGGCGGCCTTGGCCAGACGGGCCTCGGTATAGCGCATGGCGGCAGGCGAATCGCCATCCACCGAGCCGAAATTGCCCTGCCCGTCGATCAGCTTCACCCGCATCGACCACGACTGCGCCATGCGCACCATGGCGTCATAGATAGAGGAGTCGCCATGCGGGTGGTATTTACCCATCACGTCACCCACCGCGCGGGCCGACTTGCGGTAGGGTTTGTCGTGCGTGAACCCGCTCTCGCGCATGGAATACAGGATGCGGCGATGGACCGGCTTCAGCCCGTCGCGCACATCGGGCAGGGCGCGGCTGACAATGACGGACATGGCATAGGCCAGGTAGGAGGAGCGCATTTCCTCCTCGATGGTGACCGGCAGCATGTCGGACGGGGGCAGGGGATCGTCGGGTATCTCGGTCAAGGCAGTTCCGTCATGTCAGGGTTATCCATCCCCACGGCCACGGAGCCACGGGGGTGGAACGGAAGGCAGGCATGGCGCGGTTGGCAGCCATCATATCCCTGCGTCTCTCATAGCATGGCTTGCCCCCCGGCGCGAAGCGCCGCGCGGGGGGCAGGAGCGGCTCAGAACGGAATTTCGTCGTCCAGGTCGCTGCCACCACCGGCGGGGGCGTCCCAGCCACCGCCACCGCCACCACCGCCTGCCGGGCGCTCGTTGCGCTGGGGCTGGGGCTGGCTGCGCGCGGGCGGGCTGTAGCCACCGCCACCACCGCCGCCACCATAACCGCCGCCCATGTCATCGCCGCCGCCGGAGTCACCGCCGCGATTGCTGTCAAGCAGCACCAGTTCGCCACGGAAGCGGTCGATCACCACCTCGGTGGTGTAGCGGTCCTGGCCGCTCTGGTCGGTCCATTTGCGCGTCTGGAGCGTGCCCTCGAGGTAGACCTTGCGGCCCTTGCGCAAAAAGCGCTCGGCCACGTCGCCCAGGCGGTCATTGAAGATCACGACCCGGTGCCATTCGGTGCGCTCGCGCCGCTCGCCCGAGGCGCGGTCATTCCATGTATCGCTCGTGGCCAGGGTGAGCGAGACGATCTTCGCCCCGCTCTGGCTGTTCCGCACTTCGGGGTCCTTGCCCAGGTTGCCGACCAGAATGACCTTGTTGACGCTGCCCGCCATATGCTGTCCTTCGAATATGGGTCCGGCGGATCGTGGCCTGCTGGCCCCGCCGGTTGCCACGCTGGCTGCCAGTCAGGCTGCCGTGGCGAATAGAGGTGCGGCGATCTTAAAGGATCATCGTATAAATTGCGAGTGCGCGCGCAGTGCCGGCTTGCGCGCATCATGCGTCGTGCAACCCTTGTCCGAATGGACTGGCGGGACCAGATATGACAGGGCCGGATATCGCGGCCAGCATCCGCTCCCCCCACGGGATCGGAACAGGGAGAGTTCATGAGCGTTTCTTCGCGTCCGGGGCAGGTTCCGGCGGGTCAGCATGTCAGCCAGCAGTCCATTCGCGTGCGGGGTGCCCGCGCGCATAACCTCAAGAATGTCGATGTGGACATTCCGCGTGATGCGCTCACGGTCATGACCGGCCTGTCCGGCTCGGGCAAATCCTCGCTGGCGTTCGATACGGTCTATGCCGAGGGCCAGCGGCGCTACGTGGAGAGCCTCTCGGCCTATGCGCGGCAGTTCCTTGAGCTGATGGGCAAGCCAGACGTCGATTCGATCGAGGGGCTGTCGCCCGCCATCTCCATCGAGCAGAAGACCACGTCAAAGAACCCGCGCTCCACCGTCGGCACCGTGACCGAGGTGCATGACTACATGCGCCTGCTCTGGGCGCGCGCTGGCGTGCCGTATTCGCCCGCCACCGGCCTGCCGATCGAGGCGCAGACCATCAGCCAGATGGTCGACCGCGTCATGGCCATGCCCGAGGGCACGCGGCTCATGCTGCTCGCCCCCGTGCTGCGCGACCGCAAGGGCGAGTGCAGGAAGGAACTGGCCGACCTCCAGCGCAAGGGCTTCACCCGCGCCAAGGTGGACGGCACGCTCTACACCATTGACGAGGTGCCCGAACTCAACCGCCGCCTGCGCCACACGGTCGAGGCGGTGGTAGACCGCATCGTGGTCAAGGAAGGCATCGAGAGCCGCCTGGCCGACAGTTTCGAGACCGCTCTCGGCCTGTCCGACGGGCTGGTCTATGCCGAGGAGGTGGTGAAGAACGCGAAGGAGGGCGAGGACGCCCCGCGCACGGTGTTCTCCTCGCGCTTCGCCTGCCCGGTCAGCGGCTTTACGCTCGAGGAGGTCGAACCGCGCCTGTTCTCCTTCAACGCCCCGCAGGGCGCGTGCCCGGCCTGTGATGGCATCGGGCAGGAAACCTTTTTCGACCCGCGCCTGATCGTACCCGACGAATCGCTTTCACTCGCCGCAGGCGCCATCGCCCCGTGGCGCAACAGCCAGAGCCCGTACTACACCCAGACGCTGGCCTCCATCGCCAAACATTATGGCGTGTCGATGGACACCCCGTGGGAAGACCTGCCCGAGGACGTGCGCGACGTGATCCTTGAGGGGGGAAAAGACCCCATCGAATTCACCTATCGCGACGACCGCCGCGCCTACAGCCTGACCAAGCCGTTCGAAGGCGTGGTGACCAACCTGCGCCGCCGCATGGCCGAGAGCGACAGCGTATGGGTGCGCGAGGAACTCTCACGCTACCAGTCCGAAAAGCCCTGCCATGTGTGCGATGGCGCGCGCCTGCGGCCCGAGGCCCTTTCGGTCAGGGTGGCGGGGCTGAATATCGCCCAGGCATCCGACATGCCCATCAGCCGGGCGCTGGAATGGTTTGGCACGGTGGAGGCGACACTCACGCCCCAGCGCGCCGAGATCGCGCGGCGCATATTGCGCGAGATCCTCGACCGGCTGCGCTTCCTCGATGACGTGGGTCTGGATTATCTTACGCTGTCACGCGGTTCGGCCACGCTTTCAGGCGGGGAGAGCCAGCGCATCCGCCTGGCCAGCCAGATCGGCTCGGGGCTGACCGGCGTGCTGTATGTGCTCGATGAACCCTCCATCGGCCTGCACCAGCGCGATAACGAGCGCCTGCTCGGCACGCTCGACCGGCTGAAAAAGCTGGGCAACACTCTCATCGTCGTCGAGCATGACGAGGACGCCATCCGCGCCGCCGACTGGCTGATCGACATGGGGCCGGGTGCTGGCGTCAATGGCGGCAACATCGTCGCCGCCGGCACCCCGCAGGAAGTGGCGGCCAACCCGGACAGCCTGACCGGTGCGTATCTGTCAGGCCGCAAATGCATTCCCGTGCCCGCAAAGCGCCGCAAGATCGACCCGAAGCGCGAACTCGTGCTGCGCGGGGCTACGGGCAACAACCTCAAGGACGTGACGGCCAAGTTCCCGCTCGGCACGTTTACCTGCGTCACCGGCGTGTCGGGTGGCGGCAAGTCCACGCTGGTGATCGATACGCTGTACAAGGCGCTCTCACGCAAGCTGATGGGCTCGGGCCAGAACCCGGCCCCCTATAAGGGCCTCGACGGGCTGGAGCAGCTCGACAAGATCATCGACATCGACCAGTCGCCCATCGGGCGCACGCCGCGCTCCAACCCCGCCACCTATACCGACCTGTTCGCCCCCATCCGCGACTGGTTTGCCGAACTGCCCGAGAGCAAGGCGCGCGGCTACAAGCCCGGGCGCTTCTCGTTTAACGTAAAAGGCGGCCGGTGCGAGGCGTGCCAGGGCGATGGCGTGCTCAAGATCGAGATGCACTTCCTGCCCGATGTGTTTGTGACGTGCGATACCTGCAAGGGGGCCCGCTACAACCGCGAAACGCTGGACGTGAAGTTCCGTGGCAAGTCGATTGCCGATGTGCTGGCCATGTCGGTGGACGAGGCGCTGCCCTATTTCTCCGCCGCGCCGCGCATCCGCGACCGGCTGGCCATATTGCAGAAGGTGGGGCTGGGCTACGTGGCGCTGGGCCAGCAGGCCACCACCCTTTCGGGTGGCGAGGCGCAGCGCGTCAAGCTGTCAAAGGAACTGGCGCGCAGGGCTACGGGCCGCACGCTCTACATTCTCGATGAACCCACCACTGGCCTGCACACCGAGGACGTGCGCAAGCTGCTCGAGGTGCTGCACGCGCTGGTGGACCAGGGCAACACGGTGGTGGTGATCGAGCACAACCTCGAGGTGATCAAGACCGCTGACTGGGTGATCGACATGGGGCCGGAGGGCGGCGATGGCGGTGGCCGCATCGTGGCCTGCGGCACGCCCGAGCAGGTGGCGGCCACGCCTGAAAGCCATACCGGGCGATTCCTGCGCCCGCTGCTCGAACACAGGCCGCTCGTGCCGGTGGAAGAGGCGCCTGTGGTGCCGCGCAGGCCGCGCGGCAAAAAAGCCACAGTGCCTGCGGCTGCCAAAACGCCCGAAAGCCCGAAAAAGAAAGAAAAACCGGCAAAAGCGAAGCGTAAACCGGCAAAATAGACACCACTTTGCGTAACGGGTTGCACGGTGGGTGCAAAAAACTTTTCGCACAGTGCGAAAAACACTTGCACCCCAAGCCCCGCAGGTCCTATCAGCGCCTCTCTTGGCCCAAGGGGGCAATTCTGCCCAACAGGCTGTCTACTGGTTTGGGGGTACGTGATGAACGCACTTGCTCAACTGGGGATGGTCTCGGAACACCCGAGCGATAACCAGATTTCTTCAGCGCCGTTTTCGTCCGAGGACGACCGGAAGGATTATTTCGTCGAGAAAGACGGAATGAAGTTTGCGGGAACGCACCTTCTTGTCGATCTGTGGGATGCCCGGAATCTTGATGATCCGGAACAGATCGATCGTACCCTGTGCGAGGCCGCCGTCACGGCGGGGGCGACGATCCTGCATAGCCACTTCCATCACTTCACGCCCAATGGCGGCGTGTCGGGCGTGGTCGTGCTGGCGGAAAGTCATATCTCGATTCACACATGGCCCGAGCGCAATTTTGCCGCCGTGGATATTTTCATGTGTGGGGCGTGCGATCCGCGCCTTGCCATTCCGGTCATGCAGCGCCTGTTCCAGGCAGGCCGGATCGAGGTGGACGAGCAGCGCCGTGGGCGCGTGCAGCTTTAAGGGCTGTGGCCGGGGTGGCGTTTATGCGCCCTGGCATGCTTTCAGTAAATCAAAGTCGAAGTGGCGGGCCGGATGTATTTCCGGCCCGTGCTTTTTCATGTGCATCGATTAAAGACGTAAAGGGGGTTGGTCATGTCCCGTGAGTGGATCAGCGAGGGCCTGTATCAGGGCTGGCGGCAGGAACTGAGCGTGGACAGGCTGCTGGCACGCACCAAAAGCCAGTTTCAGGACATTGCGGTGTTCGAGAATGTCGATCTTGGCCGGGTGCTGATGCTCGATGGCGTGGTTCAGATCACGGAACGCGACGAATTCGTCTATCAGGAAATGCTGACCCACGTGCCGCTGCTCGAGCATGGCGATGCGAAGCGCGTGCTGATCATCGGTGCGGGCGATGGCGGCGTGCTGCGCCGCGTGCTCGAGCACCGCACGGTGGAAAAGGCCGTGATGGTCGAGATCGATGGCGAGGTCATCGAACTGTCCAAGAAGTTCCTGCCCTCCATCGCAGGCGATGCCTGGACCAACCCGCGCGCCGAGGTGATCGTGGGCGATGGCATTGAATACGTGACGAACGCGGCGGATGGATCGTTTGATGTCATCATCGTCGACAGCACCGACCCGATCGGCGTGGGCGAGGTGCTGTTTACCGATTCGTTCTATAGCCACTGCGCGCGCATCCTGAGCGCCAACGGCATTATCGTGAACCAGTGCGGCGTGCCGTTCATGCAGGCGGATGAACTGCGTGACACCAGTGCGCGGCGCGCGCAGTTCTTTGATCATGTCTCGGCCTATGTCGCTGCCGTGCCGACCTATGTGGGCGGGTTCATGACGCTGGGCGTGGCCGCCAAGGGCACGGTGCCGGGCCGGCAGCCGGTGGATGTGATCCGCGCGCGCGCCGAAAAGGCGGGCATTGCCAATACGCGCTACTGGACGCCGGAGATGCATGTCGCCTCCTTCGTCCTGCCGCCCTATATCGCGCAGAACCTGCCGCGCTGATCAGGGTGCCGGGGTAAAAGAAAGGCCGGAGGGGCATGTCCCTCCGGCCTTTTTTGTTGTGGCGTCAGGCAGGTGTTCAGGTGCGGGGCGCGATGCGGGCGGTCTTGCGCAGGCTGACCAGATCAGCACCGAGTTCCTTCACGGCGACTTCAAACACCTTGAAATGCGGCGTGGCGAGATGGGCCTCGAAGGCGGCTTCATCATCATAGACTTCCACCAGGATCACGGTCTGCGGGTCATCGAGCGGGCAGACGGCCTCAAAGCGCTGGCAACCGCTTTCATCCGCAACCGAATGGGCGCTGTCATAGGCGCAGAGTTCGAGGAAGTGGTTGCGATGTTCGGCGGGAATGCGGAATTCGGCCACGATGGTCAGCGGGCTTGTGCTCATGAAGGGATCATCCTTTTTACGTTACAGGCCCAGAACGTAATGCCTGCGGTGGGCGGTGTCATGATGGGCGCGCTCGTTGCGCATCTTCATGGATTGACTTGGCGCGTCGGCTCATGTCAAGTCAGCTTCGTCGACACGGGAGAGACTGGCCCTGCGCCAGCGCCGAAGGAGCAACCGCCCCGGAAACTCTCAGGCCAAAGGACCGGTCGGCCAAGACTTCTGGAAAGAGGTATCCGTAACCCGGATGCCCGCCGACGGGATAGCGATCTCAGGCACATGCGACAGAAGGGGCACTTGGAATCCACACAGGATTCGACAGGAGTCCCGCATGCCTACGCCGTTCGTTACCGTGTTCTCCGTATTTTCCCCGATCTGTTCCGCCGGCGCATTTCGTGCCTGCCCGCCCGCATGCCTGGCATGCAGGGCCGCGTGCGCGCCTGCGGACCTGCATAAGGCCCAGCCCGCATGACCCAGCCCCTGCTGCGCACCCCGCTTTACGACCTTCATATCGAACTCGGCGCCCGCATGGTGCCGTTTGCAGGCTACGACATGCCGGTGCAGTACCCCGCCGGCGTCATGGCCGAGCACCTGCACACGCGCACCAAGGCCGGGCTGTTCGATGTCTCGCATATGGGGCAGGTGCGCATCCGCCCGCGCTCGGGCAACATCGCCGATGCGGCTGCCGCCCTCGAGGCGCTGGTGCCTGCCGATATTGCGGCCCTCAAGCCCGGCCGCCAGCGCTACGCCGTGTTCACCACCGATGATGGCGGCATCAGCGATGACCTGATGGTGACCAATATGGGCGAGTGGCTGCTGCTCGTGGTCAATGCTGCCTGCAAGGCGGCCGATTTTGCCCATGTGCACAAGGCCCTGAACGCAACCTGCACGGTCGAGATGCTCGATGGCCGCGCGCTGATCGCACTCCAGGGCCCGGCAGCCGAGGCCGCACTCGTTGCCCTGAACCCCGCTGCCGCCGCCATGCGCTTCATGGATGTGGCGGAAATGGCGCTTGCAGGCGTGAACTGCATCGTCTCGCGCTCGGGCTATACCGGCGAGGACGGGTATGAAATCGGCATGGCCAACGAAGGCGCCGTGGCGGTAGCCCGCGCCCTGCTGGCCCAGCCCGATGTCGCTCCGGTGGGCCTTGGCGCGCGTGACAGCCTGCGGCTTGAGGCGGGGCTGTGCCTGTATGGCGCGGATATCGACCTGACCACCACCCCGGTGGAAGGTGCTCTGGAATGGTCCATCCAGAAAAGTCGCAGGCCCGGTGGCGCGCGCGCGGGCGGCTACCCTGGCGCGCAGATCGTGGCTGACCAGCTTGCCGATGGCACGACGCGCCGCCGCGTGGGCCTGCGTGCCGAAGGCCGCGCCCCGGTGCGTGGCGGTGTGGCGCTGTTTGCCGATGAGGCGGGGCAGGTGCCTGCGGGCCAGGTCACGTCAGGCGCGTTTGGCCCCAGCGTGGGCGGCCCGGTGGCCATGGGCTACGTGGCAACCGATCATGCAGCCGTGGGCACGCGGCTGTTCGCCAGCGTGCGCGGGCGGCTGCTACCGGTGTCGGTCGTGGCGCTGCCGTTCGTGGCGGCCACGTTCAAACGCTAGTTTTTCGCTTTTTTCAAACCCCTATCCAGATCAAGGAAGCACGGACATGACCGTCTATTACACCAAGGAACATGAGTGGCTGCGCGTTGAAGGCAATGTGGCCGTGGTCGGCATTACGGCGCATGCGGCCAACGAACTCGGCGAGATCGTGTTCTCCGAAGCGCGTGACCCCGGCACGACCGTGGAGCAGGGCGACAGCGTGGCGGTGGTCGAATCCGTCAAGGCGGCATCCGACATCTATGCCCCCGTCACGGGCGATGTGCTGGCCTTCAATGATGCGCTGACCGATGACGCGGCCCTCATCAACCGCGACCCCGAGGGCGAAGGCTGGATCGTGCGCATGACCGTGGCCGACGCCACCCAGCTTGAAGGGCTGATGGACCACGCCACCTACACCGCGCTGGTTGGCTGATTTTCCCCCTCGTTCCCACCTTTTACGGAGTATGCTGGCCGTGACGTCTTCTTCCTGCGGTTCTTCTTCCCTGTGGCAAGATACGGGCGATGATGCCGGGGCGTTCTGCGCCCGGCATGTTGGCCCCGATGCACATGACGTGGCGGCCATGCTGCGCGTGGTGGGGGCGGATACGCTCGACACCCTGATGGCCCAGACCGTGCCCGGTTCCATCCGCCTTGATGGCGCCATGGGCCTTGGCGCGGGCGTGCCCGAGCATGTGGCGCTGGCCCGGCTGCGCGGCATGGCAAGCGAGAACCGGGTGCTGACCTCGCTGATCGGCCAGGGCTATTACGACACCATCCTGCCCGGCGTGATCCAGCGCAACGTGCTGGAGAACCCGGCGTGGTACACCGCCTATACGCCCTACCAGCCCGAGATCAGCCAGGGGCGGCTTGAAGCGCTGCTCAATTTCCAGACGCTGGTGATCGAACTGACCGGGCTGGACGTGGCCAATGCCTCGCTGCTCGATGAAGGCACCGCCGCCGCCGAGGCCATGGCCATGGCCCGCCGCGTGGCCAAAAGCAAGGCCAGCGCCTTCTTTGTCGATGCCGCCTGCCACCCGCAGACCATCGCCGTCATCCGCACCCGCGCCGAGCCGCTGGGCTGGCAGGTTGTGGTGGGCGACCCTGCCACCGACCTTGATGCGCAGGCGGTGTTTGGCGCGGTGTTCCAGTATCCCGGCTCGACGGGTGAACTGCGCGACCCGCGCGCGTGGATTGAAAAGCTGCATGCCGCCGGTGCCATCGCCGCCCTGTGCGCCGACCCGCTGGCGCTGATGCTGCTGCAAAGCCCCGGCGCATTGGGGGCCGATATTGCGGTGGGCTCCATGCAGCGCTACGGCATGCCCATGGGAGCCGGTGGCCCGCATGCGGCCTATATGGCGGTGCGCGATGCCTTCCGCCGCAACATTCCCGGCCGCATCGTGGGCGTGTCCATCGATGCACGCGGCAAGCCTGCCTACCGTCTGGCGCTCCAGACGCGCGAGCAGCATATCCGCCGCGAGAAGGCGACCTCGAACATCTGCACGGCGCAGGCGCTGCCCGCCATCGTGTCCTCCATGTATGCGCTGTATCATGGGCCGGTGGGGCTGAAGGCCATTGCCACGCGCATCCACAAACTCACCACCATCCTTGCCGCAGGGCTGCGCGCGCTGGGCGCCGAGGTGGTGACGCAGGCGTTCTTTGATACCATCACCGTCAACACCGGCGTGCAGACCGATGCGGTAATAGGGCGTGCGCTCGATGCGGGCATGAACCTGCGCCGGGTCGATGCCGCCCATGTGGGCATCAGCCTTGATGAAACCACCACGCCGGACACGGTGCGCGCCATATGGGCGGCTGTCAGTGGCGATGCGGCCCGCGTAGCACAGGTCGAGGCCGGGCTTTCCGCCGCAGGCAGCACCATCCCCGAAGGCCTCGTGCGCACGGGTGAACTTCTGGCCCAGCCGATCTTCTCGGCCTGCCAGTCGGAAACCGACATGCTGCGCTACATGCGCCGCCTCGCCGACCGTGACCTTGCGCTTGACCGCTCCATGATCCCGCTGGGCTCGTGCACCATGAAGCTCAATGCCACGGCGGAGATGCTGCCGATCACGTGGCCTGAATTCTGCAATATCCATCCCTTCGCGCCAGCCGACCAGGTGCGCGGCTATGCCCGCCTGTTCACTGATCTGGAGCGCATGCTGTGCCAGATCAGCGGTTATGCGGCGGTGTCGCTCCAGCCCAACTCGGGCGCACAGGGCGAGTTTGCGGGGCTGATGGCCATTCGTGGCTACCACCGCGCACGCGGCGACATGGGGCGTGATGTGTGCCTCATTCCGGCTTCCGCCCATGGCACCAACCCGGCTTCCGCCCAGATGGCGGGCATGAAGGTGGTGGTGGTGGCGTGCGACAGCAACGGCAATGTCGATATTGAAGACCTGAAAGCCAGGATCGCGAAGCACGCCGATGCGCTGGCCGCGATCATGATCACCTATCCCTCGACCCACGGCGTGTTCGAGGAAAACGTGCGCGAGATCTGCGAACTGGTGCACGCTGCGGGCGGGCAGGTTTACGTTGATGGCGCGAACCTCAACGCGCAGGTGGGCCTTGCGCAGCCGGGCGTGTATGGCGGCGATGTCAGCCACTTCAACCTGCACAAGACCTTCTGCATTCCCCATGGCGGTGGTGGCCCCGGCATGGGGCCGATCGGGGTGGGGGCGCATCTGGCCCCCTACCTGCCGGGTGCGCCGCAGGATGGCGGGGCCAACGCCATTTCGGCAGCGCCCTTCGGCTCGGCGGATGTGCTGCCCATTTCGTGGATGTACATGGTCATGATGGGGGATGCCGGGCTGAAACGCGCCACCGAGGTCGCGATCCTGAACTCCAATTACATCGCCACCCGCCTCGCGGCCCATTACCCGGTGCTGTATCAGGGGGCCAATGGCCGTGTTGCGCATGAATGCATCATCGACCTGCGTCCGCTCAAGGACGAGACGGGGGTGACGGTCGATGACATTGCCAAGCGGCTGGTTGACCATGGCTTCCATGCGCCCACGGTCAGCTTTCCGGTTGCGGGCACGTTCATGATCGAGCCGACCGAGTCCGAAAGCCGGGCCGAACTGGACCGGTTCTGTGATGCGATGATTGCCATCCGCAAGGAAATCAGCGCGGTTGCGGCAGGCGAACTCACCATTGAGGAAAGCCCCCTGCGCCACGCGCCACACACCGTGCGCGACCTGACCGATCCCGACTGGGCGCGGGCCTATGACCGCGCGAGCGCCTGCCTGCCCGGTGCGGTGCATCCGGCGAGCAAATACTGGTCGCCCGTCAACCGGCTGGACAATGCCTATGGCGATCGCAACCTGATCTGCTCCTGCCCCGATATGAGCACTTACGAGGCCTGATGCGCGTTTGAGAAAACAGTAAAAGTTTTCGGGTGCCGCCTTTTTTGAAAAAAGGCGGCATTTTTTTAGCTTTTTGAAAAAAGCTTTACCCAAAACCTCCTTATGTTTTCAGGGTTGGCTTTTCAGGCAACCTCTGTGGGGCTGATTGCGCCGGGGCGGTTAGTCTATATATCTGCAAGGATATAATAACCGCTCAGGGGACAGGATTGTGAACTGGGGCAGATGCACTGTAGCCACCGGGGCGCTGGCATGCGTCATGGCAGCGGGCCTCGCGGCCCATCCCGCCACGGCGCGCGAAATTACGGACATGGCGGGCCACGCGCAGGCCGTGCCTGATCATCCCGCCCGCATTGCCGATCTGTGGTTCGCCCATAATGAACTGCTGCTGATGCTTGGCGGTGTGCAGCAGATCGTGATGACGGTGGACAGCCCGCAGGCGCGGCCGTGGATGTACCGCGTGTTTCCGGCACTCGCGCAGGCGCAGGTGGTCAACGGGCCGCAGGTCAATGCCGAATCCCTGTTGCATGACCAGGTGGATCTTGTGTTCGTGCCGCAGGCCTCGGCGGCCATTGCGGCGTTTGGCGCGGTGGATATTCCGGTGCTTGTCTCGTCATTTCAGGATGTCGATGGCCTGTTGCGCGTGGTGGACATGACGGCGGCGGCCCTTGGCACCGAGCACGCGCACGCCACCGCGGCCCATTACCGCACCATGATGAAGCAGACGGTCAATGACGTGCGCGAGCGTCTTGCCAACGTGCCCGAGGCAGCGCGCCCGCGCGTGCTGCACATCCAGTCGCTGCATCCGCTGCGGGTGGATGGGGCGGGCAGCATCGTGGATGAATGGATTACGCTGGCGGGGGGCCGCAATGCCGCAACCGGGGTGAGCGGTAACATGAAGCCGGTCACGCCCGAGCAGGTGGCGGCGTGGAACCCTGATGTCATCATCCTCGGCCCTGATTGCGGCACTACCGACCCCGCCACCGCTGGCGGGCTGTGGCAGCGTTTGGACGCTGTGCGCAACGGGCGGGTCCATGCCAACCCATCTGGCGTGTTCCCGTGGGATCGCTATGGCAGCGAACTGCCACTCCAGATCAGTTGGGCGGCGAAAACGCTGCACCCCGACCTGTTTGACGACATCGACCCCGTGGCGCTGACGCGGGATTTCTACCGCACCTATTTCCACTACAACCTGACCGAGGACGATGCACGGCGCATCCTTGCAGGCCAGTCGCCGCAGCCCGTGCCGGGCAGCGCCCCTTGAGGCTGCGCAGGCTGATGATTGCAGCCCTGGCGACCATCGTGCTGGTGGGGCTTGCGGTTTTCTCGGCCTGTATCGGGCGCTTTGCGGTGCAGCCCGCGCAGGTGCTGCACGCGCTGGCCGCAAGCCTGGGGCTGGTGGCCAGCGCCGATACGCCACAGGCGCATATGGTGCATAGCGTGGTGTTTGGCGCGCGCCTGCCGCGCATTGGCGGCGCGCTTTGCGTGGGGGCGGCGCTTTCGGTGGCGGGGGCGGCGTATCAGGCGGTGTTTCGCAATCCGCTGGTCTCGCCCGGCCTGCTGGGCGTGCTGGCCGGGGCGGGCACCGGGGCGGCACTGGGCATTGTGTGGGGGCTTGGGCCTGCGGGTGTTGGGGGGTTGTCCTTTCTTGGCGGGCTGCTGGCGGTGGCCTGTGGCGTGGGGGTGGCGCATCTGTTTGATGCCGCGTCGATGCTGATGCTGGTCTTTGGCGGGCTGATCAGTTCGGCGCTGTTCACGGCGCTGCTGTCGTTGCTCAAATACGTGGCTGACCCGCAGAACCAGTTGCCTGACATCGTGTTCTGGCTGCTGGGCAGCCTCACGCAGGTCACGCCGCGCGCGCTGGGCGTGATGGTGGGGCCGGTTGTGGTGGGCATCGTGCTGCTCAGCGCGTGTGGGCGCATGCTCGATGGCCTGGCCATGGGCGATGAGGAGGCCCGCACGCTGGGCATTCCGGTCGTGGCGCTGCGCTATGGCGTAATTGGCGCGGCGACAGTGCTGGCAGCGCTCACGGTCTCGGTTGCAGGCATGATTGGCTGGGTGGGGCTGGTGGTGCCGCATGTGGCAAGGCTGCTGGTGGGGCCGTGCAACATGCGCGTACTGCCCACGAGTGCCTGCCTTGGCGGCATGTTCCTGCTGGTGTGCGATGATCTGGCGCGCACGCTTTCAGTTGAGGAAATTCCCGTGGGCCTGATTGCCGACCTGCTCGGTGTGGCGCTGTTCGTGGCCGTGCTGCCGCTGCTGCGGCGGGGGTGGCGGGCATGAGTGTCGTGCTGTGCATGGATCATGTCAGTTTCAGTCATGCCGGGCGCATTGTGCTGCACGATCTTTCGTTTGGCATCAGGGCAGGGGAGATGACCGCGCTGCTTGGCCATAACGGCGCGGGCAAGACCACGCTCTTGCGCCTGCTGCTGGGGCTGGCGCGACCGGGGGCAGGGCAGGTTCTGCTGGAGGGACAGCCCATGCAGGCGTGGTCCCGGCGCGAGGTGGCGCGGCGTATTGCCTATGTGCCGCAGGGGCATGTGCCGCTGTTTCCCTACAGCGTGCGTGACATCGTGGGCATGGGCCGCCTGGCGGAAACGCCCTTTGCGCCTGGCCTGCACCGCCATGACCGCGATGAGGTGACGCACGCCCTGCATGCGCTGGGCATCATCCATCTGGCGGACCGGCCCTATACCGAACTTTCGGGCGGGGAGCGGCAGGCAGCCCTGCTGGCCCGCGCGCTGGCGCAGGGGGCGCGCACGCTCATTCTCGATGAGCCGGAAACCGGGCTGGATTACGGGCAGAAGCAGCGGCTTTACGCCCTGCTGCAAAAGCTTGCCACGCAGGGCCACGCCATCGTGGCCACCACGCATGACCCGCTTGCCGCTGCCCGCGTGTTTGACCGCGCCATTGCGCTGCGACAGGGGCGGATCATGGCCGATGGGCCTGCGGCCGATGTGCTTGAGCCTTCCATGCTGGAACGGCTTTACGCCCCACGCGAAACCAGCATCCAGGAATAAAAGTTTTTGGTGAAGCTTTTTTCAAAAATCTTCAAAGAACGCCGCCTTTTTGAAGAAGAACGGCACCCAGGAACTTCTGCTCTTCATCATGATTATTCTGGAAGCGGAGCGCTTTTCTGGAGCAGGCCAGCAAACCATACCGCCCGCCATGCGTCTGCCTGATATCCCCCTCAAGCAGGACGTTTTCCCATGAAAGCACTGACCTGGCAGAAAAAGGGCAAGATCACCTGCGAAAGCGTGCCTGATCCTGTCATTATGGATGGGCATGACGCCATCATCAAAGTAACTGCCTGCGCCATCTGTGGCTCCGACCTGCATCTGATGGATGGCATGATGCCCACCATGCAGTGCGGCGATATTCTCGGCCACGAAACCATGGGCGAGGTGGTGGAGGTGGGGCGCGACAACACCCGCCTTACGGTAGGCGACCGGGTTGTGGTGCCCTTTACCATCTCGTGCGGGGCGTGCCGGCAATGCAAGTGGGGTAACTGGAGTTGCTGCGAGCGCACCAACCCCAATGGCCGCCAGCAGGCCGAGACATTTGGCTACCCGCTGGCGGGGCTGTTTGGCTATTCGCACGTTACGGGTGGTTTTCCCGGTGGGCAGGCGGAATACCTGCGGGTGCCGCATGCGGATGTCGGGCCAATCATCGTGCCCGAAGGGCTGAGTGATGATCAGGTTCTTTTCCTGTCCGATATTTTCCCCACCGGTTATCAGGCCGCCGAACAGTGCGATATCACGCCCGAGGCTGAAAAGACCATCGCCATATGGGGCTGCGGCCCGGTGGGGCAGATGGCGATCCGCTCATGCTTCCTGCTTGGAGCCAAACGGGTCATCGCCATAGATCAGGTGCCCGAGCGGCTGGCCATGGCGCAGGCTGCCGGAGCTGAGACAATTGATTTCAGCACTGAAAATATTCAGGAAACCCTCGTTGCAATGACCCACGGGCTGGGGCCGGATGCGGTGATCGAGGCCGTGGGCATGGAAGCGCATGGCGCAGATACCATGATGCAGAAGGTCGGCTCGGCCCTGCTCTCGGTTACTACGCTCGAGCGGCCCTTTGCGCTCAACCAGGCCATTCTGGGCTGCAGGCCCGGCGGCATCGTGTCGATGCCCGGCGTTTACGCAGGCGCGCTCGGGCCGGTCATGATCGGGCTATTGATGAACAAGGGCCTGACCCTGCGCACGGGCCAGACCAATGCCCAGAAATACCTCCAGCCGCTGCTTGAGCGTATCCAGAACGGGGAAATCGACCCTTCCTTCGTGATCAGCCACCGCTCCGCCAATCTTGAGGAGGGGCCTGCTTTATATGAAAAATTCCGCGACAAGAAGGATGACTGCATCAAGGTGGTGTTTTATCCACATGGAGGCAGCCAGTGAGGATGCCAGGCGGAACGGCATATGGCTAATATCCGCGGATCATTACTGCGGTGTGGTTGTGAAATACAGGACGAAGCACATCGCATCGCGTGGATCACGCCCGGCTTCCCTTTCCGCATCGAGCCTCCGACCGAAGTCCGCCTGACCTTCGGCAAGAAAGTCGAAGTTTTCTGGAAGGGATTCAAATTGCTCAAGTCAAATACGGGCTGAATGCTCAACCTGATCCTGCCACGACAAACCGGAGGGCATGCTGCCCGGGCGCGTGCCACCTGTCTGTTTGTGCGCGCACCTGACCGGGCAGGCCTGATCAGGCCTCCTTCAGTTACAGCGCCGACATGATGGTCATGCCCTGCCGCGCCATGCCAGAAGGCACAGCGCCTGCATGCAGACCGCGCCCAGTGGCAGCCACACAAATCCTGCCATAATCCATGCGGACAGTTCCGGGGGCTGCGCAAGTCCACCCTCGATGTAATGGCCCTGTGACAGGAACTGTGCCAGAACAAAGCCGGTCAGCCCCATCGCCAGTTTCGTAACCCATGTGTTGATCGAATACGCCAGGCCGGCCGCCCCGGTCGAGGTGCGCGGATCACCATCATCCACGGCTTCCGCCAGCAAGGTGTAATACAGTGGAGACATCACGCCCTGCGCCAGCGCCAGAAGCGCTACGGACAGGACAAAACCCGTCATGGACGCACCTGCCACAGCCATCATCAGATAGGCGGCTCCCTGTGCCATCAGGCATATGATCCCGCTGCGCGCAGTCCCCATACGTCTTGCAAGCGGAAGGCACGCGGGCACGCCCGCAAACAGCAGGACAGTAATGAAGGTAATGATATTGGCGCCCAGTTGCTCCGTGCCACCCAGAATGACGCGGGCGTAATACAGAACAAAGCCGAACAGGGCCGCCTGCCCCACGAAGTAAAAGAATGCGAGCAGGTTGCTCAGCACCCAGTGCCGGTTTGCACAAAGATGGCGCAGCGTGACCATAGGGTTCTGGCGGACGGGTGCCGGTGCATGCCGTATGGTGCAGCCACGCGCCACGCACAGCCATAAAAAGCTGCACAGAACGGACAGCGCCAGCACATAAACCGCCATGCCATAGCGGTGCTGCGCCGCACTCTCGCCCCCACCGAGCCAGGTGATGGCGGGAATGGTGAGCAGCGCCACAAGCAGCGATCCCGCCTGGCAACCCATCATGCGGAAGGCATTAAGGCCAACGCGCCCCGTGGCGGAGCGGCTCATCATAACCGCCAGCGCACCATAAGGCGTGTTGATGCACGAATAGATGGCGCCAAACACGATATAGGTCGTGCCAGCCCACACCACTTTCCCCGTGGGCGAAAGCGGCAGGGCCAGAAAGCACAGGAAGCCCGTCAGGCCAAAGGGAATGGCAAGCAGGCGGATCAGGCGCGGTATGATCATGCCGCCCATGCGGTCAACAATGTAGCCGATGGCTGGATCGCAGAAGGCATCGACAACACGGGCCACCAGCAATATCCATGATACGGCAAGCAGCGGCAGCCCATATATGTCCGTATAATAATACATCAGGTAGGATGACGTCATGCCCCACATCATGTTGGAGGCGGCATCACCGCAGCCATAGGCCATCTTTTCTTTTACCAAAAGCGCCTGCCTGTTCTGCATTATCCTGCTTTTCCGGAAATTTCAGGTCCAGCCGTACGCTATCATGTCGCTGTAAAACGGCAAGCCGTGCTGGACGCCATCAATTCATTGTCAGAGTTTATTAAAAAAAGAGATTGAAACACAAATACTACGACAGGGCGATACAGCATAAATCAGGTCATGCATGTTTCCGCCTTTTGGTTCTTGAAAACATCCGGCAATCATAAGGAAGTTTTTTTTCAAAAAGCTTCGAAGAACACCGTCTTTCTGAAAAAAAAACGGCACCCGGAAGCTTTTATCATTTTTTATCAATGATCTGTTTTTCAAACAGTTTCTTACAGGTTGGCCGTCAACTGAATGCCAAGCACGGCGGCATCATGGAAGGTGGTCGTGGCGCCGGGGTGCTGCAGGTACTGGAAGTCAAACTGCATCGTGGTGGAATTGCGCAGGACGTGGGTGCTGTAAAACGCTTCGTATACATTTTCCCAATGCTGCACGCCCCATACCGGCCCCCACTGGTTGCTCAGGTAGGGCAGGCCGAGCGCGCGCGATGATTCCTGCTGCAGCGACAGCGTGCTGCTCATGTCCATATGCTGGAACATGGCCCCGATCTGGTCCTGCCTGCGGTGCCACGGCGAGCCTGATTCAACAAGGCCAATCCATTCATGGTCACGCATGGCCACGAGGTTGCCCTGCGAATAGCCAGCGCCACCCACCGCCACCAGTCCTTCCGCCACACCGGGGCCATTGCGCACCAGCATCTGGTCGAACATGAACCATGCCGTGCTCATGCCCGCTTCATACCGGCGCGGCTGGCCCGTAAGCTGGAAGGAGTTGCCATGAACATCGGCATAAAGGTTGGGATAGCGCGAATTGTCATACCACGCGCCAAGCTTGTAGTTGCCGCGCAGCGAATGCTTGCCAAACCACGGCATCCAGCCCAGCTCGACCTGCGACGTGACCTTGCTCATGCCGCTCTGGGCCAGCGCCCAGCCTGAAATGCCGCCGTTATAGGCGTGGGGCGACACCATGAAGATGCCCCCCATGAGGTAGACTTTCTTGGCCGGGAACACGCGCAGCACCCCGCCAAGATTGCCCGAAGGCCAGTCACGCCCGCCCGGCACGTATTTGCCCGGCGCGAAATTACTGCACACCGACACGTTCATGAAAGAACAGGCCACGTAGTCATAGGCAAAGAAGCTGCCGGTCGGAATGTCACCGCCGGAAACAACGATCCGTTTATGCAGGAATGTCTTTTCGGCATATAGCGCCACCAGGTGCGCCACGACATTACCGCGCCCGCCATAGATCTGCTCGGGGTTGGTGACCGAATCACCAAGGTTGTAGCCGAAGTTGCGCCCATGGCCGTTGATGACGAGCATGTGGGTCCATAACCCGCTCACATGCGCAAGCCGCTGCCAGTCGATATCAAGCTCACCGGCTACCTGGCCTGCCAGCACGTCCGAGCGCGTGCGCCCGCCGCGCACATTGCCCATGAATTCCTCATTGACCGCGAAGTTGAGGTACAGGCCATGTTTATTCAGCCACCGGCGTGCGCCAAACCACTGGCCAAGCAGATGCGGCGCGCCATGCAGGGTGGGCACCTGCGGGTCAACCACGGCGTTGCCCCACCCTTCAAGCGGAAAGGCGTGGGCGGCGTAGGGTTCAAGCTCGACGGGCAGGGATTTGGAAGTTTCACTCTGGGCAAATGCGTCATCAATGCAGATCACGATTATGAAAATCAAAGCAATAGATGTCAGTATTTGCTTCACGAC
>NZ_BCTP01000019.1 GCF_001571345.1 Komagataeibacter xylinus NBRC 15237 | reverse complement strand
GGTAGAGCGCAAAAGCGCAGCACAGGTGCAGCACCAGCCGCACCGGGGCCACGGCCGTGCTGTCCGGGTTGAAGCCCGATGCCACCATGAACCACCCGATGGCGCCCTGCAGCCCGCCCAGCACGAAAAACAGCACCAGCCGCAGCGCCAGCCCCCGGCTCAGCGCCCCGGTGATGGAGAACCACACCAGCGGCACCAGCAGCACGAAGCCCATCAGCCGCCCCCAGAAGCGGTGCGTCCATTCCGCCCAGAAGATCTGCTGGAAGCCCGCAAGCCCGAAGCCATCATGCAGGATCTTGTATTGCGGTATGGTCTTGTACAGCTCGAACTGCCGCTCCCATTCCGCATGGCTTAGCGGCGGGATCATGCCGGTGATTGGCCGCCAGTCCATGATGGACAGGCCCGAGCCGGTCAGGCGCGTGTAGCCGCCAAGGGCGATCATGCCCACGAGCATGAAGCAGATGGCGAACAGCCAGGTGGAGATACGCTGCCTGTTGCGCAGATCCTGCGCGGAAGGGGGCGTGCGGCCCATCAGGGAGCCAGTGGAAGGATATGCGGACATAACCGGATTTAGACCGCCCTTGCAGTCAGCCGCAAGGCGATGCTAAGCGCGAAGGATCATTATTCCATAACCGGGACGCACGCATGACAGCACCGCACGCCGCACTGCCCGCGCCCGTGGCACAGGGCAGCCTGCGCGTGCTGGTCCGGCCGCTGCTTCTGCTGGCGGCGTTTGTCGCGCTGACGGTGGCGCTCGGCCGCCTGCCCGGCGTGCGCGAAATGCTGGGTGCGGGGCACGGCCAGCATGCGGGCGCAGGCGGCGTGGCCATGTTCGTGCTGGTGGGCAGCGTGTTCTGCGGACTGGGCCTGCCCCGGCAGGCCGTGTGCTTCGCCGCGGGTGCCGCCTACGGAATCGGGGCCGGATGCGCGCTGGCCACGCTGGCTACCGTAACCGGGTGCCTGTGGGGCTATGGCTGGGGCCGGTGGGCGGGGCGCGTGCGCATGCCCGCCCGCCTCGGTGCAACCTTGGCGCGGGTGGAAGGTTGCGTACGCGCGGCCCCCTTCGCCTCGGTGCTGGCGCTGCGGCTCATGCCGGTGGGCTCGGCGCTGCTGCTCAACCTGGCCGCGGGCATGCTGGGGGTCAGGGTCGTGCCGTTCGTGCTGGCCACCCTGCTGGGCAGCCTGCCACAGACCGTGGTGTTCGTGCTGGTGGGCACGGGCATGCGACTTGGGGGCGGGGCGCGCATCGGGGTCGCCATCGGGCTGTTTGGCCTCTCCGCGCTGGTGGGGGTGTGGCTCATGCGGCGCATGCGCGGCCTGCGGCCATGGCAGGAATGAATTGCAGTAATGTTGTAATTAGAGGGTGAAAAAATGGACCACGCTGGTCTACTAGTCCCCACAGTCTTTTAATATTGGAGCGCCTCATGGGCTCATCCGCAACGGCGGGCCGTCCAGCAGAAACCCCCGTGCCTGAAACGACCGGCCGCCCCATGGGCTGGATCGCGATCCTGCTGGGGTTCCTGACCGCGGTCGGTCCGGTCTCGACCGATATCTACCTGCCCGCCTTCCCCGAGCTTGAAACCGCGCTGCATGGCCGCGCGGGCTCGGCGCAGATGACGCTGGCGGTGTGGTTCGTGGGGCTGGCCATCGGCCAGATCACCATGGGGCCGCTATCGGACCGATTCGGCCGCCGCAGGCCCATGCTGCTGGGCACGCTGGTCTATACGCTGGCCTCGGTCGGCTGCGCCATGGCGCGCGACATTCCTACCTTTTCGCTCTTCCGCTTCGTGGCATCGCTCGGGGCTTCGGCCAGCCTGATCATTCCGAGTGCCTGCGTGCGCGACATGTCGCATGGCAATGAATCCGCGCGGCTGATGTCGCGGCTGGTGCTGGTGATGGGGGTCGTGCCCATCCTGGCCCCCACGCTGGGCGGGCTGGTGCTGTCGATCGCGTCGTGGCGGTCGATCTTCTGGGCGGCGGCGGTCTATGGCGTGATCTGCATCGGGCTGATCTGGCGCGTCCTGCCCGAGACCCTGCAGCCCGCCAACCGCAGCGAGTTCTCGCCCGTGACCCTGTTCAGCCGCTATGTCATGCTGGCGCGGGACCGGGGGTTCATTACCCATGCCATGATTGCGGGCTTTGCGTGCTTCATGTCCTTTACCTACCTGTCGGCCGCGCCTTCGGTGTTCATTCACCAGTTCGGGCTCACGCCGGCGCATTTCGGCATGATGTTTGGCGTGTTCGCGGTGTGCATGATCGGGGCGTCGCAGCTCAATGGCGTGCTGGTGGGGCGTATTGATGCCGCCCGTATCCTCGGCGTGTCGGTGGGGGTTGCGGTGGCAGGCACCATTTCCATGACGGTCATGGCCATTGTCATTGCGTTTGCCATGCAGCATGGCGGCCATCCGCCGCTATGGATGCTGGGCTGCCTGATCCTGGCCATGATGGTCTCGCTGGGCACGACCGGCATCATCGGCCCCAATGCCACGGTGGGCGCGCTGGCCGACCACCCGCGTTTTGCGGGCAGCGCCTCGGCTTTTGTCGGTACGCTGCAATATGTGCTCGGCGCCGTGGCCGGTGCGTTCGTGGGCATGCTGCCCGCCAACTCGCCGCTGCCCATGGCGGGTGTGATGCTGATGGGGGCCGCGATCATGATGGTGATGGTGCTGCTGCGCCCCGCCCGCGTGCCGACTTCGCTGCCTGCCGGGGCGGCTGAGGAATAAAATCTTCTTCCCCCCGCCCCGGCGCGTGATGGATGCCAAAGCATGTGCAAGGGGTGCGGATGGGGTTGTCGGGCTGGCGCGTGGCGGCTACAGCGGGGAGCCGTCCAGTGGGCGACAGTTTCGTGAACGGGGCGCGTATGTCCCGGATTTGTATGACCATGCAACGGGGACCGTGCACCGATCATGACGACCGCCCAGATCGACCTGAAACAGTATATTCGCCATATCCCGGATTTTCCCAAGCCCGGCATCCTGTTCTACGATATCTCGACGCTGATGCGGAACGCCGATGCCTGGCAGATCGCCATGGGCCGCCTTGCTGCAGCCGTGGCACCGTGGGCGCCCGATGTGCTGGCCGCCATCGAATCGCGCGGGTTCCTCACGGCAGCGCCCTTGGCCAGCCGCCTGGGCTGCGGGCTTGTCATGCTGCGCAAGCCCGGCAAACTGCCGGGTGATACGGTGTCCTACAGCTATGATCTGGAATACGGCTCCGATTCGCTGCATATCCAGGCCGATGCGATCCTGCCCGGCCAGCGCGTGGTGGTGATGGATGACCTGCTGGCAACCGGCGGCACGCTGGTTGCCTCGGTTGCCCTGCTGCACAAGGTGGGCGCCAACGTGGTGGGGGCTGCCACCCTGATCGAACTGACCGGCCTTGGTGGCCGCGACCGGCTGGACGTGCCGGTCAAGACGCTCGTCTCTTACGACGAATAACCCGCGGTCCGGGCGCTGGTGGCATGCGGCATACGCTTTCTTCCATGCGGCCATTGGGCTGTCGGCCTGTTCGTACAGCCGCTATGGTGTACGGTATGCAGGCATCGTATCTGGATAGGGGGAGCCACGCGCCGGGATGAAAGGTCTTGAGCTTTCCCTGACCCGTTTTCAGGATCAGATACGGGCATTTTTCCGGCGGTTGTGGCCGCCGGGCATGACCCTGCGCCAGGACCATCTGCGGTGGCTGTACGCGCCGGGCATCTTCACTTTCGGCTATGCGCTGCGCACCACCATTACCTCGCTCATCGCGCTGGGCATTGCGCTGTGGTGGGAGCTTGGCAGCCCGCAATGGGCGGCGCTTACGGTGTGGATGGTCGCACAGGGCACGCGCGGCAAGAGTGTTGCCAAGGCGCGGTGGCACCTGTTCGGCATGGTGGTGGGCACGATCTGCGCCGTGTTGCTGGTGGCCGCGTTTCCGCAGGCGCCGCTGATGTTCATCCTGCTGCTGGCCATCGGTATCGGCACGTTCTGTTTTATCGGCACGCTGCTGCCCGGCCCCGCCACCATGACCAATTACCGCATTCACGGCATGCGGGCGAGCGGGTTTACCTACGCCATCATCTCGCTCGATGGCATTGCCGACCCGCAGAACATCTTCATGACCGCCATGTCACGCGCGACCTATATCGTGCTGGGCATCGTGCTGGAGAGCACGGTCTCCTCGCTGTTCCAGTTCAAGCTGGCCAAGCGCGCGGAAGACCGGCTGGCCGACAATTTCATGACCGCCATCAATGGCGCGGCCCAGACGCTGGCCTCCCTGCTGTCGGGTAATACGCAGGTGCTCAAGCAGGCGCGGGGCGTGTTCTCCAACATTACCACGCTGAGCGACCAGATCGAGTTTGCCGAAGTGGAGATGGGCGCCCATCGCGGCCATGAGGGCGACCATGCGCGCGCGGCCCTTGCGCGGGTGGCCATGCTGCTCACGCGCGGGCTGGATCTTGCCGCCCTCATGCAGGGGCCGGTGGGCCAGCCCGATGCCGCCTTCAACGCGACATCGAGCAAGGTACAGGCCTTCCTCAAGGACATGGCGGGCGAACTCGAGGCGAGTGATGACATCCACCCCGTGCTGGCCCGGCTTGCCGAACTCCAGGCGGCGTGCCGGCAGAGCGTGGTCGATTCCCTCAACCAGGAAATGGGCAGCCCCGGCAGCCTGCCAGTCGACCCGCAACTGGTGCAGATGCTCTCGCAGCAGCGCATGCTCAATTACGCGCTGGGCCAGATCCTCGATGAACTGGAGCAGGCGCTGATCCAGTTCGACGCCAGCCGCAACCCGCTGGCGCATGACCATTTTCACTACCGGCTCAAGACCTTCCGTGACTGGCAGCAGGCCTTTACCAACAGCCTGCGCGCCTCGGTCACGATTTTCGGTGCGGGGGTGATCTGGATCACGACCGCATGGTCGGCCGGGCTGACCTTCATCATGTTCGTCTCCATCGTGTGCAGCCTGTTCTCCACGCTGGAAAAACCGGCCCTGGCCACCCGTGCCTTCCTTGGCGGCGCCATCATCGCCTCGGTTGTGGCAGGCGTGCTGGTGCTATGGCGCCTAGCCTCGCCCACCACGTACGAGATTCTGGCGCTCTGCCTGTTCCTGCCCATGCTGGCGGGCGGCCTGGCCTTTGCCTATCCGGCCCTGATCCTTGGCGCCGTGTCGTACAACCTGTTCCTGCCCATCCTGCTCGGGCCGGGCAACCAGTCGCGGCTGGATGAGGTGGCGTTCTTCAACACCGCCATGCCGCTGGTGGTCGGGCTGTGGTACGCGATGTGGGCGTTCCGGCTGGTATTGCCGTTCGATACGAACGACATGCGCTGGCAGATGCGCACCGGCATCCTGCGCGGGCTGCGCTACGTGGCCCGCGCACGCACGCTGCCCACCACGCTGTATGTGGTCGAGCATAACGTGGACCGCTTCGTGCGCCTGCTGACCAATGCGGAAAACACGCCCGACACCATTATCGACGCCTACCTGCAGGGCATCCTGTCCGCCATGACCATTGGGCTGAACATCATCCGCCTGCGCGCCATCCTTGAGCGACACCTCCTGCCGCCCGAGGCGCAGCGCGTATTGGGCGAGATGATGGGCCGCATGGCGCAGTTCAGTGGCCGTTATGGCGGGCATTACGGCCGCACGGCGCGCTCGGCCAAATTTGCCATCGTGCATTTGCAGCAGCTTGCGGGGCAGACCGATAATCTGGGCGTGCGGCTGGAAATCGACAGTGCGCTGGGGTGCCTGTACGTGATTTCGTTCGAACTGGACCACAACCAGAAATTCTTCGATGCCTCGAGCCCGTATCTTGATCCGGTCATGGCGTGAGGTGTGGCTGGCGCAGCCGACTGAACGCCTTATATGGCTTTGTGCTGTTGATATGGCATATGGTTTTTTACTGCATATGATTGTAAAGGAGTCTGTTTTTTTATGAAAAAAATAATGGAAAAAGGATCTGTAATCTATAAATACTACCCTATTATCTTCATATCAATTGTTCCTGCCATTATATTATTTTTTGCGTTCTCCAATATTGTTTTGGATGATATTTCTTTATATTATAGCGGCCTGTCACATAACGTTAGTGAAAAAATTCTGCGCGGCGAACCCAGTATTGACCCGAATATAGGTTATATTTCCCTGGCGCTGACCTGGCAGGGTGTGCATCAGCTTTTTACCGGGCATCTTCCGTTGTGGAATTATTATGAGGGGTTCGGTCAACCCCTGATGGGCGAGATGCAGGCCGCCCCCTTCTTCCCGCCAAGCTGGCTTGTGCTGCTGCCCCAGGGTGTTTTTATCGAGCATGCCGTCCTGCAATGGATAGGGGCGCTGGGAGCGTATCTGTTCTTCCGCAAATTCGGGCTTTCACGCCGTGCCGCCGTGACGGGCGCCATCATGTGGGAGGTCAATGGGGTCTTCACATGGTTGCAGAATACGGTTTTCAATCCGGTCGCATTCCTGCCCTGGCTGCTTTATTTTGTGGAAAGTCTTTTTGTCGCCTGTCGCCGCAATACCGTGGCATGGCGTGACCTGACGGGCCTGCTCTGTGGCGGAATCCTGATGGGAACGATGTCGCTCTATAGTGGTTTCCCTGAGGTCGTCTATCTTTATTGCCTGTTTGTTCTTGTCTGGAGCATTTATCGGCTTTTCTGCCTGCCGGAACGGCGGCAGCGTCTGTTCTATATCGGTGGCCTGGGGGTCATCGCGCTTGGCACGCTGATCCTGGTGGCGCCGTTACTGACGGCCTTCTTTGAATTCCTGAAGCAGGCCTATATCGGGCGTCATGCGGCAACAAACGGGGCTGCGGATAATTATGCGAACATGGTCCTGCCTGCTGCCGCCATGGCGCGCTACCTGTTTCCCTATGCGTTTGGCGAGATCTTTGTCATCGATGACAGGGACTGGTACGATATTGGCGGCTATATCGGGCTGGTTCCCTTTCTTGTCGCGCTGGCCAGCCTGTTCGCGCCCGGTCGCCGTACGGTCAAGATGATCCTGTTGGGGTGGGTTGTCTTTGCGGTTGGCGCATCGCACGGCATGCCGGTTGTCCATGCAATCGCCATGCACATCCCCGGCGTGGGTTACGCGGAATCCTGCCGCTTTCTTAATAGCGGGTGGCTGTTCTGCATGATTTTTGCCTGCGCCCTGTTCGTGGACCAGTTGCCCGGTCTTTCGCGCGCGCAGGTTTTCCGCACGCTTGCCCCTGCGCTAGGCGTGGGGGGGGGCATGGCCCTTTTTATGCTTTTCCTCAAGCGCGGGACGCTTGTGTTCGTATTGGCCGACTTTAGTGAAACCATACGGCTATTTTGCATAATCATGCTGGTAATGGCTCTGATCGGGGCTGTCGGCGTGCTTGTAGCAAGCCTGCTTTCAGGGCGGCGGAGCCAGGCCGTGCTGATGGTGCTGCTGGTGACCGAAGTGACAACGTGGTACTTCGTGCCGTTCCTGTCCTATCCGCGAAAAGGGGAACTGGACCAGCCCCTCATAACCTTCCTGCAGAAGAATGTGGGGTTCAGTCGGGTCGTCAATGGTGAAAAACTGGGCATGAACCCGAATTTCGGATCCTATTTCGACATTCCCGAAGTCAACTTCAACGACCTGCCAACGCCGTTACGGACAGTGGATTATATCCACGCCCATCTTGATCCGTTTGCCGACGGAACGGTCTATATCCAAGAATATCCTTACCTGTCCGAGGCAAAAGAGCAAGAACGGCGGCAGTTTTTTAGGGATCATATGTCCAATTTTGGCGCAACGGGCATAAAATACGCGATTGTTAATAATATCGGCCGAGCACGTAAACCGATCAACCTGACCACGTTACCTGCTGACAGCCAGTCCTTTATCCTCGAGGCAGGGCAGCGTTATCAGATATCAGTTCCCGGGCAGATGCTTGACCCGAACACGAGCCCTGACACCAGCGCGTATGTCACGGCTCTGGATGTGTGGTTTGATACAGGCCATGCCAAGGCGGATGGCGTGCTTAAGGTTTCGGTCTGTGTGGGAACGGTCTGTACGCAGGGCACGAAGAACATGGCTTTCTTTCGGCACAAAGCGAAAACAAACATCCTGCTTGATCATCCCCAACGGTTTTCGGCCACGCAGCCTGTTGTCGTGACAGTAGAAAAAGTAGGTGGCGTTCATGGTGTGGCCTTCCGGTTGGGCGCACCCGTGGATGAGGGCATGACCCTCGCTGGCAATGCACAGGGCATTCCGGCCAGCCTGATGCCAGCCCTGGCGCTGGATACGGCTGCTTCCATTACCTTGCCCGCTCCGGTTTCTTATCAGGATGCTGATTTCACCGTTTATGAAATTCCTGGTCTTAAGCCCTATTTTTACTCCGATACGTGCAAGGTTCATTTCGATACGCGTGAGACTGCCGATGTCACCTGCGCCGAACCGGGCAGCCTGAAAAGGCTGGAGCTGTTCTATCCGGGGTGGCGGGCGACTGTTGATGGCGTTGCCACGCCGATCGATGCCTATGACGATGCCTTCCAGGCAATTTCGCTGCCTGCGGGGCAGCACCATGTGGTGTTCCGTTACGCACCGGCGTGGCTGATGCCTTCGCTTGTTCTGGAGGGCGTGGCATGGTTTGCGCTGGGGGCCGGTTTTTTCGTGTCGCTGCGCAGGCGCATGGACCGCGGACTAGGGACAGGCGCAGAGGCACAGCCCCTGGCGCAGTAAGGAACTGTCAGGGAACAGCTTCACTGACAGAGAAGTAAAATTTTCGGACGCCGCCCTTTTTCAAGAAAGGCGGCGTTCTTTTTTGGTCGCTTTTTTCACTGGGCCGCCATCATGCCCGCTCTGGTGCCAGGCAAGGGGGGGGGCATAAAAAAAGAGCGACCCTGCTCTATGGCAAAGGTCGCTCCCGGCTTTTACGCGGCATCCATCAGGCGGCAGGTCAGCCCTGCTGCTGGCGGGCCACGAAGTTTTCCAGCCAGTGGATGGTGTAGTCACCCTTGCGGAACTGGGGGTCTTCGAGGATCTTGCGGTGCAGCGGAATGACCGTCTTGACGCCTTCGATCACGAATTCATCCAGCGCGCGGCGCATGCGCTCGATTGCCTCGAGGCGGGTCGGCGCGCGCACGATCAGCTTGGCGATCATGCTGTCGTAATACGGTGGCACGCGGTAGCCCGCATACAGCGCGCTATCGATTCGCACGCCCAGGCCACCCGGCGGATGGTAGACCGTGATCGTGCCCGGCGTGGGCATGAAGGTCTGCGGGTCTTCGGCGTTGATGCGGCATTCGATCGCATGGCCGGAGAATTTGATGTCCGACTGGCTGTAGCCGATCGGCTCGCCCGCCGCGATGCGGATCTGCTCGCGCACGAGGTCCACGTCGCACACCATTTCCGTCACCGGATGTTCCACCTGCAGGCGGGTGTTCATCTCGATGAAGCAGAACTGCCCGTCCTGATACAGGAACTCCAGCGTGCCCGCGTTGCGGTAGCCGAGCTTTGTCAGGGCGGAGGTGGCGATTGCGCCAATCTCGTCACGCTGCCTTGCGGTCAGGGCAGGGGAGCCCGCCTCTTCCAGCAGCTTCTGGTGGCGGCGCTGCAGCGAGCAGTCGCGTTCGCCATAATGCACCACGTTGCCATGCGTGTCGGCCATGATCTGCAATTCGATATGGCGCGGCTTGTCGAGGTATTTTTCAAGATAGACCTCGTCATTGCCAAAGGCGGCGCGGGCCTCGGTGCGGGCCACGCTCCAGGCTTCCTCAAGGTCGGCCTCGGTGGGGGCAACCTTCATGCCGCGCCCGCCACCACCGGCGGCGGCCTTGATCAGCACGGGGTAGCCGACCTTGGCTGCGACCTCGCGCGCCTGCTCAAGGCTTTCCAGCGCGCCATCCGAGCCGGGCACCAGCGGCACGCCCAGCGCCATCATGGTGGTCTTGGCGGTGATCTTGTCGCCCATCATGCGGATATGTTCCGCCGTCGGCCCGATGAAGGTCAGGCCGTGGGCCTCGACCGTCTCGGCAAAATCGGCATTTTCCGACAGGAACCCGTAGCCAGGATGGATGGCGTCCGCCCCGGTGATGGTGGCAGCCGACAGGATGGCCGCGACATTGAGGTACGAATCGCGGCTGGCGGGCGGCCCGATGCACACGGCTTCATCCGCAAGGCGGACATACATGGCATCCGTATCGGCCGTGGAATGCACGGCAACGGTCCGGATGCCCAGTTCGCGGCAGGCCCGCAGGATGCGCAGGGCGATCTCGCCACGATTGGCAATGAGGATCTTGGAAAACATTACTCTATGATGACCAGCGCTTCGCCGAACTCGACCGGGTCGCCCGACTGCACCAGAATCCGGCTGACCGTGCCTGCGCGCGGGGCCTTGATCTGGTTGAAGGTCTTCATCGCCTCGATCAGCAGCAGCGTCTGGCCAGCGACCACCTGCTGGCCTTCGGATACGAAAGCGGGCGAGGACGGGTCGGGTGCGAGGTAGGCCACGCCCACCATCGGGCTGGTCACCGCGCCGGGGTGCTTGGACAGGTCGGCCGGATGTGCTGCGGGCGGGGCCACGGGCGTGGGCGCAACCGGCGCCGCAGCCACGGGGGCCGGGGCGGGCACGGCATGCGCCACGGGGGCGGCGGCGCGCACCACGCGGATGCGGTTGTCCTTTTCCGCGATTTCGATTTCGGTCAGGCCGGTATCGGTGAGAATTTCAGCCAATGCCCGTATGGCATCCGCATCCACGAGCAGTCGGCTCATTGATCGTCCTCGTCCAGAATCATGTCTGTCATGGCCTGAAGCGCCAGGGCATACCCCCGTACGCCCAGCCCGCATATGACGCCAATGGCGGCCTGGGAGACGTAGGAGTGATGACGAAAGGCTTCACGGCGGTGAATGTTGGAGATGTGCACCTCGATGACCGGCAGATCAACGGCGAGCAGCGCGTCGAGTATGGCAACCGAGGTGTGGGAATAGGCTGCCGGGTTGATGATGATGCCGCGTGCGCGGCCCCGGCATTCCTGTATCCATGAAACGAGTTCCCCCTCGCCATTGGTCTGGCGGAAGTCGATGGCGACATCAAGCCGTTCGGCTGCCTGGACACAGACCTGCTCCACGTCATCAAGCGTGGCATGGCCATAGACCTCGGGCTGTCGCAGTCCGAGCATGTTCAGGTTTGGGCCGTTCAACACGGCAATGAGAGGGCGCTCCATGATGCACGCGCCTAGCACGCCCGCCGCCCGGTTCCAAGTCCGATCATGCGTCAGGCCGCCTTGCAGCACTACCACCACCCTGTCGGCAGGCTGAATTATGCCCTGTGGGTCCAAATTATGTTATGGTGGCGTCATGACAGGAAAAACCGATCACCGGCGTGCTTGCGCGGCGCAAGGCGGCAATACGACGCGCTTCGGGGCCTCCGTGGCGGTGGCATGCCTGATGCTGGCCACCTCCGGACTGCTCGGCGCGGCGCAGGGGGCGGTCCGGCATGCGGCGGGCACCACACGGCACGGGGGGCGCGGCAGCGTAAGGCGGCCGTCCGTCATGGCGTCCGTGCCCGTGCACTGGAACCAGCATGGCCTGGCAAGCTGGTATGGCACGAACATGCAGAACGGGCATGCCACGGCATCTGGCGAGCGGTTTGACCCCGATGCGCTGACCGCCGCCCACCGCCAGTTGCCACTGGGCACGCGGGTCAGGGTGCATGCGCTGGGCACCGGGCGCTCGGTCGTGGTCCGGATCAATGACCGGGGGCCGTATCATGGGCGCCGCATCATCGACCTGTCGGCCGCGGCCGCACGGCAGCTTGGCATCATAACCCGTGGGGTCTCGATGGTGGATATAGAACCCGCGCGCGATGGGCATGCGCAGGTGGCCAGCGCCATGCGGCAGGGGCGTCTTTATTAAAAGACGCAGCACGCGCGCAGGGGTGGGCACGGTTTTATTTTAAAGGCGCTGGTGCTTGGTCCAGCCTTCCATGGTCTTGTTGGGCGAGCAGCGCAGTTTCATCTCGATCTCGAGTCCCGCATTCAGTTCCGCGCCGAGCAGCACCACATAGGCCGAGACATAAAACCACATCATGATGGCGATGAACGCGCCCAGCGGACCGTAGGTGGCGCTGTAGCCCGCGATATGGCTGACATAATACGAGAACCCCGCCGAGGAGAGCAGCCACAGCAGCGTGGCCCCGATCGAGCCGGGCAGGATGCACCGCCAGTAGGTATGGGGCCGGTTCGGGCCAAAGCGGTACAGCGCCGAACACAGCGACAGCACGAACAGAAGCATGAGCATCGGCCCGCCCGTGCGCACCAGCAGTTCGACCGAGCCGGGCGGGGGGGCGAGTTCGAGCTTCTGCGGCAGGTAGTCGAGCAGGAACGGCAGCCCCACCATGAGCGCCAGCGTCAGGATGCCGCCACAGATCGAGCAGAAGGTCAGCGCCATGCCCATGGCCTGAAAGCGCAGGAAGCTGCGGGTCTCGGGCGTGTTGTAGGCCACGTTCATCGCCAGGATGAGCGAGCGCGTGGCAGCCGAGGCCGACCATGTGGCGATGGTGGTGGATATGATCAGGTTCAGCGTGAGCGATGAGTGCGATTCGGCTACCAGCAGGTGGATGCGCGCGCCGATCATGTCATAGGCCGAAGGGGGCAGCACGTTGCGCAGCACCACAAGCTGGGGTTCCACCGTCTGTGGGTCGAACAGGAGGCCATAGAGCGAGATGAGCGTGCTCATGGCCGGAAACAGAGACAGCGTGGCGTAGAACGCGCAGCCTGCCGCAGCCAGCGTGATCTGGTCGGATACGATGTTGCGGGCGACCTGCCGGAGCACCTTCCTGACCTGCTGCATGGAAAAATGCGGCAGGTGATGTGCGGGCGGGGGCATGTCCGTCATATCGATTTCAGTAGATGAGGAACCAATCAAGGCGGGCGTCTTGTCCTGTTGTGCGGTGGCACGCCAGGCGCGGAATGGATCGGCCTGTGTGCATTGTGCCACGATCGTATGATCCTAAAGGAAAAATTACGGACCGTGCGGATTTTTCTATTGCGTCAGGCGCGTATTGTGCGCATATGCGCTCCCTACGCAACAACGCACGTGCCACTGGCCCTCTGAGGTTACGCAACGACGTCAAGCGTTCTGGCAATCGGGCCACCACATGGTGGGGGTCCTTATTGGTCGCTGGTCCGTTAGACCGTTTCGCAACATCTGTCCGTTTGTGCAATTCCAGAATTGTGTTCATCCGGGCGGCAGTACAGAAGGGATTTGGGTGCGATGACTCCCAAAATCGCTCGTTATCTGGCTGAGCAGGCTCCTGCCACGCCATGCCTTATCGTTGATGTCGACCGGGTGGAAGAACGCTATCGCGCCCTGCGCGAGGCGCTGCCACTGGCCCGGATCTACTACGCCGTAAAGGCCAATCCCGCCCGTGAGATCCTGACCCGCCTTGTGGGTCTTGGCTCGGCGTTCGATGCCGCCTCGTGGGAAGAGATTTCCATGTGCCTCGACGCAGGCGCGCGGCCAGCCGATGTCTCGTTCGGCAACACGGTCAAGAAAGCATCGAACATCGCCCGCGCCTTTGCGGCAGGCGTGGACATGTTTGCCTTTGACTGCGCGGAAGAGCTGGAAAAGCTGGCCCGCCACGCGCCGGGCTCACGCGTCTATTGCCGCCTGATCGTGGAGAACGAGGGCGCGGACTGGCCACTGTCGCGCAAGTTCGGCACCACGCTGGACAATGCCCGCGACCTGATGCTCCGCGCGCGTGACCTCGGGCTTGACCCCTATGGCCTGTCCTTCCACGTGGGCAGCCAGCAGACCGAGACCGGCGCGTACGAGGCGGCGATCGCCCGCGTGGGCATGCTGTTTACCGACCTCAAGGCGGCGGGGCTTGACCTGCGCATGGTCAATCTGGGCGGCGGGTTCCCTATCCGTTACCGTGACGACGTGCCGGGCATCGACCGCTTTGCCGTGGCCATCAGCCACGCCATGACCGAGCATTTCGGCAATGACCTGCCGGAAATGATCATCGAGCCGGGCCGCTTCATGGTGGGCGATGCCGGCGTGGTGTCATCGGAAGTGGTGCTGGTCAGCCGTCGCGGCATGGATGATGGCGTGCGCTGGGTCTATCTCGACATCGGGCGTTTTGGCGGCCTGGCCGAGACCGAGGGCGAGGCCATCCGCTACGGCATCCGCACCCCGCATGATGGCACGGCAACCGGCCCGGTCGCCATTGCAGGCCCGACCTGCGATGGGGCGGACATCATGTATGAAAAGACCCCCTACGCCCTGCCGCTGGGGCTGGAATCGGGCGACCGGATCGAACTGCTCTCCACCGGGGCGTATGTTTCGACCTATTGCTCGACCGGGTTCAATGGCCTCAGGCCGATCGAGGAACACTATATCTGATCGCGTTCGGCACGGGCTGAACACGTCTGAATACCAGGGCGGCAGGACGAAAGTCTTGCCGCCCTGCGTGTATCGGGGGGATACACAGGGCAGTTCCACTCATGCCGGAGGTATTCCTTGCCCGTGTCCTGTGTCTCAACGCTGCGTTTGCCGTGCCTGTCCTTCCTCGGGTGCGTGTTGGCGGCGCGGGCGTTTGCAGCCCCCGTTCTGGTTCACGCCACGCCAGCGGCAGGGCAGCATGTGCCTGCGGGCAATGTGGCGATCAGGCTGGGCTATAACAGCGTGATCGACCCGTTCCGCGCGCGCCTGCTCCTGCTTGGCCCGAGCGGTGTGCCGCAACTGCTCGCGGCCTCTCCCAGTGATGACGAACAGCAGGGCCTGGCCACCACCGTGGCGCTCACACCAGGGCATTACGTGCTGCACTGGCGCATGCGCGCGCCCGGCGGCACGCCTGCGGAAGGCAATGTGCCCTTTGATGTCGACCCCGCAGGCCCGGCAGGCGCCGTGGCGCCTGCGCGCGGGAAATAGCCGCCTTATTCCACCGCTGCCCGCAGCCCGGCACCCGCGGCGAGCGGGCAGAGCGGAAGGGCCGCGGCAAGGAACGCGCCGAGCAGTTCAAGGTCCGGCCCCCATGACAGGCCGGTCTGCGCCGCATCGAGTGCCGCCGCGCCAAAAATCAGCGCGGGCGTGGTCAGCGGCAGCACCAGCAGCGGCAGCAGCACGCCGCCACGCCGCGCGCCAAGCACGACCGATGCCGCCATGCCGCCAATGAGCGAGAGGATGAGCGTGCCGAGCAGCAGCCCCGTCAGCAACACCACCATGGAGGCGGTCGGCATGCCGAGCATGATGGCCAGCGGGCCTGCGGCAAGCAGCAGCGGCAGGCCGGTGGTCAGCCAGTGGGCGATCATCTTGGCCAGCGCGATGAGCGAGGGCGGCAGCCCGGTCATGAGCAACTGGTCCAGCGAGCCATCTTCCAGCTCCGAGCCGAACAGCCGGTCAAGCGGCAGGAGGGCCGCCAGCAGGGCGCACACCCACACGATGCCCGGCGCCATGCGCCGCAGCAGCTCGGGCGAGGGGCCAAGGGCGAGCGGAAACAGCGCGCCCGCCAGGATGAAGAACAGCACGGCCCCCAGCGTGTCGGCCCCGTGGCGCAGCGCGAGCCGCAGGTCGCGTTCGAGAATGGCGGTGATGAGGGCGGGAATCCGGAGTGTCACAGCAGGTCGTCCTCGGGGAAATCCTCCAGCGGCTGGGGGATGTCGGATTCGTTCAGCCCCGGCAGCGCATGCGTGCGGGCATCGGGCAGGGGCAGGGGCACATGGGTGGTTGCAATCACAATTCCGCCAGCCTGCCGGTGGGCGGCGAACAGGGTGCCAAGCAGCCCCATCGTGTTGATATCCAGCCCCAGGCTCGGCTCATCAAGCAGCCAGAGCGGGGCCTGGGCCAGCAGTACGCGCGCCAGCGCCGCGCGGCGTTTCTGCCCCGCCGAGAGCATGCGCGCGGGCAGGTCGGCCAGGCCGGAAATGTTGAGTGATTCCATGCACAGGTCAGGATTTCCGCCACTTGCGCGCGCCGCCAGCGTCAGGTTCTCGCGCAATGTCAGCCCCAGCTTGAGCGCATCCTGGTGGCCCAGATAGGCCACCCGCCCCGCATGCTGGCTGCGATCGGCCAGCGCATCCACGCCAGACCACAGCACATGGCCGCCTTCCGGTTTGTGCAATCCCGCCAGCACGCGCAGCAAGGTGGACTTGCCAGCCCCGTTCGGGCCGGTCAGGAGCAGGGCGTCACCTGCTTCAAGCGTAAAGCCGACACGGTCCAGAACCAGCCGTTCACCGCGGAAAACCGAGATATTTTCCACTTCCAGCAGCGGGTGGCCGGGGGGAGTAAAGGCAGGAATGACGGAAATCCTCCGGGCAATGGGCAAAGGGTGGGGGCCGGGCAAAAAAATGCCTGCTCCCGGTTTCTTGTTACCGGCTCCAGCTTGTGTCGCAACCGCGTCCGGGTATGTTCTACCACCGTTGGGAGATCAAGCAGGTTGTCCCTGACAAGGTCACAAACCCCGCGCCAGGAAAAAAGGCAGCGGAGGATACACGATCACACGGGACGATCCGTTGCTGATGCCTCGGAGGAAACAAAGCCAATGAAGACGGTTGGGCACGACTCACTGAAAACGGGCCGCACACTGAACGTGGACGGCAAGACCTACCATTATTTCTCAATCCCGGAAGCGGAAAAGACCATCGGTTCCGTCAGCCGCCTGCCGGTCAGCCTGAAAGTGCTGCTGGAGAACGTGCTGCGGTTCGAGGACGGGCATTCCTACTCCGTAGACGATGCCAGGGCGATTGCCGACTGGCTGAAGGAAGGGCGCAGCACGAAGGAAGTGCCCTTCAAGCCCGCGCGCATTCTCATGCAGGATTTCACCGGCGTTCCCGCCGTGGTTGACCTGGCCGCGATGCGCGACGGCATTCTCAAGCTCAAGGGTGACCCGCAGAAGGTGAACCCGCTGGTTCCCGTCAACCTCGTCATCGACCACTCGGTCATGGTGGACGTGGCGGGCTCGCCCGAGGCGCTGCAGGACAACGTGACCATCGAGTTCGAGCGCAATGGCGAGCGTTACGCCTTCCTGCGCTGGGGCCAGGAAGCGTTCGAGAACTTCTCGGTCGTGCCGCCGGGCACGGGCATCTGCCATCAGGTGAACCTCGAATACATCGCCCAGGCGGTGTGGACGGCCAACGTGGATGGCAAGGACTATGCCTACCCCGATACCCTGTTCGGCACCGACAGCCACACCACCATGGTCAATGGCATGGGCGTGCTGGGCTGGGGTGTTGGCGGCATCGAGGCGGAAGCCGCCATGCTCGGCCAGCCCATCGCCATGCTGATCCCCGATGTGATCGGCTTCAAGATGACCGGCAAGCTGCCCGAGGGTGCGACCGCCACCGATCTGGTGCTGACCGTGACCCAGATGCTGCGCAAGAAGGGCGTGGTGGGCAAGTTCGTCGAGTTCTTCGGCCCCGCCCTTGACCACCTGCCGGTAGCCGACCGCGCGACCATCGCCAACATGGCGCCGGAATATGGCGCGACCTGCGGCTTCTTCCCCGTTGATGACCTGACGCTGGATTACCTGCGCCAGACCGGCCGTGAAGAACACCGCATCAAGCTGACGGCGGAATACCTCAAGGCGCAGGGCATGTTCCGCCACGCCGAATCCGCCCACCCCGTGTTTACCGACACGCTGGAACTCAACCTCGAGACCATCGTGCCCTCGATTGCAGGCCCCAAGCGCCCGCAGGACCGCGTGGTGCTCAAGGGTGCTGACAAGGCCTTCGAGACCGAACTGACCGGCAGCCTGGGCGTGCCCGCGGCCGACAAGGACAAGAAGGCCAAGGTGGCTGGCACCAATTACGAGATCGGCCACGGCGACGTGGTGATCGCGGCCATCACCTCGTGCACCAACACCTCCAACCCCGCCGTGCTGATCGCGGCAGGTCTGGTGGCCAAGAAGGCGCGCGCGCTGGGCCTCAAGCCCAAGCCGTGGGTCAAGACCTCGCTCGCGCCGGGCTCGCAGGTGGTGACGGACTACCTCAACCGCGCAGGCCTCCAGGCTGAACTGGACGCGATGGGCTTCAACACCGTGGGCTATGGCTGCACGACCTGTATCGGCAACTCCGGCCCGCTGGAAGATCACATCGTCGATGCGATTGAAGGCAACAAGCTGGTGGCGGTTTCGGTGCTGTCGGGCAACCGTAACTTCGAGGGGCGTATTTCGCCCAACGTGCGCGCCAACTACCTGGCCAGCCCGCCGCTGGTCGTGGCCTACTCGCTGCTGGGCACGATGCGCGAGGACATCACCACCACGCCGCTGGGCACCTCCAAGGACGGCAAGCCGGTGTACCTCAAGGACATCTGGCCCACCAACCACGAAATCGCGGCCCTCATGGGCACCGCCATCACGCGTGAGGAGTTCATCAACCGCTACAAGCACGTAAGCCAGGGCACGAAGGAATGGCAGGCGCTGAAAGTGGCCACCGGTTCCGAGACCTACAAGTGGGATGCCTCCTCCACCTACGTGCAGGACCCGCCGTATTTCCAGAACATCACGCCCGAGCCCAAGTCGCGTGGCGACATCATCGGCGCGCGCCTGCTCGCGCTGCTTGGTGACAACATCACGACCGACCACATCTCGCCTGCCGGCGCAATCAAGGAAAGCTCGCCCGCGGGCAAGTACCTTGAAGAGCACGGCGTGGCGAAGAAGGACTTCAACTCCTACGGTTCGCGTCGTGGCAATGACCGCGTGATGGTGCGTGGCACATTCGCCAACATCCGCATCAAGAATGAGATGCTGCCCGGCACCGAAGGGGGGGTTTCCAAGCACTTCCCCGATGGCAAGGAAGGCTCCATCTACGATGTGGCGATGGAATACAAGCAGGAGGGCGTGCCCCTGGTCGTGATCGGCGGCAAGGAATACGGCATGGGTTCCTCGCGCGACTGGGCGGCCAAGGGCACCCTGCTGCTGGGCGTGCGTGCGGTCGTGGCCGAGAGCTTCGAGCGTATCCACCGTTCCAACCTGGTGGGCATGGGCGTGCTGCCGCTCCTGTTCGAGGAAGGCACGACGCGCAAGACGCTGGGCCTGAAGGGCGACGAGACCTTCGAGATCCGTGGTCTCGACAAGATCACGCCCCGCATGACCATGACCATGACCATCACCCGCGCCGATGGCTCCAAGCAGGACGTACCCCTGCTGTGCCGTGTCGATACGCTGGATGAGGTGGAGTATTTCCGCAATGGCGGCATTCTCCAGACCGTGCTGCGCGGCATGACTGGCAGTTCACCCGCAAGGGCGAGAGCGAGACCACGGTGGCGGCCAACGGGCCATTCCGCGCCAATAGCAGCGAGGCCGTGCTCCAGGCCGTGCGGGCGGGGCTTGGCATTGGCATGCTGCCGACATTTCAGGTGGAAGAGGACATTGCGGCGGGTCGTCTGGTGCATCTGTTGCCGGAATGGACCATTCCCGAACTGCCCTTCTATGCCGTGCATACCGGCCCGCGCACCCTGCCGCTGCGCACGCGCACGGTGCTCGATTTCCTGATTGAGATATCGGACGTGCTGCGTCAGGGCCAAAAGTAGAATATTGATAAAAAACAATAAAAGTTTCTTCTGAAGCTTTTTTCAAAAAGCATTCAGAAGAATGCCACCTTTTTGAAAAAAGGCGGCGCCGGGAAAATTCAGGGTTTCAGGCGTGGCTCAGTCCAGCGGGTTGCCTTCGCCGGGGCGGGGCGCTGCCGGGTCAACCGAAAGCCGGGCGCGCTGCTCATCGCTCGAGGCCAGCATGTCGCTGTTAAAGCCATCATGCAGCACCGGCACCCAGCCTGCCATCCACGTATTCATGTGCTTGACGAAGTCATTGGCAGGCGGCTGCTGCGCCAGTGCCTCCTTTGTCCAGAACTCGGGTGAACGCAGGATCTTGGTATCATTGAGATTAACGGGGTTGAGATAGACCGTTACCGTTTCCGCGTTGATGTTGTCATCGGTGGCGGGCACGCTGTTGACCCAGTTCGCCCTGAGCATGACCGGCGGCAGCACGAAGCCTTCCTGCTGCAGCCGCCCGGCAATGACGTTCATGTGGTTGATGGAGGCTGGATCGACCAGGCGCGTGAACCAGCACTCCGTCATGGGCGGGTGACTGGCCCCGATATGCGACATGTAGTTGCGGTCGTCATGACATTCTATGTCCATCGGCGGGCTGGCCACATCCGGTACCGGTTGTGTCGTGCCCTTGGCCACGATCAGGCCGGTCACGACATGGCCCTGCACCCGCACCAGAACATTTTCCAGCAATTCGCCATGCGGACCTTCGATCACGTTGATGATCGGGTGCCATACGCCCGCAGGTAACGGCAGGATGCGCCCGGCAAATGGAATCGCCTTGGTCAGCCGGTCGGTCATGGGCATCATGGTCACGACCCCATCCCCCGGACCACCGGCCTGGTCCGCATCGGCGGGCGTGTCCTGCATGCCAAGGCGGTTATGGATGGCCGCCGCGATCTGCGCCATGCGGGGCAGCCTGCGCGTCAGGTAGGCGGGCGGGAAAATGAACGTCAGCACCACGAAGGGCAGGATCATGTACAGGCAAAGCCGCCACAGCGGCGCACGATGCCAGAGGCGCGAAAAAGCGGACATTCAGCAGGCCATGCCTTTCGCCATGCAGGAGGCCACGGGGGCAGGGCGGAACAGCGCGGCCATGGGTCAGGAACTGATCCGGGCCTGCTGCGCGTCGCTCTGATCCGCGATCTCGGCCACGATGCCATCTTCGTTCTGCACCACGCGCACCAGCTTGGCGCCCTGCTGGCGGGCAGTAATGAGCGAGTCGCTGATCATGTCCTCGATCGAGCGGGCCAGATCGCGCGCACTGGCGGCAGGCCCCATGCGGTCCTGGCGGCGCATGACCTCGAACAGCAGGGCGGGGTCGATGCCCCCGGTCTCGACCTTGAGGCCATAGCTGTCGATCATCGCCTCGATTTCCAGCGCGGAAACGCGGGCAATGTCCAGCCCTTCAAGCGGGCGGAACACGAAGATACGGTCCAGGCGGTTGAGCACTTCGGGCGCAAAGCCCGCCTGGCGCAGCGCCTCGACCGACTCGGCGCGCATCTTGTCAGGCTCATCGGCCAGCCGGTCCGCGATCTCGGACAGCGCATCGGTGGCGATGTTCGATGTCAGGATGAAGATGCAGCGCACGGTCGAGATCTGCTGCCCCGTCGAGGCCTCGGTCACGTGCCCGTCATTCCATGCGGTCAGGAATTTCTTGAACACATCGGGGTGCGCTTTCTCGATTTCATCGAGCAGCACCACCGCGTCGGGCTTTTCCTTCAGGCCGCCGGTCAGCTTGCCGTAGGTGTCCGAGCCGACATACCCCTTGGGCGAGCCGAAAAGCTGCGTTGCGGCATGCGGCGAACTCATCTGCGTCATGTCGAAGTTGAGCAGCGGGCGGTCGAGCTGGCGGGCAAGCTGCTTGGCAAGATAGGTCTTGCCCGTGCCGGGCGGCCCGGCAAGCAGGAAGATGCCCACCGGCTTGCCGCGCACCTGCAGGGCCATGCGGCGGCGAAGCTGGGTTGCCACGTCCTCGCACACCTGATCCTGGCCGATCACGCGCGCGCGCAGGCTGGCGGCGAGTTCCTCGGCGTCGATCACGGTTTCTTTCTGTTCGCGCGCCAGCATCTCTTCAAGCGCGCTACGATTGGTCAGCCTGGCCAGTACGTCCATCATCCATCCCCGTCTGCGTCGGATTCCCTTGCGGGCGAGTTTCTCGGCCCGGCTCTCGAACCACAGCCCGCTCAGCGCCAGCAGGGCGCTTGCCGCCGCTATGACCGGATAGGCCGGTGCGCACCATTCCATGAAATGCCGTATGCTGGCGAGCGAAAGATGCAACGCCATGGCGGCCTGAAAACTGCCGAGCACCAGGAAAATGACCATGGCGATCGGCACGACCCGTTCCATCAGGATCGGATAAAGCGGCTTCATTGTACCACAACCCCGATGACAAGACTGCTCCCGCGCATCAGCACCGGCAGCGGCGTTGGCCCCGGCACGAACACTGCCCCGGCATGCACGCCCATCGGCCCCGGGTCGCCCACGGGCGTGACCGACACATTGCCTGCTATGCGGATGGGCAGGATCACGCTGCGGGGCTGCGGCCCGAGATGCACGGTCTGCACGAGCCCGAGGGACTCCACGTTCACGACCGCGCCACTGCCTGCCATGTCATACATTGGCATGTCGGCCAGTATGATCTCGCGCCGCCGCAACGCGGCCATGATCTCGGCCTGCTCCTGCATTGTAAAATTTGTCTGGCGCAGCATTTCCGCCGCGCGCTCGGGCGAGATCATGGGCATCTCACCCATCATGTCGGGCCTGCCCTGCACCGGCGCGTTGAGCGTAAGGTGATTGCCGCCATTGCCCCTGCCGCCGCCGGCCTCGGCTGCGACGGGGGGTGTCTGGTTGCCGCTGCCGCTCTCCTGCGGGGTCAGGAAACCGCCTGCGCCGAGGCCCCCGCCCGCCACCACGGCCGCGATCAGCCCCACCACAACCAGCTTGCGGCTAGAAGAGCGTTCACTGCGTTCCCGTGTCGGTTCCGGCGCGGAGGGCGTGGGTTTCATGCGTACATAATGCGGGCGAGGCGGGGAGAATGGCAAGATGTTAAGAGAGAGGAAATGTAATCCCCGCCTGCCCACATAGTCCTTGCGGTCAGGCATGGCGTGACCTATGTTGTCGGCTATTCCTTCATCTATGGTTTTTTCTTTGGGGGGTGGCCGCAGGGCTGCCTTTTTTGCATTGGACGCTGATCTGCCTTTCCTGTCGGGCCTCGATGCCCGCATTGCCGCAATGGTCGCCCCCGCGCTGGCCGACATGGGGTTCGACCTCGTGCGCGTGGCGGTGCTGGGCCGCGAGTCCCCTACCGTGCAGATCATGGCGGACCGTGCCGATGGCACGCTCCTGCTCATTGAGGACTGTGAGCAGATCAGCCATGCGGTTGGCGCGATACTGGACGTGGAAGACCCGCTGCCCGGCGCATGGACGCTTGAGGTCTCATCGCCCGGCATCGACCGCCCCCTGACCCGCGCAAAGGACTGGGAGCGGTTTGCAGGCCATCTTGCCCGCGCCGAGATGAACATGCCCATTGAAGGCCGCAAGCGTTTTGCCGGGATCGTGCTCGGCGCGCGCGAGGGCTGCGGCCTGATGCGGCTTGATGACGGGAGCGAGGTCGCACTGCCTTTTGCCGAAATGCGCAAGGCCCGCCTTGTCCTGACCGATGAACTGATCGCGGCGAGCGCCCGGATGATGAAGCCGGCCGCAAGCCCCGAGGAGACTGGCCTGGAGGAAGACCCTTCCCCGGCTGAAGACCGCAAGCCCGGTGACAAGTCGGGCCGCAAGTCGGCCCGCAAGGCCAATTGAACGATGTTGTGGAGACACTGATGGATACGTCCGTTGCCCGTCCCGAACTGCTGCTGGTGGCCGATGCCGTAGCGCGGGAAAAGTCGATTGACCGCGAGGAAGTGCTCGAAGCGATGGAGCAGGCCATCCAGAAGGCCGGCCGCGCGAAATACGGTCATGAAAAGGATATCCGCGCCACCATCGACCGCCGCACCGGCGATGTGCGCCTGTCGCGCTGGACCGAGGCGGTCGAGGCGGTGGAGAACGAGGAAACCCAGATCCCGCTCTACATCGCGCGCAAGTTCAAGCCCGAGATCCAGCTTGGCGAATACCTGATCGACCCGCTGCCGCCCATCGATTTCGGGCGCATCGCGGCGCAGACGGCCAAGCAGGTCATTGTCCAGCGCGTGCGTGAATACGAGCGCCGCCGCCAGTTCAATGACTTCAAGGACCGCGTGGGCGAGATCGTCAACGGCACCGTCAAGCGCACGGAATATGGCAACCTGCTCGTCGAGATCGGCGATGCCGAGGCCCTGCTGCGCCGCGATGAGCTGATCCCGCGTGAAAGCTTCCGCAATTCCGATCGCGTGCGCGCCTATATCTATGATGTGCGCGATGAGCCGCGTGGCCCGCAGATCTTCCTTTCGCGCACGCATCCGGCGTTCCTCGCCAAGCTGTTCGCGCAGGAAGTGCCCGAGATCTATGATGGCATCATCGAGATCAAGGCCGTGGCGCGTGACCCCGGCTCGCGTGCCAAGATGGCCGTCATCTCGCGTGATGCCTCGATCGATCCGGTCGGCGCCTGCGTGGGCGTGCGTGGCCGCCGCGTGCAGGAAGTGGTCAAGGAACTCCAGGGCGAGAAGATCGATATCATCCCCTGGAGCCCGCAGGCCGCGACCTTCGTGGTCAACGCCCTTGCCCCGGCTGAAGTCAGCAAGGTGGTGATGGACGAGGAAGCGGGTCGCGTCGAGGTTGTCGTGCCCGATGACCAGCTCAGCCTGGCCATCGGCCGCCGCGGCCAGAACGTGCGCCTTGCCAGCCAGCTTACACGCTGGGACATCGACATCCTGACCGAGGCCGAGGAATCGGAGCGCCGCCAGGAAGAATTCCGCCGCCGCAGCAACCTGTTTGTTGAAGCGCTGGACGTGGATGATGTCATTGCGGGCCTGCTGGTGACCGAGGGCTTCCATTCCATCGAGGAACTGGCGTTTGCCGACCCCGAGGAACTGGCCAACATCGAAGGCTTTGACGAGGATGTGGCCAGCGAACTGGTCCGCCGCGCCGAAGGCTACCTGGCGGGCCAGGAAGAAGAACTCGACACCAAGCGCCGCACGCTGGGCGTGAGCGATGATATCGCCGTGCTGGGCGTGTTCACCAACCAGATGCTGGTGACGCTGGGTGAAAAGGGCGTGAAGACGCTTGATGACCTGGCTGACCTGGCGGGTGACGAACTCGTCGAGATCCTGGGCAGCGATGCCATTGACGAGGATGCGGCCAACGAGATCATCATGGCGGCGCGCGCCCACTGGTTCGATGGTGACGAGGCAAAGCCCGCGCAAGAGGAGACGTCCGACGTCTGAGCAAACCGACCTGAGCGCCCAAGATCCGGACGGCATGGAGCCTGAAGAGCGCGGGCCGCTGCGCCGTTGCGCCGTGACCCGGCTCCGGCTGCCCAAGGAGGAAATGATCAGGTTTGTCATTTCTCCCGATGGAGTCGTGATCCCTGATCTTTCCGCACGGCTGCCCGGACGGGGAATTTGGTTGAGCGCACGCGCGGATGTGTTAGAAACAGCACGCACACGCGGCGTATTTGCCCGCGCGGCGAGGGGAAGGGTTGTTATTCCCCCTGACCTGACCCATCTTGTGCGAGATGGGCTGCTGCGGCGCATGATGGATGTCGCAGGGCTGGCACGGCGGGCCGGGCAGATTGTCTGTGGTTTCGCCAAGGTGCGTGAGTGGGTTGTGGGCGGTCGTGCCGGTCTGGTCATACAGGCCGCCGATGGCAGCCCCGACGAGAGGAAGAGAGTTTTGTCTGGTGCACGGGAACTGCCGGTTGTGGCTGTTCCTACGGCATCGGGTCTGGGTGCGGCATTTGGCCGCGACCATGTTGTTCATGCAGCGATTCTGCATGGTGAACTGGCGCGCCGTTTCCGTATCGAGAGTGAACGTTTTGCGGGTCTGTCCGGCAGGATTGGCCCGAATTCGGCGGATCGTTCCGCCGGACGGTGTGAACAGGCGGGTACATGAGCGAAGGCAACGATCAGGATCAGGGTAAGGGACGCTTGTCTCTGCGGCCGGCGGGCCGCAGGGAGGTCGGACGGACGGTGGATGCCGGTTCCGTGCGACAGAGCTTCAGCCATGGTCGTTCAAAGGTGGTTCAGGTCGAGGTGCGCAAGAAGCGCGGGGCCGGGGCCGCAGGTAACGGATCGGGGCCGGCTGGCGGTCGCGCCGGTGGTCGGGGCGGTCGCGCGCTGACGGCAGCGGAACTGGCAACGCGCCAGCGCGTGCTCGACGAGCAGCGCCACGCCGCACTCCAGCGCGAGAAAGAGGCCCGCGAGCAGGAGAAGATCACGATCCTCTCCGCCGCGGAGGAAGCCCGCCGCGCTGAAGAGGAAAATGCCCGCCGTGCCGAAGAAGAGGCGCGCGCCAAGGCAGATGCCGCAGCGGCAGTCGAGGAAGCCCGCCAGCAGGAGGCCAGCAACGCGCCGGCCCCCGCAGCGCCCGACTCGACAGATCCGGCAGGTCCGGTCGTCTCGTCCGTGCCCATTCCGGGTGAAGTGACGCTGGCACCCCCCATGCAGCGCCTGCGTCCGCTGGCCGAGCGTGCGATCATGCCCGCCCAGCCGCTGCGGCCGTCGCGCCCTGCCGGTGGCGGTGCTGCCGCTACCACGGCACGCCCCGCTGGCGGCGCTGGCGGCGCTGGCGAGACGCTGCGCCTGCGCACGGGCCGTGCGGATGGTGGTGAGGAAGAGCGTCGCCCCAGCCGTCGCCCCGGCAGTGCCGTGCCGAACCGCCGCCCCTCGGGTGGTGCCAAGAAGAACAACGACAGCCGTCGCGCAGGCCGCATTGACGTGCAGGCCGCGATCGAAGGGGATGACGACAAGACCCGTTCGCTCGCCTCGGTCCGTCGCCAGCGTGAGCGTGAGCGCCGCCAGGCCGAACTGGAGCGCCTGCGCTCCGATCAGGTCCGCGTGGTGCGTGATGTTGTCCTGCCCGAGAGCATTACGGTGCAGGAACTCGCCAACCGCATGGCCGCCCGTCAGGGCGAGGTCATCAAGGCGCTGATGAAGATGGGCGTGATGGCCACCGTGACCCAGTCGCTCGACGCGGACACGGCGGAACTGATCGTGCAGGAATTCGGCCATCGCGTGCGCCGTGTTTCCGACAGCGATGTCGAGATCGGCATCGAGGGCATCGAGGACAGCGAAGAAGACCTCAGGTCCCGTCCGCCGGTCGTGACCGTGATGGGTCATGTCGATCACGGCAAGACCTCGCTGCTTGATGCGCTGCGCACTACCGATGTCGCCAATGGCGAAGCCGGTGGCATTACGCAGCATATCGGCGCGTATCAGGTCACGCTGGCCTCGGGTGCCAGGATTACCTTCATCGATACGCCGGGCCATGAGGCGTTTACCGCCATGCGTGCCCGTGGCGCCTCGGTGACCGATGTGGTCATTCTGGTCGTGGCTGCCGACGACGGCGTGATGCCGCAGACGATCGAGGCCATCAAGCACGCCAAGGCGGCTGATGCCCCGATCATCGTGGCCATCAACAAGTGCGACAAGCCGGGTGCCAACCCCGACCGCGTGCGCCAGGAACTGCTGAACCACGAGATCGTGGTGGAAAGCATGGGTGGCGATACGCAGGATGTCGAGGTTTCGGCGCTCAAGCGCACGGGTCTGGACAAGCTTGAGGAAGCGATCCTGCTGCAGGCCGAAATCCTTGACCTCAAGGCCAACCCCGACCGGGTGGCCGAAGGTTCGGTGATTGAAAGCCGCCTTGACCGTGGGCGTGGTCCGGTTGCGACCGTGCTGGTCCAGAAGGGCACGCTGCGCCGCACCGACATCGTGGTGGCCGGGGCCGAATGGGGCCGCGTGCGCGCCATGATCGACGACCGCAATCGCCAGCTTGGCGAGGCGGGTCCGTCCATGCCGGTGGAAATCCTGGGCATTACCGGGGTTCCGGGCGCAGGCGAGCCGTTCGTAGTGGTGGAAAACGAGAATCGCGCCCGCGAAATCTCCGAGTTCCGCCAGCGCGTGATCAAGGAGCGCATGGCCGCTGGCCAGACTGCCGCACGCGGCACGCTCGACCAGATGCTCGCCCGCATCCAGGCAGGCGCGCAGAAGGAAGTCGCGGTTCTGATCAAGGCCGATGTGCAGGGTTCGGCGGAGGCGCTTGAAGCCACCGTGCAGAAGCTTGAGCATGAGGAAGTCAAGATCCGCGTGCTCAACGCGACCGTGGGCCAGATCACGGAAAGCGATGTGCAGCTTGCCAAGGCGTCGGGTGCGATCATCATCGCGTTCAATGTCCGCGCGACCGCACAGGCCCGCGAACTTGCGCAGCGCGAAGGCGTGGATATCCGCTACTACTCGATCATCTACCAGGTGGCGGATGACGTGGAGCAGCTGGTGCGTGGCAAGATCGCGCCCAAGCATCGCGAGAAGTTCCTGGGTTATGCCGAGATCCGCAAGGTTTTCGAAATTACCAAGGTTGGCAAGGTTGCCGGTTGCTACGTGACCGAAGGCGTGGTCAAGCGTGGCTGTGGCGTGCGACTGCTGCGTGACAACGTCGTGATCCATGAAGGCGATCTGAGCCAGCTCAAGCGCTTCAAGGATGATGTCAAGGAAGTGGCGCGCGGTTATGAATGCGGCCTGTCCTTTGCCGGGTATAATGACCTGCGCGAGGGTGACGTGGTCGAGTGCTATGAAATGGAACTCGTCCCGGCATGAGCCGCAATTCATCCAGAAAAGGGATGAGCGAGAGCGGGCCGGCAGGGAAACTTGCCGGCCATTCCGCGTCTGGTCCCTCGCAGCGCCAGCTGCGCGTGGCGGAAGAAGTCCGTCGCGTGCTGGCGGAAATATTTGCCCGCACCGAATTCCGTGACCCGGATCTGGCTGATGTGCGCATTACGGTTACCGAAGTGCGCATCTCGCCCGACCTCAAGCATGCCACGGTTTTCGTGGCCCGCCTGGGCCGGAGCGACGTGGCGGAACTGCTGCCTGCGCTCAAGCGTGTGACGCCGTTCCTGCGCACCCGCCTGTCGCATGCGCTCAGGCTGCGCGGCGTGCCGGACCTGCACTTCCAGCCGGATACGGCGCTCGATTACGCCATGGAAGTCGATACCATGCTGCGCCAGCCTGAAGTACAGCGCGACCTCAAGGATGAAGACTGAACGCCACGGCAGATCATGCTGTGTTCTGTTCTGTCGTGCCGACGGCTCCCTGATGTTTCAGGGAGTCGTTTTTTTTAGAGACTGCTTGAAAAGTCGGCTCAGAAAACACCCAGAAACTTTTATCATTTTTATCAATGAGTTGTTTTTCAAGCAGCTTCCTGGGCTCTTGCAAACTGAACATGGCCGTTTCGGGGTAAAGTCCGATCGGAAAGGGCATGGGTCATTGATATGAAATTTGATTGTGAAATAAAAATTATCGGAAACGAAAAAGAAGCATTCTGCCACATGGTTGATCTGATGAAGGATATAGGATTTTCCTTATTTGATCATAACGGCGTTATTGTTTCTCTTGTTTTTGATGGTGATCATAATGTTGCGCAGTGGAATGTTCCGAAAAATGAAATGCTGGATAAACGCCCACGAGATCTGACCTGCCTCAATAAAGGCAGCATAGATGATTTTTACCGTGATATTGGAAACGGATGCCTAAAAAATATCCAGTTCTGGCGGGAGTTGGGCCATAATCTGTTTGTGACCTGGCAGGTCAAGGACAGTTACGTCCTGTATGAGATCGGTCTTGATGGGTGGAACAAGGAAGAGAGTATCCAGATCGTTTCAGGAATGGTCCGGTTTATCCTTGAATTCTATAAAGGCGCCCGTGATCTGGACAATGTGTTTTCCCTTTCCACCGAATGACAAGGGTCTTTGGTAAAGCACATTTTCAAAAAAGGCCGGTCGGAGCATTGTCCGACCGGCCTTTTTCATGTCGTTGGCGGGTGAAACGCCCGGTCAGTTACGCCGCCCCATGAGCAGAAGCTGGGGGTTGCGCTCCACGTCGGTCGCGAACCCGCGCAGGGCGGCGGCGGCGGCGGCCAGGTCACGTAGTGACGAATCGATATTGGAGCGGTCAGCTGAACTCGGAGCTGTAATGTCATGCAGGCCGGCCAGTGCGCCGCGCGCCTCGGTCACCGTATCGTTGGAGTTGACCAGCAGCGTGTGCAGTTCGCCGCCACGCGCATCAAGCTGGGCGGTGCCGGTATCGGCCAGGTGGTCGATGGAGGCCAGCGTGGTGTCCAGGCGCTTGTCGAGGTCGCGGATGGTATCGGTCGCGGTGTCAACGGTCATGCGCGTATGGTCGGATGTGTCGCGCACGCTATCGACGAGCGGCGGCAGGTCTTTGTCCAGCTTGTCGGCCAGGGTGCGGATGCTCACCAGCATGGCGTCGGCATTGTTGGCAATGTTCTTGAGCGGCAGGGCTGTCAGGGCATCGGTCAGCTTCTGCATTTCCGATTCGCGGGTCGGGATCTCGATCAGCGGGCTCAGGCCGGGATGCAGGTGGGCGGGAATGCCGGGGTCGAAGGTCAGGTCGATTTCTTCCTGCCCGGTCACGAAGCTCTGCATGTGCAGTTCCGCGCGCAGTCCGTTTTCAATCAGCTTTGGCAGTTCGTTGGCGTCAAGCGCGCGACCGTGCGAGCCCGCCATGCGCGCGCCATTGGCCTCGAGTTCCACCGTGACCGGGATATAGGCCTGATGGGTCTGCGGATCGAACTGAACGGCGATGTGGTCTACATGGCCGACCTGCACGCCATCGAACGTGACCGGCGCGCCCACGCCCAGCCCGTTGATCGGGCTGTCAAAAACCACCACGGCGCGATTGGTGGGGGAGAAGGGATGAAACTGTCCGAACAGCGCTATGGCCGTCACACCAAGCAGGGCTCCACCCAACACAAATGCACCGACCGTGGTCTGCCGTTCAGCCATGGTGTTCAGGTCTCCCTAGACGCGGAATGAAAAATACTGTGGCACACGGTTATCCATGCATCCGTTTGTCGCAAGATGGCACTCCATGCCCTGCAGGCCAAGCAGCCTTGGGGGATGGCAGGCATGTGCCCGCCTGCCCTTTTAACATGTGTGGCGTGGGCGGCCAGCCCCCGTGGCTCAATGGGGCATTGAAGTGCGTGCGTGCCTCGTCTAAACGCACGCCATCCCCCCAATTTCATGCAAGGTGCCGTGCAATGCGACGCAGACGTGGCCGCCCGCTTGACGGCTGGCTGATCATCGACAAGCCCCTGGGCATGACCTCCACGCAGGTGGTGGGCCGTGTGCGCTACCTGTTCGATGCCGCCAAGGCGGGGCACGGCGGCACGCTCGACCCGCTGGCAACCGGCCTGCTGCCCATAGCCTTCGGCAAGGCGACCAAGACGGTGCCCTACATCATGGATGGCACCAAACGCTACCACTTCACCCTGCGCATCGGCGAGGCGCGCGATAGCGATGATGCCGAGGGGGCGGTCACCGCAACCTCGGACGTGCGGCCTGACAATGCGGCGTTCGAGGCCGCCCTTGCCGCCTTCCGCGGCGAGATCATGCAGGTGCCGCCGGTGTTCTCGGCGCTGAAGGTGGGGGGGCAGCGCTCCTATGACATGGCGCGCGCGGGCAATGCCCCCGAACTCGCGCCAAGGCCCGCGCGCATCGACCGCTTCGAGCTGATTGCCCGGCCTGATGCCGATACGGCGGTGTTCGAGGTGGAATCGGGCAAGGGGGTGTACATGCGCGCCCTCGCGCGCGACATTGCGCTGGCCTGCGGCACGGTGGGGCATGTGGCGGCGCTGCGGCGGCTGAACGTGGGGCCATTTGATGAATCCCATGCGATTCCGCTGGACAAAATTGTCGCGAGCGCCGACAACGCGCCTGCCCCACCGGATCTGCTGCTTCCGGTCGCGACCGCGCTGGCCGACATCCCGGCGCTGGCCCTGACCCGTGAGGAAGCGGATGCCCTGTCATTTGGCCAGGTGATTGACCTGGCGCAACTGGCAGGCCGGATGCCCGCGCACACCGCCCCCCGCAGCGGGGTCGTGCGTGCGATGGATGGGGCGCGCGTGGTCGGGCTATGCCGCCCCGAAGGCGGCGTGCTGCGATCAGTGCGCATGCTGTGAACCGAATGATCAATGGAGAGAATGATGTCGATTACTGCCGAACGCCGCACGGCGCTTATTGGTGAATACCGCAACGCTGCCACCGATACCGGCTCGCCGGAAGTGCAGGTTGCCCTGCTGACCGAGCGGATCGTGAACCTGACCGACCACCTCAAGACCCACGCGAAGGATTTCCATTCCCGCCGTGGCCTGCTGATGCTGGTCGGCCGCCGTCGCCGCCTGCTTGACTATGTCAAGCGCAAGGACGTGGCCCGTTACGAAACGCTGATCAAGCGCCTCGGCCTGCGTCGCTGATTTGCGACCGCGCGGGCGGGTGGGCATAATGCCCGCCCCCCGCGTGGCCCATGCGGGCATGGCGCATGCACAGGCATGGCCATGCCCCGCCGGGCCGCATTTTTTCAGGCGCCCCTGACGGGCGCCGCCAACACGCTGCCGACGCCACGGCGGAGATGTCCGGACCGGATCGCAGCGTTTCAGGCCACATGGTGTTCTGGCGGTATGTGCCGCCATCGCTCCATGCCGTCCGAGGCGCTGCCATCATACGTTCCAATGTCCGGCCCGCCTGCATTGCGGCAGTCAACGGACAGGGTTTGTCTGGATGTTCAATTATTTTCGCAAGGAAATGGAATGGGGCGGTCGCCCGCTGGTGCTGGAAACGGGCAAGGTTGCCCGTCAGGCCGATGGCGCGGTGGTCGTAACCTACGGCGACACGGTGGTGCTGTGCACGGCCGTTGGCGCCAAAAGCGTCAAGCCGGGGCAGGACTTCTTCCCGCTCACGGTCAACTACCAGGAAAAAGCCTACGCGGCGGGCAAGATCCCCGGTGGCTTCTTCAAGCGTGAAGGTCGCCCGAGCGAGGCCGAGGTGCTGAACTCGCGCCTGATCGACCGCCCGCTGCGCCCGCTCTTCCCCGAGAACTTCCGCAATGAAGTTCAGGTCGTGGCCACCGTGCTCAGCCACGACATGGAAAACGATCCCGCCGTCGTGGCGCTGATCGGCTGCTCGGCGGCGCTGACGCTGTCCGGCATTCCGTTCTTCGGCCCGGTGGGCGCGGCCCGCGTCGGTTATTCCGATGGCAAATACGTGCTGAACCCGACCATCTCGCAGCTCAAGGACAGCGCGCTTGACCTGGCCGTGGCCGGCACCGCCGAAGGCGTGCTGATGGTCGAGTCCGAGGCGGTCGAACTGTCCGAGGACGTGATGCTCGGCGCCGTGACGTTTGGCCACGAAGCCTTCCAGCCGGTGATCGACCTGATCATCGACCTCGCCGAAGACGCCGCCAAGGCCCCGTGGGACCTGGCCGAGCCGACGGCAGAGGAAATCAAGCTGCGCAAGAAGGTGGACAAGGCCGGTCGCGCCCTGATCGCCGAGGCCTACAAGGAACGCGCCAAGCAGGTGCGCTACAAGAAGGTCGCCGCCGCCCGTGAGGCGATCCTCGCCAAGATCGGCGAGGCCGAGGCCGACGCCGCCAAGCCGATGATCAAGGATCTGGAAGCCGACGTGGTGCGCACCGAGGTGCTCGACACCGGCTATCGCATCGATGGCCGCGACCTCGAGACGATCCGCCCGATCGTGTCCGAGGTCGGCATCCTGCCGCGTGCGCATGGCTCCGCCCTGTTCACCCGTGGCGAGACGCAGGCGCTGGTTGTGGCCACCCTCGGCACCGGCCAGGACGAGCAGATCGTGGACGCGCTGGAAGGCGAGTACCGCAACAACTTCATGCTGCACTACAACTTCCCCCCGTTCTCGGTGGGTGAGTGCGGGCGCATGGGCTCGCCGGGCCGCCGTGAAATCGGCCATGGCAAGCTGGCATGGCGCGCCATCCATCCGCTGCTGCCGGGCAAGGACACCTTCCCGTACACCATGCGCGTGGTGTCCGAGATCACGGAAAGCAACGGTTCGTCCTCGATGGCGACGGTGTGCGGCACGTCGCTGGCGCTGATGGATGCGGGTGTGCCGCTCAAGCGTCCGGTGGCCGGTATCGCCATGGGCCTGATCAAGGAAGAGGACGACTTCGCCGTCCTGTCCGACATCCTGGGCGATGAAGATCACCTTGGCGACATGGACTTCAAGGTGGCGGGCACCGAGCAGGGTGTGACCGCGCTGCAGATGGACATCAAGATCACGTCCATCACACCCGAGATCATGAAGATCGCGCTGGGCCAGGCCCGTAATGGCCGCCTGCACATCCTGGGCGAGATGGCCAAGGCGCTGACCGAAGGCCGCACGGATGTCTCCTCCTCCGCGCCGAAGATCACCACGATTTCCGTGCCGAAGGAAAAGATCCGTGATGTGATCGGCCAGGGCGGTAAAGTCATTCGTGAGATCGTTGAATATTCGGGTGCGAAGATCGATATCAACGATGACGGCACGATCATGATCGCCGCCTCCTCCGACGATCAGGCCGAGAAGGCCATCGAGCGGATCCGTGGCATCGTGGCTGAACCCGAAGTGGGCCACATCTACAATGGCAAGGTGGTCAAGACCGCCGATTTCGGGGCGTTCGTCAACTTCCTCGGGCCGCGCGATGGTCTGGTACACATCTCCGAGCTGGGCCAGGGCCGCGTCTCCAAGACGACGGACGTGGTCAAGCAGGGCGACGAGGTGAAGGTGAAGGTTCTGGGCTTTGATGACCGCGGCAAGGTGAAGCTGTCCATGCGCGTGGTTGATCAGGAAACCGGTGCCGACATCACCGAGACCGTGGGCGCCCGGCCCGGCCGCGCTCCCGCCGCACGCTAAGCGCGCGGTTCCGGCCTACAGACAGCCCGGCCACCCGTGCGCGCCTGCATGGCGCCCTCGTGGCCGGGTAGACACATGACGATGGAATGGTGATGAAGCCGATCAATGCGATCCGTATGGGCGGGACGGATATTCTGCCCCTGGTCGAGGGGGGGAAGGGCGTCTCGATCTCGACCGGCATTTCCGCCGGGCACTGGGCGGCAGCCGGGGGGGCGGGCACGGTCTCGATCGTGAACGCCGATTCCTATGATGCGGACGGCAACATCGTGCCGCAGGTCTATCACGGCAAGACCCGGCGCGAGCGCCATGAGGAACTGGTCGATTACGCCATTCGCGGTGGCATCGCCCAGGCCCGCATCGCGCACGAGATTGCCGGTGGCAAGGGCCGCATCCACGCCAATATCCTGTGGGAAATGGGCGGGGCGGAGCAGGTCATCAATGGCGTGCTCGAAGGCGCGCCGGGCCTGATCCAGGGCCTGACCTGTGGCGCGGGCATGCCGTACCGCCTGTCGGACATCGCGGCGAAATTCGGCATTCATTACTATCCCATCGTCTCCTCTGCCCGCGCGTTCAACGCCCTGTGGCGGCGGTCGTATCACAAGACCGCCGAACTGCTTGGCGCGGTCGTGTATGAAGACCCGTGGCGGGCAGGCGGCCATAATGGCCTGTCCAACACCGAGAACCCGCTGGCGCCGGAAGACCCGTTCCCCCGCGTGCTGGCGCTGCGCCAGCAGATGCGCGCCTTCGGGCTGGATGAGACCCCCATCATCATGGCCGGTGGCGTGTGGTGGCTGGAGGAATGGCAGGACTGGATCGACAACCCCGAACTCGGGCCGATCGTGTTCCAGTTCGGCACCCGCCCGCTGCTCACGCAGGAAAGCCCGATTCCGCAGGCATGGAAAGACCGCCTGCTGACGCTGAAGAAGGGGGATGTGTTCCTCAACCGCTTCTCGCCCACGGGTTTCTATTCCTCCGCCGTCAATAACAGCTTCCTGCGCGAGTTGCGCGGGCGCTCGGAGCGGCAGATCCCGTTCTCGCCCGAGGCACTTGGCGAGCACACCATGGCGCTGGCCATTGGCGCGCGCGGGCGGCAGGTGTTCGTCACCCCCGCCGATGGGCAGCGCGCCCATCTGTGGATGGAAGAAGGCCACACCGAGGCCATGCGCACGCCGGACAACACGCTGGTGTTCGTCTCGCCCCCGCGCGCGCGTGAAATCCTGACCGACCAGGGCGCCTGCATGGGCTGCCTGTCTGAGTGCCGCTTTTCCAACTGGTCGCAGAAGCCGCCTGCCTATTCCAACGGGCACAAGGCGGACCCGCGTTCCTACTGCATCCAGAAAACCCTTCAGGATGCCGCCCACGCCCACGGGCCGGACCAGGCCGAGGTGATCGACCACAACCTCATGTTTGGCGGCACCAATGCGTGGCGGTTTGCCACCGACCCGTTCTATGCCAACGGCTTTGTGCCCACCGTGGCGCAATTGCTCGAGCGGATCATGACCGGGCGCTGAGCCTGATCGGATCACGAAAAAAGGCCGGTGCCCGCATGGGACCGGCCTTTTTCAAAAAGAACGCCGCCTTTTTGAAAAAAGGCGGCACCCAAAAACTTTTATTCCGCTGCCTTTGGCAGGCAGGCTTCGCTGAACAGCGCGAAGGCCAGCCCCCGGTGGCTGATGGCGTTCTTTTCGGCGTCCGTCATGTCGGCAAAGCTGCGCGTGCCGGTGCCGGGGGCGAAAAGCGGGTCATAGCCATGGCCGTTGGCGCCATGTGGCGGCCAGATGACGTGGCCATCAATCCGGCCCTCGAAGGTTTCGGTGCGGCCATCGGGCCAGGCCAGGCACAGCACGGAAATGAACCACGCGCCGCGGTTGGGGTTGTCGCCCATCTGTTCATGGATGCGGCGCATGGCGTCGGGGTAGTCCTTGGCGGGGCCAGCCCAGCGGGCCGAGAAAATGCCGGGCGCGCCACCAAGGGCCGCGACACAGAAGCCGGAATCATCGGCCAGCGCGGGCAGGTTGGCCGCTTTGGCCGCAGCCAGGGCCTTGATGGCGGCATTGCCCGCAAAGCTGTCCGCCGTCTCGTCGGGTTCGGGCAGCGACAGGTCGCCTGCGGACATGACGCGGATGCCATAGCCGCCCAGCAGGGCCGCGAATTCGGCAATCTTGCCCCTGTTATGCGTGGCAAGCACCAGCGTGTCGCCACGGTTGAGGTGGGGAGTGGTCATGATGCAAGCGCCTCGTTCACGGTTACGGTCTGGATATGGAACAGTTCGGCGGTGCCCGTGCGGGCCAGGCGCATGAGCGTGTTGAACTGTGCCTCGGTAAAGGGATCTTTTTCCGCCGTGCCCTGAATTTCCACAATGCCGCCATCGGCGGTCAGGACGAAGTTGGCGTCGGCGCTGGCCGTGCTGTCCTCGGCATAGTCAAGGTCGAGCACGGCGCCCGTTTCGGTCAGCCCGCAGGATATGGCCGCAACCTGCCCCTTGAGCGGAACAGCAGGCAACCTGCCTTCACGCACCAGCTTTTCCAGCGCCAGGCGCAGCGCGATCCATGCGCCGGTAATGGCAGCACAGCGCGTGCCGCCATCGGCGTTCAGCACGTCGCAATCCACCGTGATCGAGATCTCGCCCAGTGCCTTGAGGTCCACCACGGCGCGCAGCGCGCGGGCGATCAGGCGCTGGATTTCGAGCGTGCGGCCGCTCTGCTTGCCACGCGCGGCCTCGCGCGGGCCACGGTTATGGGTGGCGCGCGGCAGCATGCCGTATTCCGCCGTGACCCAGCCCTGCCCCTTGCCACGCAGGAAGGAGGGCACGCGCGGCTCGACGCTGGCCGCGCACAGCACCTCGGTGCCGCCCATGCGGATCAGGGCGGAGCCTTCCGCGTGGCGGGCAAAGCCGGTCTGGATGAAGACGGGACGCAGCGCGTCGGGGGCGCGGCCGGATGGGCGCATGGGGCAACTCCGCAAGGTAAGGGGGCGGCATAGCGCGCAATCCGCCCCAATTTCCAGTCCCGCGTGGGCACGGGCGTGCGGTATCTGTTATGATGCGGGCTTGCGGATGACTACGTGCAAAGGAGGCATGGCGATGGAAACCCGATCACCGGTATCGCAGCCGGCCCTGCTGTCCGGGCTTGATGCGCGTTCCGCCGCGATCCTGCGCGAGATCGTGGAACAGTATGTGGAAACGGGCGAGCCGATGGGCTCGCGCACCCTGTCGCAGCGCCTGCCGCTTTCGCTCTCGCCCGCCACGATTCGCAACGTCATGGCCGACCTGACCGATGCGGGGCTGCTGTTCTCGCCCCATGCCTCGGCGGGCCGCCTGCCCACCGAGAAAGGCGTGCGGCTGTTTGTCGATGGGCTGCTGCAGTTTGGCAGCCTGAGCGAGGAGGAGCGTGAAAGCATTGCGGGCACGCTCGATGTCAAGGGCCGCTCGCTTGAGGACATGCTGGCGCAGGCGTCGTCCATGCTATCGGGCCTGTCCTCGGCGGCGGGGCTGGTCATGGCGCCCAAGAGCGATTCCTCCACCATCAAGCACATCGAGTTCGTGGCCCTTGGCCCGGGGCGCGCGCTGGTCATTCTGGTCAGCGCCGACGGGCAGGTGGAAAACCGCGTGATCGAGACGCCGCCGGGCCTGCCGCCCTCGGCGCTGGTGGAGGCGGGCAACTACCTCAACGCCCACCTGTCGGGCCAGACGCTCGACCGCCTGCGCGAGACGGTCAGCACCGACATGACCGCCAACCGCAACGAACTCGACCACCTGACGGCAGGCGTCGTGGCCAGTGGCCTTGCCACATGGAGCGATGCCGAGGAGCGCGGCGGCACGCTGTTCATTCGCGGGCAGGGCCGCCTTCTGGCCGATGTGACCGAGATCGAACGCCTGACCACCATCCAGATGCTGTTCGAGCGGCTGGAAACGCAGGAGACCATGCTGCGCCTGCTCGACCTTGCGCGTGAATCGGAGGGGGTGCGCATCTTCATCGGCGCGGAAAGCGGGCTGTTCGGCATGGCGGGCATGTCGGTGGTCGTGGCCCCCGCGCGCACCGACACCAACCGCATCGTGGGCGCGATTGGCGTGATCGGCCCCACCCGCATCAATTATGGCCGCATCATCCCGGTCGTGGACTATACCGCGCGCGTGATCGGCCGCCTGCTGGGCTGAGCTGCCGCATCGTCATGCAACCGTGCCCGCCACGCGCCCTTATGGTGGGCAGGCAGCAACCGCATGCCCGCAGCATCAGGCGCGGGCATTCTCATCAAGCAGGGAGTAAAGCCATGTTCACGCCTGATGCACGCCAGTCCGGGTCCTTCATGATCGGGGGCGATATCGAGGTTACAAGGCTCGGCTTCGGGGCCATGCGCATTACGGGGCCGGGCATATGGGGCGAGCCTGCCGACCGGGCGAAGGCGCTGGCCACGCTCAAACGCCTGCCCGAACTCGGCATCAATCTTGTCGATACCGCCGATGCCTATGGCCCGGAGGTGAGCGAAAACCTCATCCGCGAGGCGCTCCACCCCTATGAGGGCATGCTCATTGCCACCAAGGGCGGCCATACGCGCCACGGGCCGGATATCTGGAAGCCCGTCGGCAACCCCGATTACCTGCGCCAGTGCGTGCTGATGAGCCTGCGCAGGCTGGGGGTGGAGCGCATCGACCTGTGGCAGTTGCACCGCGTGGGGGCCGACTGCACGCCCGAGCAGCAGTTCGAGGCCATTGCCGCCATGCGCGCGCAGGGGCTGATCCGCCATGTTGGCCTGTCGGAAGTGACGGTGGAGATGATCGAGCGCGCGCGGCTGTATTTCCCGGTCGCGACGGTGCAGAACCGCTTCAACCTTGTCGACCGCTATTCGGAGGACGTGCTGGACTACTGCACGCGCGAGAATATCGGCTTCATCCCGTGGGCGCCGCTTGCAGCGGGCGGGCTGACCAGGGGCGATACCGTGCTCACGCGCCTTGCGGGCGAGAAGGGCGTGCAGCCCGGCCAGATCGCGCTGGCGTGGCTGTTGCGCCGCGCGCCGGTCATGCTGCCCATTCCCGGCACGTCCAGCCCCGAGCACGTGGCCGATAACGCGGCCGCCGCCGCGATTGAACTCAGCGATGAGGAATTCCGGCAGCTTGATAATGATGGCCGGGCCGAATGGGCCAGCCGCAACGCGGGCTGAGCGGGCATGGGCTGAGCGGCCCGGGGCGGATCGGGGGCGACGGCAGCGCGGGACAATGCTAGACAGGGGCCTTGCGACACATAACAGCCCTTTTCTTTCCTTATTGGACACCGGATGACGCTTGCTGACGGATCAGGCCGCGATGGCCGGATGGATGGACCCTCCCGCCCCGGTGGGGGTGGCCCGCGCCGCCCGCGCTACCGCATGGTGCGCTGGCTGGCGGGCACCACGCTGGCGGTGCTGCTGCTGGGCAGCGGCGGAGCGGGCATTGTGGGCTGGTACGAATATGAGCGCCTGAGCGAGGGCCTGCCCACCGTCGATGGCCTGCGTACCTACCAGCCCCCCGTCATGAGCCGTCTGTATTCCGGTGATGACCAGGTGATGGCCGAACTTGCCGCCGAGCGGCGCATCTTCGTGCCCTACAGCGCCATACCCGAGCGCGTGCGCAGCGCCTTCCTCGCCGCCGAGGACCAGAAATTCTTCACCCATGGCGGCGTGGACCCGCTGGCCATCCTGCGTGCCGGCATCACCGACATGATGATGCATGGCACCAAGCACCGCCCCATCGGGGCCTCGACCATCACGCAGCAGGTCGCGCGCATCATGCTGCTGGGGTCGAATGCGGTGTCGATCGACCGCAAGATCAAGGAAGCGCTGCTGGCCATGCGCCTTGAGCAGACGCTGAGCAAGGAGCAGATCCTCGAGATCTACCTTAACGAGATCTATCTGGGCGAGGGCGCGTACGGCATCGGCGCCGCCGCCCAGACCTATTTCAACAAGCCGCTCGACCAGCTTGACAATGCCGAGGCCGCCTTCCTTGGCGCGCTGCCCAAATCGCCCACCAACTACAACCCGCACCGCTACGTGCAGGCGGCGACCAACCGGCGCAACTGGATTCTCGACCGCATGGCCGACCTCAAGGTGATTACACCGGAGGAAGCCCGCTCCGCCCAGCTTGAACCCCTCGTGCCCGCCAACTTCACCCGCCCCGGCCCCGTGCCCGGCTCGGAATGGTTTGCCGAGGAAGTGCGCCGCGAACTGATCGAGCGCTACGGCATCGGCACCACCATGGAGGGCGGGCTTTCGGTCCATACCTCGCTGGATTCGCACCTGCAGCAGGTGGCCACCGGCGCATTGCGCGAGGGGCTGCTGCGCTATGACCGCGCCCATGGCGGCTGGCGGGGCGCGTTCGCGCATGTTGATGCAGCCGACGCGGCGGGCGACTGGGCCAATGCGCTCGCGCATGTTACGGCGCCTGCCGCCATGCTGGAGCAGTGGCGGGTGGCCGTGGTGCTGTCGGCCGCCACCGGCCGGGTGGGCTGGCTTGAGGGGCGCGATCCCGTCATGCCCCATACCGGCACGGTGCTGGCGCATGACATGGCGTGGATGCGCACCGGCAAGGGCGTGCAGGCGGGCGATGTGGTGCTGGTCGAGCCCCAGGCCGATGGCAGCGGCGTCGCCATCCGCCAGGTGCCGCGCGTGGAGGGGGCGCTGGCCACCATCGATGTGCGCACCGGGCGCGTGCTGGCGATGGTGGGGGGCTGGTCGTTCCGCGAATCGCAGTTCAACCGCGCCATTCAGGCAGCGCGCCAGCCGGGGTCGTCGTTCAAGCCGTTCGTCTATCTGGCGGCGATGGAGCAGGGGATCTCGCCTTCGCAGAAATTCGATGACTCCCCGGTCAGCTACGGCGAGTGGCACCCCAACAACTACGAGAAGGATTTCTGGGGCCCCACCACCCTGCATGACGCCCTGCGCGAATCGCGCAACCTCGTCACCATCCGCCTTGCCGCCCAGATCGGCATGAAGCCGGTGGCCAGCCTCGCGCAGAACCTTGGCCTCGTGCATTCCATGCCGCTGGTGCTGCCCGCGGCGCTTGGCGCGGTCGAGACCACCGTGATGAAGGAGGCGGGCGCTTATGCCACCATCGCCAATGGCGGCAGGCTGGTCACGCCTTCCCTGATCGATGACATCAAGGACCGCAACGGCAACGTGGTGTGGCGGTCCGAGGGCGTGGCGTGGCAGCCCGGCAGCACGCCCGCTACCGGCCCGCAGATGGCCGATACCCGCCCGCAGGTCGTCTCCGCCACCAGTGCTGCCCAGATCGTGGCCATGATGCAGGACGTGGTGCGCCGGGGTACGGGCGTGCGCGCGGGCGCTGGCATCGACCGGCCCATCGCGGGCAAGACCGGCACCAGCCAGGACTTCAATGATGCGTGGTTCGCGGGTTTCTCGCCCGATCTGGTCACGGTGGTGTGGATCGGGTTCGACACGCCGCAGTCGCTGGGCAAGAACGAGACCGGCGGCGTGATCGCAGGCCCGATCTGGAACCAGGTGATGAAGGCAGCGCTCGCCACCCGTCCGCGCCTCGATTTCCGCGTGCCTGATGGCGTGCAGCTTGCCCGTTACGATACCGGCATGGGAGTCGCCATTGATGCGTTCAAGCCCGGCCAGGTGCCCGGCATGAGTGTGGATCTCGGCGCAGGCTCCGGCATGACGCTGACCGCGGCGGATACGGGGGCGGAGAACATGCCCGATTCCGAGAACGACATGGCCACGATGCCCGCCAGCCCCACCGCCCTGCCTGATGGCAGCACATCGGCAGGCCACCCCGCGGCACCGGCGGCGGCACCCGCCCCGCAGCCTTCCGGGGGTGACATTGGCATGGGCGGGCTGTATTGACGCCGTTTATGGCCGGGCGTGACATGGCGCATGCCCGTACTGTTGACCGTTGAGCAAGGAGCAAGCCCATGTCTGCCGAGACAGAGGCCCTGAACGACCAGATCAAGCAGTCGGTGGCGCTGCTGAGGAGGCATCTTTGACTGGGATGTCGCAATCGACCGCCTCGCGGAACTGAACAACCGGGCCGAAGATCCCGACCTGTGGAACGATTCGGACGCAGCGCAGAAGCTCATGCGCGAGCGCACCATGCTGGCCAGCCAGATCGAGGGCGTGCAGCGGCTTGAAGCCGATGTGAACGATACGATCGAACTCGTTGAATTGGCCGAGATGGAAGGCGACGAGGCCGTGGTGGCCGAGGCGCTTGGCGCCCTGCGCGCCCTGGCCGAGGAAGCCAAGCGCCGCGAGACCGAGAGCCTGCTCTCTGGCGAGGCCGACAGCAATGACTGCTACCTTGAGGTCAATGCGGGCGCGGGCGGCACCGAGGCGCAGGACTGGGCCGAGATGCTGCTGCGCATGTACACCCGCTGGGCCGAGCAGCATGGCTACAAGGTAACCATGATGGAAAGCTCGGAGGGCGAGCAGGCCGGCATCAAGTCCGCCACCATCCAGGTCACCGGCCCCAACGCCTATGGCTGGCTCAAGACCGAGGCGGGCGTGCACCGGCTGGTCCGTATCTCGCCGTTTGACGCGGCGGCCCGGCGGCAGACCTCGTTTGCCTCCGTGTGGGTGTATCCGGTGGTCGATGACTCGATCGAGATCGAGATCAACGAGGCCGACCTGCGTGTCGATACCTTCCGCGCCTCGGGTGCGGGTGGGCAGCACGTCAACAAGACGGAATCGGCCATCCGCATCACGCACATCCCCACCGGCATCGTGGTGGCGTGCCAGACCGACCGCTCGCAGCACCGCAACCGCGCCACCGCCATGACCATGCTCAAGGCGCGGATGTACGAGCAGGAACTCCAGCGCCGCGAGGCCGCCGCCGCCCAGACCGAGGCCAGCAAGACCGATATCGGCTGGGGGCACCAGATCCGCTCCTACGTGCTGGCCCCCTACCAGCTGGTCAAGGACCTGCGCACCAACGTCGAGAAAACCAACCCGGACGCGATTCTGGATGGTGATATCGATGACTTCATGGCAGCCGCCCTTGCCGCCCGCGTGGGGGCCACCCGCTCGGAAGCCAGCGCCCAGGCGCAGTAACGCCGCAACCGGGGCGTGCAGGCAGGCAACCCCGTGGCTCAGGCCACGGGGTTTTTTTCATGCCACGGGCGTTGGGGCATTGTTCTGCCAAGAAAAAATTGTTTCGAATCTGTGTCATATGATGCTTGACACAGCGCCCCTGAGCACGCCCAATTCCGCTCAGGGCAATTTGAACGGCAGGCCCCGCGCGGGGTGCTGCGCAGGGGGCTGGACAGGAGCGGCATGTGGTCTGACGAAGTCATGGGAAAGGATTATGCCGCCAGGCAACGACAGCGCACGCCGTACTGGCGCGTGGCGGGGGTGATCGTTCTGGTCCATGTCGTTGTCGTGTCGGCGCTGGCCTACGGGCTGCGGCCCAAGGCCAAACCCATGTTTCCCGAGCCCTATCGCCCCCTGCCGCCGCTTGCGATCCGGATCATTCCCGAGCCACCACCACCCGTGCCCCCCGCACCGCCGCCCGTGCGCCCGGCCATGGTCGTGCCGGTGGTTCCGGTCATTCCCGCCCCGGTCATCGGGCGTGATAACCGGGTCCGTCAGCCGGAATTGTTCTGAAAACGATACAGGTGGATTGATTTTCAGCGTCCGGACTGGTCAGATAACAGTCATCAAATGTGTTGCGGGCCAGAAGCATGGCCCTATTCGTCAGAGGATTTGAGGTAAATGACCCGACAGCATCGTAAACCAGTCATGGCGGCCGCGCTGCTGACCGCCTTTTCGGCACTGGCCTACGCCACCCCCGCCGCCGCCGCCGATAATCCCTACGGGCTGGGCGCGCTGTGGTCGAATGGTGACTTCATCGCCCGCACCGTGCTGATCATCATGGTCGTGATGTCTGTCGGGACATGGTACATCATGATCACCAAATTCCTCGAGCAGGCCCGCATGATGAAGGCGGCGAAGGAAGTGAAGGCCAAGTTCTGGCCTGCGCACGACATCAAGGAAGGGGCGGCCCTGCTCGATACCGCATCGCCCTTCCGCTACATCGCCGATACCGGCATTACCGCCGCCGAGCACCACGAAGGCACGATGCAGGAGACGATCGACCTGTATTCCTGGACCACCATGTCCATCCAGCGCTCGGTGGACTTCATCCAGAACCGCCTGCAGGGTGGCCTTGCCTTCCTCGGCACGGTGGGGTCCACCTCGCCGTTCGTGGGTCTGTTCGGCACCGTGTGGGGCATCTATCACGCGCTGACCGCCATCGGCATCGCGGGGCAGGCCTCGATCGACAAGGTTGCGGGTCCGGTTGGTGAATCGCTGATCATGACCGCCATCGGCCTCGGCACCGCCGTCCCCGCCGTGCTCGGCTACAACATGCTTGTCCGCCGCAACAAGGGCGCGCTGGACGAGGTGCGCAACTTCGCGGCCGACGTGCAGTCCATCCTGATCGGCGGTTACCGCCATGAAACGCACGATCCGGCGGAATAAGCCTGCCATCCGCACGTAACCTGATTTCAACGTCACGGCGCGGCGGCCCGATGGAGCCGCCGCGCCAGCGGTCGGGGGCGGATTGAATGATGGGCCGCACGGGTCCATCGTGATGCCCTGGCCGATCATTCGGGCCATGACCCGTTCATGGAAGGACATCACAGTTGAAAAACATCACATCCAAATCGCTGTTCCGGCTGCGTGGCCGCCTGCTGGCCGGGGTCATGATGGCGCTGCCGGTGACGGGCGTCCTGCCCATGCACGGCGCGCATGCGGCTGACCAGCTTGGGCAGAAGGTGGGCACGGCGCTGCAGAAGGCCCAGACCGACCTTGCCGCCAAGAAATACCCGCAGGCCATGGCCGATGTGGACGAAGCGGACGCCGTAAGCGGCAAGTCCGATTACGAATCCTATACCATTGCCCAGATGCGCGCCGCCGTGGCCGCCCAGTCGGGCAACGTGCCTGCCGCCATCTCGGCCTATGACAAGCTCATCGCCTCGCCCCGCACGCCTGCCGCCACCAAGGAGCAGATGGCGCTTGCCGAAGGCAGCATGGCCTTCACCGCCAAGGATTACCCCACCGCCGTTGCGGTGAGCGAGAAATACATCAAGGCGGGTGGCAAGAACCCGCAGATGCTGACCATCCTGATCCAGGCCTATTACCTGCAGCATGACTTCGCCAACGCAGCCCGCGTGCAGCAGGGCCAGATCGATGACGCCATCAAGGCGGGCGGCAAGCCTACCGAGAACCAGCTCCAGCTGCTCGCCGCCTGCCAGGCGCAGCTCAAGGACAATGCGGCGCTGACCAGGACCTACGTCATGCTCGCCACCTACTACCCCAAGCCCGATTACTGGGCGCAGGTGGTGCATTCCGTGCTGAGCAACCCCAACATGGCGCCGGGCCTGCGGCTTGATATCGATCGCGTGCGCCTTGAATCCGGGCTGGTCAAGACCTCGGCCGAGTATATGGATATTACCGAACTGGCCATGCAGGCGGGCCTGCCCCAGCTTGCGCTCGACATCATCAACCAGGGCTATGCCAGCGGCGTGGTGGGGCATGACGCCTCCGCCCCGCGCAGCGAAAAGCTGAAGGCGATGGTGGCCCAGAATGCCGAGAGCACCAAGGCCAACCTCGACACGGCGGCCAGCCAGGCCGCAACCGGCAACGCCATGCTTACGGCAGGCTACAACTACGTGCTGAACGGTCAGGCCGACAAGGGGCTGGCGCTGATGCAGCAGGGCCTGGCCAAGGGGCCGACGGACATCAATATCGGTCGCCTGCATTATGGCCTGGCGCAGGCGGCAGCTGGCCAGAAGGCGGCTGCCCTTACCACGTTCAACAGCGTGGAAGGCACCAATGGCGCGCGTGACATCGCGCAGTTCTGGGTGCTCAAGCTGAATGCGGCACCCGCCGCGCACTGATGAAAAACAGAAGTTTCTGGTGAAGCTTTTTTTCAAAAAGCTTTGAAAAATGCCGCCTTTTTGAAAAAAGGCGGCGTCCGGGAACTTTTGATCCCTTACAGGTTGTCTGCCAGACGGGGCGCCGGATCATCCGGCGCCCCGTTTGCATGTGTGGCAGACATTTTATGATATGATCGATGGCCTTATCCGCATGCCGCACGTTGGTTATGCTGGGTATTGTTGCATGTAAGGGCATTCCGCCTGCCCCTGAACCGGAACATGGCCAAGAGAATGACACAGACACCCGCCACAGCCGATCTGCCCGCCCGCGTCCTCGTGGTGGAAGATGATCCCGGCATGCGCACCCTGATCGTCCGCGCCCTGCAGGGCGATGGCTACCGCGTGCGCGGCGTGCAGGATGGCCCTGAAATGTGGGATGCGCTCAAGGCGCAGGCAGCCGACCTCATCATCCTTGACGTGATGCTGCCGGGCACCAACGGGCTGGACCTGTGCCGCAGCCTGCGCGCGCAGGCCGACCCCTCGGTGCCGGGCGAGGCCCCGCTGACCGAGGTGCCGGTCATTATCGTCTCCGCCCGTGGCGAGGAACTCGATCGCGTGCAGGGCCTCGAACTCGGCGCGGATGACTACGTGCCCAAGCCCTTTGGCCAGAAGGAACTGCTTGCCCGCGTGCGCGCGGTGCTGCGCAGGCGCGGCGGCGGCGTGACCACGCCCAGTGCCGGGCGACAGCGCAAGGAAACCGTGCGCTTCGGCGGCTGGATGCTCGACCTGCGGCGGCGTGAACTGACCGACCCCTCGGGCATGGCGGTCGAGATTTCCGGGGCGGAACATGACCTGCTCACCAGCTTCCTTGACAACCCGCAGCGCGTGATCGGGCGTGACCGGCTGCTGGAACTGTCGCGCACGCGGCTGGGCGATGTGTCCGACCGCAGCGTGGATGTGCTGGTCAGCCGCCTGCGGCGCAAGCTGGGGCCGGATTCGGATGGCCTGATCCGCACCGTGCGCGGCATGGGCTACATCGTCACTGCCGAAGTGGAGCGGGTCTGAGCCCGCGCGCCGTGCCAGGGCAGGGGAGCACACAGGCCGCGCGCGCGCCACAGGCCGCACGGCGCATTACGCTGTGGCCGCGCGGGCTGGTCGGGCGCGTCATGTTCGTGCTGCTGGTTGCGGTGGCGCTCGTGTTCGTGGGCAGTTCCGTTTTCTATGAGGAAGCCGAGACCTACACCATAGACGACGCCCAGCTTGAACAGGTGGGCGAGCGGCTGGTGATCGATGCGCGCGTGCTGGCGGCAACGCCCACCTCGCAGCGCATGGTGCTCGCCGCCATGCTCTCCACCAGTGATCTTACGGTGGACTGGCGCAATCAGGGCCAGCAGGGCGCGCTCAAGGTCGAGCCGCCCTCGCTGCGCAAGCTGCATGACCGGCTGGCGGGCACGCTGCCGGTGCTGCAGGGCGATGCGCTCAACCTTGCGGGCACCATCATGGGCACGGCGGATGTGCGCGGCACGCTGCGCCTGCCCGATGGCAGCTACATGGGTTTCCTCGCCCCCGATATTCTTGAGCCGCACCATATGCGCCGCGGCCTCGTCTCGGCGGCCATCCTTGCGGGCGCGGTCATCGGGGCGACCGGCATGCTGGTGCGCGCGCTGAGCATGCCGCTGCGCGCGCTGGCCGATGTGGCGGATACGGTGGGGTCTGGCCGGTGGGTACCACTGGCCGACAAGGGCCCGCGTGAGGTGCGCTACCTTGCCCGCGCCATCAACGCCATGCAGGAGCGCATCAACCGCCTGATCGCCGACCGCACCGAGGCCCTCGCCGCCGTATCGCACGACCTGCGCACGCCGCTGGCCCGCCTGCGCCTGCGCGCGGGTTTTCTGGAGGATACGAACGCGCAGAAGGAGATCGAGGCCGACGTGACCGAGATGGAGGCCATGATCGCCGGCGTGCTGGCCTATCTTTCGGGCGAGAAGGACCCCGAGCCCGCGCGTTCGGTCAATGTGGCCTCCATTCTGGCCACGCGCGTGGATGACGAGGCCGATCAGGGCCGCAACGTGACCTATGATGGCCCGGACCAGGCGCAGGCCATGGTCCGCCCGCTGGCGCTCAAGCGCGTGGTGGGCAACCTGATTGACAATGCCGTGAACTATGGCGGCAACGCCCATGTCAGCCTGACGCTGATGGAGGATGCGCTGTGCATCCGCGTGGAGGATAGCGGCCCCGGCCTGCCCGAGGCCGAACTTGACCGGGTCACCACGCCGTTCTACCGCGTTGAGGGCTCGCGCTCGCGCAGCACGGGCGGGCTGGGGCTGGGGCTGGCCATTGTCAGCCGCGAGGTGGCGCGTGGCGGCGGGCGGTTCAGGCTGTTCAACCGGCTGGAGGGCGGGTTGTGCGCGGAAATTGTCCTGCCACGCATGCCGTGATAGGCCACGGGGCATAAATGCACGCCGTGCGTGTGCGTGGGGTTGGATTTGCGCGCGGGCCGATCATATAACAGGACCCGGGAAGTACTTTTGCCTGTCCCCCCTTTCCCGTCATGTCTGGAAGACCGAGCAATGTTCATCGAAACGGAAGACACACCCAATCCCGCCACCCTGAAGTTCCTGCCCGGGCGCGAGATCATGGCCAGCGGGGCGACGGCTGACTTCATCAGCCCCGATTCCGTGGCGGGCCGCTCGCGCCTGGCCGAGCTGCTGTTCGACCTTGATGACGTGGCCCGCGTCTTCTTTGGCAATGACTTCGTGGCCGTGACCCGCGCCGACGCGACCGAGTGGGAGGCCCTGCGCCCGCAGGTGCTCGCGGTGCTGGCCGATTACCTCGCCACCGACCAGCCCGTGGTGGAAAGCGAGGCCGTGGTGGTTGAAGACCTGATCGCGCCGGGGGATGAGGAAATCGTGCAGCAGATCAAGGAACTGCTCGACACCCGCGTGCGCCCCGCCGTGGCGGGCGATGGCGGTGACATCGTCTTCCGTGGCTACCGCGATGGCGTGGTGCGCCTGACCATGCAGGGCGCGTGCTCGGGCTGCCCGTCATCCCGCGCCACCCTCAAGCACGGGGTCGAGAACATGCTGCGCCATTACGTGCCGGAAGTGGTATCGGTGGAGCAGGTAGAGGCCTGATCGGCAGGTCTGCGCGTAAGCTTGGGAATGTTTCATGGCGCTTGATGACGCTGGGCTTGATCTTCTGTTCCGTAACGCACGCACGCCGGTGGCGTGGAATGACCGGCCCGTCGGCACCGATACGCTGCGCCAGCTCCATGATCTGGTGCGCCTTGGGCCGACATCGGGCAACTGCTGCCCCGCGCGCTTCGTGTTCCTGACCACGGAGGGCGCGCGCGAGCGCCTGCGCCCGGCACTCTCGGCAGGCAACGTGCAGCGCATGATGACCGCGCCGGTCACGGTGATCGTGGCGCATGACCCGCTGTTTTTCGAGCGCATGGACACGCTGAACCCGCAGGCCCATGTGCGCCAGTGGTTCGCCGCCGATGTGGGCCTTGCCGAGGAAACCGCCCAGCGCAACGGCACGCTGCAAGGCGGCTACATGATCATGGCCGTCCGCGCGCTTGGCCTGTCGGCGCTGCCGCTTTCGGGCTTCGATGCCGCCATGGTGGAAGACGCCTTTCTGGCCGATCAGGGCTGGCAGGCCAATTTCCTGCTCTGCCTAGGCTATACCGACGGGCCGCCGCCCACGCCGCGCGCGCCGCGCCTGGGCTTTGATGATGCCTGCGTGATTGTCTGATCCCATGCGCATTCTGGTCATGGATGGGGCCGCGACCGGGGCGCAGGCACCGGCCCTGATTGCCTGCCTGAGCGCCGATGTGGCGGGCCTGCCCGCACTCCTCGCCACCCGTATCGCCACCGGGCGCGGCGCTGCCGAGCAGTTTCCGCTGCTGGCCACCGAACTGTTCGCGCAGTGTGGCTGGGGCCATGCCATGCCTGACCTTGCGGGCGTGGTGGTGGGACCGGGGTCGTTTACGGGGCTGCGGGCCTCGCTGGCATTCGCGCACGGGCTGGCGGCGGGTGCGGGCTGCACGGTGGTTGGCGTGACCGGGGGCGAGGTCATGGCCCCGGCCCTGCACGCCGCCGGAGCAGCACTGGGGGCTACGGCCCTGCATTGCACCATGGCCCGCCGGGGCCGCGTATTTATTGAAACGCCGGGCACGGTGTCAGCACTGGGGCAGGTCCGCGCCTGCATGCTTGATGCGCCAGATCTGCCGCCCGGCCCCCTGCTGCTGGCAGGCAACGGGGCGCAGGCCATCATGGAGGCTGCAGGTACGCGCGGTGGCATATATCTGCTGCCCGATCCCCCTCCCGACCCGCAGGCCATCGCCGCCGCCGCCCTGCTGCGCCTGCGTGGGCGCCTGCCCCCCCGCGCGGCCCAGCCGCTTTATGTCGATGCGCCGGAAGCCAAACTGCCCGCAGCCGGCCTGCGCCCGGCCCCTGTCACCCCATGACGGACGCCGCCGTGCTGGCAGGGCAGGCCAGCGTGCTGGCCCGCATCCATGCGGCAGCCTTCCCCCCCGTGCACCGGTGGGACGCGCAGGCCATGGTGGCCCTGCTGGCCATGCCCGGCGTGTTCGTGCTGTTTGCGCAGGGCGAAAATGCGCCCCCCACGGCCGGTTTCATCATGGCGCGCTCTCTGTTTGATGAAGCCGAGATCCTGACCTTTGCCGTGGACCCTGCCTGGCAGGGGCAGGGCATCGGGCGCGACCTGCTGGCGCGGTGCGTCAACGAAGCCGCGCGGGCAGGGGCGGCCCATATGTTCCTGGAGGTGGCGGATGATAACGTGGCCGCGCTGGGGCTGTACCACGCGGCGGGATTCGCGGTGGTGGGGGTGCGGCGGCAGTACTACCCCGATGGCACCGATGCGTGTGTCATGAAGCGGGAGATTTGAGCACGGTCAGCCGGTGGGTTATGCCATCTGTTTCTGTCTGTATTTCTTCCACGACATGACCAAGCAGCTTCAGACTGCGTGAAACATTGTCCAGCGGACCCGCTCCACGCAGGCGGACAAGCAGTTTTTCCCCGGCTGGAAGTCTGTCAAGGGCCAGACGCGTGTGCACGAAAGTCATGGGGCACACTTCATGGGTGATATCCAGTTTGACCATCTCTATATCAGACATATTACCATGAAACCTCTGTTGTGACCGGTTGCGATCCTTCTGGAATTATTTATATAGGATGCATCATTATTCCAGAGTGACAGGATCAGATTAATGGCTGATGCAGCGGCAGAAGTTGAAGTGCGCGAACTCGCTGCCGAAATCGTTTCGGCATATGTCTCGCGCAATGAAATCGACGCGGAGACCCTCCCCGATCTGATTCACCAGGTCTATGAGGCTGTTGCCTCCCTCGGGCGTGCAGAGCCCGTGCCCGAGAAGCCGGTGCCCGCGGTACCGCTCAAGAAGTCCGTCTTCCCCGACTATATCGTCTGCCTCGAGGACGGGAAGAAGCTCAAGATGCTCAAGCGGCACCTCAAGACCGCCTATAACATGACGCCCGATGAATATCGCGAGCGCTGGGGCCTGCCCCATGACTACCCCATGGTGGCGCCGAGCTACGCCAGCCACCGCTCCACCCTGGCCCGCAAGATCGGGCTCGGCACGAAACGCGAGGACTGACCCCGTGCCGGGTGGTCATATGGACAGGTATCGGCCTGATCGGCTACGTCCATAGACATGGCAACAGATCGTAATGGACTACAGACGCGCATCGAGCGCATGTGCATGGAGCGCGGCCTGAAGATGACAGGCCAGCGCCGTGTCATCGCGCGCGTGCTGTCCGAGGCCCATGACCACCCGGATGTAGAGGAACTCTACCGCCGTGCCTCGGCGCTTGACGGGCGCATATCGGTTGCCACGGTGTACCGCACCGTTCGCCTGCTGGAAGAAAACGGCATTCTCGAACGCCGTGACTTTGGCGGTGGCCGCGCGCGCTACGAAGCCACGGAGGAAGGTGACCACTACCACCTGATCGACGTGGAAAGCGGTCAGGTCGTTGAGTTTACTCATGCCGCCCATGCCGAACTGCTGCGTGAGATTACGGCGTCCCTCGGATTCGAGCTGGTGTCCCACCGGCTGGAACTGTTTGCGCGCAGGCTGCCCGACGTGGCACAAGAACAGACGGACCATACGGTGCAAACGGAGCAGAAGGGCGGGTCACGGCCTTGAGTATCGAGAAAACCATACAGTCCCTTTCCACTCTGGACCTCGAGCGCAACGGTTTTCCCGAATTGCGTGGGGGGAATCTTGGCGTCAGGATTGCCGCGACGGATGAAGAGCGCGATGCCGCCCAGGCGCTGCGCTACCGTGTCTTCTATGAGGAAATGGGCGCCCGCCCCGATTCCCGCACCGCGCGGCTCAGGCGCGACGTGGACGAATTCGATGAATATGCCGATCACCTTCTGGTGATCGACCATGCCATCTCATCGGGTGCGAAGGGCGTTGTGGGCACCTATCGGCTCATGCAGGGCGATGCGGCGAAGAAGCTGGGCAAATTCTATACTTCAGGTGAATATGACATCTCGCGCCTGACCGAGTTTCCCGGTCGGCTGCTTGAGGTGGGGCGGTCGTGCGTGGACCAGAACTATCGCGGTCGCGCGGCCATGCAACTGCTGTGGCGCGGCATTGCCTCCTACATTTTCCTGCACCGCATTGACGTGCTGTTCGGCTGCGCGAGCCTGCCGGGCACCAATCCCGATGCGCTGTCCGATGAACTGACCTACCTGTATCACAACCACCTTGCCCCGCCCGCGCTGCGCATCAGCGCCGTGCCCGAGCGCCGGGTGGAAATGCTGCGCTCCGACCCGCAGACCCTCGACCATCGCCGCTCGCTCGCGCGCCTGCCGCCCCTGATCAAGGGCTATCTGCGGCTTGGGGGCTATGTGGGCGATGGCGCGGTGATTGATGAACAGTTCAACACCATTGATGTGGCCGTGCTCGTCAAGAGCGAGCTGCTCGCTGACAAGTATTACCGCCATTACGAGCGCCGCCTGCGTGACGCGCTGGACTAGGCGCGTCCTCCCCCACGGCGCGGGTCGTGGCGCTGCATGAGGTTCCTTCGTGATCTGTATATGAGGCTGTCGCGCCAGCATGGATGGCGCGCGGACCTTGTCATGGTGCTGGCGGGCGGGCTGTACGCGCTGGGCTTTCCGCCCGTGCATGCGGTTATGGTGCTGCCGGTGGCCTTCTGCCTGCTGGCGCTGGCCATTGATCATGCAGCGGGCTGGAAAGAGGCCGCGCGGCGGGGCTTCATGTTCGCCATGGGGCTGTACACCGTGGGCCTGTACTGGCTCATGTACGCCATCCTGATCCGGGCGGATGATTTCTGGTGGCTGGTGCCACTGGCCTCGCCGGGCTGCGCGGTCATTCTGGCACCGCTCAGCGCGTTCTCGGCAGGGGTGAGCCGCCTTGTGCCGCGCGGCACCGGGCGGCTGGTGGTGCTGGCGGCGTTGTGGACGCTGACGGACATGGCGCGGGTTTACGTGTTCAGTGGCTTCCCGTGGAATCCGCCCGGCAGCGTGTGGGCATTTCCGGGCCTTGCGGGGGATATCATGCTCCAGCCCGCCGCATGGATCGGGGTGGACGGGCTGACACTGCTGACCTGCCTGCTCTCGCTTGCGCCGCTTTATGGCTGCACGGGGCGGCTGGCCTGCGCGGGCGTGCTGGCGGCATGGGTGGCGTGTGGCGCGCTGCGGGTTGCCAGCATCCATGACATCTATGGCCATAACCCCGAGGTGGTGCTGGTGCAGGGCAACGTGCCTGAAACCGAGAAAATATCACGCGACTCCGATGTGGCGGTGTTCCGTCGCTATCTGGAGCTGACGCATGCGGGCGTGCAGGCGGGCCTGCGCGAGGCGGATGACAGGCCGGTGGTGTTTGCGTGGCCGGAATCGGCCTTTCCCGGCCTGCTTTTGGAAGATGACATCGCGCGCCCCATGATCATGCAGGCAGGGCAGGGAGCGGCGGCGGGCGTAATCGGCACGCTGCGCTGGCTGGAGGCGGACAGGCACTGGCGCAACAGCATGGTGGCCCTGCTGCCCGGTGGCCAGCCCGGCCCCCCCTATGACAAGGCGCATCTGGTGCCGTTTGGTGAATACCAGCCCGCGTTCCTGCCTTTTCATGTCGTGCCGGGAGATGGGTTGACCCCCGGCCCCGGCGTGCAGACCTGGCACCTGCCGGGTGTTGCCCCGGTGGGGCCGCTGATCTGCTACGAGGTGATTTTCTCCGGTCAGGTGGTTGACCCGCATGATCGCCCCACCTGGCTGCTCAACAGCACCAATGATGCCTGGTATGGCAACAGCGCCGGCCCGCGCCAGCACCTTGCCGCCGTGCGCATCCGCGCGGTGGAGGAGGGCCTGCCGGTGGCGCGTGCCGCCAATACCGGCATTTCAGCCATTTTTGATGGGCGCGGCCACGAACTGGCCCGGCTGGGCTGGGACCGGCGGGGCGTGCTGGTCCATGCCTTGCCTGATGCGCTGCCCGGCACGTTTTTTGGCCATTATGGCCGCCTGGTGCCCCTGTTTCTGGTTGGGGTAACGGGGCTTGCCGGATTGTTGTGGCGGCGGTCAGGTTTTAAAGAAGGTTCCTGAATACCTTTTTAGAGTAAACCCGTTTTTTATTTATGCATTCAAAATGCATGAATATTTTCCTAATTTTCCTCCGCCTGTCGCGGTGGGGAAGTTTTATGCACGCCTGCCCTGTTTGGGCGCAGACAGTGCAGAAAATAACGTATGTATTGTAGTCGGGCTTGCTTTAAAAAAGATTAATGCCCGACCAGCCTCTGGTGGGTATCTGCATGCTCCAGCGGTTTGCGCCGTGTGAGACAGGAAAGGTAAGGCTATTACTGTGATCGGGAAAATGTCTGCTGCGTCCAATCCGGTGGATGTGCATGTTGGCAACCGTATCCGCCTGCGCCGTACCCTGCTTGGCATGTCACAGGAGCGGTTGGGGAATGCCCTTGGCCTCACATTCCAGCAGGTGCAGAAATACGAGCGCGGTCGCAACCGTGTTGGCGCATCGCGACTGTACGACCTTGCCTGCGTGCTCGATGTGCCGGTGGCTTTCTTTTTTGATGGCCTGCCCGATCGTGGCATGGAGCAGGACACGGATGTGGTGGATGCAGCCGCGGGCATGGCCGAGTCCACGGCCTGCGTGGCCCCGATTGCTGGCGTGAAGGAAGCGGGCAGGGCGGCGATGCCCGTCGATGATCTCGCCCTGCTGTCGCGCCGCGAGACGATTGACCTGGTGCGCGCCTATTACGGAATCGAGGATAGCGGCACGCGCCGCCGCGTGCTCGACCTTGTGCGCTCCATGAGCGCGTAAGCGCCGCCTATTCCCGCCGCAGCACCTGGTCGGTCATGAAGGAGGCGATTTTGCCTGCGCGGAAGTCATGGCGCAGGCGGTCTTCATCATATTCCGTGCGCACCCAGTCCATGAAGGGAACGCGCCCTTCCGCTTCTGCCTGATAGCGCAGGAAGAAGGCGTCGAGCACGCCGGTGCGTGATGAATTGAAATGCCCGTTCTTCCATGAAAGCTGGCGCAGCGCCTGCTGCGCCGTGCCACCCTCGAACAGGATGACCAGCCCGGCCGCAAGCCCGGTGCGGTCAGCACCCGACTTGCAGTGCATGAGCATGGGAAAGCGGATATCGTCGCGGTAAATCCGCTCGAAGCGTTCGATGCGGTCGCGGTGGGGGGCGTTGCGGCTTTCAAACGCCATGTCGATATGGCGCAGCCCAAGGCCATGCGCCGCCTCGCGTGAGAGGGCATCGGAGCCGCATTGGCGGTGCCCGCGCAGGTTGACCAGCGTTTTCAGGCCCAGCCTGCGCGTGGCCAGGCGCAGGCGCCACGGCGTGGGGTGGTTGCAGCGATAGACCCGGCCGGGAATGACCGTGCGGAAGTTGGTCCAGGTCTGGCGCAGGATGGCATGGTCAACAAACAGGCTGTCGATCCATGCACGGCTCCGGCCAGCGGGGGTAGACAGGTTTCCCTCAAACACCGGCCTTGTCCTTTCAAACGGGTGGAGACGAAAAAAGCGCTGGATTTGTCACATCCAGCGCTTTCCGCGTCAATCACGAATGAAACAGAGGCCGCTTACGCCTTGCGTTCGAGCTGCAGTTCCTTGATCCGGCTAATCGCCTTGGCAGGGTTCAGGCCCTTGGGGCAGGTCTGGGTGCAGTTCATGATCGTGCGGCAGGCATAGAGCTTGAGCGGATCTTCCAGCGCATCAAGCCGGTCGCCCGCATGCTCGTCGCGGCTGTCGGCAATCCAGCGGTAAGCCGCCAGCAGCGTTGCCGGGCCGAGGTAGCGATCGCCATTCCACCAGTAGGACGGGCACGAGGTGGAGCAGCAGAAGCACAGGATGCACTCCCACATGCCATCAAGCTCGGCACGTTCCTCAATGCTCTGGCGGCGCTCGGAATCGGGCGGCGGCGCGGTGTCGGATTTCAGCCACGGGTCGATCGAGCGGAGCTGGGCATAGGCGCCATCAAGGTCGGGCACCAGATCCTTGATCACCGGCATGTGCGGCAGCGGGTAGATGGCGATATCGCCCTCGATGTCGCGGATGGGCTTGAGGCAGGCCAGCGTGTTCTCGCCCGCGATGTTCATCGCGCACGACCCGCAGATGCCCTCGCGGCACGAGCGGCGGAAGGTGAGCGTGGAGTCCACATCGTTCTTGATGTGGATCAGCGCGTCGAGCACCATCGGGCCGATCTTGTCGAGGTCGATCTCGTAGGTATCGACCACGGGGTTGCTGTCATCATCCGGGCTCCAGCGATAGATCCGGAAGTTCTTGACATTGGAGGCACCGGGAGTGGCCGTGAAAATGCGGCCTTTGCCCACCGTGCTGTTCTTTGGCAGTCTGAATTCGACCATCGTCTCGTTCCTTTTCCGCCGTTACGTCAGTAGACGCGCTTCTTGGGGGGGAAGACCTGCACATCGTCGGTCAGCGTTTTCATGTGCACGGGGCGGTAGCTCAGCGTGACGTCGCCCGCGTCGGTCATGTGGGCGACGGTGTGCTTCATCCAGTTCTTGTCATCACGATCGGGGTAATCGTCATGCGCCTGCGCGCCGCGGCTTTCGTGGCGGGCATCGGCGCCTGCCATGGTTACGGTGGCGTTGGCGAGCAGGTTCTCGAACTCGAGCGCTTCCATCAGGTCACTGTTCCAGATCAGCGAGCGGTCGTTGATCGAGATGTCGGGCAGTTCCGACCAGATTTCCTTGATCTTCTCCACACCCTGCGCCAGGCTCTCGGTATTGCGGAACACGGCGGCGTGCTTTTGCATGGTGCGCTGCAGCTTGGAGCGCATGTCGGCCACATGGGTCTGGCCCTTGGCGTAGCGCAGCCTGTCAAAGCGTGCGATGGCGGCATCACCCGCACCCTCGGGCAGCGGGCGGATCACTTCCTCGCTCTTGATGGTGGCGGCGGCGCGCTGGGCGGCGGCGCGGCCAAACACCACAAGGTCGAGCAGCGAGTTGGTGCCAAGGCGGTTGGCGCCATGCACGGACACGCAGGCCGCTTCACCCACGGCCATCAGGCCGGGCACCACCGCATCGACATCATCAGCCGTGGGGCGGATGACCTCGCCATGGTAGTTGGTGGGGATGCCACCCATGTTGTAATGCACCGTGGGCAGGACCGGCACCGGCTCCTTGGTCACGTCGATGCCCGCGAAGATGCGCGCGGTCTCGGAAATGCCGGGCAGGCGCTCATGCAGGATCTCGGGGCCAAGATGCTCGAGATGGAGCATGATGTAGTTCTTCTCCGGCCCGCAGCCACGCCCCTCGTTGATCTCGATGGTCATGGCGCGCGAGACGACATCACGCGAGGCGAGATCCTTGGCGGTGGGCGCGTAACGCTCCATGAAGCGCTCGCCCTTGGAGTTGGTGAGGTAGCCACCCTCGCCACGGCAGCCTTCCGTCAGCAGGCAGCCGGCAGGGAAGATGCCGGTGGGGTGGAACTGCACGAACTCCATGTCCTGCATGGGAATACCCGCGCGGATCGCCATGCCGCCGCCATCGCCCGTGCAGGTATGGGCCGAGGTGCACGAGTGATAGGCGCGGCCATAGCCGCCGGTGGCCAGCACCACCTTCTGCGCGCGGAAGCGGTGCAGCGTGCCATCTTCAAGGCACCAGGCCATGACGCCACGGCATTCGCCTTCCTCATCCATGATCAGGTCGATGGCGAAGTATTCGACAAAGAATTCGACGTTATGCTTCAGGCACTGCTGGTACAGCGTGTGCAGGATGGCATGGCCCGTGCGGTCGGCGGCGGCGCAGGCGCGGGGCACGGGGGCCTCGCCATAGTTGCGCATGTGGCCACCAAAGGGGCGCTGGTAGATCTTGCCATCTTCCGTGCGTGAAAACGGCACGCCCATGTGCTCGAGTTCCTGCACGGCGGGCACGGCCTCGCGGCACATGTATTCGATGGCGTCCTGGTCGCCCAGCCAGTCCGACCCCTTTACGGTGTCGTACATGTGCCAGCGCCAGTTATCCTCGGCCATGTTGCCAAGCGAGGCACCAATGCCGCCCTGGGCTGCAACGGTGTGGCTGCGTGTGGGGAAAACCTTGGTCACGCAGGCAGTCTTGAGGCCAGCGGCCCCCATGCCCAGCGTGGCCCGGAGGCCGGAGCCACCAGCGCCTACGACAACCACGTCATATGCGTGGTCGACGATCCTGTAGGAGCCGGTGAGTGGTGAAGTGGTCGCGTTCATTTCTTGGACGTGTCCCGATGCTCGTTCGGACGGCCAGCCGGAAGTGCGGCCCGCCGGTCCGCGAATGTCATGTTCTGCTCAGGCGATGGCGCGGGCCTCAGCCCGCGGCAATCGTGCTCCGGCTGCTGCCGGCAAGTGCCAGCTTCAGTACCGAAACGGCGCCGAACAGACCCAGAAGGAAGACGATCCCCTTCATCAGCAGGCCGGCAGGCAGGTGCGCCTTGCCGTGCACGTAGTCATCAATGATGACCTGCAGCCCAAGCTGGGTGTGATAGAAGGTCAGGATCACCAGCGACAGCATCATGGTGGTGTTGAAGGGGCGTGCCCCCCACTTCGCCACTTCCGGCTGCGATGCGCCAGCTAGGCGGAACACCTGGATCACGAACCAGCCCGACAGCGGCACGAGGGCTACCGCCGATGCGCGCTCGGCCCACCAGTGGCCAACACCTGCCTGCCCCGAACCCAGGCCGCGCGCGCGTGAAAGCTGCGAGCGCATGACCGTGACATGTGGCTTTTTTGGATTGCTCATGGTCAGGATGCCTTCTTGCGGGAGCGACAGATCGCAACGCCAACGATACCGGCGACGAGTGCGAGCGTGGTGCCGACCGTGACACCCACGGCAACCGGACCATCCTCGTTGATTTCCTTTTTGGAGAAGCGGTACCCGCTATCCCACGCCAGATGGCGCAGCCCCGCCACGAAGTGATAGACCAGAGCCAGCGCCCAGCCTGCCATCAGCATCTGGCCAAGCGGGTTGCCGGTCACTTTCTGGACCTTTTTGAAAGATTTGGGTCCCTTTGCCGCCGCGCTGATCCAGCACAGGCCAAGCGCCGAACCGCCTGCGGCGGCGACACCGGCGGCGCGGTTCGCGATTGAAAGGAACATGGAAAGACGGAAGCGGTAGACCTGGAGGTGTGGGGACATAGGCCGCCTGGTCAGAGTTCCGTCGCTTCGCTGCCCTACATAGAGCGCATCACGGACATCCTGCATGGTCGTCTCGTCAATTTCCCTGTTATGGCTTCGGTTTGTTCCGTCGCCTTGTCTGAATTCGGTCCTACGCCGCGCGGCGGGCGGGGTCAACGCAGGCGGGGAACACGAGGTTGAGAGACCCAGTCCCCGCCGCAGTGGCGCTACAGCCGCGCCGCGCCGCCGCCACAGGCCCGTTCTTC
>NZ_BCTP01000018.1 GCF_001571345.1 Komagataeibacter xylinus NBRC 15237 | reverse complement strand
AACAGGCACGATCGTGACATTCTTCAGCACTGTCATATTCTGGAACAGGTTATATTGCTGAAAGACAATGGCAAAACGCTCACGTAACCGGCGCAGCGCGGCAGATGACCCGTAATCAACCCCTTGCCCCGCCACCGCGACCTGGCCGGCTTTTGGCCTGAGCAGCCCGATCAGAACCCGCAGCAGGGTACTCTTGCCCGAACCTGATGGCCCGATGATGGACAGGATCTCGCCACGCTCCACACTGAGCGAGACATCTTTCAGCACCTGGGCTGAACCATAATCAGCGCTCAGATTATCTATGGCCAGGTGGGGCAAGTCTTTTCTCCAGATATGCGGCGAGCAGGGTAAGGGGCCAGCACAGGATGAAATAAAGAACAAGGATCGTGCCAAAACACAGGACGACCGAAAAACCGCGTTGATTCAGCACTTTGGCGGCATAAGTCAGTTCCGGAACGCCCAGTTGCGATGCAATGGCCGTGCTTTTGACCAGCCCGACGGAATAGGTCATGGAAGGGGGAATGATCACCCGCCACGCCTGCGGCAGGACAACCCGCCACAGGATTGAAAAGCCACCCATATTCAGGGCCTCGGCTGCTTCCCACTGGGTGACGTGGATCGATTCCAGCCCGGCCCGAATGTTTTCGGCACAAAAGGCGGATGCGGCCAATGCAACCGTAATGGCCGCGATGACAAACATCGGCACATCCACCCCCATGAACTGGAAAGTAAAAAGCACCAGCATCAGCTTCACAAGAAACGGAATACGCCGGAATATCTCGACATAGGCCGTAGCTAGCCAGCGCAGGGGGGCAAAGGGAACAAGGCGGCGGATACGCACGATGGCCAGCCCGCACCCCACCACAAAACCGCAACATGACCCGACAAGAGAAAGCAGCGCGGTATAAAGGAATGCGCGCCCTATGAAAATCAGATCATAATAGCTCAGAAACCTTGATACTTCATCCATGAATTCACGCATCAGAATACCTTCCGCCTGATGCCGAAAACATGATAGCCAACCATATGAAGCATTATGCTGGCCACAAAGGTCAGACCGACATAATATAAAGCCGCGATTAAAAATACTTCCAGAGAGCGAAACGTCTGGGAATTCACGTTATAGGCGCGACCCGTCAATTCTTCCACGCCAAATATAGCTGCTATCGATGTTGTTAATGTCAGGATAATATACTGATTGGACAAAGGCAGGAACAGCACCTTGCAGATATGCGGCCAGATGACATGGCGGATTGTTTGCAGGCGGGTAAAACCCAGAGTTTCGGCAGCTTCAAGTTCGGACCGGCGGAGCACCCTGAAACCGGTCCGCATGATTTCGGTCAAGTAAGATCCCGCGTTAAGGGACATGCCGACGAGGACCGCCTGTTCCGAGCCAAGCATGATACCGACATCAGGCAAGGCAAAATAAAAAAAGAATATCTGCACCAGAAGCGGTGTATTGAGAAAAAATACAACATAAGCCTTTACAGGCCAACGGGCCCATGCAGGCCCGTATTCGAGCACCGAGGCGCAGGCAAGGCCCACCGTGCCCCCTGCAAAAAAAGAGATGGCGGCCATCTGCAGACTCAGGCAGGCCCCGCCAGCAAGATAGCCCATATAGGGGGTAACCTGCGAAAACTGCACCGTATAGGACATGACCAGACGCTCCTGTGCTTTAGAAATACGGCGTAACAGGCACTTTGGTATCCATGGGTCTGAGGAACCACTTTTCCCACAATGTCTCGATCATGCCCGAGGTGTGGAGTTCATAAAGAGCGATATTCAGCCAGTCACGCAGGGAATAGTTACCTTTTTCCATGCCAAACCCTGAATATGTAACGCCGAATTCCGGCGATGGAATGATCTTCCATTTGATGGCCGGAAATATCTTCAGCCGATATTCCATGGAATCGATACGATCAAAGGATGCATCCCCCCGCCCCTGCGCCAGGGCCCGATCGCGATCATTATAATTATCAAGAAGTATAAGATGCGCCTTAGGCAGATTTTTTTGTATGAACGAAATAACCGCCCCGCCCCGAACCTGCACAAGCGTTATATTATCATTATCAAGGTCAGACAGTTTTGAGAAAGACTTATCTTCCCTCGTAATAATACCATAGTTTTCTGAATTGATCGGGACGCTGAAATCAATCACCTTGGCGCGCAATGTATCGCGCGTCATGCCCCCCAGCACCACATCCACCCGGCCCGAGGCCACAAAAGGTACCCGATCAGGTGCGCTGACCTGCACGATCTCCAGTTTTACGCCCAGTTTACTGGCCACTTCCTGTGCCAGGTCCACATCAAAGCCAACCAGTTCATTCTTTTCATCAAACAGGGCCAGCGGTGGCAGGGTGGGGTTGATGCCAACGCGGATCGTGCCAGCGTGCAGAATCTCGTCAAGCGAGCGCGCCCAGGCAGGGCCGGCAGGCAGCGCCACAAACATGATACCGACAAGACAGGCCAGCCGCACCATAATGCCAAGCATCAATATCATCCTTACGCCGGGAAAGAACAGGGCACGCCCGGACAGGCCAATTATAAATGCACGGTCCTGCCGGGGAAGTATTTCAGTTCCGTTTACAGCCCTCCCGGCGCAATGGAAACATCACACCAGGAGGGGGAGCAGAAGGGATACCTGCTACGAAAGGTATCAGAAGTTCATGTTGACGCGGCCATAGTAATAGCCACCCATGATGGGGATGGTCGCCGCACGGATGTCATACATGTTCGCACCGACGTAGCTCAGGTCGGCAGGCAGCTTGCGGGGCCGTTCGTTGAAGACGTTATTGGCGCCCACCGCCACATGCAGGTGCGGGGTCACGCGATAGCCGATCTCGATGTCCGTCAGCCACATGGGCGGGTTCTTGAACTGGCTGAAGCACGATACGGAATACCGCAGTGCCTTGCCGTCAGCCGCGCAGATGGAACTGCCGGGCGTCTGGTCCTCGTAGCTCATCATCGATACGACTTCACCATAACGCGTTTCGCGAATATTGACGTCCCAGTTCTTGTAGGTCCAGTAGGCGTTCAGGATGATCTTGCTGCGCGGTGAACCGTTCGTCAGGTAGCTGGCTGTCTGCTGGTTCAGATCGGGCAGGCCAAGCGCATTGGTATTGATATGATTCATGCGGGTGCGATTGAGGTTGATCGCAGCCGTAAGGGCAAGATTACCATAACGGTGGGTATGGAACGTATAGTCACCTGACAGATCGACACCCTGCGTACGGGTCGAACCCACGTTGGCAAAGTAATACGCCGTGGTATTGTCCAGCAACACACCCGGCGCAATCGTGGCACCCGTGGCAAGAATGGCGTCGTGCGCTTCCTGGCCATTGACCGTGCCACCGCCTGCAATGCGGTCACGGATATTGATCTGGTAGACATCCGCGCTCAGGTGGAACCCGTCAACCGGCTCAAGAAGGATACCGGCTTCAGCACTGGTCGAACGCTCCGGCTTGAGGCGGTTTGCACCAAGAGCCTGCGCTGCCGAGCTGGAGGAAGCCAGAAGCCCTGCAGCGCTGGTGGGGCCTACGTTGACCTGGCTGTAGTGTTCTTCCGCCAGGGTCGGCGCACGGAACCCGTTGCTGATCGTGCCACGGATCGCCACACGCCTGGTAAAGTCATACCGCGTTGATACCTTGCCGTTTTCAGTATTGCCGGTATCGGTATAATGCTCGAAACGGCCCGCGAAATCGAGGTCCCACTTGGGCAGGATATGGAAGTCGCCATCCACGTAGCCCGCCCAGATATCACGATCCCATGTGCCCGCACTCTGCGGGATCATGCCTGCGAATGCCTGCGTGCCACCCTGCACGTACGAGGCCGGCTCACCTGCCTGCAGATGATACATTTCAAGACGATGCTCGGCGCCGAAGGCGAGCGTCATCGGCACGACATCCGCAATTTTGAAACGACGCCTGAAATCGGCGTTATTCGTCCACTGGGCCATGGTATAGGATTCAGCCCGGACGGTCTGCGGCGTATAACCGGTTGCGTTATACAGGTTAACATTGACCGTGTTCTTGTTATAGATCTGGTCCATGTCTTCGCCGTAAGTCGTGCTCAGATCCCAGTTGAAGCCGAAGAAATTATCCCCCTTCAGGCCCAGCATGGCCGAGAAGTCATTCTCGTTCATGGTCTCGAGCGGCGAGAAACCGTTTGGCGCAAGCTGGGGCAGCACGGTGGGCAGACGGTAGTTCTCATAGGACTCCGAATGACGGTGCGCATAGGTGATCAGCCCGTAGCCCTTGATGCCCTTGGCCAGTGTGCCACCAAACTCAAGGCTCAGGTTTTCACGCGTTTCTTCCGGCGTGCTGATGATCTTGTTGGAATCAGAGGGGAAATTCACCCCTGCCGTATACCCAAGCATGCCCGGCTGCGAACGGAAATCCACCGACTTGGGCACCATATGATCGGTATGGTACATCTGCCCGCTGATGTGCAGATAGCCATCCTGACCGATTTTGAGGCCGCCATCCGCATTGAACTGGTAGCCCCAGCCATCGCCATTATAGGCATTCGCCCCGGTCTGACCGCTCAGGTTAAGGCCGTGATCAGTCTTTTTGAGGATGATGTTGACCACGCCCGCGATTGCGTCCGAGCCATACATGGCCGCTGCGCCATCACGCAGGATTTCGATATGATCGATGGCGTTGGCCGGGATCATGTTCAGGTCAACAGGTGTTGCACCCTGCTGAGGCCCGGTATCGGCATAGATGTTGGCCGTGGTGTGGCGGCGCTTGCCATCAACAAGGACCAGCACTTCGTTCGGGTTGAGGCCACGCATGCGAATGGACGATGTCAGCGCGCCCGCGTCACCACCAACAGCCTGCATGGTGATGGAGGGATCCATGCGCGTAATCGCATCGGCAAGGTTCATCTGGCCCGTGCGGCGAAGCTGCGCGGACGAAACGATTGAAATGGGCGCCGTCGAATCCCGCGCGCGCCGGTTGAACGCATGGGTGCCGGTAACGATCATGGCTTCTGCCGAATCAGACGAAGCATTGACGCCAGCCGGATGCGCATCAGCGTGCGCGTTGAGCGTGGCGTGGGCCGAAGACCCCCGCGTGGCAACCGGGGCCCGCGCAGTCGTGGCTGCATGCCGTTTTTCTACTCCGGGAGCAGAAGCATCAGCCGCCACCTGAGCATAGGCCTGCTCACCGCCAAAAGACGTTGCCAGAATAGTAACAGTCAGAAGAGCTCGCTTTATTGGCATTGATTTACTATGCTCCTTACCACCTGGGAATGGGACATATTACTTGGCATGAAACACCACCTTTTCAGAAAAACCGGACCCCGCGAAGATTCTGAAACGATGCAATGCCAAAACCGGACCAGCCCGAGACATCTGTTTCGAGTTCGAAACAAACTGCATGACAGAGAGTCTATCGCGAAATCCGATACATTTGTTGCCTGGCGCCTGTTTTTGAGAGGCACTTTTATATATTAGGCATAAGATATAACTGTCAACAAACAAAAAACGATTTTTTATCTGTCTTAGGCACTATGTCAAAAATGCAACAACTACAAAACGCTTTTTTATAATAGTTTTTTTGTCCAACAAGAATATAGTTGATTCAATATGAATGTTTATGTCTGTTGCATCTTTGCACAGGCTGCCAGCGACCCTTCCCCAGCCCCGCGCCACATCAATATGCATCAACCGGAAACATGGCCATCTGTTGTTATTTCAAAACCCTTCCATCCAGAATATCAATAATGACAAACAGGTCACAAATAACAGGATCCTGACGTCATGAGCCGCGAACGGCCCATGATCAGGCTTCCCGGCACGCTCAGAGTGCCCTGGGGTTAAGAAATTCGCCTTCCGGCGCACCGTCCATAATAACGTTGTCCTGCATCAGAACTTTCCCTTTTGAAAGAGTCATGACCGGCCAGCCTGTCACGCTCCGTCCCTCATAGGGGGTATAGTCAATGGCATGATGCAGCATGCTGTTTGTAATCGTTACGGACCTGCGCGGATCCCACAATACGATATCCGCGTCGAAACCGGGCGCGATCGACCCCTTGCGCGGATACAGCCCATACCGGCGGGCCGGATTGGTCGCAACCAGCGCGACAAACTGGTTGAGGGTGATCTGCCCCTTGTTCACGCCTTCATCATAAATCAGGGGCAGGCGCGTTGCGAGGCCGGGTATGCCATTGGGCACGACCGAGAAAGGCGCATCACGCCCATGCCGCGACTTGCCGCGCGGTCCGTCATAACTGTACCCACAGTGATCGGATGAAATAACGTCAATCACCCCCTGGCGCACGCATTCCCACAACCCCAGTGAATCGGCGGGCGTGCGCGGGGGCGGGCTGCACATGTAGCGTGCGCCCTCAAAGCCTTCGCGGTTCATGTCCTCGCTCTTGAGAACAAAATACTGCGGGCAGGTTTCCGCCATGACCGGCACGCCACGCGCCTTGCCACGTGCGATTTCATGCGCCACCTCCGGGCACGAAACATGAAAGACCTGCAACTTCTGCTGTATCAGTTCAGCAAGGCAGGTCGCGCGATAGGTGGCCTCGCGCTCGACCACGGGCGGGCGCGACAGCGCGTGGAAATAGGGCGCGGTCTCGCCCCGTTCCAGGTACTGCCTGATAAGGAAGGCAATCGCTTCATAATTTTCGCAATGCACCGAAACCAGCGTATTCGCCCGCTTCGCCGCACTCAGGACCTTGAGAATATCGCCATCACCCAGATGAAAATCATCATAGGTCATAAATATCTTCAATCCGGCGGCGCCCAGTTCAACCACGCGGGGAATGCCGGTTTCAAGGGTTTCCTCATCAGCGCGGGTCACGATCTGATGGATGGCATAGTCAATACGCGAGCGGCGCCCCTTCGCCTGATAATATTCGAACTGCTCCACGAGCGGCCTGCCGGGCAACTGGTTGGAAAAACACACGACACTGGTGGTGCCCCCTGCCAGCGCCGAAGCGCTTGCGGTATCGAACGTGTCCTCATGCACCGTGCCGTCGGCTTCGTCCTGTTCGATATGGCAATGACCATCCACCCCGCCCGGCATGACCAGAAGGCCGGCGGCATCAATGACCTGCCTGCCCTCCAGCTTCTGGCCAATGGCGGCAACATGTCGTCCGTTGATGCCGACATCTCCCACAACCGTGTCAGTTGCCGTAACAATCGTGCCGCCCCGGATTACAATGTCGTATGTCATGTCTTGCCTGCCTTGAGTTTATGAACCGATTGATGTGCCGGTCTTGTCGTTCAGCTATCCAGTCGGGCCGCCGGACCCAACGCCTGTATCAGGACCTGCGTCTCCGCCGGGGACAAGGCTTCCGCCGCCACGCGGGTCACCGCCGAGGGCCAGTGCCCCAGCGCCACCATGCAGGCCTTGAGGCGCGCGGTAGCACGGCTGGCAGGCACGTTACCATAAATCAGGTTTGCCAGTGGCTGGATGTCGTCGTGCAGCGTACGGGCCTGCACCAGGTCGCCGCAGTCTACGGCGGCCTTCAGCGCAACGATCGCGCGCGGAATGATGGCGGCGAGGCTGACCAGACTGCCGGTGGAGCCTATGGCAAAACATGGCAGCAGATGTTCATCACCTGAGGCCATGACCTCCACCTGCGGCGCAAGGCGTGCGACAAGCCTGCGGTTGCGGTCATAGGCATTGGTCTCCCAACTGCCTTCCTTGATGCCAACCACCCCTCTTACCTGCAACAGCCGCGCCAGCAGGTCGGGCGCATAGGCGAGCCCCCCTGCCACGGGGGCCAGATACAGCATGATCGGCATATCCGTCGCGGCGGCTATGGCCGCGTGCAGGGCCACGATCACATCGGCATCCTGCGTGCCCGCCCATGAAAAGGCGGGAAAGACCAGCAGCGCATCCGCCCCCGCATCGCGGGCATCCTGCGCCTGCTCCACCGCCTCGTTTACCGTTTCCGCCACGATGCCACTGACAATCAGGCTGGTTGCGCCAATGGTTTCGGCCGCTGTCGCCACCACCTCCCGCTTCTCGACACGGCTGAGGCGAAAATTCTCGCCAGCATGCCCGTTGCACAATACGCCCACGATACCCGGCACCCCGGCGCAATCGGCAAAATGCCGGGCCAGCAACGGGCGATCAATCGCGCCCTCCGCCGTAAACGGGAGCAGGGTGGCAGCATAGACGCCACGAAAAGGATGCGAGCCAACCGGTATCATGAACAAAAGCCCTTATGTGCCGAAGGGAGGGAAAGAAGCAGCCGCGCCGGGTCGAACGCCTTGAGGTCAACGGCCTGCCCATCCATGGCCTGTGCCAGGAGGCGCCCCATGTAAGGCCCGCTGGTGAAACCGGAATGGACACAGCCGATGACAAACGCGTTCTCCCAGCCCGGAATGGGGCCTATGGCGGGCATGGCATCATCGGTTTCCGATTCAAAACCCAGCCATATGCGGGCAATACGCGCCTCCGACAGCCGGGGAATGGTAAAACTGGCCAGCCGGACATTTCCCACCAGGTTGGCGGGAATGACGCTGGTTTCCCCGGTATCGACATGACCCCGCCCCTGCCAGCCGCCGCCCATCACCACCGTGCCGTTCACGAACTGCTTGAGCGACAGCAGGCCATTGGCAATGCTGACGACACTGCCCATGACCGGCGGCAGGCGTTCGGTCACCACCAGCTGGTTGACGAGGCATTTCACCCGCATGCGCAGGCCCAGCCATGCCATCATGCGCTCGAGCCAGGCCCCGCCCGCCAGCACGATGGAACGCGCCCGTGCAATCACCTGCCCTGCCGACACGATTTCATAATGTCCACCGGCGCGCGCGATGCCATCAACCGCGCTGTTCTCCATGATCTCGACACCGGCTTCGCACAATGCAAGACAATAGCCCCGCCCCACGCCATAAGCCGGGATGAAGCCATCAAGCGGGCAGTAGGCAGCAGCCCGCACCGTCGTGTTCAGGCCGGGCTCGACCTCAAGCGCACGCGCGGCTCCCACCACGGAAATGGGGGCACCCATTTCACGCCGCGCCGCCGCACGCTCCTCCAGCAGGGCGCATTCCGCCTCGGTAAAGGCCAGCGAGAGGCCCGGCGTCGCCACCGCGCCCACGTCGCGCCCAAGCCAGCTGCGCGCCTCCAGCCACATTTCACGCCCCTTCAGGGCATGCGGCACAAGGGCGGCGCGCGTCATATTGAGGGTCAGGGTGCCAGCATTGACCCCCGAAGCCTCGCGGAAGATGGCCTTGCGGTCGATCAGCGCCACCCTGCGCCCCTGTCGGGCAAGGAACAGTGCCGCGGTGCTCCCCATGACACCAGCCCCAAGGACCGCGACATCCATTACCGCCGGGCGCGACATCACGGCGCTCATGGCGGCGCCGCCTGCGGCAGCACGATGTCCGCATAGGCGAAGTTTCCGCTCAGCGCCCTTACGGGCACGGGTCGCAGGGGCAGGCGCTGCGTGAAGGCCCCCACCTCGGTCGGTGCCCGCGCCGTGTGCCGGGCCAGAAGCTGGCGGGCCGAATCCTCACACATGCGCCCTTGGCACGGCCCCATGCCGCAGCGTGTCCAGGCCTTGAACTGGTTCATGTCGCCCGCGCCATCGCGTATCGCCTGCCCTCCGGCGGCGATACTGACGCGCTCACAACGGCACATCAGCGTATCCGGGGCATGCATCTCGGCCTCCTTCATGATGGCGGGCCTGGGATTCATGAGGCTGGTCATGGCGCGCGAGACGACCTCCAGGCGGCGCATGGCCCGCAGGAGCGGCCGGGCCAGATGCGCCAGCGTGGCGGCATCGATGCGGCCATGGTCAAAGGCCAGCCCGTGCCCCGTCAGGATACCGCGCAGGCGGGCCATCTGTGCGCCGCGCACGCCAGCGCCATCGCCCGTTACATACAGCCCCGCCACGTCCGTGCGCCCGAACGGGTCGGCATGCGGATGCCAGTAGCCTGCCGCTTCATCAAAGACATGCCGCGCCTTGAGCATGCGCGTAAGGCCCAGGGAAGGCTTGAGCCCGTAACCGCATGCAATGGCATCACACCTGACCGAACGCACCGGAGCCCCCCCGCGGACGGAGCCGATGGTAACATCCAGATCATCCTCCCCCCGCCGGGCCTGCCGGATGACCGCGCCGCCAAGAACGGGAATGCCCGCCCGCGCCAGCCGTGCCATCCACGCCACGCCCGTTTTCAGCCGGGCAGGATCAAGGGCGAGGGTGGCCGCACGCGCCGCCCACTGCGTGCGCGTGGCGGTATCGACAATGGCCACGACTTCGCCACCTGCATCAAGCACCTGATGCGCAACGGAAAACAGAAGCGGCCCCGCGCCCGCCACAAGGGTGCGCCGGCCCGGCAGCACGCCACCGGCACGCATCAGCAGGCTGGCACCGGCCAGGCCCATCACCGCCGGATCCGTCCACCCCGCGAAAGGGAAGAACCGCTCAACCGCACCAGTCGCGGCCACGAGAGATCCCGCCTCGAGCACCTGCACGGCAAAATCATTGCTCAGGTCAAGCCGGTATCCCGGTTGCACCGACCAGATGCCCCAGCCCGAAAGGACCCTCACACCCGAGCGCCGCAGCAGTTCACGCAGCCTGTCACCCTCGCGCCGCTCATGATCGGGCGGCGTAACGGTGCGGGCAAAGGCCGAAGGCTCACGGAAGACCTGCCCACCGGGCGTGGCATTGTCATCCACCAGCGTTACCGCCAGCCCATGCCGTCGCGCCGTAATGGCGGCCATGACGCCCGCCACGCCGCCACCCGCCACGACCACATCGGGCCTGCGGGTCATGAGCCACCCCCAAGCGGCGCAATGGACGTGACACACAGCCCGTCATCCACCACCGCACGGCAGGCATTGCGCGGCACGCCCCCCACCAGCACGAGACATTCCTGGCACGACCCCATGAGGCAGAAAGCCCCGCGCGGGGTGCCATCAACAGCCGAGACACCCAGCGCGACAATACCGCCACGTCTCAGCGCGGCGGCCAGGATCTCGCCCCGATACCCCGTGAAGGGCCTGCTGTTGAACGTAAAGATTACTGTCTGCGTCAAGATTTTCCCATTCTCCGCCTCAAAGCCCCGACCGGCATGGGAAGGTTGTATTCCCATGAGTGAACGGTTGTATACCTTCTGTATATCGTTTTACGATCCCAACATTAACCGTGACAACAAAAAATTGGCGCGCAGGGCAGATGAGGGGGAGAATCCATATCGTGAGAGGCAGATTCATCACGCAGGGCGCAGGCCTCATGGTTATGGCAGCGTGGCTGGCAGCGGCCTGCGCCACCAGCACGCAGGCTGGCGCGCGCGACCTCGGGCGCATCATCGCTTCGGGCACCCTCAACGTCGGGATCAATCCCGGCCTGCCCCCGCTCGGCCAGTACGGGCGCACCAACGCGCTCGAAGGCTTTGACATCGACATTGCCACCCAACTGGCCGGCGCGCTGGGCGTGCGGGCCAATCTGGTGCCGGTCACGTCCGCCGGGCGCATCCCCTACCTCATGGCCAACAAGGTCGACATCATTCTGGGCGGCATGACGCGCAGCCCCGAGCGCGCACGCGTCATTGCCTTCTCCGCCCCGCTCTATACCGAGGCCTTCAGCATCCTCACCCCCGGCACGGGCCACCCTGACAGCCTCGCGGCCCTTGACCGGCCTGACATGCGACTGGTGGAAGCGCGCGGCTCATCGGCCGTGCCCTTCGTCGCAACCCATGCCCCACAGGCGCTGCTGCTTGATGGCTACCCCGATGTCATCCGCGCGCTCGCGCAGGGGCGGGCGGATGCGATGATCGATGTCAGTGAATATGTCACGCATTACCTCGCGGCCTACCCCGCCACCCACTGGCACGTGACCCATCTGGCGGGCGTGCCGGTGGATTATGACTGCGTGGGACTGGCGCAGGATAACGCGCCGCTGCTCGCGCGCCTGAACCAGGCCATCGCAACGATGCACCGCACCCACGCCATGGAAAATACTTACGAGAAGTGGTTCGGCACACCCATGGCGCCCCTGCCTGCCGGGAGCGCACCATGACGGGGCTTCACTACCAGCCTGTATGGCGGCAGTTGCCCTACCTGCTCGGCGGCGCCGCCGAGACGGTCATGCTCACGGTCATGGCGTTTGCAGGCGGCCTGGCGCTGGCAATCGCCATTGCCATCGCCCGGCGCGAGGCCGCCAACCCGCTGCGGAAAGCTGCTGCAGGTTATGTGATATTTTTTACCAATACGCCGCAGCTTTCGCAGATCTTCGCCATCTTCTACTGCCTGCCCCTGCTGGGCCTCACCTTCTCGCCTTTCCTATCGGTGCTTCTGGGCATGACACTCAACGCCGGGGCCTACATGGCTGACATCGTGGGGACAGAGATCGCCTCAACCCCCGTCCTGTACCATGAAGCCGCCGCGACGCTGGGGCTGGGGTGGCGACATACCTACCGCCACATCATCCTGCCGCGCGCACTCACGCGCGCCACGCGGGGGCTGGAAAACCATTTTCTGCTCATGCTGCTGGGCAGTTCCATGGCGTCGATCTTCGGCGTGGAGGAACTGACCGGACGGGCCTACAACATCATTGCCCTCACTTTCCGCTCCATCGAGGTCATTTCGGTCGTGGCGGTCCTGTATGTCGTGCTCTCGCTCGTGGCGGCTGTCGTATTTGCGCGCCTGTGGCGACTGGCCTGAAGGGAGAATGGGAATGTCCTTCAGCCATTACGACGCTACACTCATCCTGCGGGCACTGGCCATGACGATAACCCTGTCTGTCGCAGGGGCGGTAACGGGCACTGCGATCGGCACCGCGCTGGCCCTGCTGCGCTTTTCCACGCATGCCCTGCTGCGCCCCCTGCGGCTGCTGGTCATGCTTTATGTGGGGCTGGTGCGGCGCATTCCCTTCCTTATCGTGCTTTATGGCGTATTTTTTGCAACAGGCATGGCGGGAATCGACATCTCGCCCCCGCTTGTCGCCCTGGCTGCGATCAGCCTGATCGGCGGGGCCTACATTTCGCAGATCGTCTATAATGGGCTGTGCAACGTGGATACCACGCAGATCGAGGCCGCCGAGACCACAAACCTGCGCCGCGGCACCATATTGAGGCATGTGATCCTGCCTGCCGCCCTGCCCGGCATCGTGCCACCGGTGCTGGGGTATCTGGTCCTGTTCGTCAAGGATACGGCGCTGGCATCGCAGATCGGCGTCATCGAACTCAATCAGGCCGGCATCATCCTAACCAATCGGGGCCTGCCCACCTATCGCATCTTCGTGCTGGTACTATGCCTGTATTTCCTCGTCTCCTTTCCCCTCACCACGCTGAGCCGCAAAATGGAGAAGAAACTTGCCGCATCTGCAACTTGAACATGTTGTCGCAAGCCATGGCGGGACAGACATCCTGCGCGGCACAAGCCTGTCGATCGAGCGTGGCGAGATCGTCAGCCTGATCGGCCCCTCCGGCTCGGGCAAAAGCACCACGCTGCGGGCGGCGATCGGGCTGATGCCGGTCTCCTCCGGCCGCATCACCGTAGAAGGCCACGCACTCGACGCGAACGACCCCGAAAGCCTGCGGCGCATACGCGCGGGCATGGCCATGGTCTTTCAGCATTTCGGCCTGTTTGACCACATGAGCGTGCTGGCCAACCTCATGCTTGCACCCGTAAAAGCGCAGGGCCGCAACCGCATGGAAGCCCGCGACGAGGCCCTCTCGCTGCTCAGGACGCTCGACCTTGAGGGAATCGGAGACAGGCGCCCCACCCGCCTTTCAGGCGGACAGAAGCAGCGCGTCGCCATTGCCCGCGCCCTCATGCTCCGCCCACGCACCCTGCTGCTTGATGAACCGACCTCCGCGCTCGACCCGGGCCGACTTGGCATCGTGCTGGACCTGTACCGCCATCTGGCTGCACGGGGCACGACCATCATTCAGGTCTCCCACAACATGGAGGCGGTGGCCGCCGTATCGGACCGAATCGTGCTGATGGAAGCCGGACGCGTTGCGGCCATGGCCTGTGGCCCGCACGCGGCCGATGCCAACGAGGCCGTGACACGCTTCATGCGGCATGACGTCAAGGCGTGATATTGTTTCGACCCTGCAGCGAATAGGGCTTTTCAAAATCCACATGGCAGTGGTATACCAATGGAATATTAATATATTCAGGACACACGACACTATGTCTTTCCGTGGAACCTACACCGTCATGATCACGCCGTTTGATCAGGACCAGCAGATAGACCTCCCCACCCTGCGGCGCTTTGTGGACTGGCAGATCGAAAACGGCATTCGCGGCCTTGTTCCGCTGGGTTCCACCGGCGAGTTCCTGTCCCTGACCGACGAGGAACGCCATCTCGTCGCCCGTACCGTGGTGGAGCAGGCTGCCGGGCGCGTGCCGGTGCTGATCGGCACGGGTGCGGAAAATACGCTCGACGTCATCCGCTACAGCCGCGAGGCGGAAGCCATGGGGGCAGATGGCGTGATGATTATCCCCCCCTTCTATTCCACCCCGACCGATGATGAACTGTTCATGCATTATCGCCGCGTGGCGGAATCGATCAACATCCCGATCATGCTTTACAATAACCCTGCCACCGCGAACGTGGACATGCTGCCTCCCCTCGTGGCGCGCCTGTCGGAAATCGACAACTGCACCATGATCAAGGAATCCACGATGGATGTAACGCGCGTGCGCGACATCATCCGCCTGTGTGGCGACCGGCTGGACGTGTTCGGCGGGATCATGGGGTTTGAAAGCTTCCTCGAAGGGGCCGTGGGCTGGGTGGCCGTGGCCTCCAATGTCGTGCCGCGTGAAATGAGCCAGATCTATGATCTGTGCGAGAACTTCCGCGATGTTGGCAAGGCGCGTGAGATCTATAACCAGTTCGTGCCGATCATCCGCTTTGTTGGTGGAGGCGGCTATGTGGCCGGCAGCAAGGCGCTGCTGCGGCACATGGGCCTTGACGTTGGCGGCCCCCGCCCCCCGCGCCTGCCGCTGCCCCCCGCAGATGAGCGCCTTGCCGCTCGACTGGTGGCCGAACTGTCGCTGTCCTACAGCCCGGCATGACCAGACACGCTGGCAGCCGTTTCCTGCTCTGCGCCTGCGTGGCGGTGATGGGCATGGCCTGGGGTGCGCGTGCGCCCCGGGCCGCTACCCCCTGCGTGCCCATCGCCAACCTGTCCACGCCGGGCACCCTTACAATGGCGACCAATCCGTCCCTGCCTCCGCTGCAATATGTCAGCGTGGATGGCAAACTGCATGGCATGCGCATTGAACTCGGGCATGAGATTGCCAGCAGGCTATGCCTGAAGGCGCATATCATTCCATCATCCTTCGCGGCCCTGATCCTGGGGTTGATGGAACAGCGCTGGGACATGATCGATACGGGCATGTTCTACACCCATGAGCGCAGCCAGATGATGGAACTCATCCCGTACGAGCAGCAGGCCATCAGCATTACCCTGCGCGCCAACATGGACAAACCCGTGCATGCGATCGAGGACCTCGCGGGCATGTCGGTGGGCGTGGAAATGGGCGGCTTTGAAGAGCAGCGCGCGCGCCAGATAGACCGCACGCTGCACGCCAGGGGGCTGGCCGGGCTGCAGATCCATGCCTTTGACAATTTCGCCATTGCCTTTGTGGCACTCCGCGCGGGACAGGTCGATGCCGTGGTTTCGATTGACGTCGTGGCCCATCGCTTTGCTGATGACGCCACGCTGCGCATCGGCCTCATGCATCTTTTCCCCACGCCGGTTGCCCTGGCGGTACGCGACCGGCAACTGGCCCTGCGCATTGCGCAGGTCATGAACGACATGCGCGAAGATGGCAGCCTGAACCGCCTTTTCCAGGCCCACGACGTTATCGCGCTACCGGGGCCCATAACCGTTTATGGTCCAGAAACGGGCGACGCCAATCCCTGACCGCACGGAAAACAGAACATGCAGATTTGGAACTGGCACGGTTTTTTCATCTACCTGACCAACCGGTACATCTTCGAAGGTGCGGTCACCACCCTCTGGCTCACGGCTTTTTCCATATGCGCGGGCTTCGTCCTTGGTGGCGCGCTTGCGCTGATGAAGCGTTCGCGACATCAAATCGTGTCCCTTCCGGCACGGTTCTATGTCTGGTTCTTTCGGGGCACGCCGCTTCTGGTGCAACTGATCGTCATCTATACCGGCCTGCCCAAATTCGGCATCCGGCTCGATGTCGTCACCTGTTCGCTGATCGGGCTGAGCCTGAACGAGGCCGCCTATCTTGCTGAAATCATTCGCGCGGGGCTGAACGCCGTGCCGCCGGGGCAGATTGCCGCCGCACGCGCGCTGGGTTTCGAGGAACGCCAGATCGCCTGGCGCATCACATTCCCGCAGGCCATGCGCATCATCGTGCCGCCACTGGGCAACTCGGTCAACGGACTGCTCAAGACAACATCCGTCACCTCCGTCATCTCGATGGAAGAACTGCTGCGCCGGACCCAGCTTCTGGTGCAGGAGCACTTCATGGTACTGGAACTATTTTCTGTCTCCGCCCTGTATTACCTGGCCATGACCTCGGCATGGGATATGGTGCAGCGCCGTCTTGAGCACTATGTCAACAAACCCTATGCCCGCCCGACCAGCAGCCGCGCCAACGCACCCGCAAATGCGCAGGCCCTGCCCGATATCGGGCAGGATGCGCGGTAACACGCCATGATCCACTTTACCTTTGAAGGCCGCGCCATTACGGCCCGCCCCGGCCAGAGCGTGACTGCGGCCCTGATTGCCGCGGGGCAGATCATCCACAATACGGCGCGCGATGGCTCCCCGCGTGGCCCGCTATGCGGCATTGGCGCCTGCCATGACTGCCTGCTGCACATTGATGGCCGCACCGCCCAGCGCGGCTGCATGACTGCGGCGACGGAGGGAATGGCCATCAGCCGTCAGCCCCTTCTGGCCAATCCGCAGGCATGCAGCCCCCTCGCCACCCCGCCCGATACGATTGAAGAAATCCGCTGCGCCGTGCTGATCGTGGGCGCGGGCCCGGCCGGGCTTGTTGCCGCACGCGACCTTGCCCTTGCGGGGGCCTCCGTTATCGTAACCGACGAGCGGCACCTGCCGGGGGGGCAGTTTTTCAAGCAGCCCGCCACCAGCGGAGTTACAGCCGACCAGCAGGCCCGTCGCGGTGCGCGGGCGATTGCTGCGGCGCGGGAAGCGGGCGCGCGCCTGTTGCACGACACGCTGGTCTGGGGAGCCTTTCGCGAAAGTGAAAACAGCCTTGTGGTCGGGCTGGTGCACAATGGCACGGCTCTTTACGTCAGGCCGCGCGTGCTCCTCGTGGCCACGGGTGCGCAGGAATCACCCCTGCCCGTGCCCGGCTGGAACCTGCCCGGCGTCATGACGACAGGCGCATGCCAGACCCTGCTGCGGGCCTATGGCAGCATGCCGGGCAAGCGGGTGGTGGTAACGGGCAACGGCCCGCTTAACCTGCAGGTCGCGCGTGAACTGCTGCGCGGAGGCAGCCCCCCGGCTGCGCTGGTGGAAGGGGCAGCCCCGCCGTGGCGGAGCCTTGCGGCATCGGGCAGGCTGGGCATGGCTGAACCTGGCCTTGCCCTGAGTGGCCTGCGCCAGATTGCCACGCTGCGCCGCCACCGCGTGCCCATGCTGTGGAACAGCCGCCTGGTGCGGGTGGAAGGCGACCAGCGGGTAAAAGCCGCCGTCGTAGCCGACTCCAGCGGCCGGGAACGCCGTATCGAGGCCGATACCATCTGCATTGGCGATGGTTTTGTGCCTGCCAATGAACTGGCGCGCCTGCTTGGCTGCGCCCACCGTTATGTCGCAACCCCCGTGCCCCATCTGGAAGTGGAACGGGACGATGTGGGCCGCACCAGCCTTGCGGATGTGTTCGTGGTGGGGGAAGCGGGCGGCTTTGGCGGGGCAATGGTGGCGCAGGCGCAGGGCGCGCTGGCCGCCCAGGCCATTCTTGGCCTGCTGGGCTACCCCACGCGCCCCGCGCGCGCGGCCCGGCGCCAGCTACAGGACGCGCGCGCATTCCAGTCGGCCCTGTGGACGCTCTATGCCCTCCATGCCGACCGGCTGCCTGATGCCAGCGTGAGCGATGAGACGATCATCTGCCGCTGCGAGGCACTCAGCCTGGGCATGCTGCGCAAACGTGCGCGTGAGGACGGGATCACCGACATCCCCACCCTGAAGCGTGTGACCCGGGCCGGCATGGGCAGATGCCAGGGCCGGTTCTGTGGCGCAGCCGTCGGGCACCTGCTCGGGCATCTGGCCAGCGAAGCCGACTTCCCCGCCCCGCAGATGCCGCTACGCCCCATACCGCTGGCCGCCCTGGCGCGGGAAAAACATGAATGGCACGGCCACAAACGCTCCGTCCTGCCGCCTGCCGCACCGCCTGCCCGCCAATGCGGCAACACCCGGAGCGCGGATGTGGTGGTGATCGGTGGCGGGGTTGTCGGCGCGGCGACGGCGCTGTTCCTTGCCCGCGCTGGCCGCAAGGTCACGGTGCTTGAACGCGGGCAGCCCGGTGCAGGGGCCTCGGGCGGCAATGCAGGCAGCCTGCATGCCCAGCTCCTGTCATTTGATTACCGCTCAAACGAACAGGGCCTCTCGCCTGCTGCGCGAACCCTGCCGCTACAACGCGCATCCATCGACCTGTGGGGCCGCCTGCAGGAGGAACTTGACCGGGACATCGAGATGAAGGTGACCGGTGGCATCATGCTAGCGGAAACCGAGCACGAACTCGAGCGCCTGCGCGGCAAGGTTGCCATCGAGCGCGCGCAGGGCATTACCTGCGAGATCCTGGATGAAGCCGCCATCCGCGCGCATGAACCGGCCATCGCGCCCGGTTTCCTTGGGGGGGCATGGTGCCCGCAGGAAGGCAAGATCAACCCCCTTGCGGCCACGCAGGCCCTGCTTGTCGCCGCCCGCAGGGCTGGCGCGCAGATCGTGCCCCATGCGGCCGTCAGCGCCATCACGCGCCAGGCCGGTGGCGGCTTTACGCTCAGCAGCCAGGCAGGAACCTGGTCGGCGCCCGTGGTTGTCAACGCCGCCGGTGCCTTTGCCACCCGCGTGGCGGCCATGGTGGGGCTGGACCTGCCGGTGCATGGCGCACCACTACAGATGATCGTGACCGAGCCGGTGGCGCCGCTGGTGCGCTGTCTTGTCGCCCATGCCGGACGGCACCTTACACTCAAACAGGCCGCCAACGGCTCCGTGCTGATTGGCGGCGGCTGGAGCGCCGGGCTTGACCCGGTCCATCACCGCCCACGCCCCCTGCGCGAAAGCCTGGAAGGCAATACATGGATTGCCCAGCATGTCATTCCCGCGCTGCGCGGGGTACATATCGTGCGCAGTTGGGCCGCAATGAATATCGATATAGATGGCGCGCCCATTCTGGGAGCTGATGCCGCCTGTCCCGGTTTTTTCAACGCGGTTACCTCCAACGGCTTCACATTGGGGCCCATCATGGGGCAGATCACCGCCGATCTGATCCTTGGCGCCCCCGTTCACCATGAAATCGACACGTTCTCGGTCGCCCGTTTCCGGAAGAGCCCGCCATGATCGTTTTTGACTCAGTATGCAAGCATTATGGAACATTTCAGGTTCTCAACAACTGCTCCGCCACAATCAACAAAGGCGAGATCGTGGTGATCTGCGGCCCGTCGGGTTCGGGCAAGTCAACGCTGATCAAATGCGTAAACGGCCTGGAAACCTTTGATTCCGGCCAGATCACCGTTGACGGCACCCGGCTGCACGACCCCGCCACCCACCTGCCTGACCTACGCCGCCGCATTGGCATGGTGTTTCAGGGCTTTGAACTGTTCCAGCACCTGACGGTGCTCCAGAACGTGATGATCGCGCAGCGCGTGGTTCTGCACCGCAACAAGGCAGAAGCACACGAACGCGCCATGCTGCTGCTGCAACGCGTAGGGCTGGCCGATCATGCCGCGAAATACCCGGTCGCCCTGTCAGGCGGGCAACAGCAGCGCGTGGCCATTGCCCGCGCGCTTGCGATCGACCCGGTGGCGATCCTGTTCGATGAACCGACCTCCGCCCTCGACCCGGAGATGGTGGCCGAGGTGCTGGCCGTCATGACCGAACTCGCACAGGCAGGCATGACCATGATGTGCGTGACCCATGAAATGGGTTTTGCGCGCCAGGTTGCCAACCGCGTGATCTTCATGGACAGGGGCGAATTCGTTGATGATCTCCCCGCAGCCGACTTTTTTGATGGACGCTGCAGCGATCGCGCAGGCACTTTTCTCAAGCGCATCCTGTCACATTGATGACGTTCGAATAACGGCCTCGGGCGTGCCCGATGACCCTGATGTATTTTCCCGTGTTGCCCGTCATCGCACAGGCGGCACCGGCAGGAGCAGACCATGTCAACTGATATGACACCCCGCGCAGAAGGTGGCGGCACGCCCGCCGCCGCCCTGGCCGCCACGGTGGAAAAGCTGGTGGCACGCGACCATGTGCCGTTGCAGATCCCTTTCCTGCAGGAACTGGTGCGCGTGCCCTCCGACAATCCGCCCGGTGACTGTGCGCCGCATGCAACCGTTGCCGCCCGCCTGCTTGAAGACCTGGGCTTTACGGTTGAGCGCCACCCCGTACCGGCTGAACTGGTCCGCGACCACGGCATGCTCAGCGTTACCAACCTGATCATACGCCACCGTTTTGGCGATGGCACCGGCCCCACCATAGCCCTGAACGCCCATGGCGACGTCGTGCCGCCCGGTGCGGGATGGAAACACCCGCCATACGGCGCTGATATTGTCGATGGCGCGCTGTACGGACGGGGGGCGGCAGTATCAAAGGCGGACTTCGCCACCTATGCCTTTGCACTGCGCGCCCTGATCGAAAGTGGCGCGGCGCTGAACGGACAGGTGGAACTGCACTTCACCTATGATGAGGAAAGCGGTGGCCATCTCGGGCCGGGATGGCTGCTTGAAACCGGCCTGACAAAGCCGGAATACGTCATCAGTGCCGGTTTTACCTACACGGTCATGATTGCCCATAATGGCAGCCTGCAACTGGACGTAACCCTGACCGGCAAGGCCGCCCATTCCGCCTGGCCCCATACCGGCCACGATGCCCTGCATGCCGCAAGCCTGGTCATGAACGCGCTGTATGACTGGCGCGACAGCCTGGCCACGCAGCCTTGCGCCATTGAAGGCATTGATGCGCCAACGCTTGTCATCGGCACGATCAGCGGCGGTGTTGCCGCCAATGTGGTGCCGGAAGATGTCACTTTCCGCCTTGAGCGCCGCATCCTGCCTGATGAAGACCCGGTGGCGGTTGAAACGCGCCTGCGCGAGATCATTGCGCAGGCTGCGGCCCGCTCGCCTCATGTCACCTGCCGTGTCGAGCGCTGCCTGCTGGCCGAACCGCTCAGGCCCGGCCCTGGCCAGGCCCCGCTTGTCGCCGCGATACAGGATGCCACGGCCGAGGTGCTTGGCGAGCGCGTACCCGCCCTGGGCATGCCCCTGTTTACCGATGCACGGCTGTACAGCGCCGCGGGTTGCGCGACCGTACTGTACGGCGCGGGGCCCCGCATATTGCAGGACGCAAACGGCCACCGCGCGAATGAACATGTTCAACTCGAAGACCTGCGCAAGGCGACCTGCGTCGTTGCGCTCGCCCTTTCCAACCTACTGGTGCATGCATGATCCAAGCAACGTCAAATCCTTCTTCTCCCTCCCTTGCACCGGAGGCCAATGAACGGCTGGCTTTCCTGCAGGCGCTGATCCGCCTGGGCAAGGAAGGCGAACAGGCTGTGCAGCAACATGTGGCACAGGAACTCGAGCGCCTTGGCTGTATCGTGCAGCATGTCACCTACCAGCCGCGCGACCTCACGCTGCGCGATGAATTCGCAGCATACCCCAACCTGCACGATGAGGAGCGCACCGCCATCATTGCCCGCCTGCCCGGGACCGGCGGCGGCCGCAGCCTGATGATGTTCGCCCACCCCGACAGCGAACCCAGCACCGATACAACCGGCTGGCGGCACGATCCCTTTGCCGGCAGCGTGGAGGCCGGGCGCGTTTATGGCTGGGGGGTAGCCGATGACCTGGCTGGCGTAGCAACCATGGTTGAAAGCGTGCGCAGCATTGTCAAAAGCGGGGTTACGCTCCACGGTGACGTGATCGTGGCCAGTACGCCCAGCAAGCGCCATGCGCGTGGCATGATCGCGGTCATGCAGAACGGCGGCCTGAGCGATGCCGCCCTTTACCTGCACCCTGCTGAATCCGGTGCGGGCATGCGCGAGATCAAGAGTTTCGCGGGGGGGCAACTGCTCTTCACCATCACGGTGGATGGCGAACAGCCCCCCACAACGGAACCGGGCCATACCGCCTTCGCGCATCTGGCGGTCAACCCGATCGAAAAGGCCATGTCTGTGTGCACGGCGTTGCAGGCGCTTGATGCGGAGCGGGCTGAGAGGGTCCATCACGCGGCCCTCGACACGGCCATCGGCCGGGCCAGCAACCTGCTTGTTTCCACCATTGCCACCAGCCACCAGCAGCGTTTCAATCGGGTGGCCCAGAGCTGCGAGATTGGCTGCGCGCTGTCCTTCCCGCCCGGCGAAACGCTGGAAAGCGTACAGGCTGAAGTGGAAGCCTGCATCAGCCAGGCCGCTGCTGCCGATGCGTTCCTCGCGGCCCATCCCCCCCGGATTGCCTGGATATCAGGCGTAAGCCCGGCGGAAGTGCGCACCGATGACCCGCTGTTTGAAATTGCCAATACCGTCATCCATAACGTGACGGGAGAGCGTGCCTTTGCCAACGTGCTGCACACATCGAGCGATATACGGGTGCCCAATGTCCAGCATGGCATTCCAACCATTGGCCTTGGCCCGCTATGCGGCGACCTGTCGCAGAACGGGAAAACGGATGAATGGGTGGACCTGGCGGACTACCTGCGTTGCATTGATGTAGTGGCCGGCATAATAAGCGGATGGTGCGCGTAAAAAAGTCTTGGTATTCCTGTCAAAGAGCGCAACACGCAAGGTAAAATGGGGGCCAGTCATGAGCACAGCAGTAAAGAAGGGCGAGGAGGAAAAAGCCCCCTCTTCCACCGAGAAATCGGTGACGGCGTGGGGCGAGCCCCGAAACCTGACCGAAGAAACCTACGAGCACATGCTGGATCTGATCCTGAGCCGCAAACTGCCCGGCGGCACGATCATACAGGAACGCAGGATGGCGGAGGATCTGGGCGTATCGCGCACCCCCATGCGCGAAGCCATCGGCCGACTGGAGGGCGAAGGCCTGGTCGTGCGGCATAATGCCCGCCTTCTGGCCGTGCGGCATGTCTCACTTGATGAATACCTCCAGAGCCTTGAGGTCCGCCTGCTGGTCGAACCTTACGCCGCCAACATCGCGGCGGAGCACATCCCCACCGAGAGGCTGGCCGAACTGCGGCGCTCACTGCGGAGCATTGATCCGTCGCACACCTTCTCGCCCGCGCAGCACTGGGTCTTTGATGACAACCTGCATGGCGCGATTGGGGAATATTGCGAGAACGGCCTGATTGCCAAAACCATTCAGGGCATGCGCCGCTTTACCAAGATGTTTGAGCGCCAGAGCCTGGCTGAACGCAATGCGCCGGGCTGGGCCGAACATGAAAGCATTCTTTCAGCGCTCGAGACACGTGACGGGGCGCTGGCCTCAAAAGCCATGACACGGCACCTGCGGACCGCACGCAAAACGGTGCTGGACAGTTTCGTGACCCGCACCCACATGCAGTAAGCACGACGCTGCCCCTGACACCAGAAGCGCTTTGGGGGGCACCACCCCGGTCTCCCTTCATCCACGGCTGCGGAAATAGCGCATGATGCCGGAACCGATGATGATGCTGAACAGGCTGTTCATGATCAGGGGCAGTGCGGATTCCTCGCGGTGCAGCAGGGCCACGGCAATGAATATCGCGGTGCCCTCCTGACGGATCAGATGCTCAAAGACGATGGGCACCGTATCGCGATGCGAGACCCTTCCAAGACGGCAGACCAGCCACCCCCAGAGGGGGTTGACGCAGTTCATGCCCAGCACCGCCCACGCGATCTGCCGGATACCTGCCTGAAGGGCCGCACGCTGGTGATACAGAAGCACGGCATAAAGCACCAGTAATGTTGCGGTGCAGGCCAGTTTGACTGGATTGAGCAGGCGCTTGCACGAGGCAGGCAGATACCCGCCGACCAGCATGCCGCAGGAAACCGGCAGGACGGTAATCAGCACGATATCACCCAGCAACCCGAGCGAAGAAACTGAAACGGGCATGGCCTGGCTGAAAATAATCGTCTGCGCCAGTGTTACGATAAAGGGCACGATGACCACATAAAGCGCGCTCACCCCGATACTCAGGGAAACAGAAAGCGCGACATTGCCCTTGGCAAGATCGGTCAATACATTGGACAGCACGCCCCCTGGCGTCGTGGCCAGAAGAACCAGCCCGAACAGAATGGCCGGCGGAGGATGGTAGAGGCACGCAATGCCGATATCCAGCAACGGCACGATCACGATCAGGCTGACCATACCGATAAGCAGCGAACGATGCCCGTGTATGACACTCAGGAAATCAGCAGGACGAAGACTGCTGCCTATGCAGAACATGATGCACCACAGGGACCAGAACAGGATCGTATCAAGCATGGGCAAAGACTTTACTTCTGGCCGGAAAGTCGCGTGCAATCAGGAAACGGCACGGTAAAACGGACACGATTCAGGCCGCCATGCCGTGCCCGGCCCTCATGGAATGACCGCCGTGGCCTCGATTTCCACCAACGCGGCCGGTTCGACCAGCCTGACCACCTGCACAAGGCTCATTGCAGGGTAATGCCGCCCCATGACCGTTCGATAGACCTGCCCAAGCGGGCGGAGCTGAGCCGTGTAGGTCGCGATGTCGGTCACGTACCATGTCATGCGCACGACATGCTCGGGCAGCGCATCGGCCGCTTTGAGCAAGGCCTCGATATTGCGCAGCGCCTGCTGGCACTGCGTGACAAACCCTTCCTGCATCTCGCCTGCCGGGGTCATGCCAATCTGCCCCCCGATGCTCAGCAGGCGGCCCGTGGCCACAATGGCATTTGCATAACCCCGGGGCGCGGGCCAGCCTTCTGGCTGCACGACCTGATGGAAAACAGAACCTGACATACGGGAATCCATCCTAATATTCAGTCAATGACACTATTTGTACAATAAAGGCAGGGGCCTCGTCCTGCGCATCAAGGGCCTATCCCACCTCGCCACCCGCAACCGGCAGCGCTACGCCATTGACCGCACTCGCGCCGATACTACACAGGAAAGCCACCGCAATTGCCACTTCCTCCGTGGTATTGAGGCATCCGCGCGGGTTGAAGCGGGCGAATTCTGCACGGATATCCTCAGCAGGGCGCCCGCTTTTACCTGCGGCACGGGCAATGCTGGCGCTGACGAGGTCACTATCGGTAAAGCCCGGGCATACCGCGTTGACCGTTATGCCCGAGCGGGCATATTCCAGCGCGAGCGAGCGCGTCAATCCAAGCAGCGCATGCTTGGCCGTGACATAAGGCGCCACATATTCATAGCCCCGCAGGGCAGCGGTGGAGGCGACGTTGACAATACGCCCTTTCCCACGCTCAACCATGCCCGGCAGCACAGACTGGCACAACCGGACCGCCCCGAGCACATTCAGTTGAAACGCATCGACAAAATCACGAACCGCCATTGTGCCAAAACGCCCGCTTGAGGAACCGCCCGCATTATTGACAAGCACATCAACAGGACCTGCCTGGCTGACTGCCTTTTTACAGGCTGTTACGACCGCGTGATCATCCGTGACATCGCACACCACGTAATGATGGGCGTCACCCGCCTGTACGACTTCCTGCAGTGTTGCGGCATCACGTCCCGTAACGGTCACGGTCTCGCCGGTCCGTATCATGTGCCGGGCAACGGCGCGGCCTATGCCACGCGATCCACCGCTAACCAGAACATGCCGTGTACGCATCAAAAGCTTATCCTTATTGTTTCTTATGAAGCACGCCAGCATATATCTTATGCATAAGATATAATGGCGCACAGGCTTGTTGCAACCGCTTTTCCCGCCTGGGGCGTGTCATTCACTCCATGGCATGCCTGCGGGGGCGGGCCTTGACACGCAGGGCCTGCTCATCGGCAAACCGGCGGTTTTCGGTGCGGGTCATTGCATTCAGTCCCGGCCGGGCACCAGGCGGCAACGCCGGCATGGGAGCGCCGTAGCGCGCTGCTGCCCGCAGGATCAGCGCGGGATCAACCAGCATGGGGCGCCCGAAAGCCACCAGATCGGCACGGCCTGCGGCCAGAATGGTATTGGCCTGGTCCACGCTTGAAATATTGCCCACACACATGACCGCAAGCCCGGTCTCGGCGCGGATCTGCTCGGCAAACGGTACCTGGAACATCCGGCCGAATACAGGTCTGGCAGATGGTGTTGTCTGCCCGGTTGAAACATCGATCAGATCGCACCCCGCCTGGCCAAAGGCGCGGGCGATATACACGACCTCCTCCATCGTGATGCCACCTTCCTGCCAGTCGGTCGCGGAAAGACGCACCGCCATGGGACGATCAGCAGGCCAGACGGCCCGCATGGCCCGGAAGACTTCAAGCGGGTAGCGCAGGCGGTTTTCAACATTGCCGCCATAGTCATCCATGCGTGTGTTGGTCAGTGGCGAAAGAAAACTGGCCAGCAGGTAGCCGTGGGCGCAATGCAGTTCGATCATGTCGAACCCGCACCCGACCGCCCGCCGGGTCGCCGCCACGAAATCCGCTTTCACCCGGTCCATATCATCACGCGTCATGGCGCGGGGCACCGTGCTGTGAGGGTGATAGGGCAGCGCCGAGGCCGCGAGGAGTTCCCACCCCCCTTCCGCAAGGGGTTCGTCCATGCCTTCCCACATCACGCGCGTGGCGCCCTTGCGCCCTGCGTGACCAAGTTGCAGGCACACGCGGCTTTCCCCTTCCGCATGCACGAAATCAACGATGCGGCGCCAGGCATGCACCTGCTCATCCGTATACAGGCCCGCACAGCCGGGCGTAATGCGGCCATCGTCACTGACATCGGTCATCTCGGTATAGATCAGGCCAGCCCCCCCTCGGGCCATGGCGCCATAATGCACCAGATGCCACTCGGACGGCACACCCTCCCGTGCTCGGTAGGTGGACATGGGCGAGACGACCACCCGGTTTGCCAGTGTCATGTCACGCAACCGGAAAGGCTGGAAGGCAGGCACTACTCCGGGCCGCACCGCATCGCCCCTGCGGGCGCAGTCGCGCTCGAAATCCTGCTGCACCTGCGCGATGAAAGCGGGCGCGCGCAGGGTCAGGTCATCCCATGTGATGGCTTTCGAGCGTGTCATGAGCGAGAACGCAAAGCGGGTTTCACTCATCGGCCAGTAGCGGTGGAGGTGCTCGAACCATGTCAGCGAAACTTCCGCCGCGTGCTGCAGGCGCTCCACTTCGCCGCGCCGTTGCGTTTCGTACAGCGCGAGAGCCGCGGATATGCTGTCGGTGGACATAATGGCACCATGCAGGGCAATCGCATCCTCCATGGCCAGCTTGGTGCCTGACCCGATGGAAAAATGCGCGGTCGACTTGGCATCACCAAGCAGGACCACATTGTCCTTATGCCACTTCGCGCAGCGGATGGCAGGGAACCTGCGCCATATCGAGCGATTGGCAATAAGCGGATGCCCGGCCAGTTCCTCGCTGAAGACACGCTCCAGATAAGCCACGTAATCCGCCTCTGCCATGGCCTCGAAACCACAGCGGGCAAATGTCTCTTCGTCGATTTCAATGACCCAGGTACTGCGTTCGGTCTCATACTGGTAGCAATGCGCAATAAACAGCCCCTCTTCGCATTCGCGGAAAAAGAAGGTGAACGCATCGAGCGCACGCGTGCTGCCAAGCCAGACAAAACGGTTTGAACGCAGGTCGATCGCAGGGGCAAAATGCGCGGCATCGTGCTGCCGCACGCGGCTGTTGATGCCATCGGCAGCAAGGATCAGGTCGGCATCGGGAAACTGCGCAGGCATGACCGCCGCCCCGAAATGGAGTTCAACCCCCAGCGCTTCCGCCCGGTGATAGAGGACCTGCAACAGCGTGCGGCGTGAACAGCCACAAAAACCATTGCCCGGCACGCGAAAGACATGATTGCGCACCGCGATATCCAGATCATCCCAATAGGAAAACGCAGCGCGAATCATATCGTACGAGATCTGGTCGGCTCCCGCGAACACATCCAGCGTCTGGTCACTGAACACAACGCCAAAGCCGAATGTGTCGGCTGGTGCGTTCTGCTCGAACACGCGCACGCGCGCATCGGGCAAGTCACGCTTGAGCAGAATGGCCGCGTACAGTCCCGCTGGCCCACCGCCTATTGAAACAATGTCCACCCGGACACTCCTTTATTTGATGTTGTGCCCCCCGGCGGGCCTGCGCAGGTCGGGGCTGGTATGATGGATGCCCGCGCGCCCAGGGCAATTCCACTGAACTCTGGCTCAGTATAATTTTTCTAACTCATTGTTTATCGAGCATCTTCACCCGTTCGAATGTGTCCATTCAAACGGGATCTGCTCTAGCGCGGCACGAGGGCGAGCACGCGCAGCGGACTGCCCGAACCGTCCATGAGCTTGAGCGGAGCGGCGATCACCAGCGCACCGGTCGCAGGCAACTGATTGAGGCCCGTCAGGCATTGCAGGCCATACCGGCCCGCGCCATGCAGCAGCGTATGGGCAGGATAGGCCGGCTCGAGCAGATGGGCCTGGCCGCAATCCGTGCCGATGGTTTCGGTACCAAAGCCAAAAATATCCCGCTCCTCGATCAGGAAACGCACGGCCTCGGCCGAAGGACCGGGCGTATGGGCCCCATCCGCGCGCCGGTTCGTGTAATCATCGCGGCTGCGCAGCCCCCAGTCGGTACGCATGAAGACCCAACTGCGCGGCGGAATGCAGCCATGCGCGCTTTCCCACTGTTCGATATGGTGCGGCGTGAGAAGAAAATCGGGATCAGCCGCGGCAGGAGCAACGCAGTCAATAACGCAGACTGGCGCAATAAAATCGCGCGGGGGCATGGTATCAACCGTGTTGTCAGGCACGTCCCTGCCGCTGATCCAGTGGGCTGGCGCATCAAAATGCGTGCCGGTATGTTCGCCTACGGTAAAGTTGCGCCAGTACCAGGCCACGCCTTTTTCATCATAGCGCGAGATGACTTCGCTCGAAAACGCCGCCGTCTGACCAAAAGGCTCGGGCAGCACCAGGGTGGGAAAATCCTCACTCAGCGTATGGGTCAGATCCACGACCGCAACCTCGCCGTCCAGCAGGCCCCGTACCAGTTCCGTTAACAGTGACATCTCAGTTCCCTTCCACCATGGCACCGCGTTCAAAGCGGGCCAGGGCCTGTTCCAATGCCTTGCCCTGCGCATCCTCCAGCGCCGCATCCCTGAGGAAACGGGTCCATGTCGCTGCTTTTGCACCACTGACCCCGTGCCCGAGCAGTTTGCGCACGGCTTTCATCACCTGATCGAATTTCGACAGGCCGCGGGCATGCGTATCGCTATAGCCCTTTACCAGCCGTCGGCAGCGTAATACCTCGACGGCAAAATTCGCATCCAGCCGCCATGCCGCGCGCACGAGGGCAAGCCATTCATCCCGATGGCGCATCTCGCGCCTGTGGCGCAGCGAACCAGGGCGAAGACGGTAGAGTTCAGCCGTGAGGAACAGGAGCATGAACCAGCGCAGGCGGTCCGTGCGCACCCGCCAGCCGGTTTTGACAAAAGGTGCCAGCAGGCGCCTGCCCAGCCCGGTTTTTTCCAAAAACAGGCCGAGGCCATAAGGCAGGATGGCCTGCACTTCCTCCGCACGCGGGTGCATGAATTCGGTAATGGCAAGCGGCTGGCCGCCCCGCGCCCCCATCTCGCCCGCGATACGTGCGAAACGGGTGCGCCGTATCTTGAGGTCCGCCACCTTGATGATGTCATCATAAGCCATGGCGTTGGCGATATGGCGCGCCGCCTCGATGCTCAGCGCCTCGTGCCCCGTAGCGGCAAATTCCTCCACCAGCGCGAGATAGACCTCCGCATACGCCAGGTCCTGAAAATCCGCGACCCGACGCAGCCCCGCATCCACCATGCCGTGCGCCGCGCCAGGCAGGGCCGCCGCACGGCTCAGGAGCGCATCAAAACCCGTATGACCCGTAAGCTGTTGCAGGCCCGGCACAGGAGAGGGCGAAGCAGGGACCGGCTGTTGCGCCACGGGTTGCGTGGCGCGGGCGGCACCCAGATCAAACGCCCTGATGCTGGCCTTTACGCCGATGCCGCCGCGCCGGATGGCATCATGAAAGGCGGAAAGGGGAAATGGCAGGGCAGCACTTGCGGCCAACGCCCCAAACATGACGGCTGAAATGACACTCTTGGCCTGCTGCGCCACGGCCTCCATGTCAAAGGCAATGACAGAGCGGGCGGCGATGGCCGCCGCCTCATGCACGGCGGCCGGATCAATCCGCCCGTCACCGGGGCTGATCCGCTCCTCCACCGCATAGCTGCGGTGGGTTGAAACAATCAGCGTGGTGCGCTCGGGCGTAACCAGCCCACGCAGCATGGCGCGGCCACCTTCCATCAGTTCCGCGCCGATGACGATATCAACCTCGCCCGGCGTGGGCATGAGTGCCAGGATAGGGGTGCGACCGGCAGGATCGGGCGGCACCATCTCGATGTAATAGATGGTGGCGCCGGTTCTTTGCGCCACGCCGGGCACCGAGGTGGACTGCACGACCCAGCCACACTGTTCCGCCAGGGTCACGATCCAACTGACCAGCACCCCGCCACCCTGCCCCCCCATGGCGCAGACGGCTATTGAAATTGGTTTCTTTTCAGGTTTCATCAGTTTCTTCTGGCCCGGAAAGACATGAAAAATATAGCGAAAGGACTGCCTTCAGACCTTCAGCCCAGGACCGGCCGCCGACTTTCGCGCCAGCGTTGCAGCACGCCCACGGCGCGGGTGCGCAGGCGTTGACGCCACCGCTCCCGCCAGCCCGCATTGACCACCGTATCGGCGCGGTAGAAGGAAGGGCACAGCACGGCTGCATCCGCCACCTCGCCGCAATTGCCGCAGGCCACGCAACTCTGGTCGATGCTGGCCACCGGGTCTTCCTTCAGCGGATCGGCTGATGGCCTGACCGAAAGCGACGGGCAGCCGGAAAGGCGGATGCATTCATGATCTCCCGTGCAGATCTCCTCATCCACCCCGAAGCGCTGGTTGACCACACGCTGGCCCGCGCCGAGCGCCTTGCGCCGCAGGGGTTTCTCGCGCCGCTGCCGGTTGAGCATGCATTCCGATGAGGCGACAATCACCTTCGGCCCCGCCTTGCGGGTGGTCAGCGCCTCACGCAGCACGTCGCGCATGCGCGTGACATCATAGGTATGGTCCACCTCACGCACCCATTCCACGCCAACCCCTTCAATGGCGCGGGAGATGGGATGATGGGTCGAGCGCGTGGGGGGAGAGGAACGTGATGAGGGAATATCCTGCCCACCCGTGGCGGCAGAGTAATAATTGTCTACGATAACGATGACATCATCACTTTTGTTGAACACGGCATTGCCGATGCCGCTTGTCAGCCCGTTATGCCAGAACCCGCCATCGCCCATGACCGCAATCGTTCGCTTGCGGGGCTTGCCGCTGCCCAAGCCGTTGAAGGCCGAGGCCGAAGCAGGTGCCAGCCCATAGCCCATCGTGGTCGCGCCAAGATTGAACGGGGGCAGGATGGAAAAGAGGTGGCAGCCGATATCCGATGCGATGTGATGCGGCCCGAGTTCCCCCTCCACGAGTTTCATGGCAGCAAAAATGGGCCGCTCCGGGCAGCCGGTGCAAAACCCGGCGGGGCGCGCTGGCACGGTTCTGGCCAGGGCCGCTATCTTCGGCTCGTCCGTAATCGCCATCTCGTTGGGGGCCCGCGCGGCATTGTCGATCAGGTCGGGCGCCGCGCATGCGATCAGGCCACGCAACCCTTCGGTCAGGGTCTCGACCGTGTATTCCCCGCCTTTGGGCAGCATGTCCTTGCCATGCAGCATGCATCCGGGCACGTGCCTGTGCAGCAGCCTGCCAATCGCCTGTTCAATATAATCCGGCTGACCTTCCTCGATCACCAGCACGCTTTTCTTGTCACGGCAGAACTCCAGCACCTCATCATCGATTACCGGATAGGCGACATTCATGACATACAGGGGCAGGACGCTCTCCCCATAAAGGTCGGCCAGACCAAGGCGCATCAAGGCCCGCAGGGTATTATTGTACAGCCCCCCCAGCACGATCAGCCCGACATCGCCCTCCGTCGCCCCGAGGAATTCATTGAGTCCGGCGGCCTTGACATAGGCCACGGCGGCAGGCCAGCGCTGCTCAAGCTTTTCGTGCTCCTGCCGGTAGGCGGCGGGTGGCAGGACAATACGCGCGGGATCGCGCCGGGGCGCAAGGCTCGCCTCGTTCAGTGTCATGGCGGGACGGCGGTTTTCCCGGGCCACGAAACTGCCATGCATGTGGCAGCTCCTGATCCGGACCTGCAACATCACGGGCGTGTTCGATGCCTCGGAAAGCTGGAAGCCCTTTTCAACCATGTCCACGATACAGGGCAGTGAGGGGCGCGGATCAAGAAGCCACATCTGCGACTTCATGGCAAAGGCATGCGAACGCTCCTGCATGATGGAGGAACCTTCGCCATAATCCTCACCGATGATGATGAGCGCGCCGCCCTTGACACCACCAGATGACAGATTGGCAAGCGCATCGGAGGCGACATTGGTGCCCGCGGTTGATTTCCATGTCACCGCGCCGCGGATGGGGTACATGACCGAAGCCGCAAGCGTGGCCGCCGCGCTCGCCTCGCTTGCACTTGATTCGAAATGCACGTCGAGTTCGGCAAGCAGGTCCTGGGCATCGGCCAGTACATCCATCAGGTGCGAAATGGGCGCGCCCTGATACCCTGCCACATACCCCACGCCCGACTGCAACAGCGCCTTGGTAATGGCAAGGATACCCTCCCCGCGGAAGACTTCCCCCGCACCAATGCGCAGTTGCTTCACCTCATGCGCAAATGATCGCTCCGCCATGCATCGTGCTCCCGTTTTTCATCCGCCACATGACGGCTGTCAGCCTGTCGCGCGCCACCATGGGCGCATCTGCCGCGCAAATCGTTTCTTGTTCTTAATGATACATGAACCGGGCATGGCCAAGGCGACTGCCCTGCCCGCTTCCCCGTCTACTTCGCATGCAATTAACGACATGTTATCCGCCCGTCCGCAAGAGTAAAAACGGAAGAATATTTTTTCCGCTCCGCATCATGCGCCTAATTATTTATAAAAAAGGAAAAAATGATCCAACGTGGGCTACCTTGCGGCCATTCCATCATGAAATGATTCATATGGGATCGACATCACGTGATTATGGTTATAATTTATCCAGGCCAGATTGAAGGGATGAATATCTGCATGACCCGTTTCATCATGATCCGTGAAGAACAGTCCGGGCTGGCCGCGCGCTTTGCGCTGCTTGACCATGAGGCCCCGCGCCACGCGGACATGCTGTGGCAGATCGCCCGACAGGGAGACAGGCATAACGCCATTCATGCCATGTGGACCGGGCCGGAAATTTCCTGCCTTGTTGTAGGAGATGCCCTGCCCGGTGCAACGGCACGCGACCTGCCCCTGGAAAATGCCACCAGCTTCCCCGCAATGGGAGAGATCGCCACCGTCTTCGCCCCGAAAGGCACATGGAAAGGCATGCCCCCGGCCGATTTCTTTGATATCGGCATTTTTTATGGCGCGGGCAGCCGCATGCTCATGCCGATGGGCTGGATACAGGGATCGGTCTGCGCCCATGTCGTGCCCGAAGATCTGGCCGCCCTTCAGGCCGGATGCGCCACGATTCGCAAAAATGGCAGTTGCAGCCTTACATTTGAAGCAATGAGCCAGCCCTGATGCAGCCTTCAGCGCAAAGGCCCCTGTGGCAGGGCAGGCCCCTGCCCGACCTGCCCCCGGCAGCCGGCATGCATGAGGCCGAGACCGTGGTGGTCGGCGGCGGTATCGCCGGGCTTTCCACCGCGCTCCATCTGGCCCGCAGCGGGCAGGATGTCATCGTGCTCAATGCCGGGACAGCCATGGGGCTGGCCACCCGCGCAAGCGCCGGCATCATTGCAGGCCAGCCGGTGCGCAACACGCCCGACAGCCTGATCAAACGCCTTGGCCGCGAAGAAGGCCAGCGCCTGATCGGCGCCATTGCCGCCTCCGCCCGCGAAACGCGCGCGCTGATCCAGGATGAGGAACTGCGCTGTGACCTCATGCCCAATGGCTTCCTTGCGCCCTTTTTTGGCACCGGGCAGCGTGAACGCGCCGTGGTGGAAAGCTGGCGCCCGTGGCGGCAGGATGTTTCGCTGCTCGATAAAGCGCAAACCGCATTTCTTTCAGGGTGCAGCGGCTATGCGGGGGCCGTTCTCGATGCCAGCGGCGGCGCGCTTGACCCCGCCGCCTATGCCGATGAACTGGCGCGACGCATCATCAAGCATGGCGGCCGCATCCATAACGGCACACAGGTCACCGCCGTCACGCGCCAGGAGGGGCAAGGCGCGCTCCGGTGGCAGGTAAGTTTTGCCAGCGGCATGGCCCGGGCCCGGGCCCGCAATGTCATCCTGGCCGCGAATGGCGGCAACCCGATGCTGCACCGCGCCCTGCGCCATTCCGTGCTGCCGCTGCCCGTGCTGGAGGTCGCAACCGCCCCCCTCGCGGCACACCTGCAGCAGCACATCCTGCCACAGCGCCATGCCCTGACCGACCTTGCCACGGATGTTTTTTCCATAAGGTTTGATACGCATGGCCACCTGATTACCGCAGCCCCCGCCCCCGATCACCTTGACTGGTCACAGATCGAGCGCACGATCAATACGCGCCTGGAAAAGGCCATTCCGGGCTGGGAATACACGCCGCTGGCCTCTGCCTGGACCGGCACGGCCTGGCTGCGCAGCGACTGTATTGCGCGCATGCCCATCCTTGATGAAGGCCTGCTGGCCATCCAGGCCTGTAACGGACGGGGGCTCGCCATCAACACGCTTGCCGGGCATGACGCGGCGGCGTGGATCCTGAGCGGGGGGCGCGACCGGCCCCGCCTGCCCACCGGGCGGCCGCCCGCCATTCCCGGCTTTGCACTGGCGCGGCACATTCCCCGCCTCATAATGGGGGCCGCCCGGCTGACGGCCCGGCTGAAACAGATGACCGGGGCAAAAAGCGCCTGAGCGCGCCACTGTCCCTGCCTTCCCCTCCCCCGACCTGATGGAACCGATCATGAGCCGACTGGCCAGACGCATCACCGAATCCTCTCCCAAAAACTATGGCATGTTTGCCAAAGCCCTTGCATGCGGGGGCGATCGTGACCTGATCCATCTGGAACTGGGCCAGCCGGTGCATGACACCCCCACCCACATCAAGGAAGCCGTGGTGGCGGCACTACGGGCGGGGCATGTCCATTACAGTGACCTGCGCGGCAATGCCGAACTGCGCACGGCACTGGCCGACAAACTGCGCACGCAAAACAACATCCCGACCACGCCCGAGCAGATCCTGATCACGAACGGCCTCACGCAGGCTTCCTTCGCGGCGCTGTTCGCAACCATCAATCCGGGCGACGAAGTCATCCTGCTCGAGCCTTTCTACCCCCAGCATATCGGCAAGATCGAACTCGCGGGCGGCGTGGTGGTGCGCGCGCCGCTTGATCGCGCTGCGGGCTATGCCCTCAACCCAACGCTGATCGAACCCCACATTACGCCGCGCACCAGGGCGATCATTGTGGTCAATCCCTGCAACCCGACCGGGCGGGTCTACAGCCATGCGGAACTCTCCGCCCTTTCCATGCTGGCGATCCGCCATGACCTGCTGGTCATTTCCGATGAAGTCTACGAGCACATCATCTTTGATGATGCGCAGCATATCAGCATTGCCTCCCTTCCCGGCATGGCCGGGCGCACGATCACCCTGTCCGCCTTCACCAAGGCGTATGCAATGGATGGATGGCGCCTCGGTTATGCCTGCGCACCAGCGGACCTCATCGCGGGCATGATGACCGTCACGGCCAATGAAGTGACCCATGTGAACACTTTCATCCAGTATGGTGGCCTTGCGGCGGTAACGGGCGATGAGGGGCCACTGCGCTCCATGCTCGCGGAAGACAGGCGCCGCCGCGACAGGGTTGTCGCGGTGCTCAACCAGTGCCCCGGCGTAACATGCGCCCTGCCCCAGGGGGCCATATACGCGTTCCCCGACATTTCAGGCACCGGGCAGACCGCCCAGGCCCTTGCCGATGCCCTGCTTGAACGCGAAGGCGTGGTGGTTGAGGCAGGCAGCTTTTATGGCGCGGCCGGAGAAGGGCACCTGCGCATCTGCTTTGGGGCGGAAAGCGCGGAACGCCTTGAAGTCGCGCTCACGCGCATGCAGCATTTTTTCAACACCCTCCAGCCCTGATGCAATGCGTGGCGTCAGCGTGACGCCATGCCGTTTAACCGATATGCTCGACCGGGCTTCATGAACCGAACACAGGGCAAACCGTGAGCAAACATGTCATACTCGATCCCGCCGCGCATGATTTCAATCTGTTCAACTCGCCTTTTTACCTGATTGCGCATGCGGACTTTCAATATCACGAAGATGTCGAGGCTGTTCTTGTCAAGAACGGGGTCAGTAAAAACATCTATCGCCTGCTGACAGTACTGCGCGAGCGCGAAGAGGCCAGCATTTCATGGCTGGCGCAGCAGGCGTTGATAAAACGCAATACGGTCAGCCGCCTGGTTGAACGCATGGCCCAGATGCACCTTGTAACCACAACGCTTTTACACGAAGACAATCGCGTGACCGTTGTGGCCCTGACTCCCGCAGGCCGCGCCCTGCTGGACCGGCTTACTCCCGTGGTTTCGCGCCAGACCGCACGCGCCATGGCCGGGCTGGGCCAGGAACAGCTTCAGCAATTCGTCCTTACATTGCGGCAGATCATCGATAACCTGAACAAACTCGGCCTTGAATGACATGCCAGCCGCCCTCAGGCCGTTATGGCCAGAGGGCGCGGCCTGCCCTCCGCATCAAGCGCCACCATGACAAAGGTGGCATGGGCAGCCAGAACCTGCGGCGTCGCACCCAGATCACCAGCCCAGACCTCGAGGCGGAAATGCATCGAGGTGCGTCCTGTTTTCAGCAGGTCGGCGTAAATCCTGACATCCTGATGCGCATGGAGTGGATGGAGGAACAGCAGCTCCTTGACGGCAACCGTCGCGACATTGCCACCGGAACGCGTTGCGGCGGCAAGCCCCGCGGCCTGGTCAAGGCAGCCCATGAGCCAGCCGCCAAAGATCGTGCCCGCGCCATTGAGGTCTGCCGGCATGCTAAGGGTGCGCAATGCCAGCGTGCCCTGTGGTATGGCATCTGCGGGGGCGTCGTGCCTGGTCATCGGCGGCTCTTCGCCCGGGTTTTGGCGAGTTGCGCCTCACGGGTGGAGATCGCGACCTTTGCCTTGCTCAGCAGGCCATACAATTGCCGTAGCTCCTCTTCCGTCAGGTCCTGCAAAAAGGTCTGTATCCATTCCTGATGCGCAGGCAATGCCGCGGCACAGAGCTGCTCGCCCCGCGCGGTTATCTGGACAAGCGTGATACGACGGTCAGAAGGATGAGGCAGACGCTCGACAAGCTCTTCCTGCTCCATAAGGTCGATCAGCCCGGTCACATTTCCGGTCGTGACCATCAACCGCTTGGACAGGTCCCCCATGGACAGCATGCCGTTGCTGGCATCAAGCTGGGCCAGGACATCAAAGCGGGGCAGGGTCGTATCGAATTTCCGACGTAACAGCTTGCGGACACATCGTTCGATCAGATGGGTGCATGAAAGCATTCGGAGCCAGACACGCAGTTGCATCCTGCCCACCGGCCTTGTCGTGCCATCGGCATACTCAGCCCACGGGTCAGCAAGTGTTGATTGCTCCGACATTATTCATTCCATGCTTTGCATATGGTCTGCCACGGGGAAATACCTTAGGCCAAAACCATTACAGGATTGAACAACCTTATGGCAATACGAGCTGCGTAACGATATTTAATCAATAAATGAATATATCATCGGTTTATTTATATGAAACCGATGCTCAATCCTTCAGGGGCTGGAGGATCTGGCTCAGTATGGTCGTGGTGGCTGGCTCGCGGTGGAAATCGAGGCAGCTTTCAATCCCTTCCAGATGCCGCGCCATAAGGGCGGAGGCTTCGGCATAATCATGTGCCCCAAGCAACTCCAGCAGATCGTGATGATCGGAAGACAGGCAGCATGTCGTGTTCTGTCGCTCATACATGGTGATGATGAGCGACATGCGCAGGATCAGTTCGCCGGTAATGCTTTTCAGCACTTTGTTACCAAGTTCCTCGATCAGGGTCAGGTGAAACTGGCCGGAAAGATAGATCATGGCAATCGCGTCATGCGCCGCATGTGCCTGGGCTTCCTGCATCATGATCCGGCGCAGTCGCTCCGCCCCCTGCGCGGAAAGCTGGCGGTAGGGACGTGCGAGCAGGCTGACCTCGATCAGCCGGCGGCTGGCCAGCACGTCACGCGCTTCCTGCGGGGAGGGGCGGCTGACAAAGGCCCCGCGCCCCGGTTCCAGCGTGACGATGTGCGAGCGCGACAGCAGCAGCAGCACCCGGCGGATCTTGGCGCGGTTGGAGCGAAATATCTGGGCAAGCTCTTCCTCGGGCAGCTTGCTACCCGGTGCCAGCTTGCGTTCGAGGACCGCCTTGCACAAGGCATCAGCGATGCGCGCTTCTTCCTTGGCAGATGATCCCATGGCCGTGCTTCCCCTCCCCTTTTGCTGAAACGCATTTCTGTTGGGGCAGTCTGGCGTTTCCGTCAAGGGGCTTGATATTGTAAACAATAATGGTTGACGAAATACGTTCCCAAATCATACTGACTGACAGAGGCCACTGCCATGGCCCCCTTGAATCATGATTGGATGCCTGCCCGTGTCGCGCCTGCTGCTTATCAATCCCAATACCGATACCGACATGACGCAACGCATGGTGACCTATGCCGAAGCCCAGTTTGCCGGTGCTGTCGCGATTGAGGCGGTCACGGCCCGGTTCGGGGCGCGCTACCTGACCAACCGCGTTTCCGTAACCATTGCAGGCCATGCGGCGCTCGATGCGCTGGCCTGCGCGCGCGGCCCGTTTGACGCAGTACTCGTGGCCTGTTTTGGCGACCCGGGGCGCGAGGCGCTGGCCAGCCTTTGCCCGGTGCCGGTCACCGGCATGGCGCAGGCTTCCCTCATACGGGCGGCACGGCTGCCGGGGCGCTTCTCCATCGTGACCGGCGGCCCGGAATGGAAGCCCATGCTCGTCAATCTGGTGCAGGCCATGGGGCTGAGCGCGCGGCTGGCATCCATCCGCATCCTGCCCGCGGCGGGCAATGTGCTGGCGCAGGGCGGGGCTGCCGCCTGCCGCGAAATTACGCGTGCGTGCAATGACGCGGTGCAGGAGGATGGTGCTGCCCGCGTGGTGCTCGGCGGTGCGGGGCTGGCAGGCTTTGCCGCGCGGATTGCGCCAGACGTAACCGCCCCGGTCCTGTGTTCCCTGCACGAAAGCCTGCACGAAGTCCTTAACCTGCTGCGGCAGCCCGTGCTGCCGCAACACCCGTGGCAGAGCATGGAAACGGTGGGCCTGTCCGCCGAACTGCGCCGTTATCTGGCCTCTGGCGCGGCCGTACGTGCCTGCCAGGATTGAAATCCATTTTTGTAAACAATATGCGTTGACACATATTTTAAACCGATATTATCCTATAACCGTAATGAGAGATGTTTCTCTCAAGTATCATTCCATGTCGTGATCCTGGCCTGCCGGGCGGGATAAAGAATAAGGACACCGGCAATGTACCTTGACGGAAAAAGCCCGACCGGATCGTATCCCCCCAGGCAAGCCGTGCCGCTGCTCCGTTTTTCTGTTCAGGCACCGGGTCACCGGTTTTTTCTGGTGCTGACAACCGCGCTGGTGCTCGGTGCGCCGCGCGGGGCGGCCCTGGCCCGCACGGTCCCGGCCCACGACGCGCATGCGCACGACGCCCATCGCGCCACCGTGCAGCCACAGGGTGTAAAGGCCACGGGCGGGGCCGAGCAGATCCGGGTGGGGGCCAGTGTTGTCCATTCAGCCGATGGCGTGACCGGGCGCGCCCCCGGTGGCGGCCTGATCCAGAAACAGACCGCGCCCAAGGCCCGCAGCACCGTCACCCCCGACTACATCATGAAGCAGTCACCCGCGCAGAACGCCTATAACGCCGTCAAGCTGCTGCCGGGCATCGTGGTTGCCAATACCGACCCTGCCGGCCACGAAAAATCCGCCCTGAGCATGCGTGGCCTGACGCAGGACCAGATTGCCAATGTATGGGAAGGCATGCCGCTGAGCAGTATCGGTGGCTACAACCTTGACGTGGCATGGGTGACCGATAGCGAGAATATCGGCAGCGTTTCCGTGCAGCCCGGCTCATCCAACCTCGATACGCCCGCCATCAACGGCTCGGGCGGCATGTTCGAGTTCAAGACCCGCGATCCCTCAAAGAAATTCGGCGGGCTGGGCGATGTGGGCGTGGGCAACCGCGACTATACCCGCCAGTTCCTGCGCGTGGATACGGGCGAATGGGGCAAGACGGGCATCCGCTCCTACATCTCGTTCTCCAACCAGCATGACACGTTCTATCACGGCCCCGGCCAGGAAGACTTCAAGCATATCGACTTCAAGATCCTCAAGGAATGGGGCGATGGCAACCGCGTGTCGCTGGTCGGTGGCTTTACACGCGGCATTATCGGCAACGAGCCCTACTGGGACATGACCATGGCCAGCTGGAAGCAGAAGGGGCTGAAGAACGAACTCGCCGGTTCCTACAACCTCAATGATGCCGCTGGCGGCACCGATTACTGGAAGCTGAACTGGCTTCATTCCAAGACCTTCAACATCGCCGCCCCATCGCACTTCAACTTCGGGCGGCTCGGGCTGGATGTTACGCCTTATGTCGCGGCCAACCAGAAGGTTTATGGCTCCGGCTTTGAACTCAACGACCAGGTGTACAATGGCTATGGCGGCAGCCCGCAATCCATTGTCATTCCCGGCCAGCAGGCGGGCCAATCCTCTGCCGTAGCCGAGCAGTACAGCAGCCTCAATGAAATGCGTGGCGGCGTGAACGCCAAGCTGAGCTACAAGGTCGGCAATCACCATATCTATCTGGGCTACTGGTTCGATTATGACAATTCGACCAATCTCGTCGGCTATACCGGAGTAAGCAGCGGGGGCGACCCGGCAACATCATGGGGGCGGGCGCGCAACTCGCTGCGACTGGGCAACGGGCAGGTTTTCTATTCCCAGAACTACAGCGACATTTCCACCGTCAATGGCATCTATGCAGGCGATACGGTCACGTTGCTCAACGGGCGGCTGGTGCTTGATGGCGGCATGCGCGTGACCATGATCCACCGTGACGGCACCGACAACATTCCCGGCCTGCAGCGCAAGGTCAGCGCCAACGAGTTCATGCCGCTACCCACGCTTGGCGGGCATTTTCAGCTCAACAAATACGTGCAGATATTCGGCGGGGTCTCGACCGGCGCCAAGGCACCGCCTGACAGCGCCATGATCACCACCATCAACCCCAATACCGGGCAGATCGCCAATCAGGGCCAGACCCACATCCATGATGAATATAATATTACCGAAGAAGTCGGTATGCGCTACACCGGCAAATACATCATCGGCTCCTTTACCTACTTCCATTACAACCTGTCGCATCATCAGGTTTCCACCTCCATGTTCCTCGGCAACGAGGCCATCGGGCAGGTGATTGACGCGGGCAACCAGACGACCAACGGGTTTGACGCGGAAATCGGCACGCGCCCCATCCATCATTTCCGCCCCTACGCATCCATGCAATACCTGCACTCAACCATCGACAACAATATCCAGGGGCTGGCCACCAAGGGCAAGATGGCCGTTGATACGCCCACATGGGCGGCTTCGCTTGGCCTGGACTGGGATAACGGCATCTTCTTCTGGAATTATGGTCTGAACTACTTCTCCAAACAGTATTCAACCTTCATGAACCAGGAAGCACTGCCGTCGCTGTACACCATGAATGCAACAGTGGGCGCGCGCCTGCCGCGCAACAGTCTGGTGGGTCGCGGGCTGAGCTTTCTCAAAAGCCCGGAAGTCATGCTGTGGGTCAACAACATGATCGATACCCATGCCTATTCCGCCATCAACAGCGTCAGCCTGACCAATACCACCATCGGCAAGATCCAGGGCACGGCGCCCACCTACAATACACTGGGGCGTTTCTCCGCCGTGGTCACCTTCCGGGCCGGTTTCTGAGCGGGCATCATGCAATGGAATACGTAAGCGGGCTTGACCTTCACACGCCCCCGACACCCGGGCATAGTGGCCTGCGGGAGAGCGGTGTATGAACATGCAGGCACGACCGGAAGCGGTTCCATCTTCTCCAGCCACGCAGCCCGGCACGCAGGATGACAGGTTGCGCAATAGCGACCTGCTCCCTGCGGCAAAGCAGGACTGGAACTGGTACGACTACCTGTCTTTCTGGATGTCGGATGTGCATAGCGTTGGCGGCTATGTCACGGCTGGCAACCTCTTTACACTCGGCCTGCCTTCGGGGCTGGTTTTTGCCGCCCTGCTGGCGGGCGTACTGATTGTAAATGCCCTGTGCAACCTTGTAGCGGTGCCCAGCCAGCGCACGGGCACGCCGTTTCCGGTTATATGCCGCATGTCCTTTGGCGTGCTCGGCGCCAATATTCCCGCGCTGATCCGCGGCGTGATCGCCGTATGCTGGTACGGCATACAGACATGGCTGGCATCAAACGCGCTGGTGGTGCTGACCCTGCGCCTTGCTCCCGGCCTGGCACCCTGGGCCGAGGTCAGGCTGCACGGCATGCTGGGGCTTTCCGTTGTGGGGTGGGGCGCATTTGCCCTGTTATGGCTGGTGCAGGCCGCCATTTTCTGGCGGGGTATCGAAACAATCCGCCGGTTTATCGAACTTGCAGGCCCTGCCGTATACGCCATCATGATCGCGCTGGACCTGTATCTGCTCCACCATGTGGGGTGGCATCATTTTTCCTTGCGGATTACCGGGGCTGGCGCCCCGTTGCATGGGCGCGCACTGGTATGGGCCAGCGTGAATGCCGTAGCACTTGTCGTGTCCTATTTTTCCGGCCCCATGCTCAATTTTGGTGATTTTGCCCGCTACGGGCGCAGTGCGGCGGATATCCGGCGCGGCAATTTCTGGGGGCTGCCGTTCAATTTCATCGGGTTTTCGGCCCTGACAATCTGCACCATTGCCCTGACCGCACCCGCTTTTGGCCATGTCATGATCGATCCGGTGGAAACGGTCGCGCATATCGACAGCCTGACAGCGGTCATATTCGGTATGCTGACATTCATCATTGCGACGGCGGGCATCAATATCGTGGCCAATTTCGTCTCGGCCTCGTTTGATTTTTCCAACCTTTCGCCCCGGCATATCAGCCTGCGCGGGGGCGGCATGATTGCGGCGGCTGGCTCCATCGTCATCATGCCATGGAAACTGTATGGCAACCCACAGGTCATGCATCTGACACTGGATGTGCTGGCAACGTTCATCGGCCCGTTATTTGGCATTCTTGTCTGTGACTACTATATCGTGCGCCGCAGCAAGGTTGATGTCGCGGCACTCTATACCACCAGCGTGCAGGGCCGTTACTGGTACCGCAACGGGGTCAACCCGGCGGCTGTACTCGCCCTGCTCGTTGCGGTGGCGGCGGGGAGCGCGAGCGTGTTCGTGCCTGCGTTCTCGGCCCTGTCTGAATTTGCGTGGTTTATCGGGTGCCTGACGGGAGGGGCGTGTTACCTTGCCCTGATGAAATCAGGGCGTGCCAGCACCGCGCCGCCCTGACAGGAGCGCAGCCTGCACATATCTCGCCCCTGACCTGGAGACTGTTTTAAAAAGTTAGCTCAGGAAACATCCAGCAATCATAAGAAAGTTTTTGGTGAAGCTTTTTTAAAGCTTCAAAGAACGCCGCTTTTTTGAAAAAAGGCGGCGCCAAAAAACTTTTATTGTTTTTTATCAATGAGTTGTTTTCAAGCAGTCCCTCAGGCAGCGTCAAAATGTTCATCTGCCGCCATGATCGCACGCATCAGCACGTTTGCTCCCGCCACGATATCATCAGGCGCGGCATATTCCGCCTCGTTGTGGCTCAGCCCGTCACGGCAGGGAATGAAGATCATTGCCGTCGGGCATATCCGGGCCATATAGGCTGCATCATGCCCCGCGCCGGAAATGATGTCGCGATGGCTCAGTCCCGCCTTCCGGGCTGCATCGCGCACCATGCTCACACAGGCGGGGTCAAACGGCACGGAAGGCGAGCCCCAGCTCTCCTCGATTGAGAGTTCAATGGCCGCCTTGCCCGCAATGGCGGCCGCCTGCGCGCGGAAATCGGATTCCATTGCGTCAATCACGGCATCATCGGGGTGGCGCAGGTCCAGCGTCATGCGCACTTCGCCCGGCACCACGTTGCGACTGCCCGGACTTGCATCAATGATGCCGATGGTTGTCTTGGCATCCGGCCCGTGCGCTGCCGCCACCTCCGCCGCCATTACCATCAGGCGGGCCGCCGCGAGCAGGGCGTCGCGGCGCAGTTCCATGGGGGTGGTGCCTGCATGGGCTTCCTGGCCGATCAGGGTCACGTCAAACCACCGCATGCCCTGCACGCCTGTCACGACGCCAATGGTTTTGCCCTCGTTTTCCAGCACCGGTCCCTGTTCGATATGCAACTCGAAATAGGCGGCAAGCGGGTGCGCGCCACAGGGTTCATCGCCTTTATAGCCAATCGCGAGCAGGGCATCACCCAGACGGACCCCGTCACGGTCGGCAAGGCCATAAGCCTTCTCAAGCGTAAAAACGCCGCTAAAAACGCCCGATGCGGTCATGGCCGGGGCGAAACGTGCCCCCTCCTCATTGGTCCAGTTGGCCAGTTCGATTGAATGGCGCGGCACGTATCCCGCCGCCCGGAGGGCACGCAATACGGCCAGCCCCCCCAGCACGCCATAAATGCCATCATAACGGCCACCCGTGGGCTGGGTGTCGAGGTGGCTACCCATCATCAGTGGCGGCAGGGTCGGATCACTCCCCTCCAGGCGCAGGAACTGATTGCCCATTGTGTCGACCGTAAGGGAACAGCCAAGGGCCGCACCCTGGGCCGCCAGCCAGTCACGGACAAGACGGTCCTCGGCCGAAAGGGCCAGCCGGCGAATCCCGCCGCGTGGCGTTGCGCCAAAACGGGACGTGAAGGCAATGTCCTCGTTCAGGCGGGGGCCATCAATCGTGATATTGGCGTTCTTGTGCATCTGGCTCATCTTTTTTCATGCTCCTGTGCCGCTGGCGGCTGCGAAAGTCAGTATCCTGTCGCGCACGGTGTCGCGCCGGGCCAGCCCCGCCCACGCGATTGACTGGTTGCGCGTGATGTATGGGCCGTCGGCTGGATTGCGGCTGGCCCGCCATGACCTGATGCTCAGCGACAAGACCAGCCGCGCGCCCATCATGGCAGGCAGGCACGCCCGTTCCACCCGCGTGAGCGCCATAGTCTGGCAGTAACCGGAAAGGATGGCCATGAACTGCTCCACCTGGCATCGGGACAGGGGGCATGGCCGCCGCTTTCTGGATGCCTATAACAATGTAGTCCCCGCCGGGCACTGCCATCCACGTATTATGGCCGCCATCGTGGCCCAGACGGAACGGCTGAACACGCATACACGCTACCTGCATGATACCATTGTAGATTATGCGGATGCCCTGCTGGTGGTGGATACGATCTTCTCCTCCGATGGAATATTTTCTGATCCCGCCGGTTTCCTGGCCCCTGCGGTTGACGCGATCCACGAGGCAGGCGGATATCCTCAACGACACGGTGGCGCAGCACTGGAAGTTGCGCTGGCGGATGCAGGATAACGAAGGCCAGAACGGGGCTGGCAGGCAGAAGCATTGCCCCGCCCCGCTTCTTCCTGCCATCTGAGCGCTAATTCATACTTTCAAGGTAACTGGAGAACTCACGTATAAGAACATTTTTTTCACTATTTCCCTTGTAAATGATATGATAATTTTCCGTTATATTTTTCTTGCATTTTATTTCAGACAGGCTTCCATTCTCAAGTTCATCCAGAACAAGAACCTTGGGCAGCAGGGCAATCCCGATCCCGCTCATGGCCGCGCCAATAATGGTCATATACTGGTCAAACAGGGTGCCGTTGACTGCTTCGGGGTAAAAGCCCTGGTTTTCAAACCAGCGTTCCCACATATCCGGTCGGGACGTGAAGTGGAGCAGCGGCGCCTCCCCCATATCCTCCACCTGTTTTACCCGGAACCGGGCCAGCAGGGTTGATGCGCATACGGGTATGATGGGCACGGACAGGATTTCACGCACCACCATTTCGTGGTCGTCATCCGTTGGCAGGCGGATGGAGACGTCAATATTATCCTGTCGCATGTCAGAAATGAGGTTGATGTCCACATCGGGGTGCAGGACATGAAAATCCTTCAGGGCTGGCAGCAGCCAGCGTGCGCCGAGTGTTGCATCAATCCCGACATTGATGGAGCGCCCGCTCGGGCAGGCCCGGAACCCCAGCGTTGCCTGCGATATGAGGGCAAGGGCGCTGCGGATCTCGACAGCATATAATTCGCCCGCGCGTGTCAGCCTCACGGTCTGGCGGTCGCGCACGAAAAGGGGGGAGCCCAGCCGTTCCTCGAGCATGCGGATGTGGCGGCTGATGGCGCTCTGGGTCAGGTTCAGTTCACGCGCGGCGGCGGTAAAGCTCAGATGCCGCGCCGATGCCTCGAACGAGCACAGGAAAGTAATGGAAGGCAGGAAACGGCGTATGAAGGTCATGACCCGATCCTTTGTTCATCACGTAGCCACACATTTGCACGGCGGCATGAAGGCTGTTTGCGGATGGCGTAGATGGCCAGGAAAAACAGGACCGTGAGGAAACAGAACACCACGGTCGCGCGCTGGTCCGCCCGGCTGCACACGGCAAGGAACGTGACGGCACTGAACGCAATGACCAGCACCACGCACTGCATGATCATGACCGTATGCGGCACCCCGATGCGCGCCAGCGTGGTCAGGAAGGGGGAATGCCCCGGCATGACATCCTTCCACGGCGTGACAAGCAGGATCAGCAGGAGCGAACACAGGTAAAAGGAACAGATGCGCAGGCCGACACTATAGGTGACGCGGGCAATCGGCTGTTGGGGGCTGGCGGAATCCCCCGCCGCGACCGTGCCGAGTTCCGCGCCCAGCATGGTCATGACCGCCATCACAAACAGCCCGGTCGCAGCAAAGGCCAGAAGCGCGCCCGGACCTGCCTCCGCCATGGCGGAACTGCTCCCCACAAACAGGCCGCCGCCTATGGCGCCGCCCAAAGCGATCATCGAGATATGCCGCAGCTTGAGTTTGGATGATACTGCCACCGGCCCCTGCAATTCAGCATTTCCCTTTACAGGATCATGACCAATGGCAACCAGGCGGAAAACCTAGCGTGTCCTGGGCACCATCATGTTGTCAAACTGCAACATTGCATACCCTGCTCCCCCTGCAAACAACGTTTCATAATGAAGTCATAACATTTCGGAATGACCACGGGCGCAGCAGGGGTGATAGGGGTGGCGCGCAGGAAGCAGGTCTGGTGCAGGCGGGCCAGTCAGTGCACAAGCATTGCCGCAAAATGCACGGCAAGCCCTTCAAGGGATTTTTCCTGTATGGTTTCATACAGTTCGAATGGATCAATCACCTTGCGGCCCAGCGCTGCCTCCAGTTCGGCGCGCGATCCCTGGCTGTCGTAGCCCTGGCTGCTCGCGCTGCCAAGATTGGAGCGAAAGATGCCCGCGGCACTGATGGGCAGAAAGTCCTCATACGTAATCGGAATGGCCTGCACCCATCCTGCCGCCAGCCAGTCGGGCAGTGTCGTGCCGGCGGCCAAGGGCCGGGCGGCTTTCCCTTTCTGGGTCAGGGCATAGCGGAAATAGGCAAGCCGCTGTTGCCGGAGCGCTTGCAGATCATCGGGAAAATCCCGGAACGCATCCCGCAGGCGCGCGTCATGGTCGTGGCCTGCGGGGTGCTCACCCGCGCGTGCCTTGTGCAGGCAGGCATCATACAGGGTGCGGCCTTCAGGCGTCAGCGCCATGCCACGCTGTTCGATCTCGCCAAAGCGCGCCGTATGGGTGCCGCGCTGCATCGCGGCGCCATCAGGAAAGGAAATGACCTCCTCCAGCGCCTTGAAACTGGTCTGCCGGAGCAGGATGGCCTCCATGCGGCGGGGCGGGCCTTCTATGTAGTCTTTCGCATCAATGCCCCGGCGCAGCATTTCGGCCTGTGCTGCATCAATATCGAGCACGCGCGGGGTCAGGTGGTTGATATGCGGCCCCTGAAAGGCCGCGACATCTGCCACAAGCCGGTGGGCCGCATGCATCCTGCGGTAGGTCTCGATATCGACAATGGCCTCACTGTGCCAGCGGAAGATGGCCAGCACCTCGGCTATGAATTCCGGCGCGTCACTTTCAGCCACGCCGCCATTACGCTCGGCATTTTCCAGCAGGGCCAGTCCACGCGCCGATATGATCCGGCGCCCCTCAAGAACCTTTTGCGCCTGTGCGCGCAGGGCAGGGTCTTCAATCAGTTCAAGCCTGAGCAGGGACGTAAAGATACGAAACGGGCACGCGCGCAGTGCCGCCTCATCCACCGGGCGGAATGCGGTCGAATGCACCGGCACGCCAGCGGCGGCAAGGTCGTAATAACCAACCGGATACATGCCCAGCACCGCGAAGATGCGGGCAAGCAGGGCAAGCTCGGCCGCCGTGCCCACGCGCACCGCGCCATGCCGCTCAAGGTCAAGGCGCGCGCGTTCACCCGCATCGGCAAGGGACTGGTCCAGCGCCGGATCGTTGCGCAGGACCGTGGCATTGACATGCGCCACGATATCCAGAAGCGTGCCGTAAAGGGGCACCTCCTGACGGTACATGTCCGACATGCCAGCGGCAAACAGGCCGCGTAGTGAATCTGTCGTTACAAACCGGTTCATTCCCTGCTCCCGTCGCAATATGGGGTCCAGACACCCATGCCCCGCCCTTCACGCTGAAGGGCGGGGCATGGGTCGTGTCAGACGTCGAATTTGACGCCCTGCGCCAGCGGCAGGGTCCTGCCGTAATTGACGGTGTTCGTCTGCCGGCGCATGTAGCCTTTCCATGCATCCGAGCCGGATTCACGCCCGCCGCCGGTTTCCTTCTCGCCGCCAAAGGCCCCGCCGATTTCCGCACCGGAGGGTCCGATATTGACATTGGCGATGCCACAGTCGGAGCCTGCGGCCGACAGGTAGCGTTCCACCTCGCGCACGTCATTGCTGAAAATGGAGGAAGACAGGCCCTGCACCACGCCATTCTGCAGCGCAATCGCCTCTTCCAGCGTGTCGTATTTCAGCACGTACAGGATCGGCGCGAAAGTTTCCTCCAGCACCGGGCCAGCCTGCTGCGGCATTTCAACCAGGGCGGGACGGGCATAGAAGGAAGCCGCGCCATTTACATCGACCCGGCCACCGCCATGCACCGTGCCGCCAGCCTTGCGGGCGGCCTCGAGGCTGCGCTCCATGGCGCTGAAGGCATTGCCATCAATCAGCGGGCCGACCAGTGCGTCGGAGGTCAGCGGGCAGCCAACGCTGATATTCGTGTAAACCTGCTTCAGCCTGGGCACCAGCGTGTCATAGACATCCTTGTGCACGATCAGGCGGCGCAGCGTGGTGCAGCGCTGGCCCGCCGTGCCCATGGCGCCAAAGGCCACCGCGCGCAGCGTCATGTCCAGATCGGCCGAAGGCGTGACGATGGAGGCATTGTTGCCGCCAAGCTCCAGGATGGAGCGACCAAAGCGCTTTGCCACCGCCTCGCCCACGGCACGGCCCATGCGGGTGGAGCCGGTGGCCGAGATAACCGGCACGCGGGCATCATCAACCATCTGGCGGCCCGTCGCGGCATCACCGATCAGCAGGCTGGCCAGCCCTTCGGGCACGCCGCCATACGCCTTGACCGCACGCAGGAACAGCGCATGGGTGGCAAGGGCGGTCAGAGGCGTCTTTTCAGAGGGCTTCCAGATGATGGAATCACCGCAGACCAGCGCAAGGGCCGCATTCCATGCCCAGACCGCCACCGGGAAGTTGAAGGCGGAAATGATGCCAACCGGCCCCATGGGGTGCCACTGTTCCATCAGGCGGTGGTCGGGGCGCTCGGACTGGATGGTCAGGCCATAAAGCTGGCGGGACAGGCCGACCGCGAAATCGCAGATATCGATCATCTCCTGCACTTCGCCCAGCCCTTCGGACAAGACCTTGCCCACCTCGATCGAGACCAGGCGGCCAAGCGGCTCCTTGTATTCACGTAGGATATTGCCAAGGAGGCGCACCAGTTCGCCGCGCTGCGGGGCGGGCACGGTGCGCCATTGGGCAAAGGCGCTGCTGGAAGCTGCGATGACGGCGTCCGTCTGTTCGGGGCTGACCGTGACCACGCTGGCAATGGTCTCGCCCGTAACGGGGCTGCGCACTTTCAGGCTACCGCCAGTCCAGGCGCTTTCAGGCACGCCGACCTGCCCGAGGAGTGTCCGTATCTCGGCGGTGATTGTGGTCATATTGCTTCTTTTCCTTCCCGGAATGAAAACAGGATGCTGTTCTTACAGGCGATCAAAAACGGCATGAACCGCCGTTGAGCCGAAACGATAGATGTTTTCGCGCGCGATGCGCAGGGGGGGCTGCCTGATATTCGTAAGGGGCAGCGGCATGTCGGCATCCGTCAGTTCACCGCAGATGCGCCGCGCCAGTATCTGCCCGAACATGGTGCCGGGTGAAATGCCACGCCCGTTGAAGCCGCTGATGGAGAGCACCTGCTCATCCAGCCGGTGGTAGCGCGGCACGGAATCCACGGTCATGCCGATGCGGCCATACCATTCCGATTCAAACGTGATGTCGCGCAGCATGGGATAGATGCGGGTAAGGGCCCGGTGCGCCCACTGCCGGTGGATGTTGCGCTCGATCATGCCAAGCGACCCGACGCTGCCCACAACCAGCCTGCCCGCCTGGTCCAGCCGGAAAGATGTCAGGACCTCGCGCGTGTCCCACACGCCCTGCTTTTTGGGCAGGATGAGGTTGAGGCATGCGGGCGGCAGCGGGCGGGTTGCGATATTGAAATAAGGCAGATGGATCTGCTCTTCACGAATTTCGGGCCATAGGCTGTCGGTATAGGTATTGGTCGCAACAATGACCCATTGCGCCTTCACGCTGCCCCGGGGCGTGCGCACGAGCCAGCCCCCATCCTCGCGGTACACGCTTGATACGGGGCTTGCGGTATGGATTTCAGCGCCTTCCGCCATGGCGGCGGCGGCCAGTCCGCGCGCATAGGAAAGGGGCTGGATCGTGCCCGCGCGGGCATCAAGCAGGGCGGCCCTGTAAGCGTTGCTTCCCGTCAGCCTGCGGGTCTCGCCTTCACCAAGCAGGGTTACGGGCGCGCCAAGCTGCTGCCATTCCTTCTCGCGCTGCTGCAGGTTGCGCACGCCGGCGTGGTCCGGCGCGCAGTGCAACGTGCCGGTGGGCTCCGCCTCGCACATGATGCCGTATTTCCTGACCAGCGAGAAAACGACTTCCGGCCCCTGCCCGAGCAGGGAAAGCACGCGTTCGCCATAGGTCTGGCCCAGCGTACGCATCACATCGGATGGCATGAGCCACAGCCCGGCATTGACCAGCCCGACATTGCGCCCCGAACCACCATAACCGATTTCCTGGCCTTCCAGCACAACGACTTTCCTGCCCGCACCCGCAAGGTGCAGCGCTGCGGAAAGCCCGGTATATCCGGCGCCGATAATGGCGACATCGGCAGTGGTGTCCTGTGTCAGGCATCCTGTAACCGGCGCATCACAAGCGCTTTGTGCCCAGAGGCCATGGCTACGGGGGTCGTTTGTTACACCCATCTATTGCGTCCTGATTGCCTGTGATCATTCCATCACGAATCATCAATACACAAGGAGCAAGCCTTGTCTGGGCAATTGTTTCCTGATTTCCGCAAAAGGCAAAACGTTATTGCATCATACACTCATGATGAAATGGAATGACCCAATACCCTGTCCGTCCAGAAACTTGCCCGCACGCTCGCGTGCCGGCGTGTCCCTTTATTATTCCGTTATGTCATGCAGCCCGGAAACGACCCGGGAGCGACCACGGCAGAAGAAATCCGCGTCCGCTGCTGCCTGCACAGACCATTCCGGCTTTCTGTGCCGTGTTCCTGTCGGTGCCTGAGTAGCCCGTTGCCAATATCGCGCTGCCCCGCCTCCGGGTGGACTGGTCATTGCGGCATTGCTGTCGGGCTGGGTGGTCAATGCCTGCCTGCTTTCCAACGCCAAGCTGGTGCAGCCCATCGGGCAGAGCAGTTCCGTTTCCGCCTATTTTGACTGGAGCGACCTGCATGAACTGGAATATGCAGGACATGTCGCCTGATATCATCAACCATCTTGGCCTCAACTCCGATGACTTTTACAACGGGCGCTCAAGCGGTTACCTGGCGACATACGATGCAGCCCTGGCCACCCGGAAGAAGGGCGGCGGCTACCCTGCTGGCTACAGCAGGCTGAGCAACCCGACCGATGCCTCCTGTTATGAAGGCGCCACCAATGAAAATGACATCATCGGTTACCTCAAGGCCGATCTGGCACTGACCAACCGCGTGCGCGGGACCACGACGGCATATGGTCATGGTGAATCACAGCAGACAACTTTCACCACACCCTATATCGGCTCCCCCAATGCCTCGCCGCTGAGCGAACTGGTCAAGCAGCCCTCCATCCGTCGGTTTGGCGTGGTCTCGCAGGTCACAAATGATGTTGCGCACAACCATATTGGCGGCGGCGTATGGTATGAGAACAACGATTACCAGTCTCCCATGTATCAGTATGCCGAACCCAATGTCATAAACGGCGTGATACAGGCAGCCCGCTCAACCCGCTGGGGCATTTCAAGTATCCGTCTGCCAAGATCTTCAACCAGAACTGCAACACCAACACCTTTACGGCCTTCGTGCAGGATACCTATCGCCCGATCCGTAACCTGGCCCTGTATTTCGGGTTCAAATCGGTGCTCAATACGACACGGGTTGGCGATGGTTATCTTAACCAGAGTTACTATGGCAATATTGGCAACATCACCGGCGGCGAAAGCCAGACAATCGCCAGGCCCTTCCTGCCGCATATCGGCGTGGACTGGACGTTCCTTCAAAATCATGAACTGTTCATCGATATTTCAGAGAACGTCCATACCTATGCTAAATCGGGCTTCAAGCTTTCAAACTCGCCTTTTGCCGTGACAGAGGATGCCTACAATAATTCGCGCAACAGCATCCGGCCCGAGACGGCATGGACCTACGCCATTGGCTATCGTTACCATGACAAACTGCTGAACGCATCGGTTTACGCCTACCGGACCAACTTCAATAACCGCCTGCAGCAGATTTCATCCGGGCCGGGCGTCAACCCGGTTTCCACCGTGGCCAATGTGGATGGGGTGACCATGAACGGCGTCTATGCGGCCCTGACCGTCACGCCGCTGCGCAACCTCGCAATCACCAACAGTATCAGCTACAACCATGCTGTCTATGACAATAACATGACGGATTCAGACGGCCCGCGCCTTGGTCGGTTCCTGCGTAGGCTGACCCTGTCGTTCAACCTGACCAATACCCGTTATATCGCCACCATGGGCGAGAACGGCAACCCGATGACGGCCCCTTCGGCCTATATTGACCAATCCATGCTGATCGGCACGCCCCGCATGGCGTTCGGCGCCATCAAGGCGGATTTCTGACAGTTCTCTTCCATGCGGCATCATGCCGCCCGTCATGGCCCGGCCTGCCCTTCAGGGACATTGACCGGGTCATGGCGTTTTTCAATTTACAATGAAGCGAGGAATAATAATCCCTCGCTTCGATAATTTTTTCAGGCATGATGCCATTGATGACTTCCTGTCATGCAACATGTTGTCCGGTCGTCAGTCTCCGTTCCGGCATTGCACCATTTTTTATTTATAAATAACCCTTATGTATTCGCAAAATGGATAATGGGTCTTCGTGCAGCTTGTTCTGGCCCTCATCCGCCGTGACCCTGCCCAAAGAGACCGACCTGAACATATATTATATTGCAAATCGTATATGATCGTGAGATGGATATATCATTCTGAAGCCAGCCCCTTCTCCGCTGCGCGCCACAGAGGCACCCTTTCACATACCGGAACAGAAATTCATGTCAGTTCATGACACGTTCGCCCCTGCGTTTTCGTCCCGTTCCCCCTTGCGCCAGGCCATTGTGAAGGCAATCCGCCAACCCGAAGCCTTATGTGTCGAGGCATTGACCCCCGCGGCAACCCTGACTGCCGCGGAAAGCACGCAGACGGAAGCCCTGGCAACACGCCTGACCGAAGGCCTGCGGGCAGAGCGCCATCCCGGCCTTGTGGAGACACTGGTGCAGGAATTCGCCCTTTCCTCAGCCGAAGGCGTGGCGTTGATGTGTCTGGCCGAAGCCTTGCTGCGCATTCCCGACATGGCCACGCGGGATGCGCTGATTGCCGACAAGATCGGTGATGGCAACTGGCTGGCCCATGTGTCGCGTGACCGGCCGCTTTTTGCCAATGCCGCTGCCTGGGGGCTGGCGCTTACGGGTGAAGTCGTGGCCCGGCATGACGAAAAAACCCTCAGAACCGCCCTGCTTGGCCTTGTTGCCCGTGGCACCAGGCCGGTCATCCGCAAGGCGGTTGATGCCGCCATGCGGCTCATGGGCGCGCAGTTCGTGCTTGGCGAGACCATCGGGCAGGCCCGCGAGAACAGTGCCAGGCTGGAAGATGCAGGCTTTTCCTATTCCTATGACATGCTGGGCGAAGCCGCCTTTACCGCACAGGATGCAGACCGCTACCGGCAGGATTATCTTAACGCCATCCATGCCATTGGCCGCAGCGCCCAGGGTGCCAGCGTGTATGAGCGCCCCGGCATTTCCATAAAGCTTTCAGCCCTGCACCCCCGTTATGTCCGTGCCCAGCGCGAGCGGGTCATGACCGAACTGCTGGCCGTGGTGCAGGAACTGACCCTGCTGGCACGCGGTTATGATATCGGGATCAATATCGATGCCGAGGAAAGCGAACGCCTTGACCTGTCGCTCGACCTGCTCGAAGCGCTGTGCCACACGCCCGGCCTCGAAGGCTGGAACGGGATCGGCTTTGTTGTTCAGGCCTACGGCAAACGGTGCCCGTATGTGCTGGACTACATCATCGACCTCGCCCGCCGCAGCAACCGCCGCCTGATGGTCCGGCTTGTAAAAGGGGCTTATTGGGATAGCGAGATCAAGAAAGCACAGATCGACGGGCTACCCGATTTCCCCGTCTATACGCGCAAATGCCATACCGACATCAGCTACGTTGCCTGCGCGCGCAGGCTGCTGGCGGCGCGTGATGTCATCTTCCCGCAATTTGCCACGCATAATGCCCGCACGCTGGCGAGCATCCACACGCTGGCGGGTGAACCCTTTGAAGTAGGTTCCTATGAATTCCAGTGCCTGCATGGCATGGGCGAGCCGCTTTACAAGCAGGTTGTTGGCCCGACCAGACTAAACCGCCCGACCCGTATCTATGCCCCGGTTGGCACGCATGAAACCCTGCTGGCCTATCTGGTGCGCCGCCTGCTGGAAAATGGGGCGAATTCCTCCTTCGTGAACCAGATCGGCGATGAAACGATTCCGGTCTCGAAACTGGTGCAGGACCCGCTGGCCGTGGCCCATGGCTTTACACCCTATGGTGCGCCCCACCCTGAAATACGCAGGCCCTGCGACCTGTTTGGCACGGAACGCCGCAATTCCGCCGGTCTGGATCTGGCCGATGACCGGGTCCTGTCAGACCTTGCGGCCGGATTGCAGGCCGCCCCGAACAACTGGAAAGCCGCCCCCCTTGTTGTTGGCGTGCAGGCTGACGGCACGGCTCTGCCCGTTACCAACCCGGCCGACCGCCGGGATCAGGTGGGAACAGTCATCCCGGCCACACCGGAGATTGTAAAACAGGCCATAACGGCAGCTCAGGCCGCCTGCACCGACTGGGCAGGCACACCGCCCGCAGCCCGTGCCGCAATGCTGGAAAAAGCATCCGACCTGCTTGAGGCCCGGCAGGACGAACTGCTGGCCCTGCTCTCGCGCGAGGCCGGTAAATCCCTGCCAAACGGCATTGCCGAAGTGCGCGAGGCCGTGGACTTCCTGCGCTATTATGCCGCCACCATCCGCCGGGATTTTGATAACGCCACCCATGTGCCCCTTGGCACGGTGGCGTGCATCAGCCCATGGAATTTTCCGCTGGCCATCTTTATGGGCCAGATCGCCGCAGCCCTTGCCGCAGGCAATGTCGTTGTTGCCAAACCGGCGGAAGAAACCCCGCTGGTTGCAGCTCTTGCCGTAGGAATCCTGCATGAAGCAGGCGTGCCGGCAGGCGCCGTGCAACTGCTGACCGGTGAAGGCGATATCGGCGCGGCGCTGGTGGGTGATGACCGGGTCATGGGCGTGATGTTCACGGGCTCCACTGCCGTGGCGCAGGCCATCAATCGCCAGCTTGCAACACGGCGCACGCATACTGGCCAGCCTGTACCGCTGATTGCGGAAACGGGCGGCCAGAACGCCATGATTGTTGATTCCTCCGCCCTGGCGGAACAGGTGGTGGCGGATGTCGTGGCATCGGCCTTTGACAGCGCGGGGCAGCGCTGCTCCGCCCTGCGGCTGCTATGCGTGCAGGAAGACTGCGCCGATCATGTGCTGACCATGCTGCGTGGCGCCATGCGGGAGCTGAACATGGGCAACCCCGCCCTGCTTTCCACCGATGTCGGTCCGGTCATTACGGCACAGGCGGCGGATGGCATTACCCGGCATATCGAGGATTTCCGCCACAAAAAGGCACCGGTCTTTGCCCTGCCCATGCCGCAGGGCTGTGCTGATGGCAGCTTTGTTCCCCCCACCCTGATCGATATCCTGAACGTGCAGGAAATGGGCAGCGAAGTGTTTGGCCCGGTCCTGCATGTGTTGCGATATTCGCGCCGCAATCTCGATCAGCTACTGGCTGATATCAATGCAACCGGATATGGCCTGACCTTCGGGCTGCATACCCGCATTGAATCCACTGTGCAGCATGTCCTGTCACGGGTGGAGGCAGGCAACCTGTATGTCAACCGCAATACGATCGGGGCGGTCGTGGGCGTGCAGCCCTTTGGCGGGCGGGGCCTGTCTGGCACGGGGCCCAAGGCGGGCGGCCCGCTTATCCTGCGCAGGCTGCTGGCACAGACCCCTGCGCTGCCGCCACTCGTGCAGGGGCAGGCACAGCAGGCCATGACCCTATGGACGGACTGGCTGCGCGGACAGGGGGAAGTGGCCGCGGTTGCCACGGCGACAGCCCTGCGCGACAGGCCGCTGAGCGGTGGCGCTCTGGCCCTGCCCGGCCCGGTGGGGGAGGAAAACCTCTATAAGCTGAGCGCCCGTGGCAATGTGCTCTGTATCGCCACCGGCAAGGCCGCGCTGTATGACCAGATCTCGCTTGTGCTGGCCGGGGGCAATACGGCCCTCGTGCCGGGCGATGCCGTGCCGCATGCATGGTACGCCACATTGCCCGATGTCGTGCAGGCCAAAGTCAGGCCGGTGGACAACGCCACGAGCGAACCCTGTGCCGTTATCCTGAGCGAGAAGGATGACGTGGCCCTTGCCATGGCCCGGCAGGCACTATCCGTTGGCGACCAGCCGATCATCTCCGCATGGCTGACTGGCGGCGGCCTGCCCGGTGCCGAATGCGTACTTGAGGAGCAGTCCGTCAGCATCAACACCACGGCTGCAGGTGGCAATGCCAGCCTGATGACGCTGAACTGACATCATTGCCGGTCCGTCTGTGTCATGACGGGCCGGCACAGCCGACGAAAGGCAGACCATGCCCTGCCGGGTGAATAGGCCATCCAACCCGCATCCGGCGCAGCACGGCTGGATCGGGAACGCGCGACTGCAGGCAGATCAATGCAACGGCGTCCTTCCAGTCATGGCATTGTACCCTGACATGAACAGCACGGCATATGTTTCATATGCTAACTGTCTATGCCTGCCCATAGACTCCCGATAAAGTCGCACCGCCTGCGCCCGAACAGGCAGGATTTGATGCCTCACCCCTGAAAAGGACCGAAACGCCATGTTGCCATCTTCCATTTTCGATGCGGGCAACGGGCAGAAACGCGGCATCGCCTCGGTCATGATCAGCACGGCGCTACGCACCGCCATCGTGTCAGGCGTGTTACCCGCAGACCAGCCCCTGCCCCAGTCGGAACTCGCGGCGGGGTTCGGTACCAGCATCATCCCCGTGCGGGAGGCGCTCAAGCAGCTCGAAGCCGAAGGGCTGGTCGCGTTCATGCCCAACCGGGGGGCCATGGTTACGGGCATGACGGAAGACGATATTATCGAATATTCAGAAATCCGGGCCTCGCTGGAAGAAATGGCAGCCCGGCACGCCGTCAGCCGGATGTCGCGCGTTGACCTTGCGCGGATAGAGGATGCCTATGATGCCTTCGTGCAGGGGGCGGCGCAGGCAACAGGTCGGCACCGTTCGGGGGAGCTGAACCGGGCCTTTCACAACGCAATCTATGCCGCCGCCCAACGCCCGCGCCTGCTGGAAATGATTGATGACCTGCATATACGCCTCAACCGCTATATCCGCAGCCATCTGGAAATTGCAGGCCGCAAGGAGGCCACGGATATCGAACACGCGGCCATCATGCAGGCCTGCCGCCGCCACGATGCGGAAGAAGTGGCGCGTCTGACAAAGCAGCATATTCTTGAAGCCGCCGATATTTCCGTAAAGGTCATTCGCGCGCGCATGGCTACGCCCTGATACAACCGGACGGGACCATTAGAACCTATTTGAAAACAAACCGTTGATAAAAAATGATAAACGTTTTTGGGTGCCACCTTTTTTTCAAAAAGGCGGCGTTCTTCGAGGCTTTTTGAAAAAAGCTTCACCAACAACGTCCTCATGATTTGTGGATGTTGTCCGGGCTGGCTTTCCAGTCCCCAAACGGTATTCTTGATCCGGTCGGTTCATGGTGGCATCGGGTATTTATGGATATGCGCCACCACATCCCGCCGCTTGCGGCCCTCAATGCCTTTGTGGCCTATGCGCGCACGGGGGGCATCCGTCGTGCCGCCGTGGCCCTGGGGGTGGACCACGCCGTAGTCAGCCGCCACCTGCGTGACCTTGAAAATGCCCTTGGCGTTGCATTGCGCGACCGCAGCATTGGTGGCCTGACACCTGAAGGCCATGAATACCATGCCCGCATTGCCCCCCTGCTTGACGGACTGGCCCGCGCCACGGCGGATATGCGCGGCCAGAGGCCGCACCTGACCCTGACCTGTTCGCATGGCATCGCCTATCACTGGCTGCTGCCGCGGCTGGCCAGTTTCCGGCAGCTTTACCCCGGGGTGGACCTCATGCTGCGCCCGGTTGATTCCGACTGCCGGTTCAATCCTGACCCGATCGACACCGTACTCCATGCCGACATCCGCTACATTCATGACGAGGCCGATACCCCCCTGCCCCCGCGCATATGCGCCCGCCCCGTGGCGCGGCCGCCTGTTTTTCCGGTGGCCAGCCCGGCCTGCCTGCACCGCCTTGCCCATCCGCTCCGGCAGGCTGCCGACCTGCTGCATGCCCCGCTGCTGATTGAAGACAATGATACGGAATGGCGGCTGTGGTTCAGGGCGCAGTCAGTCAACGTGACGCATGTGACCGGCTGCAACCGGTTGTGGCAGGCGCACCTGGCGCTCGCGGCCGCGCGGGCGGGCGAAGGGATCGCGCTGGCCAATGCCTACCTGCTGGAAGATGACCTGCTGGCCGGCCGGCTTGTGCGGGTCAGCGCCACGGATGTCGCGTTGCGTGAGGTCTCGCTGGGGGCCTATGTCCTGCGCGCGACAAAACAGGCATGGCAGGCGCGCCCGATGGTCATGCTGCGCACCTGGCTGGAAACGCAATTCGACACCGATTCTGCGGAGGCGGTGACATCCAGTCACCACTGATCACCCAGAAAGCGCCTCCCCATCCCGATACGAACCCGTTACGGAGGCATGACCGGCGCGGTTGTCGTCACACTCCCGCCACGCACGCCACAGGGATGAAAAACAGGCCATGACACCGACCAACAGCGATCTCCTTGCCCGCCGCACCCACGCCGTGCCTCGCGGGGTCGCGACCTCCACCCCCATTTTTGCCGACCGGGCCGAAAATGCCGAACTATGGGACGTGGAAGGCCGCCGCTATGTTGATTTTGCCGGTGGTATCGCCGTGCTGAACGTGGGGCACCGCCACCCGAAGGTGCTGGAAGCCGTGCGCGCGCAGCTTGACCGCTTTACGCATACCGCGTTCCAGGTCTCGGCCTACGAGCCCTATATCGCCCTGGCGGAAAAACTGAACGCGCTGGCCCCGTTTGAGGGTCCGGCCAAGACCATTTTCTTCTCGACCGGTGGCGAGGCAACCGAAAACGCGGTCAAGATCGCGCGCGCGGCTACGGGGCGCAACGGCATCATCGCCTTTACCGGCGGGTTTCATGGCCGCACGCTTCTGGCCTCGGCCATGACCGGCAAGGTCAAACCCTATAAGGCGCCTTTCGGCACGCTGCCCGGCGAGGTCTATCACCTGCCTTTCCCTGATGGCGAAGACGTCAGCGTAGCCGATACGCTGCGCATGCTGGACTTCCTGTTTGCAGCCGACCTGCCGCCTTCAGGCATTGCTGCCATCATCATCGAGCCGGTGCAGGGCGAAGGAGGCTTCCGTATCGCCCCCACCGAACTGCTGCAGGCCCTGCGTCGCATCTGTGACGAACACGGCATCAAGCTCGTTGCCGACGAGGTGCAGTGCGGCTTCGCCCGCACGGGCCGCATGTTTGGCATCGAACATTCCGGCGTGCAGCCCGACCTTGTCTCGGTTGCGAAATCCATGGGCGGCGGCCTGCCGCTTTCAGGCGTCATCGGGCGGGCAGACCTGATGGACGCGGTTGACCCCGGTGGCCTTGGCGGCACCTATGGCGGTGCCCCGCTGGCCTGTGCGGCGGGGCTGGCCGTGCTGGACATTATCCACGAAGAAAAACTGGTGGAGCGCGCCAATGCCATCGGTGAGAAGCTGCGCCACCATATTGACCGCCTACATGCCAATACCAGCCTCCTGCCTGTCAGCCGCGCGCGCGGCCTGGGCGCGATGATCGCCTTTGATATCCTGCAAGAACACGGCAGGCCGGGCCTGCGCGCCAATGCGGCCGCCGCCATCTGCAAGCGAGCCTGTGAAAAGGGCCTGATCCTGCTCTCATGCGGCACGCAGGGCGCAACCATTCGCATCCTTGTGCCATTGACGGCATCAGATGCCATCATTGACGAAGGCATGCGCATCATCGAGCAGGTTCTGGCATAATCTCGTCCCGACCGGCACAGAACCGTCTCAGGTCCAATCGCGTCGCAGGTAGAGGCCGGTAAACCCGGGCGGCCTGCCAGCCGACAAACGGTGACTCAGGCTGTGCTCGAAAAGAGCGACGATTGGGGCGAATATTACGTCGTCAGGCAACCCACCGATATCCGAAGCGGGGAGAAGGTACTCGTCCATGTTGTGACGAACCACCCGGCCCCTTCAACCTGGCCCTCATTCCTGCGCTTCCGATCGAACGCGCACGCCTACTCGAATGACACCGGCGCTAGCCTGACCCGTCAATGGTGCCTTGAGCAGGGATTCGTGCAAGGTAGCGGCTATCGAAAGATCTCGGTCTAGCGTGAGGACGCTTTGATCGAGGGCGGCGTCGTCGCCGCCGGTCTCATATAACATCACCGAGCAGATCGCCCATGGCGTTGTTCGAGGTCGGTGTCCAAGCCGTAAGCCGTTCGGCGATTGCACAGAAGCAGCGCGTGAAGCCGGCCTGGCCGCGATGAATGTCAATCGCGTAATCGGGCTCACCAGTATGCACGATGGCACTGCGGGCATAGTAGATCGCTAGGACGCTAGCCTGATAGCTCGCCACCCCTGGCACCCTTTTCATGCAGATCCCAACCCGGCGCCGCAGGCGCTCTGCAATCGCGGGAGCATATTGCTCCGTGAGCAGCGTCTCGAACGCCACCGTTAGCGCGACGATCGCCTCCGCCTCGTTCGGTAATCATCCGGCGAGAGACGCGGGCGTATTCAGGCGGCGATGGTATTGTGGACCTGCTGGTGGGCTTTCCAGTGCCAGGGCAGGAGTTCATGGAGGCGTGGATTGGGAATGTCATTGATCCGTGCCAGGACATCAGCGAGCCATGCCTGGGGATCGACATCGTTCAGGCGCGCGGTGACGATCAGGGAATACATGGCGGCGACGCGCTCTCCGCCACGATCGGACCCGGCGAACAACCAGGCTTTCCTGCCCAGGGCGATGCCGCGCAGGGCGCGTTCTGCTGCATTGTTCGTCAGACAGATACGGCCATCTGTGAGGAATCGTGTGAATGTATCGGCACGTCTGAGAAAATAGTTCATGGCGTGGGTAACGGGATTTTTGGTCGACATGCGCCGGCAACACTCCCGCATCCAGTCGAACAGATCGTCGACCAGAGGGGCTATGTCTGTTTGACGGACTGCCAGCCGATGTTCTGGGGGCGTACCGTTGATGGTGCGCTCGGCTTGGAATATGGCGTCGATCCTGCCTACTGCCTCTATGGCGAGGGGCGCCTTGTCCCTCTCGGCGATTTTGAACAACCCTCTGCGTCCGTGGGCCCAGCATCCGGCGGAGACAACCGGCGCGGGTTGGCGTCCCGGTTTCGCCAGAGTGTTATAACCCGCATAGGCGTCTGACTGCAAAATGCCGGTCCAGCCGGTGAGATGGTCCGTGGGATGTTCGCCCTTGCGGTCCCGGGAATACCGGAACCAGACGGCTAGCGGTGCTGGCCCACCAAATGGACCATCATCACGCACGTAATTCCACAATCGTCCGGTGACTGTCCGGCCTTTCGCCAGAACCGGCACGGTGGTGTCATCCGCGTGCAGGCGTTGTGCCGCCAGCACATGCGCCCGGATCAGCGTAGTCAGGGGGGCCAGCGTCGCGGTGCAGGCTCCCACCCAGTCGGCCAGTGTCGACGTGTCG
>NZ_BCTP01000017.1 GCF_001571345.1 Komagataeibacter xylinus NBRC 15237 | reverse complement strand
GCTAGCGGCCAATGCGGCGCAGGGGCAGGCCAGCCTCGAGGTTCTGCTCGATCACCTCCAGCGGCACGTCGCGCGTCTCGGGCACCAGCAGCACGGTAAACAGCACGAAACCGATATTCATCAGGCTGAACCCGGCAAAGGTCCACCCCGCCCCCATTGCCGCGACAATGGTGAGAAAGGTATTGCTCACCGCCCAGTCCATGCCCCAGTTGGCCAGGGTTGAGCACGCCACGCCAAAGTCACGCCCTGCTATGGGCTGGATTTCGGAGCACAGGGTCCACACCAGCGGCCCCGCCCCCATGCCAAAGCCCGCCACAAAAACCAGAAGCGCCGCCATCAGGCTCAACGTGGCGCCCAGCCCCTGCAGGTGCATCCCCTCGATCATGGCAGCGCAACCCAGGGCGCAGGCCATGATGACGCAGCTTGAGACCAGCAGCGGCCTGCGCCCCCAGCGCGAGACCAGATAGATGGCTCCCATGCTCACCACCGCATTGACCAGCCCGACCAGCACCGTGGCCCATGCGGCGGCGGCGGTGCCAAAATGCGCGCCCTCCAGAATCTTGGGGGCGTAATACATCACGACGTTAATGCCGGTGAGTTGCTGCATGATCTGCAACCCTATGCCCAGCGCCACCGAGCGGCGGAAATACGGCTTGGCCCGCAACAGGGCAAAGCCGCTTACGGCCTTGCCCGCGCCGAGTTCGTGGCGGATGCAGTCAAGTTCGCGGTCGGCCTCGGCTTCATCGCCCCGCAGGTCGCGCAGCACCTTGCGCGCCTCCTCAAAGCGCCCGCGCGCCGCAAGCCATGACGGGCTGGAAGGCAGCACCGCGCACGCGGCGAACAGCGCCAGGGCTGGCACCACCGGTAGCCCCACCATCAGCCGCCAGTGCCCGCCGCCCGCAAGCAGGCCACCCGCCAGATAGCCCAGCAGGATGCCGCATGACTGGAGCATGGAAAAGGTGGAGACCATGGTGCCACGCATCTTGCCTGTGGTCAGTTCCGATATGTAGAGCGGCGCGGTAAAGGTGCAGATGCCAATCGCCACCCCGATCAGGAACCGCCCCAGCAGGATCTGCCCGATCAGCCCGGCCGTGGCGCAAAGCAGCGCGCCTGCCCCGATCAGCACGGTCGCCGTGCCCAGCGCCAGCCTGCGGCCAAAGCGGCGTGAGAACACCCCCGCCCCGAGCGAGCCGAGCAGCGCGCCCATCATCAGCACCGACACGACCCATTCCTGCGCGCGCGCGCTGGCGTGAAAATCGTGGCCGATAAAGCCCAGCGCCTCGGCGATCAGCCCGGTATCAAGCCCTACGAGCAGGCCCGCCATGGCGGTGGTCAGCGCCGCGCGCACCCCCGTGGCGCCCGGAGGCGAAGCCGGTGGGGGGCATGGCGTGGCGATGGGCGAAGATACGGGCTGTGACACGTGACTTGATCCCCTGCGCTGCGGCGCCATCCGGATCGAGCGCGCCGCTCACCCTCCCTTCATAGGCCATGCATCAGGCCTTTATCCATGACACAACCCCGCTCCGGGGTGCATTATGGGCCATCATTTTCGCGTATGCGCCGCACCGTGTTACGCACGCTGGCCCCACACCGCAAAAAGACCCTGCCCATGACCGTGCCAGCCCATGCCGCCCCCCGCTTCCTGCCCGGTGAGAAGCTGGCCCTTGGCCTGTGCTTCGTGTTCCTGCTGTGGGCCAACCGGGTTACGCCGCTCTGGGCTGATGATTACTGCCGCACCATCCCGTTCAGCCCCCGCATGATCTTCCATATTGTATGGGGCAACTATTTTTTCTGGACCGGGCGGTGGTTCATCACCCTTGTCACCTTTTTCATCCTCGACCTGCACCATTACGGCTCGCTGGTCGCGTTTGCGGTAGTGAATGCAGGCGTGTTCGTGTTTCTGGTGCATGTGGTGGTGCATATGTGCCGGCGCGAGGCGGGGCACGAACCCCGGCCTTCGGCGCGCACCGGGTTTGTGCAGTGCCTGCTGGTTTTTCTGATGTTGTGGTGGCTGCCCCGTACCATTGCCGAGGTTGCCTTATGGAAAACCGGCGCCATTGGCTACCTGTGGGGGGTTACGGGCGAGATGTGGATCCTCTCGCGGTTACTGGCGGGGCGGGCGCGCATGAACGTGGCGCAGTACGGCGCGGTGTTCCTGATCGCCACGGCCATGGAATCGATTTCGCTGCTGATGGCGCTGTTCGTGCTGGGATGGGCCGCATGGGCGTGGAAAAACAGCCGCCCGGTGCCCTGGGCACTGGCGGTAAGCCACGCGCTGGGCACGTTCACGCTGGGTGTCGCACCGGGCAATTACATGCGTGCGCGGTTTATGACGCCCAGCACGCTGCCTGACCGGCTTGACGGGCTGACTGGCAATCTGGGCAGCCTGTTCGACCCCTTCTGGGTGCCCTTCGTGCTGCTGATTGGCATTGGCCTGTTTATGGGCAGGCGGCAACTGCGCTTTCCCGCCTGCCTGCGCTGCGGGCGGGGCTGGATGTTTGCTGCCCTTGCGCTGGCCTACATGCTGCTGCTGCTCATCTTCCCCCGCGAGGCGCTGGCAGCCCGCGTATCGTACCCCGCCAGCGTCTTTCTGGTGTGCTATCTGGCCTGCCTGCTGTTTTCATGCCCGGTGGGCGCCGTTTTCAGCAAGGTCATGGCGGTTACCTGCACGGGGCTTGCGGTCATGCATCTGGCCATCGTCATCCCCGACCTGACGCTGCTGGCCCGCATCAGCCATGACTGGGCGGTGAGCACGCAGGCGCAGGTGGCACGTGACCAGCCGGTCGTGCTGCACAAGGTTACCATGGGGCCACGGCACAAGCTGCTTTATGTGCACAAGGACATCATCTTCGTTGGCATCAACCCCGACCCGCGCAACCAGTTGACCATGTGTTACGCCTGGGCCATGGGGGCATCCTCCGTCAGGGCGGTACCCTGACGGAGGATGGCATGCAGCGTTATTCGCTACTGCCATTGGTAGGCGGCGGGGGCGGCGCGCCATTGCCGCCGGGCTGGCCACCTTCGGGCTGCTGCTGGTTCTGCTGCGCCCCTTCCCGCTCGGCCTTGCGGGCATTGTGCCGGCGCACCATGCCTGCGGCACAGCCTGCCGCGGCACCGCCCTTGCCATGACCACTGCCAACAAAATGCCCGGCCACCCCGCCAGCCACGGCGCCCTTGACGCAGCCGCCCGGCTCGGCCCGGGCTGCAACCGGCAGGGCAAGTGCTGCCGTGGTGGCGAGGGCAAGTGCGGTAAGCCTTGAAAACATCGGATATCCCATCTGGTCTGTGTATGACAAAAGCAACGGGAGCATGGGCGTGAAGTTCCCCAATGGGAACGACACGGCCTCTGTGATGGCCATGCACCAAATCAAGGGCCAGGAAGGGAACGGCAGTCATGCAGGGCGCATGGTTGCCAGCGCGGGGGTCCTATTCCATCGTGATGCATCACGTAACGGAGAGAATTCCATGAGCAAAGAACCGTCCGACATCATCCACGCAGCCCTGATCCACGCTGCCGCCACCCTTACGGCCGCCAGGAAGGACGTAATGGAAAAGGCCTCGCCCGATGAAGTGAAAAAGCACTTCAAGACCTTCCTGCACGCGATTGAAAGCGGCTGGCGCGAGCATGAGGCCGCCGATCACCACCATTCCTGACTGCTTTCGCAACCAGACATGCAGGGGGAAGCGTGCGCAACGCCTCCCCTTGTTTTGTTAAGCGCGGCGGAACCGGGCTGGCATTCAGCCGCGCGTCCTGTCGGGCGCCGGTGCGGGCAGGCCTGCACGCTGTCCTAACAATCCGGCCCGTTGGGCCAACTGAAACAGTGCCTGCCCCCTGAAACTGGACATGATCATCACGAACAGGCTGACAGGCCCGATCATATTTTCAAGCGCATGGGCACGCTCAGGCGACAGGTTGTGCGCAAACCATAGATACAGCCCGGCCCTGATGAAAAAATACAGTGCCCAGATCCAGCTATAGAGCCGGAAAAATGCCCTGAGGTCATGACGCTCAGGGGGAAAGGGTGCGCCGCGACGCTGCTCGGCAATTTCCTGCACGATCGGCCTGCGGCCCGAAGCCCCCAAGGCAAACACCACGGCAAAAACCAAACTGGCAGGTATGGGTTCGTACGCCGCGGGCAGCCAGGCCACGACAATCAGATCCGTAATGGCCAGAACCAGAGCCAGCCCATTGAACAGCCACCACACACGGGGAAAACCCAGGCCACAATACCAGCGCCGCAGCCCGTCGCCTGCCATGAACACGATCACGGCGATGGTGGCATAAGGTGCCAGCCCCAACACGCCCAGAACCCATGACAGGATCAGGCCGCCCGCATCAAGGGCAATCATGGCCAAAGCCGATGGGCGCTTCATCGGGATTTTTCCAGGTCAAGAAAGACATCCGGCACGAAACTGCCATGAAACCCGTCAGGCACGCGCTGCGGAAGAATGACAGCGGCAACCGGGCCATCGGCCACATGACCGGCATCGAACACGACCAGTTTTGATCCCGCCCACTCCGGCCGCCAGACCGTGCTCATAAGCCACCCATCATCAATCGGCGCATCATCTCCGCGCGGCACGAACACCGGTTCGGACACAGAAGCCGCCAGGCCAAAATCAAACTGGTCGATCGCCCCGCGCGACAGATCAAGGCGCGTGATGGCCTGAAAACCCACCTGTTCCACCCCGCTACGACTGGCATAATAAATCTGGTCGTAAGACCCGCCCGCATGGCGGTCATCAATGCGGGGAAACTCGCCCGCCATGTCATGCAGGTGTTCAACGCGCACGGGTTCGCGCCCCTCAAGCGCCACGCTCCAGCGGCATGGGCGTGCAGGCGCGGCTTTGACACGCACACCGCCTGGCGTAGGAAACAGAGGCGGCACATCATAGACAAACAGATCAAGGAACAGCCGGTCGTGCTCTTCCCACGCATTGGCGATATGAAATGCATGGACCGGCGGTGCTTCATGCCAGCGCACCTCGCTCCCATACGCACCGCGCCGCAGCACGGCAAGATGACCACCGAGCTCCGGTTGCCAGGCAAATCCAAGGGTATCACCCTCATCCAACGCAGGCGCTGCCGCCAGTGGCAGCACCGGCAGCGCGATATGCCGCGCCGTTACCGCCGCATCATGCACCATGCTGCAAAAAGGGGCCTCAAAACAGGTCTCCCATGCAAGGTGACCGTGGGCATCAAGACTGCCACAGCGGATCGTGCGCGTGTGCCGGCCACCAGCAGCGTAAGCAAAAAACACGAGCGCCCCGGTGGCTGGGTCATGTTTGGGGTGGGCGGTGAAGCGACCGGTCATGCTGCCGTGACCATGAAAGGCAAGCGTGTCCGGGCCCAGCAGGACCGGCGCATGCGCCTCTTCCAGCGCCATCAACGTGCCAGCATGGGCGATGACATGCGTATTGGCTTTTCCCAACTGTGGGGTGAGGTTCTCCTGCGGTATGACCCAGCGGTTGCGATAGGTGGCCTGTCCACCCCCAAGCGAGATGGCATGGATCATGCCCTGCCCCAGAAACCAGTGCTGGCTGGCTTCACCCGCCCGTGGGTTGGGGCCGTTGCGATACAGCGTGCCCTGCAGGCCGGGCGGCAGCCTGCCCTCGATGGGAAGGCAGGCGGCATCGATCTCCCGATAGACCGGATTGCGGTTATTCAGCATGGCCCCCCCTTAACTTTACAGTGTAAAGCGTGGCAGGGCAGAGGATGATCGTCAAGTAATTTTTACAGTGTAAAGTCAGCGGGGGCGTCACATGCAAACAAAAGAAAAAGGCCGCTATCATCACGGAGACCTGCAAACCACCCTGTTACGCTCGGCACGGGTTCTGCTGGAGCAGGACGGTATTGCAGCGCTGAAGCTCAGAGCCATCACCCGGCATGCCGGTGTTTCCGCCACGGCGGCGGCTCCCTATTTTGGCAATCTGGCCGGACTGTTAAGCGTGCTGGCAGCGCAGGGTTTTGACGAACTGACTGAGGCAATGTCACCGCCACACGCCCCTCTGGCGCGTGATGTGGGGCTGGCCTACATCCGTTTTGCCATTGCCAATCCGGGCCTGTTCACCCTCATGTTTCGCAGCGATGCCATCAATCGCACTGACGCGCACCTTGTAGCGGCATCAGAGCGGGCCTTCGGGCGGCTGGCCGCCCTGCCGGGGCCAGAAAAATCAGGTACAACCCAGGCAGCCACCATGGCGGCCCGTTGGGGAAAAGCGCATGGACTGGCCGTGCTCGCAATAGATGGACTGCTGCAGCCCCTCACGGATAATGGCGACACCTGCATGACGCTGGATCAACTGGTCAGCGAAGCATTTCGCTGATGCAGATCCTGCCTGTTGCGTTGCTTTCCAGCACTGCGACTGCGCTGGCCCGGCAGGCGAGAAAACGACCCAACCCGATCCGGCGCCATTCTTATACCGAGCCAGATGACAGTCTTTTCCGGGAGCCTATAAATGACCATCCATTGCCAATATGAACGGAATTAATTTTAAGTATTTAATGAATACATGCACTCAAATGCATTATATATTATTTTACTTTCCATAGATCGCATCATCAACACGCCTCCGTCAAAATCGACGGCGGGCTGGATGATGCATCCATGGCGCCTCATGAAAAAATGCCGCCTTTTGAAAAAGGCGGCATCCAGAAATGTTTATCAATGGGTTGTTTCGAACAAGCGCCTCAGCGGTGCCCCGTAAAGAACTGGCTCATGTCACCCTTGGTATTGTGCCCCCAGTTATCGAGCTTCTTGCCGGTGCGGTCGCCCCAGTCCTTGGCGCTATCGGTGCCTTCCTCGGCCTTCTTGTGGGCCTTGTGCGCCGTATGCCGCGTGCCTTCCTTGGTGTCGTGGGCCTTGAGCCGCACTTCGCATTCGGCATGGTCGGTCACGCCATCGCACGAATCAGCCAGTGCTGGCGCAAGCGTCGCCACGTTCAGGCCGGTTGCACACAGCACTGCCGCAATCACTGTCTTTTTCATGATGTCCTTACCTGTCCGTCCGTTGGCTGTTGCGGCAGGGCACCCGTAGGGGCACCCCGCCCTGTCATTAAACCAAACGCCCAAAACCGGTCCGGGTTGCCTATGCTCCGTTGCGGAAGTCGAGCACCACGCGGCCTGACACCCGGCCATGTTCAAGATTATCGAAAATGGTGTTGATGTTTTCCAGCCGGTCGGGGCTGACCACGGTGGTCACCTTGCCATCGGTGAAGAAGGACATCGCCTCGATCATGTCGAGCCGCGTGCCCACGATCGAGCCGCGCACCGTGGTGCCGTTCATGACCATGTCAAAGATGGAAAGCGGGAAGTCGCCCGGCGGCAGGCCATTGAGCACCACCGTGCCGCCGCGCCGCGCATAGCCCACGGCCTGGCTGAAAGCCTTGTCCGACACCGCCGTGACCAGCACGCCGTGGGTGCCGCCCGTCTGCGCGCGGATGGTGGCGACCGGATCCTCCTTGAGCGCATTGACGGTCACGCGCGCGCCAAGCCTCCGGGCCTCGGCCAGTTTTTCGTCGCTGATGTCAACGGCGGCCACGTTCAGCCCCATGGCCACGGCATACTGGATGGCCATCTGCCCAAGGCCGCCCGCGCCGGAAATGGCCACCCATTCCCCTGCCCGCGTATCGGTCATTTTCAGGCCCTTGTACACGGTCAGCCCCGCGCACAGCACCGGGGCGGTCTTGATCGGGTCAATGTCCTTTGGCAGGTGGGCCACGTAATTGGGGTCGGCAACCACATATTCGGCAAAGCAGCCATTGACCGAATAGCCGGTATCCTCCTGCTTTTCACACAACGTCTCCCACCCGCCCAGGCAGTGCTCGCAATGCCCGCAGGCGGAATACAGCCACGGCACGCCCACCACGTCGCCGGTTTTGATCCAGTTGACGTTGCTGCCAACCTCGACCACATGGCCAATCCCCTCATGGCCGGGAATGAACGGGGGCTTGGGCTTGGCGGGCCAGTCGCCGCGGGCGGCGTGCAGATCGGTATGGCAGACGCCGCAGGCATCGACCTTGACCAGAATCTGGTTTGCGTTGATCTGCGGAATATCAAGTTCCTCGATCGTCAGCGGCTTGCCGAATTCCCGCACGACTGCCGCCTTCATCTTGCCAACCATCTTGCACCTTCAGTTTCACTGCCCTGAACGGGCCGGTATTGCACCTTGCCGCCTGCCAGCCCGGTCAGGGCGGCGGGGGCGGCATCCGGGATGTGACTCTTTCACCACAGCGCCAGATCAGCCTTGATCTGCGTCAGGCTGGCCCGTGCCGGTGGCGGCCAGCAGACATGCCATCAAGCCCACGGGCCAGATCAGCTACCAGCGCCTCGCCTGCTTCAAGCCCGATATGCAAACGGCACGTTGGCCCCGCCTGCGTAACCGAGGGACATTGCCGCGAAATCCCGCCCGTGGTGGGCAGGATCAGGCTTTCATACCCCCCCCATGAGGCCCCGATGCCGAACAGGGAAAGCCCGTCGATCATCGCCACCATGTCATCCATGGTGAAAGCCGCGTCAAACACCACGCCAAACAGCGAGGACGCGCCAGTGAAATCGCGCTTCCAGTATTCATGGCCGGGGCACGATGGCAGCGCCGGGTGCAGCACGCGCGCCACCTCCGGCCTACCTTCAAGCCACAGCGCCACGGCCAGCGCGGTTGCAGCCTGCTGCATCTGGCGCACGCCCATGGTGCGCAGGCCGCGCAGGGTCAGCGCGCAGTCATCGGGGCCTGCCACCTGACCTGCCTGAATGGCGGCATCACGCAGGGGGCGCCAGTCAGCCTCGCTGGCCACCGTCACCGCGCCGATAATGGTATCGGAATGGCCCGACGGGTATTTGGTCAGCGCCTGCACCGACACATGCGCCCCGTGGGCGAACGGGTTGAACAGGCCGATGCCCCATGTATTGTCCACGATCAGGCGTGCGCCGATCTGGGCTGCAAGGCGGCCCAGCATGGGCACGTCCTGCACCTCGAACGAGTGGCTGCCGGGGCTTTCGGCAAAGATGATCTGGGTATTGGGCTGGATCAGGCCGCGCAGTTCGGCCTCGGTCGCGGTGGGGGGAAAGTAGGTGATCTCCACGCCAAAGCGGCGCAGTACCTTCTCGGCAAAGCGGCGGGTGGGGCCATAGACGGAATCAGCAAGCAGGCAGTGTGCACCCGCCTGCGCGTAGGCCAGGAACGGCAACGCGCAGGCTGCCAGCCCCGAGGGCACGAGTTGCGCATGCGTGCCGCCCTCGATCAGGGCTATGGCCTGCTCCAGCCGGTGGCCAATCGGCGTGCCCATGGCGCCATAGATCAGTTCATCCCCATAGCGGCCCTGCCCCGCCTGCTCCATGGCCCCGACGCTGGAGAACAGCACGGTGGAGCCGCGCTCGGCGGGCGGGTTGACGAATACGCCCTTCGCCCCCTGCGGCGTGTCACGGCCAAGGGGCACCAGCCGGGGCGAGAGATCGCGCCAGCCGCGCACCACGCTTTCAAGCAGGTCTGGAGGCACTAGGGCCATCGGATCCATCATATTGGCCGTCCGCCCTTATGCGCCGCACACGATGGGCGCGTCCGGCGTCGAGGCCCATTCCGCCCATGAGCCATCATACACCACGGGTTCGCCCGCCCCGGCCTGCGCGCAGACCAGCCCCAGCGCGATCATGCACGCGGTCATGCCGCTGCCGCATGAGCAGGTGACGGTGGTGGTGTCGGTCACGCCCAGCGTCTCGAATTTCGCCTTCAGCGCCTCAACAGGCAGGAAACGGCCGTTATCATCAAGCAGTTCGCCATAAGGCAGGCTGCGCGCGCCGGGCATGTGGCCCGATTCAATGCCCGCGCGCGGCTCGGGGTCGCGCCCTTCAAAGCGGCCACGGCTGCGGGCATCAAGGATCAGGCCGTGCATGTGCCCATGCACGATGTCGAGCACATCACCCGTGCCGTGCAGCCGGTCATAATGCGGGCGGCTGACAAAGGGGGCGGGCGTGGTCAGGTCCGGCCCGCTTTCCAGCGGCAGGCCGGCGCTTTTCCATGCGGGCAGCCCACCTTCGAGCACCTGCACGCTTTCATGGCCGAACAGCCGCGTCAGCCACCACGCGCGCGCGGCGCAGGCCATGCCGTCCTGATCATAGAATACGATGCGCTTCGTGTTGGCCATGCCGCGCTCGGTGGCGAGGCGGCTGAAACGGGCCTGGCCGGGAATGGTGTGCGGCAGGGGAGAATCCGGGTCGGAAAAAGTATCGATATCAAAGCGCACCGCACCGGCTATATGTGCGTTGGCAAAACGCTGTTGCGGGTCGAAGGCCTGCCCCGGCAGCGCCATGGAGGCATCGAGCACAAGAATATCACCACCATTGTGGATGGCCTGTGCCAGATCACTGGCTGAGATCAGCGGATGCATACCTTCTCCCGGTCTTCAAGGAATTGCGTGTTCGACGATAAGGTGCAGCATACACGACAGGAGCGGAAGTCCTGAACATTTGTCTTTCGTTTCATGGCAGGAGGGGATAGGCCACCGATATGGTCGAACGTATCATGATGGGGTTGATGCTGGGGGGGATCGCATTTGGCTGCGTTCTCATCCTCTATCCGTTCCTTACCGCCCTGCTCTGGGCCGCGATCCTGACCTTTTCCACCTGGCCGGTGTTCATGCGGCTGCGCGCGCGCATGTCGCTGCTGCCTGCGGCCCTGGTCATGACGCTGCTCTGCGCGCTGGTGCTGGTGGTGCCGCTGGCCATCGTGGTGTCGAGCAGCATTGCCGATGTGCCCGCCACCTTGCAGTACATGGTCAACGCCATTGGCGCGCTGCACCTGCCGCCATTGCCCGCGCGTATTGCCCATATCCCGCATTTCGGCCCGGAAATTGTTGAAAAATGGCAGAAATGGTCGGCTGATGTCGGCAGCATAGACCAGGTCGTGCGCCCCTATGCCGGGCGCATCGGGCAGTCCGTGCTCAGCGCCATGATGCAGCTTGCCAGCGGGCTGGCGCATCTGGCCATGGCGCTGTTCATCTCCTTCTTCTTCTGGCTGGGTGGCGACGCACTGGGCAACACGTTCGTGGCCGTGATCAGGCGCATCGCGGGCGTGTATGCCGACCGGATACTGGGCATCGTGGGCCGCACCATACGCGGCACGGTTTACGGCATTCTGGGCACGGCCATCATCCAGGGCATCCTGACCGGAATCGGCTTCGCCATCTCGGGCATTTCCAGCCCGGTACTGCTTGGCGCGGTCACCGCCTTCGTGGCCGTTCTGCCCATCGGCGCGCCGCTGATCTGGATCCCGGCTTCGGTGTTCCTGCTCATCACCCACCATCCCGGCTGGGGCATTTTCCTGCTGCTGTATGGCACCATCATCGTATCGGGCGCCGACCACATCATCCGCCCCATGTTCATTGCCCGTGGCGCGCAGATGCCCTACCTGCTGACGGTGCTGGGCGTGCTGGGCGGCGTGCTGACCTTCGGGGGGCTGGGCATTTTCCTTGGTCCCGTGCTGATTGGCGTGGGCTATACGCTCACGGCCGAATTCGCGGCGGGTGGTGCCCGCAGCCGCAATCCCGTTCCTGATGACATCCGCGAGCCGTTTATCGAACCATGACCCTTGCCCGCCCCTATCTCCGCCTGCCTTCCATCCAGCCACGCCACGGCACCCCACCCCGGCTGGACCTGACCCCGCCCACGCGTGAGGGGGATGGGATCAAGATCATCAGTTGGAACCTGCTGCGCCGCATTGGCGCCACGGTGCGCGACGTCATCAACCTGATCCACGCCGAACGCCCGGACCTTCTGCTCATGCAGGAGGCCACGGTGGAAATCGACACCCTGCCCACCCTGATTGGCGGCCACTACGCGCGCTCGCCCCTGCCCGGCCGCATTCACGGGCTGGCCTGCTGGAGCCCGTGGCCCTATCGCCGCCAGCCGCTGACCTGCACCCTGCCTGCTGGCACGCTCATCCGCCGGGTGGCGCAGGTGATCGAGTGCCGGTCGCTGGTCGTGGCCAACGTGCATCTTTCACACGGGCAGTTGCTCAACCGCCGCCAGTTGCGCCGCGTGGTGCAGCTTTTGCCGCACCAGGCCGCCATATTGGGGGATTTCAACCAGGTCGGCCCGGCGCTGATCCGCCATTTTCAGGATGTGGGGCCACGCGCGCCCACCCACCGCATGGCCGACATGCTGCCCATCCGCCTCGATCGCTGCCTGGTGCGCGGCCTGACCTGCACCGAGCGGCATGTGATCGAGAACTATGCCTCCGACCACCGCCCCATATCGGTCACGCTGCGCCCCTGTGGCAGCGGGGCCTACAGGTAGGGCAGCATGAGACGGGCCGCGGCGTCGCGCAGCTTGCGCACGAAGGGGCGGCGGTCGAGATCATGGTGCGTGAGCCTGATGTGGCGGTGGCTGGCGATGAAATCATCAAGCGAACCCGCAAGGTCTGCATCATAGGTTTCGAGGTTGATCTCGAAGTTCAGGCGCAGGCTGCGCACGTCGAGGTTGGAACTGCCCACGAACGACCAGTGCCGGTCCACCACCATGAGCTTGGAATGGTTGAAGGGCGGCCGCGCCATCCAGATCCTGCACCCTGAATCCAGAAAACGCGGCAGGTTGGCCGCCCGCGCCCAGTCCAGCAGGGTGTGGTTGCTGTGCGCAGGCACCACGATATCCACCTCGATGCCGCGCAGCGAGGCCAGTTCCAGTTCGGTGAGGAACCGGTCATCTGGCAGGAAATAGGGCGTCATGAGCCTTATGCTGTGCCGCGCCATGGTGAAGGCCTGGAGCATGGTGTACTCGATCTTTTCCAGATCCATGTCCGGCCCGGCGGTCACGATGCGGCTGGGCGTTTCGCCACAGCTTGCCTGGGGGGGGAAGAAGATGTCCGCCGCCAGTTCCTCGCCCATGGTAAAGGCCCAGTCCCGCGCGAAGGCCTCGCTCAACTGGTGCACGACCGGGCCTTTGATCTGGAAATGCGTGTCGGATACCGGGTGCGTGGGATGGGAGGCGGCGATATTTTCCTCACCGATGTTCAGGCCGCCCATAAAGCCGGTCAGACCATCAACGACCAGAATCTTCTTATGGTCGCGCATGTTGATGAACGGCATGCGCCACGGCAGCATGGAATGCATGAACTGCCCCACCGGCACGCCGGCGCGGTGCAGGATGCGGGCCACCCCGCAATTGAAATAACCCGACCCCACACCATCGACCAGCACGCGCACTGCCACGCCACGCCCTTGGGCCTTGACCAGGGCCTCACAGAACTGGCGGCCAATGCTGTCGGCGCGGAAGATATAGGAGCACAGCAGCACGCTGCGCTCGGCTGCGTTGATGGCGGCCAGCATGCGCGGATAGACCGTATCGCCATCATGCATCGGCTCGATGGCGTTGCCGCCAAGCAGCGGGCGGCCGGTCAGCTTGCCCACCATGGAACCGAGCGGGGCGAACGTCCCCTTCTCGTCGCATCGCCACTGCGAGGACATGGTGCGGCTGCGCCACGGGTGCTGCCCCGCCATGCGCCGGGCGCGCCGGTGCACGCGGTTGATGCCGAACATGAGATAGAGGATGCCGCCGGTCAGCGGCATGAGCACGGTCACGCCAATCCAGCCAATCGAGGCCCCGACATCGCGCTTGGTCAGGAGCACATGGATCACGACCGGCACGACAAAGCACAGCCGCAGCACAAGCAGGGTAAGATCCCATATGGTCAAGGAATAAAAGATCATGTCGCCTCATCCTGCTCCAGCCAGCTCATGCTCTTAGCCTACCCGCAGGGTTTTACACACCCACGACCCTGTGCGGCGAACATCGTTTTCAGACAACCCGTTGATAAAGAATACTCCTGTTTCCGTCTGTCGCCTTTTGTCAAAAAAGCGGCAGGCCTTGATGCCTGTAGCCGGATGCATGCTGGACGGGCGTTCGAGAAAACCTGTAAAAACAGGGCATGACAGCACGCCCGCCTGCCCTTCACCGCCAGCGCCGTGGCAGGCGCGTCTTTGCCGATGGCCTGACCGCCGAACAGGCCGCCATGGCCGACCTGAGGGCGAAGGGCTGGCAGGTGCTGCTGCACCGTGCCCGCACGCGGTGGGGGGAAATCGACATCGTGGCCCTGCGCGCGGGCTGCCTGGCTTTTATCGAGGTCAAAGCCCGCCCTTCCCTGCTGGCAGCAGGCGAATCGATCCGGCCTGCGCAGGTCACACGCATCATGAATGCAGCCCAGGCACTCTGCGCCGCCAATCCGCACTGGACCTATGACAGCATGCGCCTCGATGTCTGCGCGGTGCTGCCGGGCAATGTCATTGAATGGATACCGGACGCCTTCAGGCAGTACTGAACCCCCGCCAAGCCCCTCACAATAAAAAACGCCGCCCTTAAAAAAAGGCGACGCCCGGATACTTTTATCATTCCCTCAAAAGTCTGTTTTCAAACAGGCTCTCAGGTGCGATGGCGGATCGGCGCCGGATGGATATGGTGGGTCACGCTGCCATGCGGATGATAGACGATGGTATGCACCATCGCATGCTGCGTCTGGGCAGTGGTGCCATGATGCGCGGCGAGCACGACGGACGCATGGCCCTTGCCCGCTGCCGGATGATAGACCACATGCCGCACCGGCGGCGGAGGGGCCGCCGTCAACGCGCCAAGCGTGAGCCGGTCGGCCTCGCTCTCGGTTACCGCATGGGTGCGGGCATGGGCGGGGGTGGCGATGCTTCCAATCAGACCTGCGCCAAGCAGCAGCATTGTAGCAGAACGCAAGTCAGTATAGCGCATCAGGCCCCCTTGTTTTTTTCAAATGCAGGGGAAAGTTAGGCGAAAGCGATGGCATGACGCAAGGGATGTTATGCCCCAGATATGGAACGGGCGGAACATTTCTGCTCCGCCCGCCATCTTTACTGCCTTCGGGCTGCATGGATCATGCAGCGGCGGTGGCAATGCCCTTCTCGGTCAGGAGCTTTTCAAGCTCGCCGGTCTGGTACATCTCGGTCACGATATCGCAGCCGCCAATGAACTCGCCCTTGACGTAAAGCTGCGGCACGGTGGGCCAGTTCGAGAAGTCCTTGATGCCCTGGCGCAGTTCAGCGTCGGCCAGCACGTTCTCGGTCTTGAACGGTACGCCAAGGTGCTTGAGCACCTGCACCACGCGCGCGGAGAAACCGCACTGCGGGAAGTTGGCATCACCCTTCATGTACAGCATGACGGGGTTGGCATCGATCTGCGCCTGAATGCGCTGTGCAACTGTTTCGGCCATAATCTTGTTTTCCTGCTTTGGGGGTAAGGATACCGTTTTTTGGTCAGTCGGGCGTCTGGGTCTGCAGTGCCAGCGCATGCAGCTTGCCGCCCATGTGCCCCTGCAACGCGTTATAGACCATCTGGTGCTGCCGCACGCGGGGCAGGCCGCGAAAGGCCTCGCTCACCACGCGGCAGGCATAGTGGTCGCCATCGCCTGCCAGATCATCGATCGTGATCTTTGCATCAGGCAGGGCCTCGCGGATGTAGGTCTCGATTTCCTGTGCCGTCATTGCCATGTGGCTTAAAACTCCTGCCCTATCGGTCCATCAGTCGCGGAAAGAATTCGGAATGCACCGCGAGCAGACGCGCCTTGGATATTGTGGACCCGCTGGGCAATGTCAAACCCTCGCCGCCCGAACGGCCCAGCCTGCGGCATGGCACCCCTGCCTGTGCCGCAAGGGTGGCAAGGGCCTGCCCGTCACGCACCGCCACGACATAGCGCGACTGGTCCTCGCCAAACCAGAAGGCTTCGGGCCGCATGCCGGATTGCGGGGCGTCGAGCACGCAGCCCGCCTGCCCTGCCATGACCATCTCGGTCACGGCCACCAGCACGCCGCCATCGGCCACGTCGTGGCAGGCGATGACGGTGCCATCCAGGATCAACCCGCGCACGAAATCGCCATTGCGCCGTTCGGCGGCCAGGTCGAGTTCAGGCGGTTCGCCATCCTGCGCGCCAAGGATCTCACGCAGCCAGATCGACTGGCCAAGCTGGCCCTTTGTCTCGCCAAGCAGCATGACGTCACAGCCCTCTGGCATTTCCAGCCCGACCGCCTGGCGCACGTTCTCCAGCACGCCAAGCCCGCCAATGGCAGGCGTGGGCAGGATGGACTGCGAGGTGCCATCAGGCGCCCGCGTCTCGTTATACAGCGAGACATTGCCGCTAACGACCGGGAAGTCGAGCGCGCGGCACGCCTCGCCCATGCCAGCGATGGCATCGACGAACTGGCCCATCACCTCAGGCTTTTCAGGCGAGCCGAAGTTGAGGTTATCGGTTACCGCCAGCGGGCGGGCACCCGTGGCCGTGATGTTGCGCCATGCCTCGGCCACGGCCTGCGCGCCGCCAAGCTTCGCATTGGCGCGGCAGTAGCGCGGCGTGCAGTCGGTGGTCAGCGCCAGGCCGATCTCGGTGTCTTCCACCTTGACGATCGCGGCATCGGCCGCACCCGGCCTGCGCACCGTCTGGCCGCCCACCGTGCTGTCATACTGGTTGTAAACCCATGCGCGCGAGGCGAGGTCGGGGCAGCCGATCAGCCGGATCAGCGCCTGCTCCACGCCCACGGGGTCGATGATCGGCTCCATCGGCTGCGGCTTTTGCGCCGGTGCCGTGGGGCGACGGTAGACCGGGGCCTGATCGGCCAGCGGGGCCAGCGGAATCTCGGCTTCGACTTCACCCTTGTGGCGGATGACGATATTGCCGGTATCGGTCAGGTGGCCGATGACGGCAAAGTCGAGTTCCCACTTGTCAAAGATGGCGCGGGCCTGCTCGGTGCGGTCGGGGCGCAGCACGATCAGCATGCGCTCCTGGCTTTCGGACAGCATCATCTCGTACGCCGTCATGCCACGCTCGCGCTGGGGCACGTTATCGAGGTCGAGGTCGATGCCAACGCCGCCCTTGCCCGCCATTTCCACGGCGGAAGAGGTCAGGCCAGCCGCGCCCATGTCCTGAATGGCCACGATGGCGTCGGTCGCCATCAGTTCCAGGCAGGCCTCGATCAGCAGCTTTTCAACAAACGGGTCACCCACCTGCACGGTCGGGCGCTTGGCCAGCGCATCCTCGTCAAACTCCGAGGACGACATGGTGGCCCCGTGAATGCCGTCGCGCCCCGTCCTGGAGCCGACATAGATCACCGGGTTGCCAATGCCAGCGGCCGCCGAGAGGAAGATGCGGTCCTGCCGCGCGACGCCCACGGTCATGGCATTGACCAACGGGTTGCCATCATAGGCGGGGTGGAAGTTGATCTCGCCGCCCACCGTGGGCACGCCCACGCAGTTGCCGTAGCCGCCCACGCCACGCACCACGCCGTCAACGATGCGGCGGGTCTGCGGGTTGTTGGGGTCGCCAAAGCGCAGGGCATTGAGGTTGGCCACCGGGCGCGCGCCCATGGTGAACACATCACGCAGGATGCCGCCTACACCCGTCGCCGCACCCTGATAGGGTTCGATGAAGGAGGGATGGTTGTGGCTCTCCATCTTGAAGATGGCGGCCAGCCCGTGGCCGATATCGACCACGCCCGCATTCTCGCCGGGGCCATGAATGACCCACGGCGCCGTGGTGGGCAGGGTCTTGAGGTAAGCGCGTGATGATTTGTACGAGCAGTGCTCGGACCACATGACCGAGAAGATGCCCAGCTCCGTAAAGCTGGGCGTGCGGCCCATGATGGACAGGACGTTGCCGTATTCTTCCGCCGTCAGGCCGAATTCGCGCGCCAGTGCCTCATCAACGGTGCGTTGTGCCTTTGCGCTCATCCGACCAGAGCCTCCACAAGTCCCGTAAACAGGGGTTTACCATCCTCGCCGCCCATCAGCGGATCAACCAGATCCTCCGGGTGGGGCATCATGCCGCAGATACGCAGGTTCTCGCTGAACACGCCGGCAATGGCATTCATCGAGCCATTGGGGTTGAGCTGCGGGTCGCCTGCGTCAAGCCGCCCGTTTTCCGCCACGTAGCGGAAGGCCACGCGCCCGGTATCTTCAAGCATGCGGATGGTCTCGGCCTCGGCAATGTAATTGCCATCGCCATGCGCCATGGGGGTGCGGTACACATCGCCCTTGGCCCAGTGGCGGGTGAACGGCGTGTCATTGCGCTCCACGCGCAAAAAGCAGTCCTGCGACAGGAAGCGCAGCGCCGCGTTGCGCAGGAGCGCTCCAGGCAGAAGCTGCGCCTCGGTCAGGATCTGGAAGCCGTTGCACACGCCCAGGATATGGCCGCCTTTTGCCGCGAACTCACGGATGGCCGCCATGATCGGCGCATGCGCCGCCATCGCGCCGCAACGCAGGTAGTCGCCATAGCTGAAGCCACCGGGCAGCACCACAAGGTCCAGCCCCGCGGGCAGGGCCGTATCACGGTGCCAGACCATGGCCGGGGCCTGCCCGGTCACGCCACGCAGCGCGATGGCCATGTCACGCTCCCGGTTTGTGCCGGGAAAAACTACAATCGCCGCCTTCATTTGCCGCCGCCGCAGGGATAGGATTCATGCAGCGCCGTGAACACGACCTCGCCCGCCGGGCGGCTCAGGTCGTCGCGGTGGTCCTTCATCCAGCTTACGACCTTGCCGCGCATGTCCGCCGTGGGCGTGGCGGACGCGATGCAGAAGGCCGGAACGTCCTTGCTGTCCTTTTCCGCATTGTGCTCGAACAGGTGCGCAAGCGTTACCGAATCCGCAATGCCGGAGATATAGGCATCACAGATGCCAGTGCCCGCGGGCTTGGTACACAGCGAGCCGAGCCGCGCGCCATCAAGGCGCGAGACACGCTGGGCGGATGCATGGGCTACGGGCAGGCCCGCGGCCAGGACGCAGCCAAGGGCAAGAAGGCGGGCGATCTTCATCCAACGACCTCCGTTGTGAAATCCTCGATCACGAGATTGGCCAGCAGGGCGCGCGCCATGGCATCGGCCTGGGCGCGGGCGCGCTCGCGGTCGGTCTCGTCAACTTCAAGCTCGATCACGCGGCCAATGCGCACCTCGCCCACATTACCAAAATCGAGCACATGCAGCGCATGTTCCACGGCCTTGCCCTGCGGGTCGAGCACGCCTTCCTTCAGCATGACGGTCACGCGCACCTTCATTGCATTACCTCCGGTCCCTTCATGTCGGAATTCGTGGCCTCGGGCAGGATGCCCAGGCGCATCGCAACTTCCTGATAAGCTTCTTCAACCTTGCCCATGTCCTTGCGGAAACGGTCCTTGTCCAGCTTCTCGCTGGTCTTGGCATCCCACAGGCGGCAGTTATCGGGCGAGATTTCATCCGCCAGAACGATGCGCATGTTGTCGCCCTCGAACAGGCGGCCGAATTCCAGCTTGAAATCGACAAGGATGATGCCGATGCCCATGAACAGGCCGCACAGGAAGTCGTTCACGCGCATGCTCAGCGCCACGATGTCTTCCATGTCATGCGGGCAGGCCCAGCCAAACGCGGTGATGTGCTCCTCGCTCACCATCGGGTCGTTCAGGGCGTCGTTCTTGTAATAGAACTCGATGATGGGACGCGGCAGGCGCGTGCCTTCCTGAATGCCCAGCCGCTTGGACAGCGAACCCGCCGCCACGTTGCGCACCACGACCTCAAGCGGAATGATCTCGACTTCGCGGATCAACTGCTCGCGCATGTTCAGGCGGCGGATGAAATGGGTGGGAATCCCGATATCGTGCAGGCGCAGCATGAGGTGCTCGCTGATACGGTTGTTCAGCACCCCCTTGCCGGTGATGATGCCCTTTTTCGCGCCGTTACCGGCGCTGGCGTCATCCTTGAAATACTGCACGAGCGTGCCCGGCTCGGGCCCCTCGAAAAGGATCTTGGCTTTTCCTTCGTAAAGCTGGCGGCGGCGGCCCATACTCGTCCTTCACATAACGCTGTGGGGACGGGCCGGGAGCGGCCCCTCCCCTGATCTGCAGGATCTGTTTGCGGCATGATCCCCAATGGTTCGCATGCCATAGCAGCGTTCCGGGCGGGAAGATACCATATTTACCTTAAGCCCGCGGCTGCGGCGCCGCGATGTCGATGGGCTGGTAGCCCACGCGGTCAGGCGCGCCCGCGGCAAAGAACCACGACCTGCGGCCATCGCCTGCCACCCCGATGGCCGATGAACTGCACGTGCCAAAGCCCGAGCGTGGCGGGATGTTGAGTTCGCTGCCCGCTGGCAGCGAGCGGTCGGCCAGCAGCGTGGTCCAGGCGGTCCACTCCGGCGGCACGGGCCGTGTTGCCGCCCGAAAGCGCGGCAGGTGGCGGGCGATGCGCGGCATGCCCATGTCATCGGGGTCGGTGGTGGCGACCATGTGCACGCCGGGGGCAAGTGGCTCGACCTGCGGCTGGCCGTAGCCGGGGCCGCGAATGAAGAAGGCTTCCACCCGGTCGGCCACGATCATGTTGAACGAGCGCCATGCGCCTGCATTGATGGTGGCAATGTGCTCCACTGCCGCCCGTGCCGTATCAAACCGGCCAGCCAGCAACGGCAGCGCGCCGCGCGAGTTCTTGCCCGGCATGGGGCCGAGGCTGCCCACGCGGTTCATGATGCCGGCCACAACCCCTGCATCATTGAGCGTGAGCCACGAGCCACCGGCCACCTGGTCCTGCCCGCCAATGACGGTGGGCTGGTCGGCCCAGTGCCGCCCGGGCGGCAGCCAGGGCCGGTCGAGGCGTTCGTCACGGTTGGCCGCCATGAGCAGCGGCCAGTCCTGATCCGGATCGTGGGAAATGACGACTGTGCACACGCCTCGATATCCTGCTGCTGTTTTCCGTCAGGGCACGGCGCTTCAGCTCCGTGCGGGGCCTGCCTCACCAAACACGCGGGTGAAGGTGTGGTCGATCTTGCCAAGATGGGCATTGCTGTCCATGGCCGCATCGAGCACATCCGCTGGCACCCGGCCTGCCACCTCGGGGTCGGCTGCCAGGTTCTCGCGGAAGGTCTTTCCATCCTTGTGGCCCAGCTTCGTCCATGTTTCCATGGCGTTGCGCTGGACGATGCGGTACGCATCCTCCCGCAGGATGCCCGCGCGCGCAAGGGCCAGCAGCACTTCGCCCGAATGCACCACGCCGCCAAGGCTCTCGATATTGGCCTGCATCTGGTCGGGATAGACCACCAGCTTTTCCATCATGCCCGCAAGGCGCATGAGCGCGAAGTCGAGGCCGATCGTGCCATCGGGGCAGATGTTGCGCTCGACGGAGGAGTGGCTGATGTCACGCTCGTGCCACAGCGCCACGTTCTCGAGCGCGGGGATGACATGCGAGCGCACGAGGCGGGCCAGCCCGGTCAGGTTTTCCGACAGCACGGGGTTGCGCTTGTGCGGCATGGCAGACGAGCCCTTCTGCCCCTTGTGGAAGAACTCTTCCGCCTCGCGCACTTCCGAGCGCTGGAGGTGGCGCACCTCGGTGGCCAGCCGCTCGATGCCGCTGGCAATGACCGCGAGCGCGCAGAAATAGGCGGCATGCCGGTCACGCGGAATGACCTGGGTGGACACGTCCTCGGGCTTCAGGCCAAGCTTCTTTGCCACATAGTCCTCAACGCGCGGGTCGATATGGGCGTAGGTGCCGACAGCGCCCGAGATGGCGCAGACGGCAATTTCCTCACGCGCGCGGACAAGGCGGGCGCGATTGCGGGCGAACTCGGCATAGTGACCCGCGATCTTCAGGCCAAACGAGGTCGGCTCGGCGTGGATGGCGTGGCTGCGGCCGATGGTGAGCGTGTATTTATGCTCGAACGCGCGGCGCTTGAGTGCCGCGAGCACGGCATCGACATCCTGCAGGAGCAGGTCGGTCGCCTGCACCATCTGCACTGACAGGCAGGTGTCGAGCACATCCGACGAGGTCATGCCCAGATGCACGAAGCGGCTGTCCGGGCCAACCTTTTCAGCCAGCCAGGTCAGGAAGGCGATGACATCGTGGCGGGTCTCGGCCTCGATCTCGTCAATGCGGTCAAGGTCGGCCTGCGAGAAGGCGGCCATGGCGGCATCGCCCTTCTCGCGGATGGTCCTTGCTGCCTCGGCCGGGATCGCGCCGTATTCCGCCATGGCCTCGCAGGCGAGGGCCTCGATCTCGAACCAGATGCGATAGCGGTTCGTGGGGGACCAGATGGCGGCCATGACGGGGCGGGTATAGCGCGGTACCATGTTCTCGGGCTTCCTTAACTCAAAAGCTTGGGGCAATCAGGATCAGGCCGCCTTCCTAGCCAATTCTGCGCCGTGCGTCTCCCTTATATTCACGCAGCTTTCCGCACATGGCATACAATCTGTCATGACAGGCATGATTGCATGTTGCCCATGCACGGCGGCATAAAGCACCTGTCACGCCCGCCCCGCCCTGCGGTGGCACGACCTTGCCTTCAGGAATCCATCAGCCCATGTCTGCCATTTTTTCCCCGTCTTCCCTTTATGCACTGGCCCAGGTTATCCTGATTGACGTAACTTTGGCGGGCGATAACGCCATCGTGGTGGGCATGGCGGTGCGCAACCTGCCGCAGCAGTCACGCCGAATCGCCATATTGTGCGGCGTGCTGGGGGCGGCGGTCATCCGCATCGGGCTGGCGCTGGTGGCGGTCAGGCTGCTGGCCATCATCGGGCTGACACTGGCGGGCGGCCTTCTGCTGATGTGGGTGTGCTGGCGCATGTTCCGCGAGATGCGCGGGGATGGCCATGCCGAAACGGACACCCCTGCCCCCGGTTCCCTGCGTAACGCCATCATCCGCATTATCGTGGCTGACCTGTCCATGAGCCTGGACAACGTGCTGGCCGTGGCCGGGGCCGCGGGCGAGCATATGGGCGTGCTGGTGAGCGGGCTGGTCATATCGGTGGTGCTGATGGCGGTCGCGGCCTCGCTCATTGCAAGGCTGCTGGAGCGGTACAAATGGATTTCATGGGTGGGGCTGCTGGTGGTGCTGGCGGTGGCCATCGAACTCATTGTCAAGGGCGGTGGCGAGGTCTGGACGCATGTGGGGCATGGCTGATGCAGCTTCTGGGTTCCCTACGCCTGGGCCACATGGGCCGGGCGGCCTGCCTTGCCACGGTCATGGCGGGACTGGCCATTCCTGCCCACGCCACCACGGCTCCGGGCGACTGGCCCACGCCACGGCAGGCTGCCACGGGCAATGCCGATGATGATCCCGTCGCGGCCAGGCTGCTGGTCTATCTGCGCCTGCTCTCGGGCGCTGGCGGCACGGCGGAGGAATACGCCACCTTCCTGAACGAAAACCCCGCCTGGCCCCAGCGTGGCCTCCTGCTCGCCCACTACCAGCAGGCGCTGGCGGGCGAAGCGGATGATACGGTAGCGGGCGCGCTGTGCCCCCGCCTGCCGCTGACGGACGTGCATGCCCTGCTGCGCTGCGCCCATGCCAGCCCCGCCCCCGAAAAACTGGTGGCCTGGGCGCGTGATGCATGGATCAACCGCGCTGACAGCCCTGCCGAGGCACAGGCCCTGCTGGCGGGCTTCGGGCCGCAGCTTGCGCCACAGGACCACTGGCAGCGCTTTGACCGGCAGGAACGCGCGGGCAAGGTGGATGCCGCGACCCGGCAGGTTGCGCTGCTTGAAGCCACGCAGCAGCCCGTGGCCCGCGCGCGTCTGGCTTTTCGCCGCAACGACCCGCAGGCCGAAGCCACCTTGGGCACCCTGCCGCCCGAGCAGCAGGCCGATGGCGCGCTGGTGCTCGACCAGTTGCGCTGGCTGCACCACGCACAACGCCTCGATGAGGCGCTGGCCCTGTGGCACGCCCGTGGCGTGGACACCGAAAAGCAGCAGGCCCCCGCCATTGCCACCGTGTTCTGGCGCGAGCGTGACGGGCTGGCGCGCGACCTTTTGCTGGCCCACCGGGTGGATGACGCGCTGTTCATGGCCAGCGACACGGCGGATATCGGCTCGGCCAACCATTATGATGCCCTGTTCCTTGCAGGCTGGATCCGGCTGGAATACCTGCATGATGCCGGGCACGCGCAGGCTGATTTCGCCCCGCTGGCGCAGGCGGTTCCGGTCATTACCCGCAGCCGGGGGCTGTTCTGGGTGGGGCGTGCGCTGTGGGCACAGGGGCGCCATGGCCCGGCCCGCGCGCAATGGACGCAGGCCGCAGGCCTCGCCAACACCTTTTATGGCCAGATGGCCATAGAATGGCTGGCAGGCAACAGCGCCAACCAGCTCATTACGCCTGACAGGGCGGGTCGCCAGATCCGCGCGCAGCTCCTGCGCGAGAGCGAACCCAGCCCCAGCGTGGCTGATTCCGTCCGGTTCGACACGACCGACCTTGCCCGCGCGGCCGAGATCCTCGTCTCATGGAACGACCGGCACCATGCCCGTGACTTTGTTCTGGCACTGGATGCGCAGGGCACCAGTCCCGTCACTCATGTGCTTGCCGCCCGCATGGCCACCCGCCTTGGCATGCCCGATGCCGCCGTGATGGTAGCCCGGCTTGCGGGCAAGGATGGGCTGACACTGGTGCATGAGGGCTGGCCACGTGCCTGCGCGCCCCCCACGAGCACCCTGCCGCCCGATGTGGAACTGGCCATAACCCGGCAGGAAAGCGGATTTGATGCAGGCGTGGTCAGCCCCGCCCATGCGGTGGGCCTGATGCAACTGCTCGTGCCGACCGCGCGTGAAGTCGCGCGCAAGGCGGGGCTGAACGTGAATGTCAGCGCGGCCAGCCTGACCAACCCCGACCTGAACATGCAGCTAGGCGCTGCCTATCTGGCCGATATTGCCCAACGCATGGGGGGCGCCGTGCCATACGTGGCCGCCGCCTATAACGCAGGCCCCCACCGCATTGATGGCTGGCTGCTCACTCTGGGCAACCCCGCGCGCGACACCCCCGTGCCCGATGCCATGCTGGACTGGATCGAGAGCATCCCGTTTGGCGAGACACGCAACTACGTGGAGCGGGTGGAGGAGAACATGGCCATCTACCAGGCCACCGACCCGGCGCTGGGAGCGGGCTGATGGCGTTTTCTCCCGCCCGCTTCATCGCCAGTTTCTGTGGCACCGGCTTTGCGCCGCGCGCACCGGGCACGGTGGGTTCGCTCGCTGCGCTGATCGTGGGCGTGCCGCTGCTGGGGCAATGGATATGGATGGCGCTGGCGGTGCTGGTGGTGACCTTTGTGGGCTACCGCGCCACACAGCTTGCCTCCGGCGGGGAAGATCACGGCTGGATCGTGATTGATGAAGTGGCGGGCATGTGGATTGCCATGTTTCCCCTCGCCCCGTTGCCGCTTGCAGGCCTGCGCTGGGCCGATGGGCTGTGGCTGGCGCTGGCCTTCGTTTTGTTCCGCCTGTTTGACATTACCAAGCCTGGCCCGGTGGGCTGGTTCGACCGCAGGCATGATGCGCTTGGCATCATGGGTGATGACGTGGTGGCCGGACTTATGGCGGCCGCGATCCTGGCAGGCATCCGTTACCTTGCCTGATGCGTTGACGCCCCGGAAAGAGGAGAACGCCGCCGATGTTACCTGATACCTTTCTGAGCCACATGCCCGATGCCCTGGCCCGCCTGCGTGCCGCAGGCCAGCGTGTTGTCACGGCGGAAAGCTGCACCGGTGGCCTGCTGGCCGCCGCCATGACAGAACCCGCTGGCGCGTCCGATGTCGTATGCGGCGGTTTTGTCACCTACTCCAACAGCATGAAGCACCATGCGCTGGGCGTGCCGCTGAAACTGCTGGAAGAATATGGCGCGGTCAGCCGCGAGGTGGCCGCCGCCATGGCGCAGGGCGCGCTCGGCCATGCGCCCGATGCCAACCTGTCGGTCGCCATTACCGGCATTGCAGGCCCCGGCGGGGCCACGCCGGGCAAGCCGGTGGGGCTGGTCTGGTTTGCCGTGGCGGGTGGCGGCACGGTGCATACCGTCTCGCACCATTTTGCGGGCGAGCGGTGGGATATCCGCACCCAGGCCGTGCGCGCGGCCCTTGGCCTGCTGCTTGACCACGCAGGCCGACTGGCAGCGGAATAACAAGGCAGCATGATAATAGAAGTTTTTGGTGAAGCTTTTTTCAAAAAGCTTCGAGGAACGCCGCCTTTTCGAAAAAAGGCGGCAACCAAAAACTGCCTTCTGTTTTCAAAACAGGCTGGCGCGACCTAGTACCCGGCCACCGTGCTGCCGGTTTCCGGAACGCGGATGGGGCTTGCCGTCTGGCCCGTGCCCTGTGCCTGCACGGGGTGGCCGGCAGATGCAACCGGCGCGGCAACCTGAAGTGAGGCGCGGGCCTTTTGCAGGCTCTGCTCGTTCAGGTCGGCGGTCTCGGCATCGCTGCCGGGCGCGGGGGCTTCCACCTTGTGCGGCGCGGGCGAGGCGGCATGAGCCAGCGGCGCCGCGCAAACAAGTGCGGCCCCCATAATGGCGGGAATAATCCTGTTCATGAACGTGTTTTCCTGTCCTGTCTGGTACGATACGGGGGATCAGGCGTTGCCCGCCTTTGCCGTACTGACCTGCGCTGGCTCGACCGCGGGCGGCGGGCCATAGATATCACGCGCGCGCCGGATGAAGGCCGAGACCATGAGGCGCACGGCCTCGTTGAACACCACCCCGATCGCGGCCTGCAACAGGCGGGACTTGAACTCGAAATCCACAAAGAAATCGACCAGGCAGCCACGCGGCTCGGGCGTGAAGGTCCAGACGTTGTTAAGGTAACGGAACGGCCCCTTCTCGTAGCTGACGCGGATGGTGGTGGGCGCTTCAAGCAGGACACGGCTGGTAAATGTCTCGCGGAAAGGCCCGAACCCGATGGTCAGGTCAGCCACCAGTTCGGTTGCGGTGCGCGTGCGCACGCGCGCACTGGTGCACCACGGCAGGAACTGGGGGTATTTCCCAACGTCGGCCACCAGGTCAAAAAGCTGGCTGGGCGAATAGGCGATAAGCCGACGTTCGGCATGGGTAGGCATCTACTTGATCTCCATTGCGCCACGCTCTGCCTTCAGGCGTTGCTCACGCGCGGCGCGTAGCTGCGCAAAATCTGAATCCGCATGGTACGACGACCGGGTCAGGGGCGAGGAACTGACCTGCAGGAAGCCCTTCACCCGGGCCATGCTCGCATAATCGGCGAATTCCTCAGGCGTTACGAACCGGGCCACCGCAGCATGCTTGACCGTAGGCTGGAGATATTGCCCCAGGGTGATGAAATCAACGTCCGCAATGCGCAGGTCATCCATGACCTGCAGGATTTCGGGCCGTTCCTCGCCCAGACCCAGCATCAATCCCGATTTTGTGAAGATGGAGGGATCCATCCGCTTCACGTCATCAAGCAGGCGCATCGACTGGTAGTACCGCGCGCCAGGGCGGATGGTGGTGTACAGCCGGGGCACGGTCTCGAGGTTGTGGTTGAACACATCGGGCCGGGCGCGCACCACCACCTCAAGCGCGCCGGGCTTGCGCAGGAAGTCGGGTGTAAGGATCTCGATGGTGGTATCGGGCGCACTGGCACGGATCGCGCCGATCACGCGGGCGAAGTGATGCGCGCCCCCATCAGGCAGGTCGTCACGGTCTACCGATGTTATGACCACATGCCGCAGGCCCAGCTTCGCCACCGCATCGGCCACGCGCCCGGGCTCATCCCCGTCAAGCGCATTGGGCAGGCCGGTGGTGACATTGCAGAACGCGCAGGCCCGGGTGCAGATCTCGCCCATGATCATCATGGTGGCATGGCGCTGCGACCAGCATTCGCCAATATTGGGGCAGGCCGCCTCCTCGCACACGGTCACGAGGTTGTTGTCGCGCATGAGCTTGCGCGTCTCGTGATAGGTGGGGTGGTTGGGCGCGCGCACGCGGATCCACTCCGGCTTGCGGGCAATCGGGTTATCGGGCCTGTGCGCCTTTTCTGGATGGCGCAGCGTGGCTTCACCCTTCTTGCGGTGGTCGATCATCAAACGCACGGACATGATACAAAAAATCCCGTAAACAGGCAGATATCCAGAAGTGAAACGCCTGCAGCAAGACGTCAAGCATTCTTGCCGCCGTGAGCCGGGGGCAGGATCACAACCGCACGATCAGGGTGCGGTATGGCCCTGCCCCCGGCTTTCAGTGGGGGTCAGATATGCAGCGCCCCGTCATACGCGGCCAGCACGGCCTCGTGCATGGTCTCCGATATGGTGGGATGCGGGAAGACCGTTTCCTTCAGTTCGCCATCGGTCAGTTCGCCCGTGCGGGCAATCACGTAGCCCTGGATCATCTCGGTCACTTCCGCGCCGACCATGTGCGCGCCGAGCAGTTCGCCGGTGGCGTCATCAAAGATGGTCTTGACCATGCCCTCGGGCTCGCCCATCGCAATCGCCTTGCCATTGCCAATGAACGGGAAGCGACCCACGCGGATTTTGTAACCCGCCGCCTTCGCCTTCTCCTCGCTCAACCCGACGGAGGCCACCTGCGGGCGGCAATAGGTGCAGCCGGGAATGTTCATGGGGCTGATCGGGTGCACGTCGCGGCCCGCGATCAGTTCCGCCACCATCACGCCCTCATGGCTGGCCTTGTGGGCAAGCCACGGTGGGGCTGCAATGTCACCAATGGCGAACACACCCTTCTCGCCCGTGCGGCAATAAGGATCGACCGTGATGTGGGTGCGGTCTACCTTGATGGCAGTACCCTCCAGGCCGATATTCTCGACATTGCCGACAATGCCCACCGCCGAGATTACGCGCTCGACCGTGATGGGCGCGGTCCTGCCGCCAGCGGTTACGTCTATCGTAACCGAATTCTCGGCCTTGGTGATCTTGCCCAGCGTCGCCCCGGTCAGGATCTTCATGCCCTGCTTTTCCAGTGCCTTGCGGGCAAAGCCGCTAATCTCGGCATCTTCCACCGGCAGGATGCGGTCAGCCACTTCCACAATGGTCACCTCCGCGCTCATGTTGCGGTAGAAGGAGGCGAATTCCACGCCAATCGCGCCCGAGCCGATCACCAGCAGGCTGTGCGGCATGGCCTTGGGCACCATGGCTTCGCGGTAGGACCAGACCAGCCTGCCATCAGGCTCCAGCCCCGGCAGCACACGGGCGCGCGCACCGGTAGCCACGATCACGTTCGGCGCGGTCAGCACGGTGGTCTCCCTGCCCTCCACGCTGACCGAGACCTTGCGGTTCGCACCCGCCGTGCCTGCCAGTTTGCCAAAGCTGCTGATGACCGTGACCTTGTGCTTTTTAAGAAGGTGGGCGACACCAGCCGAAAGCTGCGCTGAAACCGCGCGCGAACGCTTGACCACCTTGTCAAAGTCAAAACGCACGTTATCGGCCGCGAACCCGAACTCGCCAAGGTTGTGCAGCAGGTGGTTGATCTCGGAGGCGCGCAGCAGCGCCTTGGTGGGAATGCAGCCCCAGTTGAGGCAGATGCCACCAAGCTGGGAGGCCTCCACCACCGCGACCTTCAGCTTGAGCTGGGCCGCGCGGATGGCCGCGACATACCCGCCGGGGCCGCCGCCAATGACAATGACATCAAACTGTGTGGTGCTCATTGAACGCGCCCCCTCAGACCACAAGGCTCATGGGGTTTTCGACCACCTTGCGGAAGGCCGATACCCACTGTGCCGCCAGCGCGCCATCGACCACCCGGTGATCAACCGAGAGCGTTACGGTCATGACGGTGGCGATGGTGATCTCGTTGCCCTTGACCACCGGCCTGCGCTCGCCCGCCGCAATGGCGAGGATGGCCGCCTGCGGCGGATTGAGAATGGCCGAGAACGCCTTGACCCCATACATCCCCATATTGGAGATGGAGAAGGTGCCGCCCTGGAATTCCTCCGGCTTCAGCTTGCCTGCCCGCGCACGCGCCACGAGGTCACGCGTTTCGAGGCTGATCTGGCGCAGGCTCTTGGTATCGGCCTTGCGCACGATGGGCGTGATCAGTCCATCGGGGATGGAGACCGCGACCGAAATGTCCACGTCCTCATAGACCCGCACGGCCTCCTCGGTGAAGGAGACATTGACCTGCGGCACCCGGCGCAGCGTGACAGCCGCAGCCTTGACCAGCATGTCGTTGACGGAAATCTTGTACGCCCCCGGCCCCTCATCGGGCGAGGCCGCGTTCATCTGGCTGCGCAGTGCCAGCAGCGCATCAAGCTCCACATCCACTTCCACATAGAAATGCGGCACGGTGGACTTGGATTCCGTCAGCCTGCGCGCAATGACCTTGCGCATGGTGGTATGCGGAATGCTCTCGAAGCCCGCCTCTTCCACCACAGCCGCAGGTGCCGCAGCCTTGGGTGCCGGGGTCACGGTCGCCTGCTCCACGTCACGGCGCACGATGCGCCCGTTGGGGCCGCTGCCCTTGAGGCTGGCAAGATCAATGCCCTTCTGCGCTGCAATGCGCCGCGCCAGCGGGGAGGCAAACACGCGCGTGCCTTTGGCCGGAGCGGCAGCCGGAGCCGCTGCGGCGGGCGTCGCCACTGCCGGGGCAGATGGCGCGGGCGCGGGTGAAGCTGCTGCCGGGGCAACCGGGGCTGGCGCATCCGGCACGCTTTCCCCCTGCGCCACCAGAATGGCGATGGGCGTGTTGACGGCAATGCCGTGCGTGCCGCCCTCGATCAGGATGCGGCCCAGAATGCCTTCATCCACGGCCTCGACTTCCATCGTGGCCTTGTCGGTCTCGATCTCGGCAATCACGTCGCCTGCGGCAATCGTGTCGCCTTCCGCCTTGAGCCAGCGGGCCAGCGTGCCTTCCTTCATGGTCGGCGAAAGGGCTGGCATCAGGATGTTGATGGACATCGCGCGTTCCCCTCACACAACCTGCCGGACGGCATTGATGATCCAGTCCGTATTGGGCAGGGCCAGCTTTTCAAGGTTGGCGGCAAACGGCATGGGCACGTCAGCCCCCGCCACGCGCACCGGCGGCGCGTCGAGGTAGTCGAACGCATGCTCGATCACCTGCATGGCCACTTCTGCGCCAATGCCCGCAAACGGCCAGCCTTCTTCCACCGTCACGAGGCGGCTGGTTTTCTTCACGCTGTCCACCACGGTCCGGGTATCGAGCGGGCGGATGGTGCGCAGGTTGATCACCTCCGCCTCGATGCCCTGCTCGGCCAGTTTTGCCGCCGCCTCAAGGGCCACGCCCACCATGATCGAGAAGGTGACGATGGTCACGTCATGCCCCTCGCGCTCCACCTTGGCCTTGCCGATGGGCAGGATGAAGTCCTCATCCACCGGGCAGGGAAAGCGCTGGCCGTACAGGATCTCGTTTTCAAGGAACACGACCGGGTTCGGGTCGCGGATGGCCGCGCGCAGCAGGCCCTTGGCGTCCGCCGCCGACCAGGGTGCGACCACCTTCAGCCCCGGCACATGGCCGTACCAGCTTGCATAGCACTGCGAATGCTGCGCACCCACGCGGGCTGCCGCACCATTGGGGCCACGAAACACGATGGGGCACGACATCTGCCCGCCCGACATGTAGCGCGTCTTGGCCGCCGAGTTGATGATCTGGTCAATGGCCTGCATGGCGAAGTTCATGGTCATGAACTCGACAATCGGCCTGAGTCCGGTCAGCGCGGCACCGATGGCCATGCCGGTGAAGCCCTGCTCGGTAATGGGCGTATCGATCACCCGCTTCTCGCCAAACTGGTCGAGCAGCCCCTGCGAGACCTTGTAGGCCCCCTGGTACTGGGCCACTTCCTCACCGATCAGGAACACGTCCTCATCGCGTGCGAGTTCGGCGGCCATGGCGTCACGCAGCGCCTCGCGCACGGTAATCTCGGTGGTCTCGCCCCAGTCCTTTTCGGGCTGCGGGGCGACGGGGGCGGCAGTTGGCGCGGCTACGGACGGCGCGCACGAGGGCTGGGCCACCGCAGGCTTTGCCGCTGCCGTGGGGGCCGCCGCCGGCATGGCGGATGCATCCTCGCCTTCGGCCAGCAGAACGGCGATGGGCGTATTGACCGCCACGTTCTCGGTGCCTTCGGGCACCAGGATCTGGCCAAGCCTGCCTTCGTCCACGGCCTCGACTTCCATCGTGGCCTTGTCGGTCTCGATTTCGGCAATCACGTCGCCTGCGGCAATCGCGTCACCGGGCTTGCGCAGCCAGCGGGCCACCTTCCCCTCCTTCATGGTCGGAGAAAGGGCGGGCATGAGTATTTCTGTTGCCATCTCTAGATCAGCTTTCCACCAGTATGTCAGTCCACAGCTCCGAGGGGTCGGGCTCGGGACTGGTCTGGGCAAACGCCGCCGCATCGGTCACGACCGCCTTGACCTGTTCGTCCATGGCTTTCAGTTCGTTTTCTTCAACGCCCATGGCCAGCAGTTCGCGGCGCACGCGGTCGATGGGGTCCTGGGTCTTGCGGATTTCATCCACTTCCGAGCGCTGGCGGTATTTTGCCGGGTCGGACATGGAATGGCCACGGTAGCGGTAGGTATCGACCTCAAGCAGCACCGGCCCCTTGCCCGCGCGGCAATGGGCCACGGCCTCGGCCGCCGCCGCGCGCACGGCCTGCACGTCCATGCCATCGACATACATGCCGGGAATGCCCCACGGCTCGCCATTGCGCCACAGCGCCTTCGAGGCCGAGGCCCGCTCCACGCTGGTGCCCATGCCGTAGCGGTTGTTCTCGAGCACGAACAGGCAGGGCAGCTTGTGCAGGGCGGCGAGGTTGAAGCTCTCGTAAACCTGGCCCTGGTTGGAAGCGCCCTCGCCGTAATACGTGACCGAGACCTCGTCCGTGCCGCGATACTTGTTGGCGAATGCCAGCCCGATGCCCAGCGAGACCTGCGCGCCCACGATGCCGTGGCCGCCATAGAAATGTTTCTCGCTCGAGAACATGTGCATCGACCCCCCCTTGCCGTGGGAGTACCCTCCTTCGCGCCCGGTCAGTTCAGCCATAACCCCGCGCGGGTCCATGCCTGCGGCGAGCATCTGGCCATGATCGCGGTAGGAGGTGATGATCTTGTCGCCCTGCCTGAGTTCCATCTGGATCCCGACCACGACGGCTTCCTGCCCGATATACAGGTGGCAGAACCCGCCAATCAGCCCCATGCCATAAAGCTGGCCCGAACGCTCCTCGAACCGGCGGATCAGCACCATCTGGTAATAGGCATGCTTCAGGTCGGCTTCGGTCATGGCGCGGCTGTTATGCCCGCCCCCCAGGCCGGGATCGGTCTCGTTACTCATCGAACGTCCTTGGTTCATGGTGCCCGTGCCGCCACCCGTGCAGGGATAGGGCAGCCGTTGCGATTACAGGATGTAGCCGGTGCCATCAGGAACCTGATGCACGGTCATAAGTACCAGACGCGCCACCGGATTTATGGATCACATGGATCTGACCAATTTCCATGTCGCGCTCCACGGCCTTGCACATGTCATATAAGGTCAGCGCCGCGACGGAGGCCGCCGTCAGCGCCTCCATCTCCACCCCGGTCGGCCCAGTCGTGCGCACGCGCGCGGTAATGTCGATCCCCTCGCCTGCCCTGTCTGGCGCGAGTTCCACCTTGACGGAGGAAATGGCCAGCGGGTGGCACAGCGGGATCAGTTCCGCCGTTTTCTTGGCAGCCATGATGCCCGCGATGCGCGCCGTGGCCAGCACGTCGCCCTTGGGCATGGCCGCCGCCAGGATCAGGCCCAGCGTTTCGGCGCGCATTTTTATGTGCCCATGCGCCACGGCCTCGCGCCGCGTGTCAGGCTTGGCCGAGACATCGACCATGACCGCGTGCCCCGCCGCATCGAGGTGTGACAGGCGGGGTGCGGTCATGGCGTGCTCTCGGCCGGTGGCGCTGCCGTGTCCGGGCTGGCCGGGGCGGTGGTGCCGAGCAGGGCATGCACGGCGGCCCCCACATCCTCATGGCGCAGCAGGCTCTCGCCCACCAGAAAGCCCGATGCGCCCAGGGCGTTGAGCTTCATCACATCCGCATGCGTGCGGATGCCGCTTTCTGACACGATGATCCGGTCGGGCGGCACCAGGGGGGCCAGGCGGCAGGTGGTCTCGATATCAGTCTGGAGTGTCTTGAGGTTGCGGTTGTTGATGCCGATCAGCGAGGTATCGAGGGCCAGCGCGCGGTTGAGTTCGCCTTCATCATGCACTTCAACGAGCACATCCATGTCGAGGCCACGGGCGATGTCGAGCAGTTCGGCCGCTTCGGCATCGGTCAGGATGGCCATGATGAGCAGGATGCAGTCGGCCCCCATCAGGCGACTTTCATGCACCTGCCACGGGTCGATGATGAAGTCCTTGCGCAGGATGGGCAGCTTGCACGCCTCGCGCACGCGGGTCAGATCCTCGGCGCTGCCATGGAAGCACGACCCCTCGGTCAGGACGGAAATGCACGCAGCCCCCGCCGCCTCGTAGGCTTCGGCAATGACGGTCGGCTCGTAGTCGGGGCGCAGGATACCGGCGGAAGGCGATGCCTTCTTGATTTCCGCGATCAGGCCGATCTGGTGGTCGGCGGTCTTCTGCTTCAGCGCCTGGCCAAAGCCGCGGGGGGGGGTGCTCACCTCACGCGCGCGGGCGGTGATTTCCTTCAGCGGCATGACCTTGGCACGCTGCGCCACGTCCACCCGGGTCCGTGCACAGATACGTTCCAGAACATCGGGGATGCCGTCCACATCCACGGGCTGGACACTGCCTGTCTGGGGGGGGGTCATTGGCGTGTCGTTCATGTTTTACCCTGTTACTCTGTTTGGCCCGTCTGCCCGGAACTGCCGGACAGCCTCCAGCACGGCCGCGACCGCGCCATTGTCGAGCACACCCGCAGCCTGGCGGATGTTCTCGTGCAGGGCGGCATAGTCAATCACGCCACCGTGCATGATATTGTCCCCTCGCCCCGCCACATGCAATGCCACGGCTGCATTGAGCAGCACGGTATCACGGTAGGCACCTCGTCCGCCCGCCGCCAGCGCGCGCAGGGCGGCAGCATTATGGGCGGGCGCGCCGCCTGCAATGGCCGCTATGGGGACGGGTTGCAGGCCGGTCTTTTCGGGCACGATGGTCAGGGCGTGGATCTGGCCATCTTCCAGCACGCAGGCCTGCGTGGGGCCGGCAAGGGTCAGTTCATCAATGAAGCGCCCCTGCCCGCACTCACCGCTCACCGCCCAGACCCGCTCGGAGCCAAGGGCGCGGAGCGTGCGCGCCATCACATCAAGCCATTGCGGCGCAAACACGCCCACGAGCTGCCGCCTGACCCCGGCGGGATTGGAAAGCGGGCCGACAAGATTGAAAATGGTGCGAAACCCCAGCGCGCGACGCACGGCGCCCACATGCCGCATGGCGGGATGATGGCTGGTTGCGGCCAGGAACGTCACGTTATGCGCCGCCACCATCTGCCCGATCGGCTCTGCTGCAACGGGCATCGGCACGCCAAGTTCCAGCAGCACGTCGGTCGCCCCCGATCGTGATGACAAGGCGCGGTTGCCATGCTTGACCACCGGCACGCCAAGCGCTGCAAGCACAAAGGCCACGGCGGTCGAGACATTGAGCGTGCCCAGCCCGTCGCCCCCGGTGCCACACACGTCCAGCGCGGCGGCGGGCATGTCGGGCACGGCCAGCATGCGCGCGCGCATGGCCTTTACGGCGGCCTCAAGTTCGCCCACGCCCTCGCCACGCATGTGCAGCGCGGTCAGGAAGGCGGCCAGCATGCCCTCGCCCACCGCGCCATCCATGATCAGCCCGAAGGCTGCGTCCGCCATTTCGCGCGGGAGTTCCCGGCCTTCCAGCACCACGTCAAGAATAGCCCGGAACGTGGCGGATCGAGCCGAAGGATCAGCCGCGCGCCCGGTCAGGACGCCTTCAAGCTCGACCGGGTCCGCGTGCAGCATGCCGCGCAGGCGCAGCCCGGTCAGGAAGGCAACTGCCGGAATTTCCGCCACCCCGCCTGCGCGAACCTGCGCCAGCCCGGCCTGTGCCAGTTCTGGCGACACCGCCCCCTGCCCCACGACACGGGCCAGAATATCCCTGAACGCGGCCTGCGGATCGGGGGCGTTGTCCATCGTGCTGCCCATGCCGGCTCAGGCGGCCTTGCGCGGTGTGTTCCTGCCCCGCGCGATGGACAGGAAATTGGCCATGATCTCGTGGCCGTATTCCGAGGCAATGCTTTCGGGGTGGAACTGCACGCCAAAGATCGGCAGGCTGGCATGGCGCAGGCCCATGATCACGCCATCGGATGTATGGGCGGTGGCGACCAGCGTATCGGGCAGGCTGTCGGGATCAACCGTCAGGCTGTGGTAGCGGGTGGCGTTGAAGGGGTCCGGCAGGCCGGTAAAAATATCGGTGCCGTCATGATAGACCGGCGAGACCTTGCCATGCATGGGCGTGGGCGCCCGCACCACCCTGCCGCCAAAGACCTGGCCAATGGCCTGGTGGCCAAGGCAGACGCCAAAGACCGGCACCTTGCCAGCAGCAGCGGCAATCAGGTCGCAGCAGATCCCGGCCTCATTGGGCGAACAGGGACCGGGCGAGATGACAATGACCTCGGGCCTGAGCGCAAGGGCTTCTTCCACGCTGATGGCATCGTTACGGTACACATCGCATTTCTCGCCCAGGTCACCGAGGTAATGGACGAGATTGAACGTGAAACTGTCATAATTGTCGATCAGGAGGATCATGGGCGTATCATGGCTTTTCCGCTGGGCCGGGTCAAACCCTGCGGCCTGCCCCGGCATGTCTGGGCGCATCCTATCATGTACGCCCCTGCTATCAAATCGCCTTATGCGCCGTCATCAGTGGCAAAACGTACCGCTTCCTCCGCCGCGCGGAACAGGGCGCGGGCTTTCTGGCGCGTTTCCTCGTATTCCGCCTCGGGCACGCTGTCGGCCACCACGCCGCAACCCGCCTGCACGTACATCCGCCCGTCCCTGACCACCGCCATGCGCAGGCCAATGCAGGTATCCATGTCACCATCGGGGCCGAAATAGCCGATGCACCCGGCATAGGTGGCGCGGCGGGTCGGTTCCACCTCGTCAATGATCTGCATGGCGCGGATCTTGGGCGCGCCCGTCAGCGTGCCCGCGGGGAAGCCCGCCATCAGGGCATCAAGCGCCTCAAGCCCCGGCCGCAGCGTGCCCTCCACGTTGGATGAGATGTGCATGACATGGCTGAAGCGCTCGATCACGAACTGCTCGGTCACCCTGACCGAACCGAGTTCGCACACCCGGCCCACATCGTTGCGACCGAGGTCGATCAGCATCAGGTGTTCGGCGCGCTCCTTGGGGTCGGCAAGCAGTTCTTCTTCCAGCGCCAGGTCCTCCGCCGTGGTGTGGCCACGCGGGCGGGTGCCAGCCAGCGGGCGCACGGTCATGGTGCCCTCGCGCAGGCGCACCAGGATCTCGGGCGAGGAGCCGACAAGGCTGAACCCGTCAAGGTCGAGATAGAACAGGAAAGGAGCCGGGTTGATGCGCCGCAACGCGCGGTACAGCGCAAATGGCGGCAGGGTGAAGGCCGCGCTGAAGCGCTGGCTCGGCACGATCTGGAACGCATCGCCCGCCGCGATGTAGTCCTGCAGCCTGCGCACGATATCGCAGAACGCCTCACGCGACAGCGTGGATTGCGGCACCGGCGCCTCGATCGCGCCCGCAGGCGCGTCGGGCAGTTCCACCGGGGTGGACAGGGCCGCGCGGGCCTGTTGCAGGCGGGCCTGCCCCTCATCCCAGATGGCCTCGGGCGCAACACCGGGCCGGGGACGCAGCGGGCTTGCCAGCAGCAGTTCATCGCGCACGGTGTCGAATATGGCGAACAGGCCGGGGCGGATCAGGATGCCCTCGGGCAGGTTCAGGTCATCGGCGGGCATGTCGGGCAGGTGCTCGACCTGACGCACCATGTCATAACCCAGATAGCCGAACACGCCGCCGGTCATGGGCGGCAGGCCCTCGGGCAGGTCGATGCGGCTTTCATGCAGGATGCGCCGCAGCGAGACCAGCGGAGCCTCGGCCTCGGGCGTGAAGACATGGGCGGGCGCTGCCGGATCGTGGCACACACAGGCCCGGCCATCATGACAGCGCCAGATCAGGTCGGGCAGCAGGCCAATGACCGAGTAGCGCCCGCGCGAGGTGCCCCCCTCGACGCTTTCAAGCAGGAAGGCGTTATGCCCGCCATTGCCGCCACCATGGCTGCGCGCCAGTTTTGCCAACCGCAAAAAGGCCGCGACCGGCGTGAGCAGGTCGGCAGGCTCGACACGCCACGCCACACTGGCCTGACCCGCCCGCAGGCGGGTTAGCGCCACGTCGCGCCCTTCCTGATCAAGAGAGAAACCAGGGCCTGCCGTCTGTGCGCTCACTGTGCTGCTCCCGCCTTCTGCTGGCCGGTCACTTCCGCCATCACCGCCTGAATGGCACCGTTATTGGGCTTGGGCTTGACGATGCCTTCAAGGGCCGCGCCATAGCTCATTTCAATATCATCGCCCATCGACTGGCCCAGCCCGGCGCGCACCCGGTCATACAGGTTTTTCTGGGTGGCGGGATCGGGGTGGTTGATGGCGGTGAGCGTGGCCACGACGTAAGAGTCGTCCGCCTGCGTCATGACACTCTGCCCCGGCTGCGACAGGCGGAAGATCAGGGCCGCCACCTCACGCGGGATTTCGGGCGCGGGCTGCATGGGCAAGATCGGCTGGCTGTGCTCAAGCCCGGCAATGGCGGGGCTGACATGGCCAAGCCCGCCCTGCCCTGCCGCCTGCGTGTAATAGGCAGTGGCCTGCTCATCGGCCATATGGCGACGGGCCGCCGCCTGCCACGCGCTGGCAACCTTCGGCCCGGCCTCGGCCAGGGTCTGCACATGGCCCGGCGTCACACCATCAACCGCAACAGCGTACCACACGCCATCAGGCCCCTGCACCAGTTCGGGGTTCGCCCCTTTGGCCTGCGAGAACACGCGCGCGATGATCGCCTGCCGTGCGGCATCGCTACCGGGAATGGGGGCGGGCGTGCCCTCATGCGTCAGGCCCTGCGCGTCCAGATCACCCGAGACGGCAGTGGCGGCCAGATCGGTGGGAATGGCGTCAAGCCCGCCGCCTGCAATCGCATCCTGCAGCTTCTGCACCCGGTCGGCCAGTAGCGCCTGGGCGCGGTCATGCGCCAGCTTGTCGTGCAGGGCCTGCTTCACATCATCATAGGGCGAGAAATGGGCGGGGCTGATGCCGGTGATGCGAAAGACCACCCAGCCGCCCTCGCTCCTGACAGGCCCCTGCGTTGCATTGGCGGGGGCTGCGAAGATCTGCTTGCCCAGGTCGGCCGATGGCACGTCACCTACCTTGATGCCCGGCAGTTCCACCGCCGCCGCATCCTTGCCCGCGTTTTTCTGCACGCTGGCCCAGGCGCCGCCATCCGTCCACTGCGCGGCAAGCGCCCTGGCGCGGTCCTCGGTCGGCACGGTCACGATCTGCACGCTGCGCCGCTCGGGCTGGTTGAAGGTCTGGGCCTGCGCCTCGTAGGTCTGGTGCAGGTCGGCATCGGTAATATCAAGCCGCTGGCCGATCGTATCGGCTGACAGCACCACGATGCGGGCATGGCGGTATTCCGGCACGGTAAATTCCCACGGGTGGTTGGCCTGGTAGCGGGCAAGCTGGGCTGCCGTGGGGGTGGCGGTCACGTCCTGCGCGGCAAAGGGCACGCGCACGAGGTCGATGGTGCGGGTCTGGGCCTCGAAGTCGAACACGCGGCGCACCATCACATCAGGGGCGGCCACGCCATCGCGAATCGGCTGGAGCAGCACGCGCGAGGCCTGCTCCTGCTGCACCAGCTCGATCAGGCGGCCCTCGGTCATGCCGCTGCGGCGCAGGCGGTCATTGAACAGGGCGCGGTCGAACTGGCCATCGCGCCCCTTGAAGGCAGGGATGGAGAAGATTTCGTCGCGCACCACGGAATCGGGCACGATCAGGCCGTGACGGTCCGCAGCCTCCGCAATCTCGGCCTGCAGCATGAGGCGGCCAAGCACCTGCTGGGCCACCTGCTCACGCGTGGCGGCGGGAATTTGCGAGGGGTCGGCAAGGTGCATGGACTGCGCCACCTGCGGCATCTCGGTCTGCAGCGCGGTCTGGTAGGTCTGCACCAGTATGGGGCGGTTGCCCACGCGGGCGGCCACGTCGGCGCGCTCGGTGCCGATATTGAGCAGCACGTCGCCCATGCCAAACCCGATGAAGGCCAGGAAGAACAGCCCGGCGACGATACGCCCCACCCATGAATCGACAAACACGCGATACAGAAAAGATAGCATGAAAAACCCTGCACCAGGACCAAGACAAACGCGGACGGATCAGACCCGCGCACCCCGTACGCCGTGCGGGCGGCCCTGTTTTCCGGTCGGGCACCATACGGTCACGGTAGCGGTTTGACCAGCGCTAGCATGCATGCGGGCCGGTTGTGCCGCGCGCGCGGGTTGCAACACCGCCGCAGCCGTGGTGTAGGCTTGCCGCCATCATCGCCATGCCCCGTGCCGCCCGCAGGCCGCACGACCGGGCCATGGCCAGGAGGGGAAACATGAAACAGATCATTGTTGGCAACTGGAAGATGAACGGCCTGAGCGCGGATGCGGATGCGCTGGCAGGGGCGCTGGCCACGGAACTCGCCGCCCTGCCCACCCGCGCCGACGTGGTGGTCTGCCCGCCCTTTACGCAGCTTGCCCGCCTTGCACCAAAACTGAAGGCGGCCGGCATCGCCCTTGGCGCGCAGGATTGCCACAAGGATGCCTCAGGTGCGCATACCGGCGATATTTCCGCCCCCATGCTGGTCGACCTGGGGGTGCAGTATGTCATCCTTGGCCATTCCGAGCGCCGCGCCGAGCACCATGAGCTTGACGAGACGGTGCGCGAGAAGGCGGTCGCCGCCATGGCCGCCGGACTCACCCCCATCGTGTGCGTGGGCGAAAACGACGACCAGCGCTCATCAGGGGATTCGCAGGCCACCGTGGGCTGGCAGCTCGAGGGCTCGCTGCCGCAGGGCTTTACCGGCATCGTGGCCTATGAGCCGATCTGGGCCATCGGCACCGGGCAGGCTGCATCGCAGCAGGATATTGCCGATATGTCCGCCTTTATCCGCGCCGAACTGGTGCGGCAGTTCGGTGAAGCTGGCAAAACGATCCGAATCCTTTATGGTGGGTCCGTTAACGCACGCAATGTCACCGATATCCTGCCTGTCGAACACGTTGACGGGGCGCTGGTGGGCAATGCCAGCCTGAAGGCCGAGTCCTTCGTGCCGCTTGTCCGCGCCGCCCGCGCATCGTGATTGCCGCGCGGCCTGCGGGGATCTACTGGAAAGACGCATGATTACAGTTCTTCTTCTACTGCACCTGTTCGTCACCATCGCGCTGATCGGCACCATCCTGATCCAGCGCAGCGAGGGTGGCGGGCTTGGAATCGGCGGCTCGCAGGGCATGGGTTCGTTCATGTCCGGGCGCGGCACGGCAACGCTGCTCACCCGCTCGACCGCGGTGCTCGGCACGGCGTTCATGGTGCTCTCGCTTACGCTCGCGGTCATGAACCGGGGCGCCTCGAGCGGGCTGGGCCACGATATCCTGGCCCAGCCGCCCGCAACTTCGGCCCCCGCAGGCAAGTAAGCCCGCCCCCTTTCGGGCAAGGGCCGCGGCCCCCGCCCCGCATGTGTGGGGTGGGGGTCTTTTTATTTTTTCAATCAGCCCGCAGGTAGGCTTTGCGCGTGGGCTGCAAGCAGTGTAGGAAGGCCATCCATGACGCGGTTTGTATTCATCACCGGCGGCGTGGTGTCCTCCCTCGGCAAAGGCATCGCTTCGGCTGCCCTTGCTGCCCTGCTCCAGACCCGTGGCTATCGGGTCCGTTTGCGCAAGCTTGACCCCTACCTCAATGTCGATCCGGGGACCATGAGCCCCTACCAGCACGGCGAGGTCTTCGTGACCGACGACGGTGCCGAGACGGATCTCGACCTCGGGCATTATGAACGCTTTACCGGCGTGCCCGCCACCAAGGCGGATAATGCGACCACGGGGCAGATCTACTCCGGCGTGATCGCGCGCGAACGACGTGGCGACTACCTTGGCGCCACCGTGCAGGTCATTCCCCACATTACCGACTCGATCAAGGAAACGATCGTGGCGGATACCGAGGACCTCGACTTTGTGCTTGTCGAGATCGGTGGCACGGTGGGCGATATCGAGAGCCTGCCCTTCCTTGAATCCATCAGGCAGTTGCGCAATGACCTCGCACCTGACCAGACGATGTTCATCCACCTCACCCTGCTGCCCTGGATCGCGGCTGCGGGTGAGCTGAAAACCAAGCCCACGCAGCATTCGGTCAAGGAACTGCAGAACGTGGGCATCCAGCCGCAGATGCTCGTCTGCCGCTCGGACCGTGAAATACCGGAAAACGAGCGCCGCAAGATCGCCAATTTCTGCAACGTGCGCCCGCAGGCCGTCATTGCCGCGCGCGATGTGGACACGATCTATGCCTGCCCCATCTCGTATCATGCCGAGGGCATGGACACCGAGGTGCTGCACCATTTCGGCCTGCCGACCGATACGGCCCCCGACCTGTCGCGGTGGGAGAAAATCGTTGACGCCGTGCGCCACCCCGACCGCGAGGTGGTGGTGACGGTGGTGGGCAAATACACCGCCCTGCTCGACAGCTACAAATCGCTTATCGAGGCACTGCAGCATGGTGGCATTGCCAACCGCGCCCGCGTGCGGCTGAACTGGGTCGAGGCCGAAAGCTTCGAGAAATCGGACGACGCGGTGAAGATGCTGGCCCGCAGCGACGCCATTCTGGTGCCCGGCGGGTTTGGCGAGCGCGGATCGGAAGGCAAGATCCGCGCCGTGCGCTATGCGCGTGAGAACAACATCCCCTTCATGGGCATCTGCTTTGGCATGCAGATGGCGGTGGTGGAATGCGCGCGCAACCTCGCGGGCATTCCCGATGCATCCTCGACCGAATTCGGCCCGACCGACCAGCCGGTAGTGGGCCTGATGACCGAATGGGCACGCGGCAACGAACTGCTGCGCCGGCGCGAAGGCGGCGAGATGGGCGGCACCATGCGGCTTGGCGCCTACCCCGCCAGGCTGGCCGAAGGTTCACGGGCAGCCGAGACCTATGGCCGCACCGACATCCGCGAGCGCCATCGCCACCGCTACGAGGTGAACGTGCATTACCGCGAGCAGCTGGAAAAGACCGGCCTGCGCTTTTCGGGCATGTCGCCTGACAATATCCTGCCTGAAGTGGTGGAATACCCCGACCATCCGTGGTTCATCGCGGTGCAGTACCACCCCGAACTGCTCTCCAAGCCATTTGACCCGCATCCGCTGTTCTCCGGCTTCATCAAGGCGGCGGTGGCGCACGCGGCGGCCAAGCGATGACAACGCACGCCACGGTCGATATCGGCGCGCTTGCGGTTGGCAACGAACATCCGTTCGTGCTGATCGCGGGGCCATGCCAGATCGAGTCCGCCCAGCATGCGACCGAGGTGGCCGATGCCCTGCAGGGCATGGCGAAGCGCCTCGGCATCGGGCTGATCTATAAAAGCTCGTTCGACAAGGCCAACCGCACCTCCATCAACGGGGCGCGGGGCGTGGGCATGGCGCAGGGGCTTGATATCCTGGCGCAGGTGCGCGCGCGTTTTGGCATGCCGGTCCTGACCGATGTGCACCAGCCCGAGCAGTGCGCGCCGGTGGCGGAAGTGGCCGATGTGCTCCAGATCCCCGCCTTCCTGTGCCGCCAGACCGACCTGTTGCTGGCAGCAGGCCAGACCGGGGCTGCCATCAACATCAAGAAGGGGCAGTTCCTTGCCCCGTGGGACATGGCGAACGTGGCCGCCAAGGTCGCCTCGACCGGCAATGCGCGCATCATGCTGTGCGAGCGTGGCACGTCATTTGGCTACAACACGCTGGTCAATGACATGCGTGCCCTGCCCATCATGGCGGGTACGGGCTATCCCGTAATCTATGATGCCACGCATTCGGTGCAGCAGCCCGGCGGCCTGGGTTCTGCCTCGGGCGGGCAGCGCGTGTTTGCGCCCATTCTGGCGCGCGCGGCTTTGGCCATTGGCGTGGCGGGCCTGTTTATCGAGACCCATCCCGACCCCGACACGGCCCCGAGCGATGGCGCGACCATGCTGCCGCTCTCGGCCATGGAAGACCTGCTGGGCACCCTGCTGCGCTATGACCAGTTGACCAAGCAGACCCCGCCGGATGAGATCCTCTGACCGCCCGACCCTGACAAAAAGGCGGCACCCAAAAACTTTTACTTTTTCGCTTTTAGCCAGTTAACGGCGCTATGCAAGCGCCGCCATGCGCTGCAACACGGCACTCCCGGCCTGCATGAAGGCCGCCGGGCTGAAATGCTGCGCCACATAGGCCCGCGCCGCCTGCCCCATGGGCGCAAGACGCTCGGGCTGGCGCAGGGCCTGCTCGAGCTTGACTGCAAGTTCATGTGGGCGCCGGGGGCGGACGTGCCAGCCGCTGACCCCTTCGGTAATGGAATGCGTCATCTCGCCGACGGTGCTGCCCAGCACCGGCAGGCCCATGTTCATGGCCTCATGGGCGGCAATGCAGAACCCTTCCTGCCGCGAAGGCTGGGCATAGAGATGGCAGCCCCGCAGGAACGCCGCCGTATCCTCGACATAACCCGCGAAACGGACCTGATCCAGCCCGTGGCGCTGGCAGAAGCCCTGCAACCGCGCATACTCCGCCCCCTCGCCGCCTATGGTCACCCTGTAGGGCGGCAGGCCCGGCACATCGCGCAGGGCCAGCAGCGCGCGGAACAGCACGTCATACCCCTTGGATGGATCAAGCCGCCCCAACGAACCGATCTGCACCACCTCGCCCGCCCGCCACGGCGCTGCAGGTGCCAGATCAGGATCAATACGGAAGATGGGCCATGACATGACCCGCTCGGCAGGCAGGCCGAGGCGCTGGCAGGTCAGTTCGGTCACGTAGCCTGAATCGCCCACCCATAACCGGCTGCGGTTTCGCATGAGCCGCAGCAGGGCCAGGTTGGCAGGCTTGAGAAAGGCGTTGTGCTGCCAGCTCACCACCGGAATGCCCTGACGCAGCCCGACAAGCTGCCCAAGCAGGGTCGCACGGGTGAGCGACGTCCAGATATGGGTCGGCTGCACCTTGCGCACCCAGGCATCAAGCCGGTGCAGCATCAGCGCGGGAGATGACGTATCCTCGGCCAGCACGACCGGCTCAAGCCCGGCCTTGCGCAGGGCGGGCATGGCGCGGCCATTGCGCGGGGAGAGCGCCGCAACATCAACACTATGCCCGTTGGCGCGGCAGACCTCCACGATATCGGGTATGGGCAGGGCAGCGCCACCACCCTCGAACGTGTTGATGACATAGGCGATCCGCATGACCTTCTCCTCCCACACCGATGGTCATGGGTTCTCTCAGCTTTCAGGCGGCGGCTGTTTTACCATGCGAGAGGAAATACACAATGTCCCGGGCGGCGCGGCTGGCGGCACTCTCATCGGGCGCGGTGTGGAATGTTGCGGCAAAAGCCACCTGCTGGCGTGGTCCATAAAGGGCCTGCTGCGCCTGCGCCACCGCAAGCGCATGGGGCAGTTCGTCCACCCGGTCGATCACCTGCCCCATGTTCCAGTGGGCATAATTGGGATTGTCGCGCCACTTCGCACCGTGCGAATTGAGGAAGATGCACGGTCGTGGCTGGTAGATCCATTCATAGATCTGGCTGCTGACATCACCGAGGTAAATATCAGCCCCGCGCACATAGGACATGTCAACCGAGTTGGGGCTGCCGGTATCGATCAGGATATGTGACAGGTTGCGGATTTTCTGCGGTATCATCCGGCGCAGGCGCAGCCTGCGGTGCTCGACCGATGTATGCAGGTTGCGCCTGAACAGCATGACATGGGGCGCAAAGATCAGGTTGTAGTCATCCTGCCTTGCAAACCAGTCCAGCACCTCCAGCCCCATGTCCCACCATGATGACAGGACCGGATCGAAATGCGGGTTGTACAGCACGGTCGGGCGGTCATTATCAAAAAACCGGGGGCGCCTGGACAGGTCGACAATATCGAATTTGGGGTAGCCGACCACAGAATGCGCATCGGGGCGGATGAGGTGGCTGGCCTGCATGCGTTCGCGCGTTTTCTCACCGGGCAGCAGCACCAGGTCGAAAAACCGCGTCACGTCGCGAAACCCGATGGAGCGGTCGCCCGCGCCATGGGGGAAGTAGATCAGCTTGATATCGAGCCGGAAATGGCTCTTGAGCAGGGCGGATGTGGTCTCGGGCACCACCAGCGCGTCAAAGCGGGAGAACAGGCGGATATTCTCGCGCAGGTTGGCAATGCGGCGGAACGGCAGGAAGGAACGGGCCACCACGTTGACGGCCCGCGCGAGCAGGCTGATGTCGATGCGCACGAAGGTCACATTCCGCGCGCAGGCGGCAACCATGCGGCGTACGTGCGCCTCCTGCTCCACCGATGAGGTAATGACCGTAACATCCTGCCCCAATGCGACAAGCTGGCAAATGATGGGAGCCGTATGCGAAACCTGGTGGATACAGTCGTGGTTGAATAGAAAGCCGATCTTCATGCCATGCAATGTCATGCCTGTAACTATATCGGTTTTTTATCGCAATAAATAGCCGCGGATCATGGCCTTGACCCATTTCTAGCACCGTTGGCGACGGGGGAGAATACCCCCATCTTTACGCCCTTCTTTTTATTGTCTGACATTTGCGCGAACAGCCATGCCTCCATCACGTATCCGTGTGCCTTCAGGCGCAGGCCAGGGCGGGGCTGCGGCTTTCATGCCCGATCCGCGCCATATCGAACGGCGTGGTCTGATAGATCTGGTTGATCCAGTTGCCCGCCAGCAGGTGAGCATGCGCGCGCCAGCGGTTGATGGGGCGCAGGGTCGGGTCATCATGCGGGAAGTAGTTGTGCGGCACCGTAATATCGAGCCCCCGCTCGCGGTCGCGGAAATATTCATCGGCCAGCGAGGTGGAATCATATTCAAGGTGGTTGAACATGTGCAGCGCATGGTGGCGCGGGTCATCGAGCAGGCACAGGCCGGTTTCGGGGCTTTCGGCCAGAACGGTCATGTCGGTGCCGCGTGGCAGGTCGGCACGCCGCACCTCCGTCCAGCGCGAGACGGGAATGGACAGGTCATCGGCAAAGCCTTGCAGGTAAGGCGATGTCGGGACAAGGATGCCGTGGTCATACACCCCGAACGCCTTGCGGGCGAGCGCGTGCTTGGGCATGCCATGAAAGTGATGCACCGCGGCCTGGGCAGCCCAGCAGATGTTGAAACATCGGTGCACGTTGGTCCGGGTCCAGTCGAACACGCGGCGCAGTTCATCCCAGTACGTCACCTCGGCAAAAGGCAGGCGCTCGACGGGGGCGCCGGTGATGATGAAGCCATCGAAACGCGCGCCGCGCACCTCCTCCCACGCCCGGTAGAACGAGGTCATGTGGCTGGCGGACGCATTGCGCGGCACATGCCCGCTCATGCGCACCAGCGTGAGTTCGACCTGCAGCGGTGTTGCCCCGATGAGGCGGGCGATCTGGGTCTCGGTGCGGATCTTGTTGGGCATGAGGTTGAGCAGGCCGATGCGCAGCGGGCGGATATCCTGCCGTATGGCGTCGGTCTCGCCCATCACCATCACGCCCTCGGCTTCAAGCGTGCCACGGGCGGGGAGATCATCGGGTATTCTTATGGGCATTGCCGCGTCCGTCCTCCATTGTGTGGGGCGTGACGCGCTGCGTGGCATGATCCGCTTGGTTGCCGGCCTGGCCACATCCTCCCTTGCGGGAGCGCCACCTTGCCCGGAACGGCAGGTTGGCGTTGGGCGTCGCCCCAACTCCTGATGCTGGCCGCAGTTCTACGTGTTTTGCGTTACGGGTGCAAGACCATGCCGCCCCTGCGCTCAGGCATGGGTCAGGAGGCTCTGCCGGATCATCTCCGATGGCTGGGGGCGGCCAAGCAGGAAGCCCTGCACCTGGTTGCAGCCCAGTTCGTTAAGATGCGCCCACTGGTCCTGCGTTTCCACCCCTTCCGCCGTGATGGGAATGTCCATGCTCTGCGCCAGGCTGATGATGGCGCGGATGATGCCCGCGGCCCCGCGCTCGGGCAGTTCCTGCACGAAGGAGCGGTCGATCTTGATTTTCTGGAAGCGAAACGAGCGCAGGTAGCCCAGCGAGGAATAGCCGGTGCCGAAATCATCAAGCACGATGCTGCACCCGATCTGGCCCAGCCTGTGCAGGATGTCGCGGTTGGTGGCGCTGTTCTGCACAAAAATGTTTTCGGTAATCTCGACCTCAAGCCGTGCCGGTGCCAGGCCCGAGCCTGCCAGCGCCCCTTCCACAATGCTCAGGAAGCGCGGGTTACGCAACTGGATGGGCGAGACATTGACCGCAATGCGCACCTGCTCGGGCCAGCCCGCCGCCTCAAGGCAGGCGGCGCGCAGCACCCATTCACCAAGGTCGTGGATCAGGCCGTTTTCCTCGGCCAGGCCCACGAACTGGTCGGGCGGGATCATGCCGCGCTCGGGGTGGTGCCAGCGCACCAGCGCCTCGCACGCGCTGATGCGGTTGCCCGGCATGGAATAGAGCGGCTGGAAATGCAGCGTCAGCGCATTGCCCGCAATGGCCGCGCGCAGTTCGTTGCCAAGGCGCGCGCGGGTCTGGATTTCATCGCGCAGGTCGGCATCAAAGAACTGGAAGCCGTTGCGCCCGAGCGACTTGGCGCGGTACAGCGCGATATCGGCATGCTGGAGCAGCATTTCGGCATTCTCGCCATCCTGCGGGTACAGCGCCGCCCCGATACTGGCGCCAATGACGATATGATGCCCGTCGATGATGTAGGGTTTGCTGACAGTCTCGACAATTTCGCGTGCACGACCGGTCAGCTCGTCCGGGTCGGGCACATGGGGCCAGATGATGGCAAACTCGTCACCGCCCAGCCTTGCCACGAGGTCTTCGGGCCGGCTGCAGGCCAGCAGGCGGGCGGAAACCAGCCGCAGCAGCGTGTCGCCCGCCGCATGGCCATAAACGTCATTGACGGTCTTGAAGTAATCAAGGTCGATGCACAGTAGCGTCGCACTCAGGCTGGAGGCGCAACTGGCCTCTAGCCGGGCGGAGAACAGGGCGCGATTGGCCAGCCCGGTCAGCGGATCGTAATGGGCGAGTTGCTCGACGCGGCGCTGGGCGCTGCGCTGTTCGGTCACGTCATCGGCCACGCACATTTCCCACCGCGCGCCGCCGCGCTCATCGGTAATGGTGACATGGCGGGTGGCAATGGCGCGCGCGGTACCGTGATGGTCGCACAGAACCTGCTCCGCCGCCTGCGCGGCGCCTGCCGCGCGGCTGAGCAACAGGTGGCCGATCTCGTCGGCATCAAATACGGCATCGACCTTGCGTTCAAGCAGCAGGTCGCGCGTGCAGCCCATCATCTCCTCCGCCGCGCGGTTGACCAGCACGGGGTGGTCCTCACGCATGGAGCGCACGATCAGGGCGGAGGGAATGTTCTCGACAATGGTGTCGATGAACAGCTTGTCGCGCAAAATGCGTTTATTGGCCCGCCTCAGGTCTTCGGCCGCGGCCTTCAGCCCGGCGGCGGAGGTCACGGCGTGGGAATGCGAGGCGTTGATCAGGTCCAGCGCCGAGCCGGTGCCGTGATAGCGCCCGGCCTTTGTCACGATATAGCCACGCATGAGATCGGAGGGCTGGGTCATGAGCGCGCGCGCCGTAAACTCGGCGGAGGGAATGCCGGCATCGATCATGACCGGGCTGTCATCCATCAGCAGCGCCACGGGGCGGCGGTTGAACAGCGCATGGCCAAACCGGCCCGATACCTTGAGGAAGAAGGTCTGCCGCTCCACCAGGCCCACCGGCGCATCGTGCTGATCCACGACCGCCACCAGCATCAGCGCCGGATCATTGTGAAACAGCTCGAACAGCCGCTCGCCCAGCGCATCCGGCCCGATGACCGGCCCCTGGCAGGCGATATCGCCCATGGTCATGAAGGCCGAGGGAGCTGGCGGGGCAGCGATATCATTCATCATGCAATGTTCCACAACCATTTCAAAGCGGAGGGCGCCATGCCTGAGCCAGCGTTCAAAAAGCGCATGGCAACCCGACCCGCCTGCCCGAAACCAGGAGCCGCGTGCGATCGACATACGGGCACATCATGATGTGGCAACGAACCGGCAGGCCATCTTCATCATTCCTTAACCACGGCCTCTTCATCTAGCCGCCCCGCCTGCCCGCATGTGTTATATTTTCGATACATTTTTATTATGCTTTTATGAACAAGCTCAAAAAATGCAGTATAGATCAGCCATCAATACAATATGGCGCCTCCCGCCCTGCGCCCTGGCCGCCTTATTTGCGCCATGCCCCTGCCCCACGCTGGCCCGCCCGGCGGGGCTGGCAGCGACCGGGCACAACACGTGTCGCGATCGGGCACGATCGTTTGTATAAACACCTGCCCGCGCGCCAGCGTTGTGCGCAGGATTGGTCAGGAGCGAGAAAGAACCCATGAAGATAGCCCAGTGGATGCAGCATTCCGGTGTCGCGTTTGGAACAAGCGGCGCGCGCGGCCTTGTCAGCGCCATGAAGGATTCGGTCTGCTTCGCCTACACCGTGGGCTACCTGCGGCACCTGGCCAGCCTTGGCGAGTTCGCGCCCGGCGCATCGGTGGCCGTGGCGGGTGACCTGCGCCCGAGCACGCCGCGCATCCTGCGCGCCTGCGCCGCCGCGATCCGTTACATGGATGGCGTGCCGGTCTTTTGCGGTTACGTGCCCACGCCCGCCCTGTGCCTGCATGCCTTTGCGCAGGGCATGCCCTCGCTCATGGTCACGGGCAGCCATATTCCGGCGGACCGCAATGGCATCAAGTTCAACCGCGCGCGTGGCGAGTTCCTCAAACCTGACGAGGCGGCAATGCGCGAACTCGATGTGAGCCTGCCTGATGGCTGGTTCGATACGCAGGGCACGCTGACCGCGCCGCCCGACCTGCCCCCCGTGACCGACGTGGTGCCCGGCTTCGTGGCCCGGTACCGCGACTTTTTTGGCCCCGATGCGCTGGCGGGGCTGAAACTGGGCGTCTACCAGCATTCCGCCGTGGGGCGCGACGTGCTGGTGCAGATTGTCGAGGCCCTTGGCGCCACCGCCGTGCCACTTGGCCGCATGGACAGCTTCATTCCCGTCGATACAGAGGCCGTCCGCCCCGAGGATGCCGCCCTCGCCCGCGAATGGGCCGCCGATGGCACGCTGGACGGCATCCTGACCACTGATGGCGATTCCGACCGCCCGCTGCTGGCCGACCGGCATGGCGCATGGCTGCGCGGCGACGTGCTGGGCATTCTGGCCGCCCGCTTCCTGGCCGCCCGTGCCGTGGCAACCCCGGTCAGCAGCAACACGGCGCTGGAGCAGGCGGGGTTTGCCCATACGGTGCAGCGCACGCGCATCGGCTCGCCCTACGTGGTCGCGGCCATGACGCAGGCGGCGGGCGATGGGCATGAACCCTCGGTCGGGTATGAAGCCAATGGCGGCTTCCTGCTGGCAAGCCCGGTTACGCGCGGGGGCCGCACGCTGGCAGCATTGCCCACGCGGGATTCCGTGCTGCCCATGATCTGCGCGCTCGTGGCCGCGCGTGAGGCAGGCACCGACCTTGCCGGGCTTGTCGCCACCCTGCCCCGCCGCTTTACGCTGAGCGACCGGCTGAAGGACATGCCCACCGCACGGAGCACAGCCCACATTGCCGCCCTGCGCCACGACCCGGCACAGGGCGCGGACGCGCTGGGCCTGACTGACGCCTGCGGCGCGCTGGCCCATGTGGATGAAACCGATGGCCTGCGCATGACGTTTGCGGGTGGCGAGGTCATTCACCTCCGCCCGTCAGGCAACGCGCCGGAACTGCGCGTCTATGTAGAGGCAGCAAACCCCGAGCGGGCGGCGCAACTGTTGCATACGGGGCTTGAGGCCGTCAGCGCATGGCGCTGAGCCTGCGGCCCACGCAGGATTGAAGGCCCTGCCTGCGTAGCCCGGGGGCTTCCAACCCCGGGCATTCGGGACCACAATGGGGCCAGCCGTCATGACCCGATCTGGCGCATGGCACCCGTTTTTTCCCTGCAATGAGCCGCCAGGACCTTCGCATGCCCCTCCCCGATCCCCTGCCCGCGTCCCGTCCATGGCGCTCTTGCCGGCGCGCCCTGGCAGGTGCCCTGCTGGCCGCCCCGTTCATGATGGGCGGTGCCTGCGCCGCACGGGCCACAAGCTGTAGCGACCTTGCCCGCCACGCCCTGCCAGACGCCACCTTCACCACCGTTGAAACCGTAAAGGCCGGAAGCTGGCACGCCCCGCAGGACCAGCTCAGCCACATCATGTCCTCGCCGGGCATGAACCTGGCCGGGCACCCGAGCGAGGCCGCGAACCCCGCCTTCTGCCGCATAGCCCTCACGCTCCACCCGACGGCGGATTCCCACATCCGCACCGAGATCTGGCTGCCGCTCAAGGGCTGGAACGGCAGATTGCTGGGTGTTGGCAATTTCGGCTGGGCCGGTTCGCTCATGTATGACGGCATGGCCACGGGCATAAGTGAAGGCTACGCGGTGGCCAGCACCGATACCGGGCATGACAGCGCCACCCCCGAGGGCCAGGGCGGCCGCTTTGCGCTGGGCCACCCCGAGAAAATGATCGACTACGCCTACCGCGCCGACCACCTGATGACGGTCGCGGCCAAGGCGCTGGTCAGGACATTCTATGGCCACGAGGCCACGCATGCCTACTGGATCGGCTGCTCGCTCGGCGGGCTGGAAGGGCTGATCGAGGCAAAACGCTACCCCGAGGATTATGACGGCATCGTAGCGGGCGCGCCGCCCAACCCGATTGTCAATTTCAATGCCGAACAGCTCTGGGCGGGGTGGATGAGCTATCATGACCCCGCGCTACGCGTATCACGCGACAAGTTCCGGCTGCTCAATGCGGCCGTGATGAATGCCTGCGCGGGGCCGGTGGGCAGGAAGCAGGGCTTTGTGGATGAACCCGACCGCTGCGCCTTCAGGCCCGAACAGTTGCTGTGCAAGACGGGCAGCAACACGGGCAATTGCCTGACTGCGGATGAAGTGCGCGCAGCGCGCAACATCTATCAGGGCCCCGTTGACCCGCAGACGCATACGGTCATCTTCCCCGGCCCCGCCAAGGGGAGCGAGGATGGTTTCTCGGCTGATGGCAAGGCGTTCCCCGTAGCGCTCGACCTGTTCAGATACGCAGCCTTCCAGAACCCGGACTGGGACTGGACCACCCTGAAATGGGATACCGACGTGCAGGAGGCCACCCGCAAGGTCGGCCCGCTTTTGCATGTGGATGACAACCTTGCGCCCTTTCTGGCCCGTGGCGGCAGGCTGCTGCTTTATATCGGCTGGAATGACGGCCATAACCCCCAGCAGCTCGCCACCTACTATCAGGCCGTGCAGCGCCGCGCGGGTGCTGCAGGCCATGACGGGGTCAGGCTCATCACCATTCCCGGCATGGAGCACTGCCACGGTGGGGCCGGGTGCGACACCTTCAGCAAGCTCGGCGCAATCGATAGCTGGGTCAGTAACGGGCAGGCGCCTGACATGATTGTTGCCGCCCGCGTTGACGGGGGGAAAGTCGTGCGCACCCGCCCGCTCTGCGCCTGGCCCGCCGTTGCGCGTTATGATGGGCAGGGCGACATGGATGACGCCCGCAGCTTTGCCTGCGTGACACCGGGTGCGAACTGATTTTTAAAACGCTCAAGGGAACGCCGCCCGCCTGAAAAAAGGCGGCGCCCAAAACGTCAGTTATTTTTCAGCAACCTTTTCAGTTTTTGAGAATAACCCATTCACCCTCGACCTTCTTGACCGGCAGGGTCGCCTCGCGCACGTCACCCTGCGCGTTTTTCAGCGTGATCCTGCAGGTATAGATGGAGTCATCACCTTCCTTCGTGTGGCAGTCGCTATCAACAACCTTGTCCTGCGGGGTCTGTGACACGAGCGGGTTGGGGCGACCGATCAGTTCCATGCTGAGGTGGTTTGCCTGGTCGAGTTCCTGCTTCACGCTCTTGTCCAGAGCCGTCTGTATGTCGCCTGTCGAAGGGCCGCCGCAGGCGGTCAGCGCCAGCACGGGAAGCAGCACCAGGCCGGAACGCAGGGATTTAACTGAAAAACGCATGGAGGGTTCTTTCACAGGCAGGAATTGAGGCCGTGCTTATGATAAAGCTGCCCATGGATGTCAATAAAACAGGCTCTATGCCTGACCACCCGACAGGCATTGGCCATTCCTTATCAAGATCCATGCCACGATTAGCCACGCCCGACCGGAGACCATGATGACAGCAGACCCCGAACACACCCATGCCGCCCAGGGCAGTCCGGAAGGCGATGATGCCTCCCTTCCCCCTGAAAAGAGTGGCAAAAAGGGATGGTTCAGATCAGGGATCGCCTCGGTGGCCGCGAGAACAGGCCGGGTCAAGGAAGGGGTGAAAGACTATTACAGAAGCGACGCCTCGCAGGAGAAGATCCAGTGGCTGCGCAACAAGACCCTGTCCATCAGGGAGTCCGAACTGCTGGAAAAATATGGCCCGCTGATCGAACGGACCATCCGGCATGTCGCCTCTTCCGCCGCATTCGATATTCTGGCCGATGAACTGATCATCGCCCGATTTGCCGATCTGGTCATTGCGCACCTGCCGCCACATGCCCAGCTTGTCCTGCGCAGGACGGGCATGGACAGGCTGCTGACAGCAGCCCTGTCGCGCGCCAAGGCGCCGATCCTGCGCAAGATCGCCGCCATCCGCCTGCATGGCGTGCCCACCGCTGACGCGCTGAAAGCCCAGCCGCCCGAGATTGAAGCCAGCCCGGCTACACCTTCGCCGGAAAAGACGCCGAAATAAAACAGCACTGTTCTGAAGCTTTTTGAAAAAAGCTTCACCAAAAACTTCTTTCAGTTTTTTAAAATCAGGTAGGCAGGCGCATTAATACTGCGCCTGCCTTCATTTCAGGTGCTGCTTTTAAGCAGGCGCGCGGCCCGGCTCAGCGCCATGATGGGGAAGAGCTGCCGGTACAGGTCATAGCGCAGCATGAACGCACGCGAGAGTTCCGCGCCCTGCTGCAGGCGGCTTGTCAGGGCCGGGTCATCGAGCTTGATGGTCTGCCCCACTCCGTAACCGGGGAAGCCGGTGCCGGTAAACTCCTTCTCATCCCAGTGGCCATCAGCCTGCTGCAGGTCGATCAGGTAGCGGCAGCCGCGCACGATGGCCTCATGGTCCTGCTTGCGGTTGGCCGCGATCAGCCCCATCAGCGCCCAGGCGGTCTGTGATGGCGTGGTCGGCCCGCACCCGATGGAGGCGATCTCCATATAGGATGCGCAGCTTTCGCCCCAGCCGCCATTTTCCTGCTGGTGGGCCACGAGCCAGTCACACGCCTTGCCAATGTAAGGCTGGGTCATGTCCTCGCCAATGGCGGCAAGCGCGGGCAGCACCGCCCCCGTGCCATAGAGGTAATTGACGCCCCAGCGGCCAAACCATGGGCCATCGGCTTCCTGCTCGGCGCGGATATAGGCCAGCCCGCGCTGGAGTGCGGGCATGTCGCGCGGCAGGCCCAGCACGCCGAAGGCCTCGAGCACATGCGCCGTGACATCGACGGAGGGGGGATCAAGCGCCTCGCCAAAATCACAGAACGGGATCTTGGACAGCAGGGCGCGGTTGTTGTCCTTGTCAAACGCGCCCCAGCCGCCGCAGGTGCTCTGCATGCCCACGAGCCAGTTCACGCCGCGGGTAATGGCGGCCTCCACGCCCCTGCCCTTCCATTCCTCGCGGTCGCGGCAGGCGGCGAGTGCGATCAGGGCCACGGCGGTGTCATCGGTATCGGGGTAGCGGTCATTGGCGTATTCAAACGCCCAGCCGCCGGGTTCGAGATCCGGCAACTTGACGGACCAGTCGCCCTTCACGCGCACCTGACGATCAAGCAGCCAGCCAAGGGCCTTGTCCATCTCGGGGGTGAAATCGGTCTCGGCATCGGCATCATGCAGGGCCATCAGCGCCAGCATGGTGTCCCATACCGGGCTGTTGGTGGCCTGCACCCAGCTTGCATCGCCCCGGTCATAGCGCCAGCCGGGATCATCAAGCGCTGCCAGCCCCTTGGCCATGACGGGGTGATGGAACTGGTAGTCCTCGCCATGCAGCGCCATCAGGCCATAGACCCATGGCGGCTGGATGCCGCCCCAGCCGCCATCGGCATCCTGATGGCGGATGATCCATTCCAGCATGTGCCGGATCGCGGCCTCGCGCATGGTGTTGCGCTTGAGGAATTTGGTCTGCAGCCAGTGCAGCGCGCGATCGGTCTTGCGGAAGAAGGTGGCCCACAGGTCCTGCCCGTCACGCGGGGGCAGTTCGTAATCGAAATTCTCGCGGCCTGCGGGAAAGAGCGCGTCAAGCCGGTCCTGCGGGCGCAGGGGGCGCGACGAGCGCCGCGCGGACAGGATGGCCAGCGGCACCAGCGTTGCGCGCGCCCACTGCGCGAAATTGTAGATGGAAAAAACGAATTTGTTGGGAAACCAGATGATCTCCGGCGGCAGGTTGGGCGTTTTTTCCCACGGCCATTCCCCGATCAGGGCCAGCCAGTAGCGGGTGAACACGCGCACGTTGCGCAGGCCGCCCTTGCTCGCAATCCATGTGGCTGCCCGGCCCAGGGCGGGGTCATCGGCGGCATAGCCCAGCGAGCGCAGGGCGGCGTAGGCTTCGACGGTGGCGTTGATGTCGCCATTGCCCGCGCCGTAATAGATGCCCCATGAGCCATCCTCGCGCTGCATTTCCAGCAGGGCCTTGCCCAGGCGGGGGCGCAGGGGATGGTCCTCAAGGCCAAGGAACCACAGGGCCAGGCACCACTCGGCCTCCATCGAGGCGTTCGAGGCGACCGAGCCAACCCAGTGGCCATCGGGCTTCTGCTGTTCCATCAGCCATTTGCAGGCGGCGGAGATCGTGTGCGTCAGGCTGTTGTCAATGCCCCTGAAAGCCGCCGCCGGAGCGGAATCGGAGCGGGATTCGGTCTTGTTGGGGCCGGAAGTTCCGGCCTGCTTGCGTGAAGGGCGACTTTCGCTGTTCATTTCATCCATACCTGTGGGCGAGATAATAGTCAGGGGCCTTGTCAATCCGTGCTGGCCTGCGGGGACGTGACCAGTTGCTCAAAATCAGCGAAGACAGTTTCCCACTCCGCCTGATCCATTTCAATAAACCCTGTGCTGCGCAGAAAAAATGCCCCCTCGGCGGCAAAAAGCGCCGTGCGGGCCCGGCGCGCCACGGCAGAGGCCGGATTACACACTTTGAACCAGCGTGCATACCACGCCCGCAGCCGGTGCAGGTGTTTGGGGGACTGCATGAGGGTAACGAGCATGCCCGCCATCCTCGCCTGCGTGGCCTCATCAATCTGGCTGGCGACGAGCAGATAGGCACGCGCGCGATCGGTGGCATCGGGGTTGCCTGGCATGTTCTGGCTGACCTGGGCATCAAAAACCGCAATCCAGCGGTCGATCAGGGCGGTAATCAGGTCATCCTTGCTGCCAAAGCAGTATTGCAGCCCACCCTTGGTTATGCCGGCCTCGCGCGCCACGGCATCGAGCGTGAGGGCGGCAACCCCTTCGCGCTGCACGAGGTGTTCGACACAATCAAGCACCCTGTCGCGGTCAATGGTTCTCGGGCGCGCCATGCGCGGGGTCTCCGTAGTTTCATTCCGTCTGGATGGAATTAAACCATGGCGGCCTGCCCTGCAAGCCATGCCCGCGTGCGCGGCACGGTGCCACCATAAAAAAAATGGCGGCACCCCTGCTGGCGTGTCGTACTGTCAGGCTGCGGTGAGCGAGGCCATGTCGATAACAAAGCGATAATGCACATCGCCCTGGTCCATGCGCGTGAAAGCTTCGTTGATCTGCTGCATGGGCACGATCTCGCAATCAGGCAGGATGTTCTTGCGCGCGCAGAAATCAAGCAGTTCCTGTGTCTGGGGCAGGCCGCCCACGGGCGAGCCTGTAATGCGCCGCCGCCCCATGACCAGCGGCAGCGAACTGAACGCGGGCACCGGGCCAAGATTGCCCACGATCACCAGCACCCCTTCCACATCAAGCAGGGCAACATAGGGCGAGACATCATGCGAGACGGGCACGGTGTCGATAATGACATCAAGCGAGGAGGCCCCGGCCTTCATGGCCTCATCGGAGGTGGACACGATGACATGATCCGCGCCCAGCGCCTTCGCTTCCGCCGCCTTGGCGGCGCTGCGCGTAATGACCGTAACCGTGGCGCCAAGCCCTGCCGCAAGCCGCACGGCCAGATGCCCCAGCCCGCCAATGCCCACCACGCCCACGCGGCTGCCCGGCCCCACATTCCACGTGCGCAGCGGGGAATAGACGGTAATGCCCGCGCACAGCAGCGGCCCCGCGCGGGAGGGATCAAGCCCTTCAGGCAGGCGCAGCACGAATTCGTCACGCACCACGATGTGCTTGGAGTAGCCGCCATGCGTGGTTTCGCAGGTGAGCCGGTCGCGGCCGTTATAGGTCAGGGTCGGGACTTCGCGGCACATCTGCTGCTCGCCCCGGCGGCACTGGTCGCATTGCTGGCAGCTATCGACAATGGTGCCCACGGCAACCGCATCACCCACCTTGTGGCGTGTCACCTTCGGGCCGACGGCCACGACCTGACCAATGATTTCATGCCCCGGCACGCAGGGGTAAAGGGTCGGCCCCCATTCCTTCCAGTCATCACGGCTCTGGTGCAGGTCGGAATGGCAGACGCCACAGTACAGGATTTCGAGGGCCACATCATTATCACGCAACGCCCGGCGCTCGAAGGCATAGGGTGCCAGCGGGGTCTTTGCATCACGCGCGGCATAACCAATGGTTTTCATGTTGTTCCACCCTGTTCAGACTCTTGTTCTACAGCACAGACACACAGTCCTTCACCCCTGAGCGGCGAGCATGATGGATGTCCGCCCGATGGGGGCTGAAACCGGATTCCCCAGGCAGAAGGTATCTCTGAGGTTCTGCCATGCCGGAGTTTGGAAGAGCGCAGTCTTGCACTGATGGTTCAGCGCCGCAAGAAAACAACATGCCACCAGACAGCGCGCATTGCAGGGCATATGCGCCACAATGCGGCGGATTACAGGCTGTTTTCAGAACGGCATCGAAGAATGCCTTCATGTCGGCTGGCGGAACAATGGTTGCCAGCATGGATGCCGGTCGTACGCACATGGCTTGAAAACCGCGCTGCGACCGATGGTTCATCTGCGCATGTGCGAGGAACGCACATGCGCTCGCGAAATCAAAATCCATGCTGAACATGGATGACATGATGGAAATACGCGCGGATGTAGCCTATATCAGCGAAGCGATGTGCCGTGACACGGTGCCATTTTCCCAGCCGTAGGACCGCCCTTGTGGCGGGACCGCTATGAGGGGTTGCCGGGAGGCCCCTCCGGCGCATCGTTTCCAGATCAGACAGTCTGTCTTGGGTGCAACACCCCATGCCGCGGCCGCGTCCATGCGCGCCTGCGGCACCGCTACGGTATCAAGCGCGTCATCCGGTGCCACGACCGCGGCAAAACGCGGGTCGAGCAGGGTCAGGCCATCCACGTCATGGCGTGTGTCCACCACCGCATCGGGCAACGGCCCGAGCGCCTGCCAGGACCAGTGGGCCGGAACCTTTGCCTGGAAAGCGGGCGTGACCTCGCCAATATCATGCAGCGCCACGAGCAGGCCAGGTTGCCGACGGTCCAGCGCCAGTCACCCTCTGCCGGGCCACAGAACCGCCACCGCCACCACATCGAGCATATGCGCGACAAGGGGATGGATGGGCGCGCCCGTATTGCCGCTCTGATCCGCCGGGCGTGCCTTGCCCCATAAAAAGCGCAGCGTGTCGTGGGCTTCATTTACCATGCGCGGACACCAGCTTCATCCATTTACGGGTATGGTCAGCACTGCGCCCGGGTTTTTGGTCGTTTTGGAAAGTTCCATCAGGATCTGCAGCATGGTGAACCCGAGCTTGCTGGGGAAATCAGTATCCGATATATAATAGAATTTGTTATTGTATTTCGTTGATACAAAAGACGACTTTGGTCGTTCATTACTGACATGAACAAAAACGGTCGGCTTTGTATTGCGCCCGACCAGAATGACTTTGGGCAGGGTACGCCCTGAATCAATATCTTCCTGCGGAACATCGATCTGGTAGGCAATCTGCCCCATAACGCCCAGCATCGTGCGCGTGAGCAGCCGGACCTGGCCGCGTTGCGGCTTGCCTGCCCCGTAGATGACTTCCACGCGCTCGTCATTGGGGCCCATTGCAAAAAACCGCCGCGTCGCCTTCACGACTTCAGACAGGATCGGGTCGGTCGTTGAGGATACCGTCAGGAATACCCGGTCAAATGCCGGGGTCTTTCCAGGTATTTCCTCACTATGTTCAAGCTGTATGCCGAGCAGGCCCGCGATCTGCAACCGACGCAGGTCATAGAGCAGTTCAAAGAATTCGGGCGAGCCGCGCCCAAGATCCCCCCCGATGGCGCCCGCGTTATTGATAAGATTGACCGACTGGACCGACAGGCGGAACAGGATATCGATGGGCAGGCCGCCCATGGCCAGAGGCAGCAGGCTGCCGGGGGGTAGCGGGCGCAGGAAACTCTGCGCATAGGCATCGCCCGTAACGGGCTGGAATGTAAAAGTCGGGCTTTCCTGTATCTGCGCCCCGATTGTCCCTGCGGGCCTGATCGGGTTGGAGTCCGAGCCGACCCCGATGGAAATATTGCGCTGCAACTGGTAGCCGGAAATCAGTTGGGTCGTATCAAGGAAGCCGGGCGTATCAGCATACCGCAAGCGGACGACATTAAGGAGTGTCTGCTGCTTGGAAGAACCAATCAGCGCCTGTGAATAGTCAAGTTGATCACGATCCAGTCTCTGGGAGCCAACGCCATAACATCCACTCAGCAATAAAATAAGCGGCACCACCATAATTTTTTTCATGACAACAGAACTCTGCATCCCTTAATACGACATATTACATAGACTTTAATTATTTTTTAATGATACGTGGGTCCCTGACTTCATACACTGCGGCGTTGCATTGTATCATGATAACATGCGGTTTTCTTGAATTGTAACTCTATTGATTTTTATCCGGTAATGGAAAGAATCCTGCCTGCCTTCATTTCATGAATATTTTTCAACGATATAGGCCAATATCTGGCGCAATGCGCCGGGGCGCAGGCTGTATGATATAATTAAAATCATGTAAAATATACTGCTTCATCCACCCATGGCCATGGTCCGACCACCTGCCCCGCGCATGAAAGCCATTTTTTGCAAGATCATGAAATAGTGTATCAACCTGCCGATGCCGCCCCATCATATCCTGTGCAGAAGGGACAATCTGGAGTAATGATCAGGATTGTGAGCGTTGTCCAAATCTCCTTAAGGTGTCTTGATATTATGCGTAAAAGCTTTTTTGCCCTTGTTCCGGCACTTCTGCTGACGGGCCATGCGCATGCAACGGACGTGAAGCTTCCCGATGGGACACAGGCAAGCACAACCGTTCAGACACCATGCACAAGCGAGAGCTACAAGGAATACGAAACCTGTATTTCCGCCATCCTGAGCCTGCCCTCCAACCGTGGTGGTGATATCGACATCAGGGCAATCGAAACCCTGCTGCCCAAAGACATCCAGAAAGCAGCCATCATCAGCGGAATCACGGCGGCGCCGGTTGCATCGATGACGGTGTCGTTAAAGCATTATGATGACAAGAATATCACCTGGCCCTCAACAGATACGCCTCTCGACCACATCATCATTCCCAATAACGGCACCTATCAGGTCGCGCTCACGACAACTGACGGCGGAAAAACATGGGGCATGCGGATCATTATCGAACAGCCAGGATCAGTTGATCAGTAAAATACAGTGCGGAGGGCATCCATCCCGTCGCAGCTCCTGCCTCCCGGTTTTCATTTATGGCATGAAATAAAAATTGCTGCGCTTGCATAGGCAATACAATATTTCCAGCCAGGAAATACCGTCAAAAGCCCATCTGCGTCCGACCTTATTCACCTGCCCTTCCCCCAACCGGCATGCCGGTTGGGGGAAGGGCAGGTTATTTCAGAACCCTGTGAAAATTATTCCCCACTCGATGGTCAATAGGTTTGAGTTCGTATTGTAGTTATTGGGCTTTCCGCTCACGCTCCAAACCCATACCAACAGCGATACCACCAGGGTAAGGGCGCTAAATTCGTGGATTCTCTAGAGCAAGTATCTTACTATAAGCGCGTTCGCATCAAAAACAAGCGTCGGGAAAATGTAGGCCAAAAGAGGCTGAACTTCGAGGAAGTGCAGCCTCCCCCCTCGCCGGTCCCCGCCTCTGAAATCCCCGTCGTAAGCCCGCACTCTACCATTGAGATCGCGCTCTCTCACGATGGCTCCTGAGTCGGCGCCGGTGCTCGTCCGTTAGCGAAATTGGGGCACTCCAGCGCAATTCTGCGCGCGCCTGGTCGCTGAGTGCCGACGAAAACTCCGGTTCTCCCGCGTCGCTGAAAGTGACGAGCGCACGATCGAAGGCGGCATCCCACAACGCTGACAGCAGCAAGCCATTATGCACGTCGAGCCGTTCGGCGTCGCTTTCGCAGTCGGCCCAAGGGATGATGTGCGATGCGCGTAGCAGGGCCGGATCGGAAATCTCAGTCAGAGGGCAACGACCCTGCCAGTAGTCCATCAGGCGGTCGCGAAAGATCTCCTGCCCGATCCGTTGCACCACCAGACGCTCAACCTCGGTGGCTCGAGGCAGGTCCGCCACGCGCCGCTCGAACTCGCGCAGAGGTGCTTCGGGAAGGCTGATCGCCAAGGCATAGACGCGATTGAGCGCCGCGTAGAGTTCACCTAGTGCATCGAAGGAGTAGCGTCGCGTGCCGGGGCCGGGCATACTTGCGGATGGCCAATCCAGTTCCGCTACGACGCCGGCATGGTCGGTGGCGAGAAACCACGGCCCCTTGCTGCCTTCCGCCGCCAGATAGATGGTGCCGTGCGCTGTCGTGGATGCAAAGGCACGCCATCCGGCTTCCTCGCCCAGAACGCGGCGAAAGCCGTTTTGCGAGGCGGCTTTCTGACATTCTTCTCGGACGATGAAGGATTGGGGTGCCTCAATATCCATGTCGAAACTCAAATATCCATAGCAAACAACCGCATGTCCGCCGGTGTCGAACTCATCTGAAGCCGGACGTAGCGTTCGTCCTGCAACTCAGGTGGCGGGGCGGTGGTCGTCGTTACGATGTATTGGAAACACGGCGTTCCTGCCTCCTCCCACTGATGCACGAGCTTGAACAGACCAGCATAGAGCTGCCCATCCAGGTCGGCTTCGCGCGGGCTATCGTGAATAAGGAAGGCTGGCAGGTCGGCCTTTTCTTCAATAGCCATATGCAGCGCGGCGAGGTCGAAGGCGTAATCATCCGGCGAGAGACGCGGGCGTATTCAGGCGGCGATGGTATTGTGGACCTGCTGGTGGGCTTTCCAGTGCCAGGGCAGGAGTTCATGGAGGCGTGGATTGGGAATGTCATTGATCCGTGCCAGGACATCAGCGAGCCATGCCTGGGGATCGACATCGTTCAGGCGCGCGGTGACGATCAGGGAATACATGGCGGCGACGCGCTCTCCGCCACGATCGGACCCGGCGAACAACCAGGCTTTCCTGCCCAGGGCGATGCCGCGCAGGGCGCGTTCTGCTGCATTGTTCGTCAGACAGATACGGCCATCTGTGAGGAATCGTGTGAATGTATCGGCACGCCGTAGAAAATAGTTCATGGCGTGGGTAACGGGATTTTTGGTCGACATGCGCCGGCAACACTCCCGCATCCAGTCGAACAGATCGTCGACCAGAGGGGCTATGTCTGTTTGACGGACTGCCAGCCGATGTTCTGGGGGCGTACCGTTGATGGTGCGCTCGGCTTGGAATATGGCGTCGATCCTGCCTACTGCCTCTATGGCGAGGGGCGCCTTGTCCCTCTC
>NZ_BCTP01000016.1 GCF_001571345.1 Komagataeibacter xylinus NBRC 15237 | reverse complement strand
AGGAGCGTGACCGTGCCGAAGCACAGCAGTCCCTGGGAATACAGGCTGAGTGTTATGGACCCCGCGAACCCCATGATGGAGGCACCAACAACAACCGGCACCCACGGGGGCATCCGGCTGAGCGGTGTCTTTTTCATCAAGACCGCGATTTTGTCCGTTATGCGTTTTGCCCCGACCATGTTCAGCTATATCGCTGCCTTGCTATCGTTAATATTTAATCGATCCTTCCCAGGGCGTTGCGTCACCCTATAGGGAAAGCGGTAAGCTAATATGAACAACGTTCACTTTATGCCTGAAGTCAGATCCTGCACCTGGGTTGAATGGTCACTATGATACAATATGGTGAGAGCGTAATCGGCTATGTGGACACGAGGCTTTTGCCTCAGTTCACAGTGGTATTAATTTCTGATTAATTTCCTGTCAAGGAAAAAGGCAATCCTTTGCATAGCGGAGAATTATTTCCGTTTTCCAGAGAAGAGAAAATTTTTTCTAATATATTTTTGAATATATATAACAGGAAGATATGCACCTATTTTTTAAACGAAACACTACAATATGATGCGTAACTGTTTATGGCAGCGTCTGTTTTAACGGCCCTTATCTTAACAGTGTTCATAATGGAGGATGCTGGGGTTTAGGAAATAAATCCCACATGCTGCATCTACCTTGTCACTGGAGGGGGAGTTCAAAAGAGAGCATGGTTTTTCCCTCTGGTAACAGGCAGGACCAACCGCCGTCGCGCAACGGTCGAAATCTCTGTCAAGGGAAAAATCCGTTCTTATATCAATGCTACGTACCCTGAAGTCAGTTAAAATGACGGGTTGCGTGTGTAGGCGCGTAACGCTTGACCCCTGCTGGCCCGATAAGACGTTGTTAGGAATTTCAAGACAAAATGCTTTTGTATGTAGGGATTTTATGACAATCAGCTGGATAAATAGGAATTATTTCATACGCCGCATAAAATCTATCACTTTTTTTGACATACTCAATCGCAACATAATTTCTGATTATAATCCAACGCTCATACGCTTATGCCGCCTTTCCAGAAGGATGCCTTCCCATTTCAAGACGCTATCATAAAGGAAATGTTCCCGAAGACCTGCGCATTGCGACTGTCAGAATACTTGAATCTGAACGGCTCGAAGCCCTTTCGGTGCGTCGTCTCGCCAAGGAAGTCAAAGTCGCGCCGGCCAATTTCTATAATCATTATGGGAGCCTGCATGATCTCCTGCTAGAAATTGCCGTGGAATATTTTCAGATTTTCCGCAGGCAGATCGCCCATATTAACCGCACTTGCGCCAATCGCACCGATGCGCTCAAGCGTATTGTGTTTTACTGCGTGGATTTTGGCTGCACCCATCCCCAGCTCTACCGGCTCATGTTCGGTTACATACCGGATGCCTATGCCTATCCGCGCTATCGCATCGTCGTCGGTGCCGCGTTCGAAGATCTGATGGAATTGATATATGGCAAGCGGGTTTTTACGTTAACCGATGACTTCGGTCCCAATGATATGGAAACCCTGAGCCGGAAAGTGCAGGCCGGTTACGGCATGTACGCCATGCTCTGCGGTTTATCGAACCTGTTCGTCATAAAAGCGCCCACAGGGCCTCTTTTTGATGGTGATAACCCGCGTGAAAGCATGGCTGCTTTTCTCGGTGATATTCTCGATGCCTTCATCAGGGGCGATCTGGCCCGCGCGCTCGATGCCAAACCGGACGAAGAAGAAAGTAGCCCGAAGGATTGATCGATGCCCTGCCCCGATCAGTTGCGGATTGGAGCGGGATGGGAATCAGGGCTGGGAAGACGGATCTGAAGGGGTCATGGCACGAGTTTCACGCAGAATCACTTCTATGGCCCAGCTTATGGCGGCGCCTGCCTCGCTGCCGTTCATATCGAACTCTTCGCGGAGCGTCAGCCACGACAGGACATTGTCCAGGCAGGCAATCACGGCTTCTGCCCGGCGTCGATCGGCGGCGGGCACGTCTGGCGTATCGCGCCATAGCGTTCTGCGCCGACGGACGAGAAGTTCATTGCGAAACTTGATCCGCATTGAACGCCCGACCCGTGTCAGGGCAAGAATGCGAGAAAGATTCGGGTGCTCGTCAAACCGCGCCGCCGCGATACGAAAGCCCTGCACCAGATCATCCGGGTCCGTGCCCAACGCAAAGCCGAATACCTGCGTATTCAGCCATTCACCCGTAGCCCGCAACAGGGCATCACGGCAGGAAAAATACTTATAGATAGTCCTTACGGAAAGGTTGGCGCGTTCTGCAATATGGGCAGTGGGAACCGTGACATCATCGCGCTCTTCAATAAGGGCGACAAAGCTTTCAATAATGCGTTGCCGGGTCTGTGCGGCAGCTTTATCGCTCGGCATATGTCATTCCCCTGACTTTATAAAACGGCTTTGTCATGAGAGCATGTATGATGTCAATGTTGTTGAGGTAATGCCCCCACAGCCCATGTTGTGAGTAATTACAAAATTCTCAAATTCAGGCCAGCCTTTCTGATTTTCCTATGGGCCGTTTGTTTCCTGTCCTGAATCACATCAGGGCCCTTGAGAAAATTCAATTCTCAACAGACCCTGAAAAATATTTACCAGAAAATTATTTATTATTCATATCATTAAACAAATCACGCGCACCGGGAGCATGACTGTTACAGGTCCACAGTGATGGAGGGCGTGCGGGCGCGTGAGCAGCACAGGGCAATGCTGCAGGCCTGCTCCGCCTCGCTCAGTACCATGTCACGATGCGCACCTTCCCCGGCCAGCAGCGGCACGACACAGGCCCCGCACATGCCCTGTTCACACGAGAGGCTGACCGCAATGCCTGCCGCCATCAGGGCGCTGGCAATGCTCTGGTCGGGTGGCACGGTTACGCGCCGCCCGGAGCGGGCCAGCACGACTTCAAATGCCTGCTCCCCATCGTCAGGTGCCACTTCCGTAGGACGGAAATATTCCGTATGGATCTGCGCAGCCTCCCAGCCTGCGGCAATGGCATGGGACGAGACGGCCTGCATGAAGCCATCCGGTCCACACAGCATGATGGCCATGTCCGCTTCAGGGCAGGCCAGTGCGGCGGGATAGCCCTGCCTGAGGCTCGTGGCCATATGCACGCGGCTCGCATAGGGGGCGGTAAGCAACCGGTCCCTGAACGGTGCCTGATCGGGCGTACGTGTGTAATAGTATAGCGCCCAATCAACACCCTGACGCTGCAGCCGCGCCATCATGGGCAGGAGCGGCGTAATCCCGATCCCGCCCGCAATCAGTATATAGCGTTGCGCACCCGGCAGCGCGAAGGCATTGCGGGGCGGTGAAATGTGCAGTTCCATCCCCTTCTCCACGGTGCTGCACAGGGAGGCCGATCCCCCGCGTGAGGCCGCTTCGCGCCTGATGCATAGTTCATAAAAACCGGGATCATCCGCATCGCCGCACAGCGAATACTGGCGTACCAGCCCCGCCGGGGTCAGGACATCCACATGCGCGCCGGGCGCGAAGCGGGGCAGTGCCCCCTGCCCCGGCGTTGCCACAAGCCGCAGGCGGACACAGTCCGCCCCCTCGAGCATGACATCATGCACGATAACAGGAAAAAGAGCTGACATGACGTTATGCCGTGAAAAACTGGCTCAGGCCCATCGTGCGCAGGGCACGGCGATAGGCGATCGAACTGCGGTCGGCCATGACATGGGCCTCAAGCGTCGGGTCGAGCGGCAGGTTCTCGGGCTTCTGGGCCTCGACAAGGGCGCGGTCTTCCTCGAAGACACGCAGGTTGAAGTCATAGACATCCTGCAGCGGCAGTTCCTTGTCGAAGTTGCGGCACATCGGCGCGAACATGCGTGTCTGCCGCGCTGATACGGGTGAGGCCGTATTCATGATGACCAGCCGCCCGTTATCGGGAAAATGAATTTCCAGCGTGGCGGTAAAAGGCACATGCACCCGGAAATGGCGCAGCCATTCAAAGCCTGGCCGCCCCCGATCCGTCTTGCCAATGGGGTAATTGCCCACGCTGCTACGATATTCGGCCTCGAACCCATCGGGCGTGACGTGCGTTTTGTAGGGCGGCACCACGGGGTTTTCGGGGTCGGCGAAGGTGTCGGTGTGCACGAAGGCAAAATGGGCCACGTCAATGAAGCCTTCCACCTGCCGCCCGGCAAAACCGGCAATGTCGATAAAAGGGCAGTTGATCTGCTGATAGGCCGGGTCATCCCAGTGCGGCATGGGCGGAATGACAGGCGGCGCCTCATCAGGGCGCAGGCAGGTCCAGATCAGGCCGTAACGCTCCACGGCGGGGTAGGTGCGCAGCTTCAGCTTGCCGGGAATGGCGCTGTCGGGGTGGGCGGGCACTTTTACACATCGCCCCTGCTGCCCAAAGCGGAAGCCATGATAGGCGCAGGCCACAGTTTGCCCGTCACCCTTGCCCATGCTCAGCGGCACGCCGCGATGCGGGCACAGATCATCAGCCACCACAATCGCGCCCCCGGCGCGGTAGAGCACCAGCGGGGCATCAAGCAGGGTCACGCCCATCGGCTGCTCGCCCAGATCGCGCACCAGGGCGACCGGGTGCCAGCAACGGGCCAGGATCAGCCAGTCATCGGCATCGAATGTCATGTTGCGGGGCAAGGAGGGGATGACTGTGGCGAGGGTCATGATGGGGGTCTCCTGAACGGGCCGGAAAGGCTCTGGCGGCTTTTCAGGAAGATCATTTCACACGTGGCATGCTCTCAGATATATCATAATTTATCCTTCCTCATTCTCGAAATGAGAACGCATGCACCCCTTTTCGCGCTTTCTGGTCTATTTTCTGGCGGTTGCGCGCCATAAGTCCATCCGTCGTGCGGCGGAGGAACTGCACATCGCGGGTTCGGCCATCAACCGGCATATCCTGCTGGGTGAAAAGGAATTGCAGACCCCCCTGTTCGAGAGCCTGCCCACCGGCATGCGCCTGACGGCGGCGGGCGAACTGCTTTATGCCTGCGCCCGGCGCTGGGTTAAGGATCTTGATGACCTGACCCGCCAGATCGATGACCTGAAGGGCATCCGCCGCGGGCAGGTTGACCTGCTCGCACCCGAGGCCCTGTCCCGCGCCTTCGTGCCGCAACTCGTGGCAGACATGAAGGTCAGCCATCCGGGCGTGGTGCTGAATGTGAACATCCGTGACAACAAACGGATCTGCCAGGCCCTTCTGTCGGGTGAAGGAGACCTGGCCCTCGTGCTCGACCCCGATGAGATGCGCGACATCGTGGTGCTGCACCGCATGACCTTTCCCCTCGGCTTCGTATGCCTACCTGCGCACCCGCTGGCACGGGAAGGTTCGGTCAGGCTGGCGCAGTGCATGGACCATCCCGTCATCATGCCTGAACAACCGCTTGCCATTGCCACCGTGTTTGACAGGCTGCAGCAAAGCGGGCGTGTCAGCCCGTCGGTGGCCGCGCGGGCAAACAATGTGCAGATGATGCTTTCGCTGGTAACGGCGGGGATCGGGATCTGCTTTCTCAGTTCGCTCGATGTCATGGCCGAGGTCATGCGCGGGGAACTGGCCTTCGTGCCGCTTGCCGGAGCGCAGGTGCCACACCTCACGCTTGCTCTGGTGCATGACCGCACCCGGCAGCTTTCCCGCCTGACGCGGCAGGTCGAGGCCATGACCAGGGACATCATGGCCAGCCATGCCCGGCAGGGAGAAGCGGCAAAAAGATCGTAAGGCCATGCCCGCGCGTAGAGGACTTTCACGCCACGACAGGCGTGAAAGTCCGCTCATTTCTTCCCTCAGCCGCCGTTATAGGGTGCGGCGGCTTTTGGCAGCCCGCCTTCAATCGGCAACGCCGGGTTACGCGACCACTCGTTCCATGAACCCATGTAGATGCGCAGCCTGCTGAACCCGGCCGAGGCCAGCGCCACATAGGTATTGGCGGCACGCGCACCCTTGAAGCAGTAAATGATGATGTCATCATCAGGATGCAGGTTGCGCGTGGCGGCCAGTGCACGGATTTCATCAGGCGTGCGGAAGGCGGCGTGGTTGTCGGTCACCTTCATGAAGTCATACCATTCGATCCACACGGCACCGGGAATACGGCCCTTGCGCGGCGCGAAATCAACTCCGTAGGGCGATGAACTTTCAGCCAGCCATTCCACCCGGTCGCGGTTATCGAGCAGCTTGATGGTGGAAGAACCCAGCGCTGCCCGCACCTCGGCCAGCGTTGCCATGAGGCTGGCATCGGGCCGCAGGGGGAAGTCGGTGCCTGCAGGGGTGGTGACATCAGTGGTCAGCATGCCGCCTTCCCTGCGCCACGCGCTCAGTCCGCCATCAAGAATGCCCACCTTGGGGTAGCCCAGATAACGCAGGATCCAGTAGCCTCGGCAGGATGCGCCATAGCGGGTGTGCAGGGCGTCTTCATACACGATGGCGGTTCTGGTGCCGTCGAGCCCGTAATCGGCAAACAGGGTGGCAAAGGTCTGCTGCAGCTTGTGCAGCCCCTCATGCGAGGTTTCGGCCAGATAGGTAAAGATGTCCGGCATGTTAATGGCACCGGGAATGTGGCCTGCCGCGAAATCCTTGGGGTCGCGCACGTCAATCAGGAGCACGTTGCCTCCTGCGGCACGCACGTCGTCTGGTGAGTAAAGAACGGTGGTGGACATGAAAAATCCCTGCGGCATGGAAATGGACAGACCCCTTTCTCCTACCAGCAATCCGCGGGGTCATGGAGGGCCTGCGCCACGCCCCGGCCATGAGCGGCGCGGGACGCACGCACAGGGCCGTCAGGTCAGATCGTGCTCAGCACGCCGCCATCAACGCGCACGGCCGCCCCCGTGGTGGCCGAAGCCTGCGGTGAGGACAGGTAAACCACCATGTTCGCCACCTCATCCACGCTCGCGGCGCGGCGGATGATGGAAGACGGACGGTGCTGCATCACGAATTCCGCTGCTATTTCCTCCATCGACCTGCCGGTTTTTTCCTGCTCGGGTTTGAGCATTTCCGCCAGTCCTTCCGACAGGGTCGGCCCGGGCAGCACTGAATTCACGGTTACATTGGTGCCTGCCATCCGCTCCGCCAGGCCGCGGGCGATGGTGACCTGCGCGGTCTTGCTGAAACCGTAATGAATCATCTCGACCGGAACGTTGAACGCCGATTCCGATGAAATGAATACCACACGCCCCCAATCACGTGCCTGCATGCCAGGCAGATAGGCGCGTGCAAGCCGCACGCCAGACATGACATTGACCTCGAAAAAACGGGCCCAGTCGGCATCCGGGGTTTCAAAAAAATCTTTCTGCTCGAAAATGCCCAGATTGTTGATCAGAATATCACAATGCGGGTGGGCGGCTACCAGCGCCGCGCACCCTTCCGCCGTGCCCAGGTCGCCCGTAAAGCCAGCTACGCTGCCCTTGCCCAATGCACCAAGAGCCTTGACCGCCTGCGCTACTGCCGCCGGGCGGCGCCCGTTGATGATGACATGCGCACCGCTTGCAGTCAGGCCCTTGGCAATGGCCAGGCCGATCCCGCCGGTCGATCCTGTTACAATGGCCGTGCGGCCGGTCAGATCAATCTGCATGGTCGGTCTTCCTTTCTTTGTGGGTGGAGCGCGCGCACGCGCCTTTGGCCACACAAGACCATGAATGATCCACAAGGACCAGAGGGGCATGGCCATGCCGTTTCGCCCGGTTCCGGCAATTTTTCGGCATCACGTTTATTGAGGCAGGACAAACCTGATTACCTGCGGCACGAGAAGAATAGATTCCTAACAATACCACCCTCAGGTCGATCCGGACCACCTGCATAGGGGGAAAAGCCAGGGTGCCGCGAAACAGGATTCATACAATCGTCACACTTATGATGTTCCATATTTGTTAAGCATCCCTGCCTGCGCTTTGGCGGGCTTTTTCAAAGGTTTCCGGATCATGAACGGACAGTCCGATTCCACCCCAAAACCCCGCAAAGAGCCGCATGAAGAGTGGCGTGAAGCCCTGCTGCGCGCCTGGCGCAGCAGGCGCGGCTATGCCCGCCCGCAGGATGCCGCGCATACGGTATCCGACGAAGGTTTTCTGTATGATGATGCCTGAAATGCATGGCAGCATCACGCAAAATTCAGGTATTGACCTTCAAAGATATAAGTGATGCATTCGGTTACAAATGAAATAGCGGTATGCCCTTTATATCATCGGGCCGTTATTTTATAAGGCAATATCTGATTTGAAAAAATCAGTTCGTTAGGAAGGAATAGATTACATGAAAAAAGCACTGCTTTTTGCTGCGGCTCTCGGCCTGGCCCTGCCCGTCGCTGCCCATGCGGATGACAACAACGAACAGCACCATGGTGAGCACCGTGGCCATCGCGGCGGTCATGACCAGAACGGTCAGGGCGGCCAGGGTGGCGAACATGGTGATCGTGACCACGGTGGTGACGAGCATGGTGGTGAGCACGGCGACCACGAGCACGGTGGTGAGCATGGCGAGCACGACCATGAGCACGGCGATCACGGCCAGCAGTAATCTGCGCGCCTGACACCATGTGTCAAAAAAGGGGGCTCCTGATGGAGCCCCCTTTTTTTGTTCCCGATAGGCTGTGCTCAGTAAGCACTTCTGTTCAGAACAGGATCAGGTCAATGCCAATGCCCAGCGCCATCATGCTCCACAGGCCCACCAGTGTGGCCCTGCGGCGAATGATATGACGCGACAGGAGCACGATCAGCGGGTCCCCCTCGGTTGCGGCAGTCCGTTCGCCGGGCTTGAGTTCCCGGTAAAACCCCCCGTTTTCCGTAACGCCGACCATATTGAGCAATCCCTGGCGGAAGCTGCGCAGGTCTTCCTCGGTATATAGCGTCTCGCGGTTGATGGTGATGGTTTTCGGCCCGCAACGCAGCAGGCGCATGGCACGCAGGTGGCGCGGGCGGATGCCCAGGTAATCCGATGCTTCTCCCGCAGGCAGAATGGTCCGGCGCGGAAAATGCAGCACGGCTGGTCCCGTATCATTGCCAGGGAGGGGCATCATCATGCGAACCTTTCCATCTATTCATGCGCAGTGGTGGTTGATTGGTCCCACGGTGCGCCCTTGGCGTTGCAATGACCAGACCGATTTTACATCATGACCGTAATTGTGCGCCTTCCCCCCCCTTTCGCCCTACGGATATGGCATTAAAGCGGCCCCGTTTTGCTGTAATTGCAGGCAGGCGACGTGCCGGGGATAAATGAGTTTATGATGGGTATCGTCATGCCTGCGATGGGGGTCGTTCTTTAAAGCTTTTTGAAAAAAGCTTCACCAAAAACTTTCTTATGATTTCTGGATGTTTCCCGGGCTGACTTTTCAAACAGGCTCTAACTTTTTAAACAATCTCCAGGCGCTTATGGCGGCGATATGGATAGGGCTGGCTCGCATTGCATGCAGCGCGGCGCTACGATGGCCAGCATATTTCCTCTGCCAGCGCGCTACCCTATGCTGCGCCCTCACCTGACCGGACCAGAACGTCATGACAGAGCATATCGTCTATAAAATCCTGACTGCCCCCGAACATGAAGCATTCGCCCGCGCGGGCCTGTTCAAAGGCTCGCCGGCTGATGTGGCGGATGGCTTCATCCATTTCTCCACCGGGCCGCAGGTGCAGGGCACGCTTGAAAAGCATTTTGCAGGCCAGAGCGGCCTTGTGCTGCTTGCGGTCGATCTGGCCCTGCTTGATCCGGCGGCAGTGCGTTGGGAACCCTCGCGCGGAGGGCAGCTCTTTCCGCATCTGTATGCAGCCCTGCCGGTTGGCGCGGTTGTCGCCACTACTGCCGTAACCCATGATATACAGGGCCGCGTGCAGCTACCGGTCTGAGCGATCTGATGCAGGCTCTCTATTCGGGGTCATGATCGCCTTCATCGGTTTCCACGCTGATAATGCCATCAATATCCGATAACGCGGCAACAAGGTGCGAGACAGGCCGTTTGCCGCGCACCTTGAGGAAGAGCGTGACCGTGCCGTGGCCCGGCCTTTCATCAGGTCGTGGCAATTCGGCATCGTGCTGTCGGTCGCGCAGATCCTGCAGGGCCTCGGGATCATGCAGGGATTGATCAGGCGGCTCGAGCTTGACGCGGGTAATGGCGAAACGCAGCCTGGTGCAGCGGATCAGGATCACGCGCAGCAGTCCCCGCCCATCGGGGTAGGACACGAACAGCCCGACCGCGCGGGTGGCATGGTCGCGTGGAATAAAATGGCTGATGCGCGGAAAGCCGAGCATGATGATGAAATGGCCGATGGTTGTCGCCACCGCCAGCGTAATCAGCCCTGCCCCACAGGCCATGCCGAGTGCTGCAGTCAGCCAGACTGACGCCGCCGTAGTCAGCCCCCGCACGATGTCGCGGCGCATGAAGATGACGCCGCCACCAATGAACCCGATGCCCGATACCACCTGTGCCGCGATGCGTGAGGGGTCCAGCACGACGCGCCCCGCATCAAGAATGTTGTTGAAACCGTATTTTGACACCAGCATGAACAGCGCGGACGCCACCCCGACCAGTGTGTAAGTGCGCAGGCCGGCACTTTTCTGCCTGAACTCCCGCTCCATCCCGACGAGTGCGGATAGCACGAAAGCAAGCACGAGTTCCCCAAGCTGGAGCCAGCCTTCCCCCGATGACATATTGGCAAAAAGTGACAAGACGGCCCTCCTCTGCTTCAAACCATGCGCCCGGGTGTTAAACAGCCCGGAAGAAGGCCGGGTTGCGTGCCCTCGCGCAGGGTAAGTTCCACTTTGTTTTTGGTTATCTGGAGGAAGAGGTGCGGATCGAAATAAAACAATGGCGGGCGCGCGCATGGCGATCATGAACCTTCCCTCACGGCAGGAACTGGCCCTGATGGCCGTAACGCTGTTCTGGGGTGGCACGTTCCTGATCGTGCATGTCACGCTACGACATTGCGGCCCCCTGTTCTTCGTCGGGTTGCGCTTCATGACAGCAGGGCTGATCGGCTGCGCCGTTTTCCATCGCGCCCTGCGGCGGATTACCCTGGCCGAGATGGGCGCGGGTATGGCAATCGGCATTGCGATATGGGGCTGTTACACCCTGCAGACCTACGGGCTGCAAACCATCAGCAGCAGCCGTTCCGCTTTTCTCACCGCGCTTTACGTGCCGATCGTGCCTCTTGTGCAATGGATCGTGCTGCGCAGGCCGCCACGCATCATGAACTGGGTAGGCATCGGGATGGCGTTTTGTGGCCTGGTGCTGCTGGCAGGTACGAGTGCCACACAGGGTGGATTTGGCCGGGGTGAATGGGCCACCGTACTGTGTGCCGTATCGGCGGCAGGCGAGATCATACTGATCAGCCGTTGTGCAGTGTTGGGAGACAGCAGGCGCATCACCGTGGTGCAGTTGCTCGTAGCCGGGCTCCTGGCCTTGCTGGCCATGCCGGTTGCGGGCGAGCGCCTGCCCGCATTTTCATGGATATGGGTTGCCGGGGGCGTGGGCCTGGGCGTTGGCAGCATGCTTGTGCAACTGGCCATGAACTGGGCGCAGAAAGCCGTCTCGCCCACGCGGGCCACCATTATCTACGCTGGTGAACCCGTATGGGGTGGTATTGCCGGGCGCGTGGCCGGTGACCTGCTGCCAGCCACCTCGATTCTGGGCGCGTGCTGTATTGTCGCAGGCGTGCTGGCAAGTGAGATCAGGGTGCCCGCACGCTCACAACCCGGAAAGTGATTTTGGATGCCGCCTTTTTTAAAAGGCGGCATTGCGTAAAGTTTTCAACTGACTTTTCTCAGGCCACCGGCGGGCCAAGGCGTTCGCGCAGCATCCGTTGCCGCCGCCAGTGCCGTAGCATGAAAAGCCCCCCGGCCAGCAGGCTGACGGCATTCCCCACCACAATGCCGTAAAGAAAGGCAAATATAGTTGTGGCATGTTCCATATTGCTTCACCTGCTCATGATCATTCATGCACCATATGTTGCCACGAAAACCGTAATCCGCCCGAGTGCTTCCTGCGCCGTCAGTGTCGTGCCAACTGCGGGGCGCCGTGCAGTCATGTCCACCATGGCCTTGAGCAGCGAGATCAGCGTTGACGCGGCATTCGCTGCCGTTTTTGCCTCCGAGACCACAGTGCCCGACAGGTCCGACGCCATGCCGGTAACGACTGCGATAACCAGTGTATTGATCTGCTCGATATCGGTTACAATATTGTCGAACGCCGTGTGAATGCTGGTACTGTCATAACTGACGGATGTGCTCGATCCGGCGGCAGTCCTGAACGTATCGAGCGCCTCCCTGAGTGCGGTTATGACCGTATTGGCCAGCGCCACGTTTGCGGGGCCCATGGCCGTCGCAACACATGAAAGACTGATGGCGGTATTGGCGAATGACATGATGGCATTGCCGTAATCCGTTACTTCAGCCACGTTCAGGGTAATGGTGGTAACCTTGCCCGCGCGGCTGAGCGTGCAGCCAGCGAGCGCACCGGCCATCAGCGTTCCGGCCCCCATGCGTAGCGCGCACCGACGGGAGAGAAAAAGGTTCATATGCCTGTTCCTGTAAAAAACCGCCCTGAGGGCGGTGGGACATGCGTGACTTATTTTTGCCGTAATGAAGGACAGAATGGAGCATGCAGCTTCGGCTCACATCGGCCATCCACCTAGCGCCGAAGCTGCACCCCTATTCTTGCGGTATTTCCGGCCTGCCCTTCCTGTCCAGAACGGGAATGCCCGCTGCGGTCACGGCCTGCTTGGCGGCAGGCTTTTCGGCAAGCGGCACCCGCACGCCCGACTGCCCCGGCTTGAAGTGGTTCTCCGCCCAGCCGATGTTCAGGCCGATGGTGGTCATGAGTTGGTAGGCCACGGCCCACCGGCTGCCTGCATGCGGCGGCGGGATGATGGCGGCGGCGGCGCTGCATGCGAAAATGAAGATCGCGGCGTAGAGCGTGTACTGCTCCGGCACCTCGGTCAGCAGGAGTGCCATGACGGCCCCGAGGCCGCCGAGTTTTGCAGTCGTGTTCATGTCATGCCTCGATGGCTTGCGCGAACAGGGCGATATGCGCCGGGTCGGTGTGCCCTGCTCCAAGCGCGGTGTTGTAATTGGCTTTCCAGAACCGGCATTGCCCGGCGGCATCATCAGTGGCTGGCAATGGGTCGGGTGCGCGGTGGCATTTCAGCCGGGCCATGGCGCAGGCATAGGGCAGGTTGCCGATCAGTTGCGCGGCGCGGTCCGCCCCCACGGGCCATCCTGCCTGCAGGGCGAACAGCCGGGCGCGGAGGCCGACAGGCGCGGTGCGGGCAGGAATGTCGCCCAGATGTCATCATGAGTGAACGGCTCCATCTGCTACAGGCCCAGCGCCGGGCCGCCATCCTGCACCAGGGCGCGGCAGCCGGTTTCTACCAGCGCGATGCCCGCCAGCAGGTTGACGGCAGCAGGACCGCCGAGGCCGATGAAGGCGAGCGTGGGCGCGATAACACGCGCCTTCAGGTCAGCCAGCAGGCCGGGCGGCGCGGTCGTCATGGTCCGTAACCAAAGGCGCGCTTGCAGAATGACCACGCTGCATCGCCAATCTGCCCCCAGCCGAGCAGGCCGGTGGCCAGCACGATGAAGGTCATGGTTACCCACGATGTCAGCTTGAGGCCGCCCTCGATGCGGGCCAGCCTGCCCGATATCTCGTTATTGCGCTCGGTGGCCGTGTCGGTCATGTCGTCCACGCGCTCCATGATCTCGCGCCGGGTCTGGTCGGCCGTGTCGGCCACTGATTTTGTCAGGTCGCGCCGCATATCGGAGAACTGCACGGACAGGGTATTCAGCCCATCGCGCAGGTTGTCGTGGCCACCCTCGACCTTGGCCAGCCGCTCACGCACACGGGCAAGATCCTCCACCGTGGCGCAGCGCATGGTTGCCACCGGGGCACCCTGCGTCAGGGATGTGGTTTCGCTCATTCATTTTCTCATAAAAAAACCGCCCGGATAGGCGGCGTGTCAGGTGCGGGTTGTGCGAGCGACTCAGGTTGTGGCGGGCGTTGCGCCGAGCGTCTGTTCGATCTGCGCCAGGCCGAGATGGCCGGGACCGTTCTCGATCGCGGCAATTCCGTAGATCAGGCGTGTCATGGTCGCCGGATCGTGCAGGTCCAGCATGGTATCAGACTGCACGCCCATCTGGCGGCACAGGCTGGCAATGTAAGCGCCGGTGGCGTTCTCGCTGGCAGGCGCGTAGGTCTCGATGATCTTGGCGATCGTATCAAGGCCGCGCTCGCCATAGCGCACAAGTTGGTCGCGCAGGGCGCGGATGCCGTCTGCCAGGGTCGGAAAGGCTGCAAATCGCGGCTCGGGCACGCCAGTTTCCAGATGCGCGCCGGGTTGGTGCGCATAATTCAGGTTGCCGGGGTTGTTGTTGCGGATGCCGCGAGGGATCATGTCGTTGCTCCTGTCGTCGTGGTGGCCGCGCTGGCTGTTGACCCGTTGAGGTCTGCCGGAGCCGCAGGGAGTGCCGTGCTGGTGGTATCGCTGCCGTTGGCGATGGCCAGCAACGCCTCGAGATAGGCGGCCACATCGGCGGGAACAGCCACATTTTTCGCCGTATAGGCCGCAGAAACCGATGCCTCGGCCGAAGCATAGGTGGCCTGTGCCTGCGCCATCAATGCGGAATAGGCCACGAGATTTGCGCCCTGCACGGCCTGCCCGGACGGTGACCGTGCAGCCCATTGTTCTTCCGTCAGGGGCAGAAGGGCCGACGCTGCGGGCAGCCACGCAGGCTGGGACTGAAACAGATTGATATCAATCCATCCGGTAATGGGGGCGGGCTGCATAGCTTCAGTATCATAAAACGCGTAGTATCGGCTTGTATAAGTCGTTTTCCAATCTGTCATGATAGTATCCCTTCAACTTCAATCCACAAAAGACCAACCGCGTCATAGTCACTCTGACCAGCATTGGATCGGTAAAAAACCTGTATGGCTGTCGCAGTCGGGTATCCCTCCTGAATATTTGCCCACGCGCTAACCGCCGAACCCGGATATGAAATCTGTGCTGTCACTTGAGCCATTGGCGCAGAGGAATATGCAAAAGGGAACGCTATGGTCTGCGACTGCTGACTTGCATTCTGCGAAACAAGAAACTTCTGCTTTAAGACGTTCCCCGTCTTTGTCCAAAACCCCCCTTTAATGACCCCGGATGCCGCAATCTCTCCGTAACTGAACGGGGCATAGCTTTCTGTTGTGCCGTCCGGCATCGTGGCGATCAGATTACCGCTCGCATCCTCCTGCACATCCACGATGCGGGTGTTGGTGGAACCCGCTGCCGGGACGGAGCGCACATAGCGCCCCTCTGCCGTCTCCGCGTTCAGGGCGTCCTTTCCGGTGAAATCTTCGGTATCGGGGACTTCGGTCTCGCCTTCGAATATGACGGGACCGGTTACGGTCTGGCCCTCGGTATCGACCAGTTTCAGGCGTCCGGCCAGATCGGCCTGGAGTTCGGGAATGGTCTCGTAAAACGGCGCGCCTTCGGCCTGCGCAATCATGTCCGCCGTAATGGCCGTGGCCGCTGCTGGTACCGTGATGGTCCATAGCGGATACGCACCCTCGGGCACGGTCGCTGCAATGCCCAACTGCGCTACGTCCTGCCGCACCGTGGGCGCGGTCTTGCCGCTATTGTCAGCGCCAGCATAGGTCACGGACGGGTCGGCAGCATTGTAGAAGGGCAGCACGGTGGCATCGGCATCGACCGTGGCGGGCGTGGCATAGACCGTGTATGTGGCCCTTGCCCCTGCAACAGTCAGCGTGACCGGGTCACGGCTGATATACTGGCGCACCAGCACGCTGCCATTGGCGGCCAGCGTGCCATAGGCTGTCGCATCCACAACGCCCGCAGCCAGCAGCGAGCCGGGCGCGATGGTCACCGCAAGCCCCGCGCCCGGCGTGCAGGCAAAGCCACCGGCGGCCACGGTATTGTCGCCATAAGCCATGCCCGCAAGGTGGCCGAGGCCCACCAAAGCATTGCGCTGGGCGTTGAGCAGGTCGCTATCAAGCGGGATCTGCGCGGGGTAGACGATCTGTCTGTCCATCAGTCAAGGGTCTCCACGTCCTGCACCCATGCGATCGTGCCTGCGGGCATGACAGCGGCGATGCGGGTCAGGGTCTGGGTTGCGGGCGGGTTGGTGTCGCCGGTCGGCAACTGGGCAAAAAGTTGGAAAGGCACGCCGCGCGAGCCATAGCGCAGGGCCGCCACGCCATAGCCGTAGCCACCGCCGATGGCCGGGCTGGAAAGCGTGCCCAGCCCCTTGCAGTCGCTGGCATTGCGCGGCTCGATCACGCGGCCTGCGGTGCCCACTTCATCGGCAATCACGTTCACCACGTCGGGCCGGGTGCCGAGCGAGGGGAACAGGGCTTCCTCGATGCGGGTGCGGAAGGCGTCGTCGCTCTCGCCCGTGGCGCGGGTCAGCGTAGTGCCGAAGAAGTCGGCGGCGAACATGTCAAGGAACGCGCCGGTCATGGTGGCAAGCCGGGTCTGGTCTCTGGTGCTGTCCAGCAGGCCCCACACCCATGCAAACACGCTACCAAAACCCTGCAAAAGCGCGTTGAGCACCGGGGCCTGTTCGCTCTCGCCCGTGCCGGGTGCTGCCGGGAACCAGCCCGTGGGCAGCAGGGCACGGATGCGCAGCGCGAAGCCGTTCTGTGTCACATCAGCCAAAGGTCACCGTCCCTGCCCGATAGGCCGTGCCGGTGGTTGCGGGAAGGTCCACCGTTCCGCCTGAAAGCGTTACATCGGTCACGTTGGTGACCGATGTGCTGGCGGCATAGGCGATCTGGATCAGGCGCGAGTAACTGGCCGAGGCCCCGATGGCGAGGCTGTTGAGGTAGGTTGCGATATTGGTGCTGATGGTCGCCTGCACGGTGGTGAGGTCGCCGGTATTGCTCACGGTTACCGTCATGGTTACAGGCGGCCGCACCACGTTGGGCCGCACGACCTGAATGGACACGGCGGCAGGCCGCACATCATCCACCGCCGCATAGACCGCATCGATCACGCTATCGGACACATCGCCCGAGCCATCATCGACAAACACCACCACGTTGCCGGGCAGGAAGGCGCCGGACGTGTCCACGTTCTCGAGCACCTGATAGATCAGGTCGGCGGAAACATCGGTCACCGCGTTCTCGATGGCCGAGACCGTCGCCTTGGAGCGGCTGTTGATGTAGGACACAAACCGCGTGCGCAGGGCCGCATCCGTCTCGCCATCGCTGCCATTGGTCAATGCTGAGGCATTGGTGACCGTGTCGATGCCCGATATGGCCGTGCCCAGCAGGCAGATGGCCCCCGCCGCAACGTTGCCGGTGACCCCCGTCGAGGCGCATTCCACCGGCACCGTGATCGACGCCGTGCCCGCAGGCCGGACGTAAGCTCCGGCGCTGGTGGACCAGGCAGCGTTCGTCTCGTCCTGCACCACGGTGAACACGAGGCTGGACGCCGTGCGCACCGTTGCCCCTACCGCGACCGTGGCCGACTGGCTGGCGGGCGAGAACGAGGTAAAGGTGACCGTGCCGGTCGCAGCCGTGCCCGGCAGGCGGGTCAGCCCGAAATCCTGCACGAAGCTATCGGCATCCGTGCCGATCGAGGTGGCGAGACGGGTGAGTGAGAGGATCTGGAGTGCGATGAACTGGAACCACAGCCCCAGCCCCGCCACGGCCTCGAGCATGGCGCGACCGGGAGAGCCGACATTGAGGTCAAGCAGCGACGGGCATGCGCCCTGTGCGCTTGCCACCATGTTGCCCAGCGTGGTCCTGAAGGACTGGAAGGTTAGGGCCAAGACGGACCTCCAATAAAAAAGGCGCCCCGCGGGGCGCCCGTCATGTGCTCAGTGTCAGTTCCTGCACCGTGCCGGTGTCAGCATCGGTGTAGGCAATGGCCAGCAGATAGGCCTCCACCCTCGGGTTGCTGATCGTGACCGTGATCGGCTGGGTCTGGTCCACCCCGCTCTCCTGCTGTATCTGCTCGAGCACCAGGGCGCGCACGCCTGCCTCGTCCATCACGCTGCCTACCCTTGCTGGCAGGCCCGCGCCATAATCAGGCTGCCAGATATAGGCGCCTGCATTGGTGCACAGCCTGCGCAGGAGCGCCTGCCTTGTCTGGTCGGCACTGGCCACCACGGCCACGCTGCCGGTGCCCGACAGGTCGAGGTCGCCGCCCATGGTGTGCGATAGCGCGCTCATGACATTTTCAGCAGGAGAGACATCTTGTGCCGCTCCAGCATGCCAACCGTTTCCACTGCGTTCATTTCACCAGCGCTGTAATTGGTGAACTCCCGGTCAGGATGAATGGCCAGAGCCATCAGGTTGATGATGGATCCATTCTCCACCTCGGCACGGATACCATCCAGCATGTCGAGCATATGCTGCTTGTAAGGCGCTTCCGCCCTGCGCATAGGAATAACTGTTTCGCTCATTGCGGTGCCCCCGTCGATCCGCTGCCCGGCTGCACGCCGCTATGGGTGTGGCCTTTGCCGGAGATGCCGGCCGTGAGCACGTCCGTCTTGCCGGTCACGGTGCCCTGCGCGGTCATATCCCCGTCGGTTGTGATCGGGCCGCCGGTAACGGCAAGGCCGTTGGCGTCGAGCGTCATGCCGACTGACCCAACTTTCCATGCCTTGCCGGTGGCGGTCAGCGTTTCGGTAGTGTCCCCTGCCCCGCTGTAGATCATGTCCTTTGTGATGTGCCACCACGGCGCGTTCTGCGTGGCCTCGCCCTGCGCAGTTGCGCCATTGGCGGGCGGCGTGGGGCAGCCCGCCACGATCAGCATTTCGCCGGGCTGGGCCGGTTTGCCGGTGGCCTGGGATGTGGGGGGCATGATAACGGCATCAAATACCGGGCTGGCCATGATCATGTGTTCGGCATCACCCTCGACCGGGATGGTCACGACATGCGTGCCGATATCGGGCAGGCAAGCCATACGCAGGCTGCCTGCCTGTAACGCGCCGCAGGGCACCCAGCCACTTTCCACCCCGGCGGGCTGGAGCATAACCTTGACAGCGTGATTGACCGGATCCACCGCGCTGACCAGCCCGAAGCCGGGCTGGGCCTGCGCATGCGCCAGACCTGCGGCGACCATGCGGGTATCAGTCATTAGCATTCTCTCCTGCCATGCTGCGGCTACGCAGCGTGACCTGCTGCGAAAAGCCGCCATTCCATGAAAAACGGCTGCTCACGGCATCCACGTCCAGCGTGCCGTCCCATGTCGTGCCGGTATCGGTCAGCCGCATGAAGTCACGGGGCTGGAGCGTGATACGCCCCGGCAGGGCGCCGGTAATGGTGCGGGCATGGGCCATGATCTGCCCATACTTGCACCGTGCCATCTGCCTTGCTTCGTCCAGTCGCACGCCCGGCATGCTGAAGCTGTGCAGCGTGCCGCCCTGCGCGGGTGGCGTGGTGGAGCCACCCGCCGCCGACCAGTAATAGTCAACCTTCGTGCGCTGTCGGCTGTCCCATGCCATGACATGCACGATGACACCCCGGCCAATCTGGTAATCACGCGTGAAATTCAGGCCATAAGCGCCCGCCCTGACAGGTTGCTCCGGCCCGTTATCGACATAGTCGAGCAGATGGGTATTGGCTTGCGTGGGCGTGGGATAGGGCGCGCAGACAAGAGTGGTGCCCTGCGTGTACAGATCACAGCCCGCTCCGGTCGCGAGCGTGCAGGCCAGGTCAAAGGCCGTCTGGAACCGGCTGTGGCTGGCTGCGCTGCCCCGTTTGTGCTCCACCTGCCAGAACTGACCCGTCATGGCCTGCGGCATGCTGACCTGTGGCGTAAGCCCCGCAGCCGTGGCCATGGCTGTAATCACTTCCGCCCCGGTCATGTTCATCCAGTCGGTGCAGATGCGCATGTCCAGCAGCCTGGCCAGATAATCGCGGCAGGCGATGGTAACCGTTGTCTGTGCCGGGCTGAGGGCGACATGGTCGATGATACCTGTAAATACGGTGTCCCATTGCGCACCCCCATCTGCCGCGTCACGCATCTGTAGCGTTATGCCCAGTTCAGTCAGGGCGCTGCCATCTGAAGGGAGCGGGAGGTCAAACCATAATCCGGTGGCGGGCATGGCGGCACGGTCCAGCGCCAGTGTCATTTCAAGTGTGTCGGCCCGGCTGTAGCGGGTACGGGTCAGGGTGAACTGCTCAATCCCGGTTTCCGCCCGTTCGGTGCCATTGACCAGCAGCCGCGCGCGCGGCGTGCGCCAGATGGCCTGGCCTGCGGTGGTGAGAGAAAGGCTGCCACTCATGCCGTAACCCCGGGCACGCCGCTATCAAGCGCGGTATCGATGGCAGGCAGCACAAGTGTCACGGGCGTGGTGAAAGTGGACAGGTCAGGGTCTGTCATGCCGTTGAGCTGCGCGATCCGCCACCACGCGGTGGCATCATTCAACTGCCGGGCCGCGACATGGTACAGCGTGCCATCCGCTGCCGTAACCTTTATGGTAAGCGCCATGGGTCTGTTACCTCCTGCTCAGTTATTGGCAATCGGGCCATCCTGCACGCCGCCCGTAGCCAGCAGCGTGTTGGCATAGGCGCGGTTGACCAGACCCGCGCTGTTGAGGGTAGCACTATGTAGCTGTGCGTTCTGGGTCAGGGTCGCGAGGCTGGTGGCATTATCGGGCGCGATCCCTTCCATATTGGCCCCCGTCTGGCCGATGGCACCGGTCAGCCCCGTGCCCGATGCCGCAAGTCCCGACACCACGCTGGCAGCGCTATCGGGCACCGAGGCCAGGTTGACGCCTGCGCCAGACAGGCCGCCCACCATGCCCAGATTGTCCTCCACCCCGGACAGAACGCCACCCGCCCCAGCCATATCGGCAATGGGGGTGACCTGCCCGATGATGGTACCAAGCTGGCCGGTCATGTTGCCCGCAATGGTCGAGACATTGGCAAGCGCATCCGTAAGGCCAGACAGGGCGGAACCCGTATCAGCACCCACAAGCGCCGAAAGGCCGGATACCACATTCGTGCCAGTCGCGGCCTGGGGCGGTTGTTCGAGCACCAGCCGGTAGGGAATGACTACGCCTTTCTGCGCGTAATCATAGGAATACTGCACGATGCGGACCATAAGCGACAAGCCCGCCCCGCTGAACGGCACAGGCACGCCCGCAATCCGCATCTGCTTGAGCACGCGCGCGCGTTCAATGGCGGTAGGGCCGACAAACGTGCCGGTCAGTTCCAGCCGGTCGGGGTCATTGCCCACGGCATCGATCACCCTGCCACCACCGGGCAGGCGATGCACGGCCACCTGCTGGGTGCCCCCATCACGGATAAGCCGGGGCACCTCCATCCCCGTCAGGGTCAGGCTGCCGATGGTAACAGGGGCCGAAGCCCATAGCCGTCCGATCGCGCCAATGGCAGTCTCGGCGTTCATAAGGGTCAGGGACATGTATTTTTCCACTCAGGACAGATACCGGGCGCGCAGGACAACATGCCGTGGCAGAAGGGGCTGTGCCTCTGTCGCGCCATGCCCCGGAAGGGGCGCATGCCGACCTTCCGGGGCCACCATGCAGGCGGCACGGAGCATTTGCGTTCAGTGTTCATATACCCACGGAGCGGCCGGGTAGCTGCACATGCTGTATGCCATCGGGCGCGGTGCCGGTGGCGCGATGCTCGATAAGGGCGCGGCTGGTTTCTATGCGGGCAAAAGCCTGCCCCACATTATGCTGGTCCAGTGTTACGGGAATGGTGACCTGTACGATGGGCGCACCGGCCATGGCCTGATCCGCGCTGCCGGGCGTGCGGGCACGGACCATGGGAGCCGGACTGATGAAGGCGGGCCGGGCCTGTGTCCGGGGTTGCACGCGTGGCGGGAGGATGTTGCGGGAGCCACGCATGCCCGCAGGCAGCACACTACGCCGCGTACTATGGCTGTTCGGGCCGTGGTGCAGCAAGCCAGGCCTGTACGGCGCCTGCCGCCTGCCCGCCACAGGCGGGACGGACATGATGTGGCCCTGACCCGGCACAACCCTCATGGGGGCTGGCCTGGGCCTGCGTGGCGCAGGCATGGCGCGGCTCATGAGCCTGCCCCGCTGCTGCGTAGCTCCGGCAAAGGCCACCGGGTCCGGGCGGGCGTTCGATGTAGTGCCCGTTGGCAGGCGCTTCAGGCATGTCAGGCGTGACACCATGCGTGGGTCATAGGGCACACGCGTACGCATTGTGCCATCCCGCCCGTTCCTGTCCAAGGCGGGTGCAGGGTTATTCGTGACTGCTGACCCTGCGCCGCGCCTGTATGATTCTCCTTTTTTACCCTGGCGGAACCAGCCACGGGCACGGTGGCCGACGGGCTGACCCGGCTGTATTGCCCGCGTGTCGCGCGCTTCCCCCGACCCGGTCGAGACCTGCGCCAGACCCTTATGGCGGCGTTCAGGCAGGCGAAAGCGGGCCGCCATGACAGGGCGGGTGGTAGCCTGCCCCAGCCGTCCCACCGCCGCAGCCAGTCTTGCCATGGCACCTGCCGGGTGCCCGCGTCGCCCCGGCAGGCGTGCAACCGGCGCGGACAGGCCAGCGGCCCCCGCAGCCTGAAGCCGCATGACCAGGCGTGTCGTGGCCTGACAGGATTCAGCCATCAGGATACTCCCATTGTTGCATGCTCCAGTCATAGCGACCGCCTGCAAGTTCCCCGAAGGCGACCAGAAAGGCCATGCGCCGCACGCGCGGCATGGCCATGGCCACATCCCACGGCACCCCGTGCCCGACTAACGCCGCCACTTCGATCAGCACGGGGTGCCGGCTCAGTTTTTTGCGGCTTGGGCCTCCGTATCGGCGGTGGCCTGTGCATCGGGGCCAAACAGGGCCGTGCTGAGCACCTCAATGCCGTCATTACCGATCTGGTTGGCAAGCTGCTCAAGCTGCACGCGCGTTTGCGGGCGGATGACGGGCACACCGTCGATCGCCTCGACCGAACTGACCATGAGCGCGTATTCCAGCCACGCGGTTGAAGGCGTATCCGGCCCGAACTCAAGCAGGGCGAGCACATCGCCCGGCCCGCGCTCGCGGTAGGTCAGGGTGCGGCCATCAGGGGTCTTTACGGTTTTTTCCGTCATGTCGGCGTCTTCCGGTTGGGAGATCAGGAAATGCGGTTGCGGGCGCGGGCCGTGAACGTGATGGTCTGCGTGACCAGCGTTTCGGACTGGTAGCGCCCCGCATCCGACAGTTTGAGGGAAGCGCCGATGAATTCGTACGTGCTCAGCGAACCATCGCATTCGGTCACATACTGGTAGATGCTGCCCAGAATGACCGTACCGGCTGACCAGAACCCGCTCTCGATCGCGGCAAACAGGTCATCAGCCCCCGAACCATCACGCTGGAAGGAAAACTGGCCACCCCAGCCACCGGGCACGTCATAGAACAGGGGCATGTCGTTCAGCGGATTTGATTCCAGCTGATGGGTGCGCTGGGCTGCATTGAAGCCTGTGACCGTGGGCAGGTCGATGCGGCTGCCGTTATAGACCAGCACCACGCGGCAGTCGCGGCCGATATTGAAGGGTTTGAGGGACATTCATGGCTCCATGAAAAAAGCCACCATGGAAGGTGGCTTGTGAAGTATTGCGCGATTATGGAGGCGGTTTAGAAAATAACAGTTTCTGGGTAAGGTATTCTTCTGAAGCTTTTTGAAAAAAGCTTCACCAAAAACTTTCTTCTGTTTTTTGGGTTAGAGATCAGGCCGCTGCTGTTGCGGTGCTGACCGTAACACTCGCCCCACCCTGCAGGTTTACCACGAAGAAACGGTTAATCCCCTGATAGCGCACCTGCACGTCAGCGCGCACGTAACCCAGCGCCGTGCGCGACTGGGGGTTATTGCTCGTGTCGCACAGCACGGCGTAATCCGTGCTTGCCCCCAGTATGCCGCTACCCACCATGTTCGACAGCGTGCCCAGCAGCACGGCGCGGATGTCGCCATACAGCGTGGCGCAGATGACGGCCCCCACGAACGCGCCCATGCCCGCATTGAGTGTTTCGGCAATGTAGTTGGTCAGGCGCGTATAGGTATCATCATCCGTCACGTCATCGGATGCGGTATTGATGCCGCCGCGCACCGCCCAGTAGCTGCCGCCGGGTGCCGGGTTGCAGATCACGTCGATGCCCGCCGTAAACAGCGCCGACAGTTCTGCGCCGGAATAGGTCGCGGCCTGCCCGCTACTGGCCAGCCCTGCCTTCTGGCTGCCAATCACGCCGTACAGTTCCTTGTTCAGGCTCGACTGCTCGGGTGAGAGGCCGCCAAGGATGCCCGCAGCAAACGCCTGCGGCGGCACCAGCATGTCGCCATTGGTGTCATCATCCCACCACAGCCAGTCACCAAACATCAGCTTTACGGCATAGCTGTCCAGCCCCGCGGCATTTTTCATGGCCACTGCATTGGCAATATTGTCGCCTGCCGGGCCGCAGGCAATCATGTACATGCCTTCGCCCAGGCCAAAAGCGGCCTGCGTGGTCCATGACGTGTCATCCACCACGCCATGCAGCAGCCCGATCGCACAGCCCTGCCCGCGCAGGGCATACATGCCGGTGCGGCTCGTGCCATCCATGCCCAGGAATTGCGCGGTCGTGGGCACGCCGCCATCGCTGCCCCCGGCAAGTGTTGCCGAACCCGCTTCAGGCGCAGGCACCGTCGTCGGCACGGTTACGCGCACAAGCGCCGTGCCATCGGCTGCAATGGCGGCGGCAAGAACCGGCCATGTCGCGCCGCGATAGGTGCGGGTGCCCAGCACTGCGTGACTGACCGTAAGCGTGTAATGCGTGGTGATGATGGGGTCCTGCGCCAGTGTCGCCACAAGGGCGTTGCCCGCGCTGCCCGTATGGATGGCGGTCAGGGTTACGCCCGCCAGCGTGCCCGTGGCCGCCACATCGGTGCCATCGCTCACCCGCACGCAGCGAAAGTCGGATGCGCCCTGCACGACGGCAATGTTCACCGCCGTGCCGATATCGTTCGCCTGCGCCTGCTTGGGGCCGAACGCGCTCAGGCAGTCACCCATGCTGCCGATGATGACCGGTGACGCTACCGGCCCCCACCCTGCCGTGCCCACCAGGCCGATCCGCCCGGTTGCCACGCCGTTGAGCGCCAGGGTCTGCGGTTTGAGGATCTGCACGTACAGATCCGGCACGCTCAGGCTGTTGGTGTTAAGCTGCCCGGACTGATAGATGGTCATTTTATGCGTTTTCCCTGTTGCGCGGCATGCCGCGTGAAGAAACGGTTCAAGAATGGGGCGGGGTTATCGGGCTGTGCGCCATGCGGGCCGTTCAGGACTCTGCCGGTGCGCCCAGCAGCACATCGCCTGCAACCACGCCTCCGGCGGCTGCGATGCCACCGGCCAGCATGAGCGGCACTGACTGCGTCAGATCGGTATCGAAGGTGACGAGATAATGGGCGGGACGGGCAAAGATGCCTCGGTTCATTGCGGTATCATCATTGCTCGCCACCCGTGCCTCGATGCGGAAGGCGGAGCCATTGGCATCCACCAGCCAGTCGGTCAGGGCCAGCGCATCGGCCAGGGCCTGCCCCAGCGCATCCCGCGCGGCCGGACTGGCTGACCAGGCGGTGAGCATGAACATCTGCTGCTGCCTGCGCGCCACGCATCGCGCCGTGGCCGTGGCCGCGTTGATGGCCTGTGCCGTGATGCCGGCGGGCAGCGTGATCGCTCCCTCCTGCGCCACGGCGCCCGACACCATCGCGGCAAGGCTCGCCGCGATACTGGCCACCGTATCACCCGATTGCGCCCTGTACAGGCAGCACCCGCTACCCACGATGCCCGCAAGCCCCTGTATCCGTAGCCCGACAACACCACCGGGCACCGTGTCGGGCACAAGGCTGAGTGTTGCCGTGCCACCCGTAATATTTATGCTGATGGTGGCGGCCTGCGTGCTGTCCATCTGCCAGGGGCGGCCGAGCGGTTCATCAAGGCGGGTCCAGCTTTCGGGCGTGTCGGCAATGCTGATGAAGTCGCAGCCTTCTTGCAAGGTATGCAGGGCATTGCCCAGATCCGCCTGTGTCAGGCCGCCGCGACGGATGATGACGGGGCGGCCCGTGCAACTGCTGGCACTGCTCCCGTCCGGGCAGAGTGCCGCGGCAAGGGCGTCTGCAATGGCGGTGGAAATGGTGGCGATATCGGCCATGTCATGGCGCTTCCTGTTATGGCTGGTAAAAAGAACCTCAGACCTGCTGCTGGGCCATCTGGCAGCGCACGCCCCACGGGCTGCTGCGCGCGGTCCCGATGGTGTAGCGCGGGCTACTCCCATCGTGGACCCACATGGCCGCCTGAAGACTCACGCCCATAATGGCGGGCAGGAACATCTCGAACCCGCCCGTGCGGATGGCACCGGGCTGGGCAGGTCCCGGCACACCTGCCCCGCTGCCCGGCCGGATCATGGCAGGCCAGCCGGTGGCAAGCGTGACCTGTGCGGCTGCATCGCCTGATGTGGCATAGCCTCCCGGACTGGCCGCATCACTCTGCACAGCCCCGGTGGCGGTCAGCGTGACGGTTGCATTGCACAACACGCATAAAGGTGGCCGGAAGGGCTCCGCGCGGGCGATGAAATAGGTCTCTGCCCCGCAGGTCAGGATATCACCTGCCCGCAGGTCCGGCAGGTCTGTCAGGGCATAGACAAAAGGCACATCCCACAACGCAGGCCCCGCAAAGCCGAAGGCCCGGTCATTGCTGAAAGCGGCCCGGCCCTGGGCATAAGCGCTTGCACAGGGCGCAAGCGCACTGCCGGGCCGATACTGCACGGTTGCAGCGCCAATACGGGCCGCTGCGCGCGCGAAGCCGCGCGTGGTCAGGCGGCACAGGGCGTTGAGGTCCATCAGATGATGATCTCCCCCACGGCGCGCAGTCCCGGTCCCGGCGGCACGCCCATGAAGTTGCACAACTGCACGCGCCAGCGCGTGTACAGCGTAAAGCGGTCCGTCACTTCCGTGCGGTTGCGTGTCCAGACCGCCGCGCGGTCTGTATCAAGGTTGCTGCCTGCCGCCATCACCGCGCTTTCCAGCATCTGGCATTGCGCGACAAAGGCGCGGGCCTGGGCGCATTCGGCGGGAGAGAGATGACCCAGCCGCCATTCGTTGAAGCCATAAACCCGAAAAAACCGCCACGACTGCATGCCGCTATCGGCATTCCCCATGGCGGGATAGCCCATGTAGCGCCGGGCCTGCGCCAGTTCGGTGTCGGTCAGGGGGGTATCGGGCATGGTGGCAGCGGTGATGATGGCGGCTGCCTGAGTTTGGTCCGAGCAGGCAACGGCATTTTGGCTGGTGGTAGCGGTACCAGCCGCCGTGCCTGCCCCGGTTGCGTCTGTATCGGGCGTTGTGGTGGTGTCCGTGGTACTGGCTGTTCCCGTCATGTCTGTCATGCCTGCCTTTCGTGCATGGTGTGGCTGGCGGTGTGATGGCCCGCGCGGCAGCCCTATAAGGGTGCCGCGCGGACCAAAGGCTCAGGCGCCCGCGCCGAGGCTCTCGATCACCACGCCGCGCTTGAGGTAGCTGTTGGTGGCAGTGGGTATGACCGAGGTGTCAGCGGTCAGGTCGGTTGGCAGCGCGAAACCGCCAATCCACGACCACGACTGCGCGATGATCTGCGCCAGGCGGTCGAGTGCGGGGCGGGTGATCATGCACACGCCCTCCACATCCGTCAGTTCGCCGCCATCAAGCAGCGGCGCGTAATGGGTGCCGATATTGGCGTAATCCCCCTCGATCAGCGCGCCCTGCCCGCAGATGATGGCACGATGGATGGCGCCCGCGCCGAGCGATGCCTGCTGCGGGGCCTCGGTAGTGGGGATGAAGCGCACGCCAAGCAGGTCAAAGATCTGGCCACTCTGGTAGGTATCGGAGCCATACTGACCGCGATAGAGCAGCTTGAAGTCTTCATCACGGAACAGGCCCAGCAACTGGGCATTGTCCAGGTAGCAGTGATACACCCCGCCGTCGGGCGTGGGCACGTTGTTGTCGCGCAGGGTGGCCAGTGCGCCCAGAATGGACTGGACCGTCAGCAGGTCGCCCGCCGCGAGTGCCGCCGTGGTGGCCCGTGCATTGGGGCGCAGCACCAGCGGCGCGGTGGCCGCCATGACCGGATTGCCTGCCGTGCCATCGGCCACCTTGACCGATGCCGAGAGCGTCAGCGTGCCCGAAATGCCATCCGGTCCGGTGGAGGTATTGACGGCATCCGCAGTCGTGCCCACCAGCGTGTAAGACCCTGCCCCGATGGTAACGGTCATGCCGGCGGATGCGCCCACCGAGACCACCTGCCCTTCAGCGGAAAGGATATTCTGGAACCCGCGAATGTCATCCACCGCAACCGTGCTGCCAGCAGCCCCGAGCGTTACGCTCACGCGCGTATTGCCGCCAAGGTAGCCGCCAACGCCGTTCTGCGCCCCGCCAAAAAGCGTGTTGCGCGCCAGGCGGTCGAGTGTCTGGCGGGCGTTGATGCCAAGGCGCGAGGCGTTGGCGAGGAACTGGTTGGCAATGCCCACGCCTTCGGTCACCTGGTTGAGGTCCATGGTGTTGCCGTACTGGTTGATGGTGAGCGTATACTGCTCAACCGACCATTCGGCGGGCGTCATGCCATTGTCAAAGCTGGTATTGGCGGCAGGGTTGAGCGGCGTGGTGGCAGGCGGCAGCAGGCCTGCGCGGGTATCGGTAATGGTCTGGCCGATGCGGGCGGGGAATTCCATCTGGTCGGCAATGGAACGGAAACCCAGGCGCGACTGCAACGCATCCTGGAACGCACGCGACAGGAACCCCTGCTGGATGACAGGCTGGAGGGCAGCGGGGAAATTGGCAATGGCCATGAATTTCATTTCCTTGAAAAAACGAAAAAAGCCGCCATGCGCAATGCAGTGGCGGCGGGTAACGGGCTATGGCAGCGAGGTGCCATTTATGGCCGGGGTGGGTGATTAAGGGGCCGTGGCGCACGGTGTGCGATCATGATGTATTTGAGTGATCATGCGCCCCTTGCCTGTTCCGCAGGCGGCCTTGACCGTGGGCGGAACAGGTAACAGGCGTTATAATTTTGGATTATTATCTCAAGTGTATTTTTATAAAATAATGAACAATAATTATATGGAAAGACAGTAAGAAGCAGTATAATTTCAGTATCTTACCTACATTTCAAGTAGACTAGAAGTGAATTGCCATGTCAGGGCGCATCTGGTATTACACGTTACCAGTGTGCGCCCTGCTCCAGATCATGAATAATTGGCTATTCTGACTGCAATGGGGAAGAAAAATATAAGTTTTGCCTTCCTGATACAATACATACCTTCAATCTGGGTACGATATTGGCGTATTTATTCCCATTTCACATTCCATCCCTCCAATTCATTAATTACTTCTGCCATTTCCTTACACCAATAATCATACCCCTCGGTGGATGATTTTATTATGTATATGTAATATCCCTTCGTATCTAATTCATCAAAATCAACCTCTACTTTCCATCCGTTATATTCTCCGGACCTGATAATGCCCTTTTTTATCACACTCATTTTTGTCCCCTAAAATTTGCATATTATTTTATGTATTTATTTTTTAATATTTAATGTGATAAAATACAATCTTAATGCAAAGATCCTGCATTCATCTTAAACTCTATTTTCACCTCCAGGCCATAAACTCTTTTGCAGCCTGTCGGCTCATGCCCTAATTCGCCACCGGCCAGCGCAGTCCCGCCGCCATGGCTGCGGCCTTTACATCGCGCGTTCCCGCCGTGCGGGCATCGAACGGGGCCGGATCGCCCGCGCGGGGTGCGAGGCCTGCGGCAGTGGTGCCGCGCGCAGCGCCCGATGCCGCCTGCGGCGATGCGAACAGGTAAGCCCGGCTTTCACGCGCGGCGGTCATGATCGTGTCCAGTCCCTGGGGGGCGCCATCTTCGCCGAGCGTTACAGCGCTCAGGTCAACAAGGCGGACCACATCGGCAGGTTCCACCGCCCCCATGCGGGCGGCAAGGGCACGGGCCTCGGCGCGGATGATGGCGCGGTCCGCGCGGGCGCGGGCCGTGCTGACCTGCTCGGTAGCGCGGGCAAGGTCGCCCTCCAGCGTCGTGCGGGCATTCACCGCCGCGTCACGCTCGGCGCGCAGGGTTTCCATCTCGCGGTGCAGGGTTTCAGGGTCGGGGGTCTGGGGCACGCTTGCACGGGTCATCATATCTCTCCATCAACGAAAAAAAATCAGGTCGGGTCGGCTGTGTTCAGCCGCGCCCATTCGGCATGCGGGGCCGGACCACCCGCCCGGGTGGCAAAGAGCACGCAGGCCGTCTGCCGCGACAGGAAGCCCCCCTGCACCGCAGCGCCAAGTCCCTGGGCCAGTTGCGCCAGCTCGGCTTCCGTATCGGCAAAATAGGGCGGCCATTGCAGTGCAAGCCCCGTTGCATCGAGCCGGGCATAATCCTGCCCGCCAATATGCACGCCGCCTTCCAACACATGCGAAAACGCACACACCATGCGGTACAGCGCCAGCAACCCGTATTCGCCGTATGAAAGACGCATGCGGTCCACAAGCCACAAAAGGGGCTGATAGAGCATTTCCATCGCCCGGCCCGATGTGGGGGCGGCAAGGCGATCGGCCTGCGCGCGGTTGCCATGGATCTGCTCCATCACGCTGGCACGCAGTTCACGGTAATGGTCGCGCATGGCCCCTGCGGCATCACCGTTGATTTCGAGCAGCTTGGCATCGCCATCAAGCGGCAGGGTCAGGGCGGCTGATGCGCCGCCTGTACTGGCGGGCGTGCCATCGGCATAAGGGTCTGGCCCCGCGCGGATGACAAGCCTTGGGTCCGCACTGTATTTAAGCCCCCGCCCGGATTGCGAGAGCAGGTAATCGCACTCGATGACCGTATCGATGGCCGGGGCAAAGGTGCAGGGGCCATCCACCGTGCCCGGTGCGGCCAGATTGGCCATCCACACCCACGGCACGAAGCCAAGGCCGTGATGCGTGCTGCGCGTGCCATCAAGGCGGGTGGGCAGGCCGGCATCCACGCGCTGGGGCACATAAACGTGGCAGTCCGCCCGGTCCCACACGCGCAGCCACCAGAAAATGGTGGTGGCATCATCTGCGGCGATGGGCCAGCCTTGGGTTGCCAGCATAGCCCCCGTCACCTTGAAGCACTCGGTTACCGTGGCAAGCGCGCCCGCGCCATCCCATTGAGGGGTGAGGTAACGGGTATCATGCACCTGCACGCGCAGGCGGCGGGCCACGGCCTCAAGCAGCACGGCAACCGATCCGGTGGCCCCACGCGTGGCGGCATCGAGCATGAGGGCTGGCAACGCGGTTTCGGCCCCGAATTGCGCCAGAATACCGGGCAGCGCGGGATCGGTGGCAACCGTGGCGGGCCAGTGGCTGGCGCCAAACAGGAGCGAGACCGCATCATCCACCACCGCGCGGCACATATTGGTGCGCACCGACGGGCGGCGCTGGCCAAGCGGTATGTATTCCCCTGCCCCGTTATATTCGGTGCCAAAGGGGTTGGGTATGGCATCATACTGCGTGCCCTCGAGCACGCGCGCGAGGGCTGCAAGGGCATGGGCCCGCGCGGGCAGGTCCGGGTCACGGGGGTATGTTCGCTTGAGTTCCTGCCAGTCCATGAGCGGGTTATCTCCGGCATAGGGTGAACCTGCACTGTCATGTCTGCCCATGAGCGGAGCAGAAACATTATTCAGGAAGTAAAGAGTGGATTGCCAAAAGGTATAAAGACTATTCCAGAAAGTATTCAGGAATGTATGATGTTAACGACCGATGTTGAAACGCGTGGGCGCCCAGCGCGCGGGAGCGGCGGGCGGCGCGGACAGCATGAGGTCGGTCAGCGCCCAGACCAGTGCATCCGCCCGGTCTGGTGAATGCGGGCCGTGATAGCCACCTGCTGAAAACTGACAGAGCTGTTCCTCAAGTTCCGGGTAGATGCCATGATGGGTCACGCGGCCCTGTTCATATAACGCCGCCACCGGCTCGGCCCGTGCCGCCTTGCCCCGGCTGGCGGTGACCATGCGCAGGGCGGCATTCGGGTTCAGCCCGCGCAGCGTGGCCTCAACCAGGGCGCCACCAAAATTGTGTTCGGCCACGATGCGCTCGGCAGCCCAGTCCGACTGGGCCTGCAGCGCGGTTCGCGCCCAGCCCGCAGGCGTATCGCGCCGCGACAGGTCGGCCAGTACATGGCCACACCCTGCGCCATCCACCCCGCACACGATGATGCCGATTTCATCGGAGCGGGTATCTTCCGGCCCGGCGCAGCCTGACGGGTCAACCGCCACCACGATGCGCCGCATCTGCGTGCCCACATGGCGGCGGGTTGCGGGTGTTATTGCAGCGGCGCGGCGAAAATCCTCCAGGTGCCACAAAGCGCCATCGACAGCCTGCTGGTATTCTCCCTGCACGAAGCGCCTGCGTTCACGCTCCGGCAGGGCCGCGAGCTGGGCTAGATATTCCGCCGAGAGATTGGCCCGGTTGCCCTCCGGGTTGAGCTGCATGGTGGCGTAGCACGCGGGGTCTGGCAAAGGCTGGCCCGATGAAGGCTCGATACCGGATTCAAACACGCGGTAAAGTCAGTGCGCGGTGGTTGGGGGGTTGGCATCGATATATTCCTTCAGCGCCAGGGGCGATTTCTGCGCCAGCCTTGTGAGCAGCATGTTGCGCGCGCCATAAGCGACCTGGCTTGCTTCGTTAAGGTAGACGGTGGCGAATTCCAGCCCCAGTATCTTTTCAGTCCGTTCCTCGTCATCCAGCCCGCCAAACATGATGAGGGAGCCATTGGGCAGTGTCACGCTCCAGTCGGTGCGCGAAAGTTGCCACGGCACGGAGGGAAAGCACCGGCGCATGACGGTGGGAAACGTGTCGACCACAATGGTGGCCCGCAAAGCGTTGAACCTGTGGCGAAATATGCCATGCCGCGTGCCCGTCGCCCGGAGTGCCCGAATAACCAGCGCGCGTACCAGCACGAATGTCTTGCCCGAACGCGCCCCGCCCCGCAGCAGGATGTGGGTGGCCGCACCCCCCAGTAGCCGGTTGGCGGCATGCTGGTCGGGCGTGAGGCTAAAGGGCTGCGTCATCAGTGGTGATGGTAATGGAAATGCTGCCTGCCCCCTCGCCCCGCGTGGCGGAAGCTGGTGGACGCAGGCGCGTTGCAACCCACATGCGGGCCTCCATGCGCAGTTTTATGGCTGGTACATCCTCGCGGCCCGTGGCGCGGTCGGCAATGGCTATGATCTCTTCGGCCAGCGTGTCGGCCGCGGCTTCGCGTGCGGTATCATAGAGCGCACGAAAAGCCGGGTTATCGCGCAGCCAGCGCAATATGGTGGCGCGGTGTGGCAGCGCCGGATCAGCACAGATGGCGCGCAGGCTCTGCCCATCAGCCAGGCGCAGGCAGATCTCGTCGGCCAGCCTGCGGCTATAGGCGCTGCGCCGCGTGCCCGTGGCGGCCAGTTCGGGCATGCTGTTTCTCCATAAAAGGCATGACGCCCGGAAACCGCGGTAGCGGTGCCGGGCGTGGGTCTGTCATGATAGGCTCTTTATGCTGAAAAACCGCGCAGGCAGCAAATACAGTTTTAGGAAATACCTACCATAGCAGATAGCATGTATTATACTACGCTGGATGGTTCCTGCTAATGTATTTCTATCGTGACCGGACTGGTATCATGCAAGCGGGGTGGATACAGAACTATCAGGATATGTTTCTTGTATCCAAAAACCGTGCAGGCAACAATTTTCCTGTGCGGTTCAAACCGACATAAGGTGACGTAAAGCAGGCAGGCTCGCACCTGAACAATGCAACCACTTTCCCACAAGCATAGATTCTCTCACACACCGTAAACGGATGCAGGGGTCAACCTTCCGGTAAAGTCGGAAGGAGCGTGTTAAAAATCACGCGCCCGCCATCATACTCCCGCTGGCAGTACCGAAACCCGGCAAGCGCATAAATGAGTTCCACCGGTATATCGAAGTAGAAATCGATCATATCCGGCAGGTAGCCGCTATCCGCCTCCTCCTTCTGCATGGTCGTGACAATGTCGGCCAGTTGTGCGGGCGGCGTGCCGGTTACGTGCAGGTCATGCGGGCCGCCTGGCAGGGCGCAGGCGCGCGATGTACCAACATGGCGCACAGCCCATTGCTGTGATTCGTTGGCATAGCCAGTGGCTTCCGTCGCGTAGTCCGGTTCATCGACGGATAGGGAAAGCACCGTGCACCCCGCCGCATAGGTCTGCATATGCGTGGCATGATGAAGGAAGGTGGCAAAATCATTGAACCATACCACCGTCCATCCATCAGCCAGACTGGCAATGGCGGCAGGTGCCGGACAGCCTGCCTCTGGCCTGCCGGTATCAGCAAGGTGCATACGCTGCAGCACGGTCTCGCGGTCGATACCGTGGAACAGGAACAGGCCCACCTGGTAGCCAACCGGGCGCGGCGGGCAGCTTTCGCGTATCCATGGGCGCAGGCGGATGGGCGGAAAAATGTCCTGCGTGCCTTCCGTCATTTCAAGCGGCGCGAATGTGACCCTGCCGTTGGTTATGGTGTAGGGATAGACGTAATTCGCCGCCGTGCCATCGCGATGCGTGCACATGAGCACGGCAGCCTCGGCCTGCTTGCCACTACCGGGCAGCAGCACGGTGCAGTTGGCCGCCACTACCGCCGCGCGCTGGTGGCTACAGGCCACCCTGGTACGCAGGGCCTGCTTGAGATGGTCAAGCTGGGTGTTGCCGTCCTTTTTGTCCGGCATTGGCTCATCGAACAGTTCAATGGCGCCGCGATAGGGTTCGCGCGCCATCAGCGCGCCCAGGGGGGCAAAAACGCCATCGCGCCCCAGCCTGGCTTCTATTTCCGGCATGATGAAGTCGACAAGCGCGGTGAAGTCCTGTGGCGGCATGCTGAGCCAGTAGGGCCGATCTGCGTCATCCTCAACGTCATACTGATCCATTGCGCCGTCCTTGCTGGCTGTAGCGGCGTTCAGGCTACGTTTGGCATGCGAAAGCTGTCAATCCGGCTTCCATGCATGGGCATGGTCTTTTCAGGTCGGCGTATCGATCTCATCCCATGCCGTGTCGGGCATGTTATCAAAGCCGGTCAGCCAGTTCAGTGCCGCGTGCCGCTCCATCACGATATCGGGGCTGAAGCCGCAGGCAGCCCCGCCCGCCTGCCGGGTGGTCCAGTGCTGCCACCATGTCATGTCGAGCAGGTCAAGGATCTCGCCTGCCGGGCGTAGCGAAAGCCTTTCCCCTGCCCCGATGGCCTTGCGCACATGCACGAGATTATCCACATCCAGCGCGCCTTCGGCCGGCCCGAGTGATACGGATGATGGCGAAAGCGCCCAGGCCAGCGTTCGCGCCGCTTCCACGCGCCATGACAACCGCTCGGCCATGCCCTGCGCCGGGGCATCGATAAATGTTTTTTCCTGTGGTGTCAGGACGCTGGCATCTCTCGCCAGGTCGCGCAGGGTGGCGTAGACATCAATCCTGATGGCGGGCTGCCTGCGTAACGCATCAGGCTGGGTCAAGACGGATCTTCTTCTCTACTTTCTGTCAGGCAGCGTGGCTGTGCCCGTCCTCATGGTCGTGGCGATGATGCAGGTCGGGATAATGGGCGTGACTGTGCTCCAGCCGCGTATGCACGTGGTAATGGGTGTGCGGCTCGCCCGGCGGGTCATCTGGGCCGTGGTCGTGCTGGTGGTGCGCATCATGCACGTGGCGATGGGTATGGGCCATTTGCTCATGCACATGCGGGTGGTCATGGCGTTCGGTCAGGTGCAGCCACAGCCCGATGCCCATGAGCACCGCCGCCACAAGCAGCCGCGCCACGCCCTGCGCCGGGAACAGCGCGAGTGACACCACTGCCCCTACAAACGGTGCCAGCGCAAAATATGCCCCCGTCCGCGCCGCCCCCAGATGGCGCAGCCCCAGCATGAAGGCCACGAGGCTCACCCCGTAGCCCAGAAATCCCACGGCCGCAGCCCCCACCACCAGCGCTGGCCCCGGCAGATGCGCGTGTTGCAACACAAGGGCTGCGAGCAGGTTGACACTACCCGCCACAACGCCCTTGAGCATGGCGATGCGCACGGGATCAACTGCCGAAAGGTGATTGCTCAGGTTGTTATCAATGCCCCAGCACACGCATGCTGCAACGATGTAAAGTGCGCCCGGCGCCAGCACCGCATGGCCCTGCCATGACAGCACGCCCGCCCCCAGCACGATGCACGCAGCGCCGAACAGCAGCCTGCGATCCACGTTTTCACGAAACACCCCCCATGCGATCAGCAGCGTTGCAATGCTCTCGACATTGAGCAGAAGCGAGGCGCTCGCCGCATCCGTGCGGGCAAGGCCAAGCATGAGCAGCAGCGGGCCAGCTACGCCCCCGGTCGCGATCACCCCCAGCAGCCAAGGCAGGTCGCGGCGTGCAAGGGGGGCTTCATCATGCGTGGGGAGCCGCAGGCCAGCGCGCGCGGCCAGCACCAGTGCCAGCCCCAGGCCGGAGCCAAGATAGAGCAGGCCCGCCGCCATCTGGGCTGACATGTCGCCAAGCAGCAGCTTGGCAAAAGGCGTGCTTGCGCCAAACAGCACGGCAGAAAGCAGGGCAAGGCAGAGGCCGGTGGTCTTCATGCGCCAGATATATCATGTCATATACACCCCTGTCATGCCGGGGGAAAGACAACAGATGTTCGAAGGTTGTATCAGGATTGCGGGGCACCAGATCAGCCTGTTCGACAGTCGCTCTGGCCTGCCATCACATGATTGGAATGCCACGCAACGTGAACAGGGCTTTGTCTGGCAACCGGGCAGCGTTTCGTTCCACCTGCCCGAGAATGCCGAGATGGCCTTTGTGGTGGAGGTGAACAAAAACTACCGGCCCAGTCCGGTGCGCCCGCACCATCATTGCCGTGCCTTTCAAGGTTGATAGCGGCGCGACACTGGTGCTGGGCAGTCATGGCAGCACGCCTGCATTGCCCGTCCCGCCGGGGAATTATGATCTCTATTTTGAATATGACGGCAGCATGGTCATGTTTATTTTCGTGCCAGCCACGAGCACCCTGCCCACGCCAGGGGTGATCCGTGATGCCGATGCCTTGAGGCACGCATGCTGGATCATTATACCCGCTACCTCGGCCCTGTGGCGCAGGACTGCCGCGACCGCACGCCCGGCTGGCCCATGCGGCTTGTCGCGTTTAATGGCACGCCCGCGCATAACGGGCGCTTTTTTGCCACCTGCGGGCTGGGGCAACATAGCGCCCGGATGCCTGATGGCTGCAACCTGCATTGCGAACTCATCTTCGCGGGGATGATATCGTGCGGATGGTGCTAGGCGTGTCCGAACTTGTTGGCCGATCAAAAGACGCCCTGCAGGCGGGCGATGTGATCAAATTCACGGCCCCCATCCTGCCCGGCACGCAGTTGACCGGTCTTTATTGCACCATGCCTGTTTTCTGCTCCCCTGGCTTTGCCAGCCTTGAACCGGCAGATGGTGGGGGACCGATTGTCATGATCTGGCTGATCCCGGTTTATGAATGCGAGAAAGCCTATATCGAGACGCATGGCTGGCGCCAGTTCGAGGAGGAACTTGACCGCCTTGATCCTGACCTGCTCGATTTGCACCGGCAGCCGATCGGGTCAGGATCGGGCGCTCAATAGACAGTTCCGGGGCAAGACTGTTTGGTAGGGATTAAACGATCACCGCCATTTTTCATGCAGCAGGTCCAGTGCCCTGTGCAGGGTACGGATGCGGGTGCCGGGGTGTTCATCCAGGCCGCACACGGCGCAGACCACGCGCGCCCGGGCAAGCGTGAGCAGGGCCAGCGCACGGTCAATGGCGTGCCGGGCGTTTACGCTGATTTCGGTTTCTTCCAGCGTGCCACCGCCCTGCCCGGTTTGCGGGCTGTAACGCTGCACCAGCCGCCCCGTGCTTATGCAGCGACGCCAGCAGGCTTTGAAGCGCAGCCCAACCGCATGCTGCTCGGCACTCAGGGCCGCATTGGCGCGATAGAACAGCCGGTCAAGTTCGCATGTATCGGTCAGGCGACGCATGGTGTGCGGGCGGGCGCCGGGCGCATGTTGCACGCGAACCTGCTCCGCCGGGCGCATCAGGGCCGCGGGGCCATCGGCGCCCATGTCCGGTTGCAGTCCTGCTGCAATATCACGCGCGCGCAACCGGGCACGGCGTTCAGCCCGCAGCACGGCGGCAGCATGGACAGGCGCGGGTGAAAAGGGAGTACGCGGAGCGGGCATGGCAATTCCTGTACGACTTTGTGCAATAAAGTCATACTATCGCCACAATGTGCAGGCAGGCAGTTTCCCCCGTCTGCTCCGCCGCTCGACTAACTATGAGAACATATTTGGTGAAGATTTTTTAAAGACGGAAACCGGAATTTCCGTATTGGGAAAATCACGCTACACAAATGGCAGCTTGCCTCTCAACTCCCCTGTTGCCATCATATTGATGTACGTATCGTGACACGGTGTTATTCAGCCTGCCGTAGGGCATCCGTTTGTGTGATGGATGTACCGCTTGTGGGGTTTGTGGCTGGCCCCACCGATGCGTCGCCATTCAGGAATGCGGGATCACTCGATGCCACGGGGTGTGGGCGATACCGGAAAGTGGGATGATTCCCATTAATTTAATATAATGGGATATATCCCCTCTACCCCTTGTGCCAATGATGTGGGATATTTCCCATTATGGATGACACACGCTCCCCCGCCGCAGTCGAGATTGAACGCCGCATGGAGCGGCTTAACCTCAATAAAAAACGTCTGGCCGATCTGGCCGGGCTGAACGAAACCTACGTGCATGACATCCTGCGCGGCAAATCCCGCAATCCCGGAGGCGACCGGCTGGAAAAAGTGGCTGCCATTCTGGGCTGCACCGCAAGCGACCTGCTGCGTAGCGGCAGTAGCGGGGGAGCGAGTGCCGCAGCCTCGCGGCTCAAGGCCCTGCGGGAGCGGGCGGGTTACACCGTGCGGGCGCTGGCGCGCGACGTGGGCATGGGAGAGAGATTTTCCAGCTATGCTTTCTATGAGAACAAGCTGAAAAAAGACTTCATTCCCGTTGAACTGGTGCGCAAACTGGTGCCCCTGCTGACTGACCGTGGCGACCCGCCCATTGCCGCATCCGAAGTCTGGGCCCTGTGCGGCATCGTGCCGGGTGCGACGGACCTCAACGAGAGCATAAGCCGTGCCGAACGCGCAAGCATGCCGGTGCATAACGAAGATGGTGCGGTAACCGTGCACGAATACGATATTTCGCCCCAGGCCGGTGCTGGCGCAATCGTGGACCACACGGCCTGTGGGGATGGTGAAGGCCATCCCACGCTGGATTCATGGCGCATTCCGAGTGATTTCATTCGCAATTACCTGCCTGATACCGGGGGGCTTGCCATCATCCGCGTGGCGGGCAATTCCATGGAGCCGGAATTCGTGGCAGGTGATCGCGTGCTGGTCGATACGGGCCACCGCATTCCCTCGCCCGACGGCGTGTATGTGCTGTGGAACGGCATGGGCGTGGTCATCAAGCAGTTGATGCTGGTGCCCAATTCCCGCCCGCCGCGCATCCGCATCATCAGCGTCAACCCGACCTATCCGGTGGATGAGGTCGATGCCTCTGACCTCGTGATCAATGGGCGCGTGGTTGGTAAATGGGTCTGGAAGTAAGAATATGCCTTTTCACGAGCTGGTAGCCTGCATAAAAAACAATTCGTGTCATTCTCTTGAGGTTGGTGATGAAAGCATTGCCCCGACCCCTAAAGATATTGCCGAGGTCGAAAGCATATTGGGCCAGAAACTGCCACCAAGTTACCTGTTCTTTGCCGGGCATTATGGCTACGCGTCTATTTTTGGCGATGAAATATATTCCATCTACCCCGGGTTTGATCGCAACATGCCCAGCGGTGACATTGCCGAGCGCACCATACTCTACCGCCGCCAGAACGGCATAAAACCCACGGAAATCGTTCTGTGCCAGACGGATTTCGCGGAAATATTCGTGTTTGACACCACCCGCGCCGATGCACAGGGTGAATACCCGGTTCTGCGCAAGGTTGGTGATGAAGCCGCCCTGTACGCACCCACATTTGCCGATTTTATTGTAAAATACAGCCACGATGTCATGGCCTGACAGCAGGCGCGTGCCCTGACACAAATCCGGCCTGCTACGCCCTGCCCTACTGGCGCCGCATTCGGGGCGTAGGCAGGCGTTCATGCATCCTGTCACGCCTTGCCCCGCGCGTGGTCACGGCCCCATCCGGGGCGGGTGATCCATGTTCGCACAACCTCACGCGGCGCCGTGCGTTAAGCCTGCCATGACAGAACATGCACAACGCCCTGCCCCGCGCCGCGCGCGCCAGTTCGCCCTGCTTGCCATGGCGCTGGGCTGCCTCGGGCTCCCCACCCTTGCGCGCCCGGCCCATGCCACGCCCCAGCATCTCACGCTTACGCCTGACAATACCGCCGTGATGCTGCACGCGAGCAGTGTCATCGGCGCGATGGACGGGCAGTTCGGCAAGGTTTCCGGCACGCTGGACTATGACCTGTCGCGCCAGACCTGCCATGTGGACCTGAGCATGGATGCCACCACCGTGCACATGGATACCATACTGGAGCGCAAGGCCGCGAAATCAGGCGGCATGCTGGGCACGGATCGCTGGCCCACCGCGCGTTACGTGGGCGACTGCAGGCCGCATATCGTCAATGGCGGCGTGGCCTCGCGCATGGTGGGGCAACTGACCCTGCGCGGCCAGACCCACCCCATGACGTTTGACACCCGGATGGACTTTACCGGCAACACGCTCAGCGTGCTTGACAGCACCGGCACGTTCGATGGGCGCAAATGGGGCATGTCCACCATGCTGCATACCGTAAGGCAGCCCATGCGCACCGAAACGCGCATCACCCTGCCCAATTTACCCCACTAACCCCGCCGCGCAGAAAGTGCACGACACATGACCGATGAGACGACCGCCCCCCGCACCCTGGCCGAGATTGCAAGCTATCATGTGCATGTCTATTTTGACGATGCCACGACACGGCAGGCTGCAGGCCAGTTGCGAGACCGTATTGCCGAGCGCTTTGCCGTCAGGCTGGGGCGCTGGCATGATGTGGCGGTCGGCCCGCATGTGGCGCCTATGTACCAGATCGCGTTCGAGACAGGGTTATTCGCAACCTTCGTGCCCTGGCTCATGCTCAATCATGGCGGGTTGAGCCTTCTCGTGCATCCGAACACAACCAATCCCCGCCGCGACCATCTGCGCGACGGCATGTGGATCGGTCGCCCCCGCGCCCTCCTTGCCGACCGCCTGCCCGAACTGACCGATGCCCCCGATCGCGCGGGCGAGGTCAATACACGGCCCGATGGCAGTAAGGCGATCTGAAAGACTGTTTGAAAACAAATCATTGGTTAAAATAATAAAAGTTCCTGGGTACCGCCTTTTTGAAAAAAAGCTTCACCAGAAACTTCCTTATGATGGCTGGATATTTTCAGGGCTGACTTTTCAAGCGCTCTTTGAGAGCCAGCACTGAAAAACGATCTACTGATACAGTTTTCCTGATACGGCCTTATTCGTAAAAGGCCGTATCAGAAATGTTATTATGGGGCGTTACCATCTCCTTCTGAATGGATAGCCTTGGCCGTTGTTTTACAAAATCGTGCAGCCGTGTCGCAGGCATTGTTGCAATCGGTTCACCTTGGTAATGCACCGTAACATTATCCTGCAGGATAATGACTGCATCATTATCGGATCCGTTTCCTATGCAAACGCTGCTGCAGCCTGTGCTTCGTGTCAAAATGTCCAGCGACGTGCATGAGCGCCTGGGTGAACTCCGTATTGCCTACCCCCCAGGCCCCAAACGGCAACGGCGCGCGGCAATGGTGCGCGCGCGCGGCCTCCTGTTCATTCATGTGCCCAAAAATGCCGGAACATCCATAACCCGTGCCCTGTACGGCATGGATGTGGGGCATGAAACCATACGCTATTTCCAACGCCGCCTGCCCGATCTGGTGCGTTTTCCGTCATTTGCCATCCTGCGCGATCCGGTCCAGCGTTTCCTTTCGGCGTATCGCTATGCCCGCGCGGGCGGTAGCGGGGCGCGGCAGGTGGCGCAAGGGTTCCGCGCACCATATATGGCGCTCCGTGACATTGATGATGCGCTTGATCTGGTGGCACAGGCACGCAATCCCTACCATATCGACCATATTTTCCGGCCACAGACATGGTACCTCACCGGGCACGACGGCGCCATTGCGGTCAACCACCTGTTCATGCTTGATGAAATGGCGCGCATCGAGCGCTTCATTGCACCATTTGGCAGCGGGCCGATTGCGCATGTCAATGCCACGGCAGCCGGTGACAGAAGTGAATTGCCGAACCCTGAGCAGATCAGGCGGATCAGGCAGATTTACCAGGCCGACTATGACCTGATCGCCCGGACCCGGCAGGGCCATTAAGGCAGATTTCGTCCTGCCTTAATGCATTGGCCCCCACGATGACGGGAGGAGGCCGGTTGGATCGGGTTCAGTCGCCCGCGGCGCCAAGCGTGGGATAGTCGATATAGCCTTCCGGGCCATGAGTGTAGAAAGTGCCGGGGTCTGGCGGCGTCAGCTCCGCGCCCGTGCGCAGGCGCTCCGGCAGGTCGGGGTTGGCAATAAAGGCCTGGCCAAAGGCGATGGCATCGGCCCAGCCTGCCTCAACGGCTTTTTCCGCACTGGCGGGCGTGAATTTTTCGTTGGCAATATAAACGCCCCCGAACTGTTTTTTGAGTTGCGGGCCCAGACTGTCCGGCCCTTCCGCCTCACGCGCGCAGATGAACGCAATGCCACGCCGGCCGAGTTCGCGCGCGACATAGCCAAAGGTCGCGGCGGGGTCAGAATCCCCCATGTCGTGCAGGTCGCAGCGCGGCGAGAGATGCATGCCCACCCGGTCTGGCCCCCATACATCAATCGCCGCATCGGTCACTTCAAGCATGAGCCGCGCCCGGTTCTCGACCGGGCCACCGTACTGGTCGGTGCGGTGGTTGGTGGAATCCTGCAGGAACTGGTCGAGCAGGTAGCCATTGGCGCCATGAATTTCCACGCCATCAAAACCGGCAATTTTGGCGAGTTCCGCCCCTCGGCGGAAGGCTGCGACAATGCCCGGTATTTCATCGGTGCGCAGCGCGCGCGGCGTTACATAATCACGCTTGGGGCGCAGCAGGCTGACATGGCCCTTGGCCGCAATCGCGCTTGGGGCCACCGGGGCCGCACCATTGAGAAAATACGGGTCCGAAATACGGCCAACATGCCAGAGCTGCATGAAAATGCGCCCGCCCACCGCATGCACGGCTGCGGTGACCCTTTTCCACCCTTCCGCCTGCTCTTCCGACCAGATGCCCGGCACATCTTCATAGCCGATGCCCTGGGGCGTAACCGGGGTTGCCTCCGACAGGATCAGCCCCGCGAGCGCGCGCTGGGCATAATAATCGGCCATCAGATCGTTTGGAATATGATCAGGCCCTGCGCGCAGGCGCGTCAGCGGCGCCATGATAATGCGGTTGGGCAGCGTAAGGGCACCGATCTTCAGCGGTGTGAACAGGGTTGGCATGTCACGTCTCCACGGTTCAGTGGCCGCGATAATGGGCGTATCGGGGCGCAGCCGCAAGAGCGGGCACATCATGCCGGGCGTGTCAGCTTTTCCCGATACGCTGCGTCACTTCCCATGATTTTATATGGCGACGGGAATGATGGACCATGCCGGAATATAGGAAATCGATAAGCCGCACGAATATCACGGCGATCCGTACCAGCCTGCGCCATGCAGACCATATCAATAAAAAATAACGCGCCTTTTCTTTATGGAAAAGGCGCGCCGTAAGGAATGGCTCAAATATATATATAAGCGGCAGAACTGACCTTTTAATATTACAGGCCGTTATGTGCCTGCACCTTGGAAGCGGTCATGCTATGATGCCACACGACATCATTATTGAAAATGATTGTCAGGTTCTTCTCACGCCCATGCGTTCCGCTGGAGAAGGAGCCATAATACGGCACGAAGTTTGTGCCATTCTGGCGGCTGTATTCGTAGCTGTACTGCCACTCTTCACGTCCGCTATCGGTAAAGTGCACACTCATCGGGTCACCGAACATGCTGCGCACCTGCTCCTTGGTGGTTACGTTATCATGGATCTTCTGGTCAACACTTTCGGCCGTTTCCTTACGGATCGAGGTATTGCCAGCAGACTGACAGCCTGCAACGAGAAGCACCGCAGCGAGGCACGCTGCAAGGGAAACCTTGTTCATTAACAATTTCCTAACAAGTCATGGAAAAGTATCAAACCAATCGCTAATCGCGATATCCGGAGTTGAGAATATAATCTTCATGGATAAAAATACAGATAAAAATGCGGAATTCCGATATTTTATTTAAGGAAAAATAATTTAAATCCCATGGTAAATATTCATTTACCATACATCTTTATGAGGTATATTTATTTTCTGGTATATGTTGAATCGTTACCCATGAAATTACCACGAATTCAAAACGCCATATCCTACCGCGTGTCAATGCGCAGGCAGGATCATGGCAGGCCCGGCCCTTCTGGCGGGGGCAGCGCGGCGCGGATGGCAATGGAATAGTCCGGCCCGATAACCACCCCTGCCGGGCGTTGTATGCGGCTTGCCGCGTGCAGGGCGGCAAAATCGGGGTAACGCTTCGGGTCATAGGGGCCGAGCAGGTTCATGTCATAGGCCATGCTGGCGGTGTGCCCGCTCAGTATGATGCGCCAGTCAAAACGGTAGCGCAGTTTTGCACCCGCGCGCGCCAGAATACCCGTGGTACAGTTATCGCTTAGCGTGTTGTACCATAGCGGATGGCGGATAATGTCATGGATCGCACTCACATAACTCAGGAACAGCCGCTCACGCACGGCAGGCGAAAGATCAAGCCGGTATAGATAAACCCGCTCGCGGCGCACATCCGTGCGCACGCCGATCAGGTCGCGTTCGTCGGCCGTTACATAGAACAGTTCATAATGATGGAAGAATCCCGCAATGGTGGAATAGGGAAAACGCGCTTGCCTGCGGGTTTCGATGGACATGGCAAGGTGCTGCCCATCGCTGAAGCCAAAACTCAGGAAGACATGGGCAATATTTTCACCCGCCCAATAGGATGTAACCAGATCGACCCGCTCAAGTTTGCTCAGGTCATATGTCGCGTCATACCATGCAGGCAGGTAATCGGTTACTGAACGGTAGCGAAAATTGCGTACGTTGCGAACATGCACCATATTGCCCTCACGCCATGTATCGGCGGGTATGGCGTATTCCTCTGCCCAGACCCGGTCATTGCGCGGCGGGTCGGTCACGTACCAGCCCATGAGTGCCACGGTCGCAATGCCCCGCGCCGCATGCCCGAGCCGAGCCGGGCGCAGCCACCCTGCCCCCACCATCACGGCGGCGAATGCCGCGCTCAGGCCCAGCCGTAACGCATCGGGCATGAGGGTGGAATAATACAGCGCCCCCGTGCCCATCACTGTCACCACGCCCAGAACGGACCGCAGGCCGACCATGCGCCATCGGTGCCGCACGGGCCAGCTCATGGCCGCGCGGCAGGGCGCGTGGCCTGCGGGCCGGGTGCATACCGGGCAAGCTGTTCAAGCAGGATGCGCTGCACTTCGGCTATGGTGAAGGGATTGGACTGAGTGGAATGCTCCGAATGGCGCACGATCAGTTCTGATTCCACATCAGGGATATGCGCGCTGGCATAGGAGACCACGCCATCATCGGCATGGGCCAGGTCCCGCCCTGCCCCGCATACGGGAATGATGGAATGCACATGCACATCGGGCATGATCGGGATGGTGGGCAACGTGCGCATGAACGCGCTGTGCGGCGACATGGCATAGACGCTGCCAAGGCGGGGAATGCGGTTGTCGACATGCGTGCTGTCACCTGCTCCGGTCACGATCTCACGCGCGGTTTCGGTCACCCGCAGCGGCAGGCTGGCCATGCCGCCCACGAACTGGGCGATCGACTTGCCCGCAAGGTAGCTGCCATGCTGCGGGGTGGAGATGAACACCACCCGGTCGATCTCGGGCATAGGGGTGGGAAACATGGTCTGGCGGATCAGCGCCATGGTGTCGGCATTGAGGTGGAAGCTGGAAAGAGGCCGGCCAGCCGTGCCATTCCACAGCCTGTCACCGGGGTTGATGACCAGCATGCGCGCCAGAAGCCCGCCCTGGCTGTGGCCAATCAGCGTAATGTGCCCCAGCGCGGGATCGGCCTGCACGCCGCCCAGGCTGGCCACGGCCTCGGTAATGGCATGACGCAACTGCCACGCCGAATACGGGATGGGATTGGCCGTGGCATAGGAGAAGAACCAGAAATCAAAATGGTCGCGGATACGCCTGTCCTCCAGCAGGTCATTGACCATGCTGGCCCAGCGGTACGGGCTGGAGGCGGTGCCGTGTATGAACACCACCGGCATGCTGCCATGGTGGTGCGGGTTCATGGCGATCAGGCGCGGGCGGGTGCCGTCATAGGTCGTGCCGTCAAAGAATCCCCGGTATTCCTTGGTGCCCAGCGCGGTATCCACCAGGCTCAGGGCGCGGGCGGTGGTCTGGTCATAGGCGGCGGGCACGTAGGCATCGGCTATGTGGGTGTCGGTGCTTTCATCCATTATGCGCAGCATGAGCCGCCCACTGGGGTGCTCGCCAAGCACCTGCATGCGCGGGTTATCCATTTCCAGCACCAGACTTGCGGGCAGGCGCAGTTTCTCCGCTATGACGAAGCTGCCATCGGGCGTGCCTTCAGGGGGTGCCTGATCTTGTGGTGTAGCGCGGTTGCGCGTCGCGTCATCCTGCGCTGGTGCCGCGATGTCGGCCACGGCGGATGGCGCGCGCTTGCCTGCGTGCTGCAACGTCTGGCCGCTGCTGGCCGGGCGGGCGGGCACATCCGGCGTGGCGCGGGCCAGCACGGTCAGGGCCTCGCCAAGGCCGGGGGTATGATAGACATTACTGATGCCAGCCACCCCAAGGGTCGCGGTGGGGCGGATATTGTCCAGCACGCGCCCATGCCAGCGTAACTGGGCAGGATCAGCGCTCAACTCGAGCGTGCCAAACGGCAGGGCGCGGGTCTGGCCGGCAATATTGACCGGGGCCGGAAAAGCTGCCGCGAGGCCAAGATTGTACAGGTCGCAGGCCTGTCGGAAACGCGCGTCATACGGGCTGGGGCCATCCGCCTGCCCCGGCTGCAAAAAGGCATAGGCATAGAGGCTGGCGGCCAGAAAATCCTGTTCATGGTGGTGGCGCAGGCCCTGCCGGTAACTCAGTTCGGCTAACGCAAACAGCACATCGGCCTCATCATCGCGGCCCGCCGCCTGCGTGCGCAGGGTGGCTATGGCGCTGTCGGGCCTTCTGCGCCATAGCGGCAGCAGGCCGTGGCGGCGCAGCACGATCAGCGTGGTATCGCTTGCCTCGCGCCCCGCCAGCGCCGTGCGCGTGGCAGCACGATAGCTGTGCACCAGCGAGACCTGCCGCACGCTGACCGGCCCGGCACACCCTGCAAGCAGGGCTGCAACCAGCAGGCTGGCGCAACGCAGGCGGCGGGCAATACGGGTGGGGGCAACTGGTGGCAGGCCGGGGGCAATCGGTTTCATCTCCGCAGGTTAAGCACCCCTTCGGCCTGCAGGGAACAGACAATCGCCATGAATGGCGCCAAGGCCGCGTGTTTCGGTCCTACATACGTAACGAGATCAATCCCGCAGGAAAGCGGCAGGGGCGGGGCCACCGGGATCGTCCCAGTCCAGAATGGTACCGAACTCACGCTGTCAGACGTCGAGAGCCTTCTTCAGGTTATGGGAGACTGTTTGAAAAATTCGCCCGGGAAACATCCAGGAATCATAAGGATGTTTTTGGTGAAGCTTTTTTAAAAAAGGCGGTTCCCAAAAACTTTCATCATTTTTTGTCAATGAGTTGTTTTTAAACAGTGTCCAGGAGATCGGCAGGGTAGCGGGTTTAAAATCGCTATCACCCGTTCATCAGCGCCAGCCCTTCCGCCACGGATACGAACTCACCGCCCATGTCCACCCTGTCTGCGCCAAAGCGGCGGGTGAACAGCGCGCGCACGGCAGGCACGAAGGACGTGCCGCCAGTCAGGAACACGCGGTCAATGGCACTTGCGGGCAGGTTTGCGCGTTCGAGTGCTGTTTGCACCGCCTCGTCAAACCGCGCGAGGTCAGGCGTGATCCAGCCCTCGAATTCCGCACGGGTTATGGTGCGGTGAATGCGCACATCGCCATATTCGTAATCCAGCGTGGCGCTCTGGGCGCTGGACAGGTCACGCTTGGCCTGGCCTACGGCGCGGTACAGCGCCTGACCCTGCTGGGCCTCGATGATGTCGATCAGCGCCTGTATCTTTTCTGGCTCGGCGGCGGTGCGGGCCACGTCGGCCATGTCGCGCAATGTCTGGGGCGTGCGCATCAGCGCCAGCCGGTGCCAGCGGCCAAGAGCCGCATACCATTCGGCGGGCACAGGCAGCGGCTGGCCACCCATGACGCGATAGGTGGTGTTGCGGCCCAGTTCGGGCGCGATCACGTTGTCGATGATGCGGTAGTCAAGCTGGTCGCCTGCAATGCCCACGCCCGCATAGCCCAGCGGGGTCGCCCCCTGCCCGCTTGCGGGGTCGAAACGCAGGATGGAAAAATCGCTCGTGCCGCCGCCAAAATCGCCAACCAGAACGGTGGCGGGGGCGGTAAGGCGCTGGGCAAAGTGCCAGCCTGCCGCTTCGGGCTCGAGTGCTACGTCAACATGATGGAAGCCCGCCTGCGCAAAGCCTGCCCGCAGGCGGTCCTCGCCAAAAGCGTCATCGGCGCGGACACCGGCAAAATGCACCGGTCGCCCCACCGTGGCGCTGACATGAGCGGGGTCGATATCGAGCGTGCGCATCAGGCATGACAGAAAACGCGCAACCAGTGATTCCAGCGTCATCACCTGACCCAAAAGCCGTGTCTGGCGAAAGGACGACTGCGCCAGATACGACTTCATGGACATGATGAGGCGGCTTTCCGCCGGGTCTTCCAGGTAGGCATCCACCGCCGCGGCACCGATGGCTTCCTGTAGCGAGGTGCTACGGGCCTGCATCTCGTCATGCCACAGGCATAGCAGCGTGCGGCATGTCTCGGTGGGCGGATGATGGGGAAAATGGAAGCGCGCGGGCTGCGGCTGGCCCTTGGCGTCCAGCACCACCACAACGGTATTGGTCGTGCCGAAATCTATGCCAAGCCGCACGCCATGGGGGGGCTTTATGGAAGACATGCGGCCTCCCATACGCGCCGATGCGGGCCGTGTCCATCGGGGTCATTCACATTTTGCGCGCGGTGGCGTAGGGGTTGGCATCATGACCGAGCCGTTTACCTGCGCCAACGCCCGCTATCGCACCGATACCCGCCACGGCCACCCGCACGGCCCGGGGCAGGTCCGTGGCAGCGTATTGCCCGCGCCACTGGTCACACGGGCCGATACGGGCGATACGCTGTGGCTGGAATATGTGCGCGGGCCGGAAGGTGCACGGTTCTGGCTCATGTGGTATGATGCCCATGGCCTGCCGCGCCTGACCAACAGCGCCGTGATGGACCATGCCAACCTGGCCATCATGCTGCGCGCCCTAGGCCATGGCGCGGCATTCGGCGCAGTGCAGGCTGCCCTGCCGCCAGCCCGTCACGCGCCCTGACGGGTTTGGCCAATGGGCCTGGGCCTGTTATCAAGACCCCAACACATTTTTTGCTGCATGTGGCACGAAACGAGATGATGAACCTCTTCCCTACCCCGGTCCGCAGCGCCCTGATGCGGCTTGCAGCCCTTGGCGCAACTGTTGTGCTGGGGGCCTGCACTGCCCGTTATGACCCGGCGCAGGCGGCGCGGATCGGCATGCCCAACCCGGCTTCCGCCTATTGCGTGCACCTGGGCGGCAGGCTTGAACTGCGCACGTCCCCACAGGGCACGACGGGCTGGTGCCACCTGCCAGATGGCACTGTGATGGAGGAATGGGCCCTGTTCCGCAGCCATCATTCCGCCCGGCCGCAGTGAAATCACGCAGCCCTGCCCGCCTCGCCCTGCTGGGGCTGCTCGGGCTTGCGGGCTGTGGCGATGCACTGATGGCGCGCAACCTGCCCCCGGCCCAGGACTGCAGACAGCGCGGCGGAACATGGCGTGTAACGCCTGATGGCCACACCGGGCTGTGCACCCTGCCGCCGGGCGCAGGCGTGGCCGGTGCACGCATTGTGCCACGCCATCGCAACACGCCGTAGCCGCTGCAGGCACGCCGCATGCAACTGTGGCGCGGGTCATCCGTTATGGGTCAGGCAGGCTGTTTCACAAGGCCCCCTGCCGGTCAGCCACTGCCTGTGGCAGGGCCGACCCGTCCTTTACCCGGCATGGTGTTTTTTGAAACAGCCTCCTGAAGCAACAAGGAGGAACCCGTGCCCGTAGCCGCGACCATCAACCCGCCCCGCTTCATGTCCCTTGGGGTTATGGCCCGTTCATGCGCCCTTGCGGTGAGCATGGGGCTCGCCCTGCCCCTCATGGCCTGCAGTGGCCGCATTGGGGAAGATGCCTGCATTTCCTGCTCGGCGGAAAAAACGGATGCGCCCCGGCACGATCCCGCCGCCCCCACAGGCAATGCCGTGGGTGAAGGCATGGGTGGCCCCACCGGCTCCCCCCAGCAGGCAGGACAGGACCAGAGCCCCGGTGCCGCCAGCGCGCCGGGCATGTAAAGTCGTGGCAAGGGCTGCGCGATTATTCACGGCAACGTGTTTTTTATCCCTTCAGGTGGGGCAAACCCCCTGAAGGCGGGCGCGTTTGATCCTTGCCACCCTATTGAAAACCACGGAGGATACAGGATGCGGTTCACCGTTTTTCCCGCCCTCCCCATCGCTTTAGGGTTGGGGATCGGGATGGCAACACAAGCCTATGCCGATGATCCGGCAACACCGCAGCAGGTCGCGGCCTGCAAGGCCGATGCCCTGCGGCTGTGCCCGTTGGACATACCGGATACAAGACAGGTTGAAGCCTGCATGCAACGCAAGGTTACCCGTCTGTCGCCTGCATGCCGGGACACCGTGCAGGGTAAATAATACCGTCCCGTGACCGGGGCACGCCATGGCCTGGTGGTGCCCCGCTACCGTTTCCCGGAGGTTCACATGACGATTTCACGTAACGTAACCGACATGACCACCCGCATCGGTGATTTCCTGACAGGCGCGCAGGGCGACCGTTCCGGCGCGCTGTCGGTGCTCAACGACATTCTTGGTCCCCTGCCTGCGCCAGACGAGCCCAGCATGCTCGAGCACCGCGCGGAGGAAGCGGGCATGCTGCCGCTGATCCGCACCTGGCAGGAACACGACAAGGCCCCGCATGCCGATGAAAGCACGATCCTTGCCCTGTTCCGCCCGACGGAACTCGAGCGTTTCTCCACCCAGACAGGACTTTCCGCACAGGCCGCGATGAAGATCCTGCGCGAGATGCTGCCTTCGGCCATCCGCCACCGGGCACTGAACGCCCGCGCAGGCTGGCAGCCTGAAAACACGTCTGACCCCAACCTGCACTGACACACGCAGCACTCAGGGCCACTGGTTTTTCAGCCTGCCCACCGGGACGTTTTCCTCCCGGTGCGGCAGGCTTTTTTTAGGTTGAAATTCAAAAGACAGAAGTTTTTGGTGAAGATTTTTTAAAAAAGCTTCGAGGAACGCCGCCTTTTTAAAATAAAGGCGGCACCCAAACACTTTTGTTATTTTTTATAAAAGAGTTGTTTTCAAACAGTCTTTTAGCCTCCCGGTTGCCCGATTTCACGCAAGGGGTAGCCCGCGTTGACACGCTGCTCGATCTCTTCAAGCGAGCAGCCGCGCGTTTCAGGCACAAGGAAGTAACCGATCAGGAAGAAAACCGCATTGAAACCAGCCAGAAGCCAGAAAATGCCGTAATCCCCGATAAGACTCATGACGGACAGGAAAACGTTGCTGATGAGCCAGTTGGTCATCCAGTTGGCGAAGGTGGAGCACGCTATGGCCAGCCCGCGCCCCTGCAGGGGCTGGATCTCGGTGCACATGGTCCACGGCACCGGCCCTTCCCCCAGGGCATAGCCCAGCGTGAACAGCACCAGCAGCCCAATGATGGCAATGCTGCCCATGCTGCCCTCCACATGCGCAAACAGCACGAACCCGAACGCACACAGGCTGGAAGAGGCCATGAGCGTGCTGAGCAGCAGCAACGGCCTGCGCCCCCAGCGGTCGATCAGCACAATAGCTACGCCGGTCGCCACCATGTTGGCGAGGCCGAGCAGTGTCGTGCACCATACTGCCGCCTGAGCCGAAAAACCAAGATGTTCAAGCAGATGCGGGGCGTAATACAGCAGGATATTGATGCCCGCGAGTTGCTGGAACATCTGGAGCGCCATGCCCAGGGCCAGTGTCTTGCGAAAACCCCTTGAGGTTTTGAGGAGTTGGAAGCCATTTCCCTTGGTTTTGCGGAGGTTCTGTTCAATCCGGTCAAGTTCATTATTGGCGCGTTCGCGTGAGCCACGCACTTTTTGCAACACGCCACGGGCTTCGCGCCTGCGCCCATGCATGGCCAGCCAGCGCGGTGAATAAGGCACCCGCGTCGTGGCCAGAATGAAGAACACCGTGGGCACGGCCAGAATACCCAGCATCCACCGCCAGTGCCCGCCATAAGAAAGCAGGCTGTCTGACAGCAGGGCCAGGAGCATGCCTGCGGTAATGACAAGCTGGTAGAGCGAGATCATGGTGCCGCGCTGGCTCTTTTCGGTAATTTCAGCAATGTAGAGCGGTGCTGAAAAAGACGCGAAACCAACGCCAATGCCAAGGCAGACACGGCCTGCGATCATGACGGGAATGGACGGGGCCAGCGAACACAGGGCGGTGCCAAGCAGGAACAGCAGGCCGGCATAGAACATGGCCCCCCGCCGCCCCGGTAATGCGAAACCGGGATGGCCAGCAGCGAGCCGCCTGCGGCACCCAGCATGAGCGAGGAGACAATCCATTCCTGCGCGCGCTCATTGGCCCCGAGGTCAAGGCCCATGAATTTGAGCGCACCGGCAATGACACCGGTGTCGAGACCAAACATAAGCCCGGCAAGTCCAGCCGCCCCGGCAAAAAGAAAGGCGTTCCGGCGTCCTTGTTGCACGCTGTCCCGATAGGACAGGTCATCATGCTTTACAGTATCGTCATTCACGATGAAAAGCCTTTTTATCGTTATAGTTACAATATAAAACGCTCCTTATTGAAAATGGTTCTATGAAATGTGGTCACTCATCCATGATCGGCAAGGCATGAGGCGCCATGTTGTGGTCTGCCTTGAATATAGCGTTATGAAAATTCCGAAAAACAATGATCCTTACAGGCAGACGCTTTGCCTGCTGCCCGCAATGCCTGCCCGGCACGAAATGACAGCACGGTGAAAAAGGATCTGTATTGCCCGGCACCCAAAATCAGGCTGCGCCAGCTAGGTCCATAAAGTAAGGAATGGAAATAAGCATAACGGTATGGAATAGATATGCCTACAATCAGGAATCATCCACCTCCATAAAAAGATCAATCCGGCCCGTTCGTTTTGTAAAATATTCAGGTACTATTTTTCTCGACAATGCGACCATGAACATGTTCATCGGCAAGACGCTCCCTGACAACCTACCCCTCAAGGGCGCCGTGTTTCATATTGATCTCACAATCAATTATAACCTCGTAGGTCATTAAAAGCATCCATGCGGTCGCGTATCCGAATTTAATCGGGTTGCCACCATTCCGCATGGGCGCAATCTGCGTTTATGCAACCGGGCCTGCCCATCGGGCGTTGAGCGTTCTCCCTGTCCACAGGTGACCCATGCAGCCTGACCGCCCCCTTGTCGCGGCCATTCCCGTGCGGAACGAGGCTGAGCGCATCGGCCCCTGCCTGCTTGCACTCGCCCGCCAGCACGCAGCCCGCCTGAGCCATGTGGTGCTGTTGCTCAACAACTGCACCGATGCGACATTACCTATCGTAAAGGCGCTGGGCAGCAGGCTGCCTTTCGGCCTGCATGTGGTTGAGCGCACCTATCCACCCGCGATTGCCCATGCCGGTACCGCACGGCGCGCAGCCATGGCCCGCGCGGCTGAGCTTGCGGGGCCAAAAGGCATCGTGCTCACGACTGATGCCGATGCCCTGGTGGCGCCGGACTGGCTGGCCCAGACGCTTGCCGCCTTTGCCCAAGGGGCCGATGCCATCTGTGGCCGCGCCTTGATCGACCCGGTGGAGGCCGCGCGCCTGCCCGCCTGCCTGCATGATGATGACCGGGCGGAAACCGCCTACGCCACCATGCTTGACCGGATTCACGACCTTGCCGACCCCGATCCGCATGATCCGTGGCCACGCCATGTCGAGCATTCGGGAGCCAGTATTGCGGTGCGGGTTGGCCTGTACCACCGCGCGGGTGGCATTCCCGCCGTACCACTTGGCGAGGACCGGGAATTTCTGGCGGCCCTGCGCCGCGTGGATGCCGCCATACGCCACGCGCCTGATGTGTGGGTAAGCGTGTCAGGCCGGATTGCAGGACGCGCGCGTGGCGGCATGGCCGATACCATGGCCCGCCGCATGATCCGGCAGGACGAAATGCTCGATGAAAGCCTTGAACCTGCCGTGAGCTGCCTGCACCGCGCCCAGGCCCGCGCGGCCCTGCGCCCGTTATGGGGCAACGCCATGCGTCATGGTTCCTGGCAGGCACGGGCTGAAACACTGGCGGGTCAGTTGATGCTGCCCTCCGCCACGCTGATCGAGACCTACGCGGAACCGTTTTTTGGCGTGGCATGGGACAGGATCGAGGCCGCAAGCCCCCTCCTGCGCCGCCGTCCTGTCCGGCGTGCAGGCCTTGCAGCCGAACACCAGCAGGCGGCCCGGATTGTGCAGCGCCTGTTACTGGCACAGGCTCCGGTTCTGCCGGCGCTTGGTGGGTGATGGAGGTATAAGGCAACGTTCCTTGAAGCTTTTTTAAAAAACGCTTCATCAAAAAACTTCTGTTTTATTGATTAGCCGCTTTTGCCACATGGCCCAGCATGTCCAACCGGTAATGCGCATGATGTTGGGCATGCGTCACATGCAGCCCGGCGGCAAGGCAGGTCGCTATGAAGCGCCGGGCGGCTTCGTTGCCATTGCATGGCGTGTCGGTCGGCCCGGTCCAGTTGACCAGCACGATTGGTGCTCGGGGCTGCCGCACACGCAGGCAATGGGTCGCAAGCCGCGCAATATCGGCGCGTGAAAGGAAATACAGCAGTTCTGAAATAATGATCAGGTCACACGACGCTGCTGGTAGTTCAGGAAAGTCATCAGGCAACTGCCCGCGATAAAACCTCACCCCTTTCAGGTTCGCGCAGCGGTGCCGTGCCTGCGCAAGGGCGGCTTCGGCCACATCCACGGCCAGCAGGTGATCGCACTGCCGTGCCAGGCAGGCGGTCATGACGCCAATGGAACACCCGAGTTCCAGCGCATGATGGAACCGCAGGCCCGCCAGCAGCGCAAGGGTGCGGCGGTATTTATCACGCTCATACGGGCGGCTTCCCACGCCCCACGGGTCGGCGCTATCTGCATGAATGCGCTCGAACACGGCACGCGGCCAGCTTGCCCCGCTCATGGCGCAAGAAAAACTTCAAAATCCGTTATCAGCGCCGCCAGCAGGCTGGCAGGCAGGCTGAAGCCGGTGGGGTCATCGGTAATCAGGCCGCCATACTGGCTTTCATGCGCGCTGACGGCACGGGCCTTGAGCGCGCGGTAGGGCGTAATGTCCAGCCGCACCCCCACGGGCGGGCCAAGGTCAAGCGCCGTCTCTGCCGCCACAAGCCAGCCCCAGACCGGATAGGCCAGCAGCGGCAGGGCATGACGGTGGTGCAGGGCAAGGCCCATTTTCCATACGGCTTCATGATCGCAATGCGGATCAAGCGGCGATGGCGCAAAAACCGTGCTGCACCCATGCCGTGCAGCCAGAAGGGCCAGCTCCCGCACGAGATGGTCAAAAACCGGCCCCTCATGCGCGGTGGAGGCATCGGGCTGGTTGAGAAACACCACGCGCTCCGGCTCCAGCCCCAGGCAGGCCAACGCGCGCAGGGCCTCCTGCCGCCGCTGTTGGCGCAGCCTTACTGCAGGCCATTGGCGTGAATGGGGGTGCGAGGCCGCGCCATCGGTCACGATAACGACAATAGGCGGCCGCCCGGCCCGGCAACTTGCGGCAATCAGTCCCCCACAGCCCAGGCTTTCATCATCGGCATGCGGGGCCAGGATCAGTGCCGTGCCGGGCGCGATGGCGGCCAGCGGGACCAGCGGCAGGTTGCGCCACGCCGCGTGCACGCTGGCGGCTTTCATGCACATGCCTCCGTGGGTGGCAAGTCGCGCTGCGTGAACCATGCAGCCGCCTCGCATAATGTTTCATCCGGGGCGGGCTGGCGCAGATAGGTGGCCAGGTCGCGGGTCAGCCGTTCCGCCACGTTTGTCCTGATGAAGGCCGAAAGCCCCAGACCGCGCTGGGCCAGTTCGATCACCTCCAGCCCCGCCCGTTCTACCGCAATACGCGCCAGATTGACGGTGGCGGTGACATCACCCGCCTCGTAGCGGTCCTGCATGGTGGCGACCACAGCGGCCCTGCGTGTCCAGTCCATGGCGGTCTGGGCAGCAATCAGCGCCCGGCCAATGCGCGCGAGCTGGGCCGGGGCCTGCGCCCGCCCCCGCGCGGCAAGCTGCGCGCGCAGCACGGTAGTGAGCCGTTCAATCCCGCCAAGAGCCACGGCCATGGCCCGCCAGGCCCCGGCTGAAAATTCCGGCTGGCGCAGATAGTCCCCATCCTGCCCGATCAGGTTCTCCGGGGTGACGGCCAGACCCACGAAATCGCACTGCCCCGTGCCTGCCCCCCGCATGCCGCACAGCCCGCCAACAGAAGGATGAATGACACAGCCCTGCCCTACAGCAACACGCAGCATCACCGTCGTATCCGCCTGCGTGCGGGCTGTAACCAGCGCCGGTGTCACATGCCCCGCGCCGGAGGCAAAGGCTTTCTGCCCCCGCAAGGTCAGGCCCTGCGCTGTCTGTTCAAGTTGCAGGGGATGCGCGCCATCCGTCACCCACACGCCAAGCAGGCCGCCGCCGCGCACATCGGCTGCAACAGCGGCGCATTGGGCCTCAGAGCCATAACGGCTGACAAGGCGCAGCGCGTTGACATGCCCCTCCACCACCCGGCCAAGCGCCAGGCTGCCCTGCCCCACCAAACGCAACAGGCGCAGCAGGCCGGTGGCGGCCGCAGGCGTTGCATCGGGCCATGCACCACCCAGTGCCAATGGCAGCGCTGCTGAAAGGACGCCAAGCGCTTGCAGCCGCGCCAGCCCATGCGTGGGGAAAATCGCCTGCGCGTCATTCGTGCTGGCTTCCGCCTCGAGTTCGGCGCGGCAGGCCTCAAGGGCCTCAAAGGGAAAACTCATGCATGCACGCTCCGTATTCCCGAAAAACAGGAAAACGCAGCAACCGGATCAACCCGTCAGCCCCTCTTCCCTGCCTGCAGAACAGTGTCAAAGCGTGATTGGTTCCCCTCAGATCATGCGCGCAGGCTTTGCCAATGCCCTGCCACGCCAGTCAGCCTAGCGCCGCCCGATCATGTCCGCCACTTTCACGGCATAGCGATCCGTCATGCCCGATACGAAATCGGTCAGCGCATGGAGCGCGTCATAGGCGTTGGTGACATGGGCGACCGGCAACCGCAGGGCGCGCACCAGTTGCGCATGATAGGCACTCAGCCGGGTGCAGTCCCATTCCACGGCGCGCAGTTCATTGAAAAGTGGCAGCAGGCCATCAAGAATGCGGTAGACGACATTGCGCCCGTAAACCTCGAGTTCCGTCTTGCGCGCCGCGTTGAAAATCTCGGTCCGCGACACCTGCCTTATGTCCTGGAATTCCACCCCGAGCCGCGAGGCCTCGACCAGTGAGCGCGGGAAAGTGCCATCCATGATGGCCGCGTAATTCTCACGAAAGGCGTCCACGCAGGCGGCAATCGCGCCGCTGATGGCCTTGGCGCGATAGATGGACACGATATCGGCACGGCTGCGTTCAGGGTATTCCTTGCCCGAGCGCGTGGTGAGCGCGCCAAGCAGGCGGGTTGCCACCTCGAAGCTTATATCTTCCGAGAGGAAGGCATCTTCAAGGTCCATGATATTGTAGCAGATATCGTCCGCCGCCTCCATCAGGAAGGCCAGCGGGTGCCGCCGCCACCATGAGCCGATGACCTGCCCGCTGCCGTCGCGCACATCCGTGCGCCGCAGGCCAAGTTCAGTTGCGACATGCGCGAAGGTGGGCACGTCATTCTCGAAAAATCCATATTTCTTGAGGCCGATATAGGGCGTGCCTTCCACCACTCCCTCAGCCCCCGCCTTAAGCCGCACGGGCGCTGAAACCGGATATTTGGTAAAAGCCCCAAGCGAGCCGAGCGCAAGCCGCATGCCGCCCCTGTTCCTGTACATCTCGGTGCGGGTAAGGATGCGAAAACCCTGCGCATTTCCCTCAAAGGCATTGAATTCAACACGCTGCGCGGGTGGGATATCGCCCATGATATCGCGATCTGCGGCAAATTTTTCCTTGAACCATGACCCGATGGCTTCTTCCCCGGAATGGCCAAAAGGCGGGTTGCCGATATCATGCGCCATGCACGCCGTCTGCACGAGGCCCGCCACGACCTTGACCTGATCGGCCGTGAGGGCCTTGAGGTCATCGGCCAGCCATGACCCCACTTCGGTGCCCAGCGAGTGCCCCACGGTCGCGGCCTCAAGGCTGTGGATCAGGCGATGATGCACATGGTCATTATCATAAAGCGGGTGAACCTGGGTCTTGTTCGCCAGCCTGCGGAAAGGCGGCGAGAACAGGATGCGGTCCATGTCCTGCATATAGGCGGGGCGGTGCTTTTCCTGCCTGTAGTCAGGGTCGTTGAGGCGTTCGGTTCTGAGAAGCGTGTTCCACTGCATGCCCGGTCAATCCCTGGTGGCAATATGCGGGCCATCATCCGTGCTGCTCCTGCCCCGGTCAAGAAGCAGGGGCACGACCATTATTCCTCACCACCCGAGCCGAACAGGAATTCGATCGCCCACATGGCCAGCCGCATCACCGCCCATGTTAAAAAACACAGCAGGATGCCGTTACGGATTACGATGGAAATCTGATAAATCACATTCCATTGGGTCACGCGTCATTGTTCCTTCGAGCCAGGAATTCTTGCTTCGTGATATGCGTGTGCACCCTCACGCCTTGATTTGCCAGCATTTCTTGCCTGATATTCTCTTGATCGGGGGCAGATCGATACCAGAATATCATGTTGCCATCCGTCATATGATGTTGCTGCCCTGTCCGCATTGATTGCCCCGCGCAGGCAGGGCCATCTTATCAGCTTAAAGGCTGCATCCGCAAAGTATATGTTCCGGCATCGAAACCATATGCGCTGCGCGACAAGGATGTGCTTTTTCAACAATGCTTTAACGGATGGTAGGGCTGCATTTTTTTCATATGACATCATGTCATAACAACCATAGACTAGTCTGTATGTGTTGGTCGACACATCCGTGATGAAGAAAGACCATGCGGCGGGAGTTTCGGCTCCTGCCGTTTCTGTTTTTCCACCCCGCCCCTGCCCGTGTGCCCCATGGCGGTTTTCCTTGCCGCCCGTTCGTGGCAGGGTGGGCCGCATGAAACCCAACCTGCTGATCAGTGGCTGCCTGGCGGGCCTGCCCGTGCGGTATGATGGCTCGGCCCGCCCCCTGATGGAGCATGGTCTGGCGCGATGGCGGGCGGAAGGGCGTGTAATTGTCTGCTGTCCTGAAACGCAGGCTGGCCTCACAACCCCCCGTGCACCGGCTGAAATTGTGCAGGGCCGCGATGGTGCCGCCGTGCTGGACGGCCTGGGCCAGGTTCATGAAGCGACAGGGCAGGATGTATCAGCCGCGTTCGTGGCGGGTGCCCATCTGGCACTGGCCCTGGCCCGGAAGCATCACTGCGCCCTCGCGCTGCTGATGGATGGCAGCCCTTCATGTGGCAGCAGCTTTATTTATGACGGTACATTCAGCGGCACGCGCCATGCCGGGACGGGAGTCACCGCAGCCCTCCTGCGCCAGCACGGGGTGAGCGTCTATGCACCCGCGCAATTTGCGCTTGTCGCCGCCAGAATGGATTGCGTGCTGTCATGATGACAGGGCCTGCGGTCTGTTACGTTTGGTCAGGTTTATTCACACAGTGCCGCACAGGCATGACGTATGATGGCGCCCGCGGTCCCGGCTTGCCCGGCCATCCACCTGGGCCGGGGCCGCACCCCCCGGTTGCGTCCGATGCGTGGGAAAAGCCGGTAGCGGCTGCCATGCGTCTGGTCCCGCGCTTTTTCCTGCTCCTTGCCTGTATTGCCGCACTGAGCGCCTGCGCGGACAACAATCCGCGCCTTGATGACAATGCGCGCGCGGCATCGGATCACGGCAATGGCGGCCCGCAGGGCGAATGGGGCAGTCTGGGCGGTGGCTGGGGCGGACCGGGTAACATGGGCTGGTAGAACCGGCTTTTATTGCTACAAGATGAATAATATATAATCCATTTGAAACAAAAAAGCGCTATATGCATATAATGCCGTAACATTACTTCCTTACAAGTGCTGCAAACCCACGCGAGGTATTGCTCATGCTCAAAAGGATCACCGTCGTGGCGCTGTCCGTCACGATGCTCGCCGCCCTGCCCCGGCCCGCGGCCAGCCACAGCTATCATATCGGCCTGCCCGCGCACCTGCGCGCCCATAACCATGTCAATTCAGTCTATGGCTACGTGACGGGGCATCGTGCCGCCATCCCGACCGATAGCAGCCGTTACCGTAACATCGAGGCCGGATGCGAGGGCCGTTCGCTCGGCAGTGACTATACGGCAACGACCATCGGGGTCAGCCAGGCCTCGCACCGCAACTTTTTTGCAGAATGCATGACACAGGCAGGCGCGTGGCAATAAGGCAGGGCCTGCCTGTTCACGCCGGAGGGAACGCGCTACCACAGGCAGCATTATTGCTGGCACAAAGGCGCATATGATGGACGAAGCTTTCTGGCAGGCGAAGTGGGAACGCGGCGAGACCGGCTTTCATGAACCCCGCCCCAACGCCCTGCTGACCCGCTACCTGCCCGCCCTGCACCTGCCTGCGGGCGCGCGGGTTTTCGTGCCCCTGTGCGGCATGAGCCTCGATATTCACTGGCTTCTGGCACAGGGCTACGCGGTGGTGGGCTGCGAACTCAGCCGTATTGCCGTCACACGCCTTTTTGCGGCACTTGACCTGGAGCCTCATGTCACGCCCCTTGGTGCACTTGAGCGCTTCGAGGCGGGCAAACTCTGCGTTTTTGTTGGCAATATCCTTGACCTCGCCCCGGCACGGCTTGGGGCGGTGGACGCCGTCTATGACCGTGCAGCGCTGATTGCCCTGCCCGCTCCCATGCGGGTGGCCTATGCCCGACACCTCGTTGCCCTGACCCATGCCGCGCCGCAATTGCTCATCTGCCTGGAATATGATCCATCATGCCGGGCCGGCCCACCCTTCGCGGTGGATGAAACGATGGTGCGCCAGTATTACGCCACGACATTCCTGCCAACCCGCGTGGCCCGGCACGCCGTGCCCGGCGGCCTGAAAGGCGCCTGCCCGGCCTGGGAAAGCGTGTGGACCCTCATGCCCCGGCCCTGAGCCTGCACCGGCGTGCCGCCCTCCATCCTTACTTGCCCGAGGGGTTGCCCGTTGCAATCCACAACACCAGCGCGGGTATGAAGAAATACAGCGCCGTGGCCGCCAGCATCCAGGGCATGAGGAAGGACATGTCCGTATGCAGCACGTAGTGACAGACCAGATTGGCAAGTCCCAGCATGACCACAACGCACAGGCAGGCGCACAGATTCATGACCAGTGTGCGCTCCGCGTTGATCTGCCGGACGTGTTCTATAATCGATCGCATGATTCCGCCTGTATCCGTATGGGTGCCGGGGCCGTATCCGACCGGGCCAGATGAAGGCCAGAAACCCTGATGGTGCGTGCCACCCACGCCCGGCCCCGTGTTGCCCCTTTCTATAAAGCCCGCGGGGCCGGAAGTCACTTCCATGAACAGGCCCATGTAAAAACCGTTTCCCCGGTGGCGTGCCTTCCGCCGCTGATTTTTTTGCTGTAGCGTACGGTAATGTTAACACGCGCTTCGCTTACGGCTACGGATCTGGCTCGCGTTCTTGAACAGAGCACGGACTGCGTCAAACTGCTTGACTGCAATGGCAACCTGATCTGGATGAATGCCAATGGCCTGTGCGCCATGGAGATTGATTCCTTTACGCAGGTTGCAGGCATGCAATGGGCCAGCCTATGGCCCGATGCGCTCCAGGCCGATATAGACAGCGCCTTCCGCTCCGCCCGGCTAGGCGAGACCGCCCGTTTTCGCGGGGCGTGCCCCACGGCCAAGAAAGACCCGCGCTGGTGGGAAGTCAGCATAACGCAGGTATGTGATGATGGCGGCAGGCCAATCGGCTTTCTGAGCATATCGCGCGATGTGACCCAGGCCGAGAACGACCGCGAAGCCCTGCGGGTCATGATCGGGGAGATGCGCCACCGCCTGCGCAACAGCTATACCATCGTGTGCAGCCTGCTGCGCCGCTTTGCCGGCAATGACCCCCGGCTTGGTGACTTCGTGGCGGATATGGAGCAGCGCATCATGGCGCTGGCCCGCGCGCAGTCCCTGTTTGATGATGACACGACGGCAGCCGACCTGCGGGAACTGATCGAGGTGCTGGTCACCCCCTTCTGCGGTGCAACAGAGAACTGTTTTACGCTGGATATTCCCCCCGGTCTCACCCTTGACCGGCGCACGGCCGATGCCGTGGCGCTGGTGGTTGGGGAATTATGTGTCAATTCAGCCAAATACGGCGCGGTCAGCACGGGCGGGCGCATCAGCCTGCACTGGCGGGGCAAGCCAGGCGCGGTGCGGCTGGAGTGGGTGGAAGATGCAGCCCTGCCCACCCTGGCAACACCCGGCGCGCGCGGGCAGGGCCTGCGCCTGATCAGCCGCATCGTCAAGGCCTGCGCGGGCACGTTCGACATGCAGTGGCGTGCGGACGGGGTCATGGCCACGATGTTCCTGCCTCTGCCCTCATAAAATTTTATTGTTTATTGTCAGTTTCTTATTGAAAAATAGAGTTCTGCCTAACGGCAACCTTCACTCCCCGGAAATGAAGCGTTTCCAATTTTGGCGTATCGGCAGGCCCACAGGGCCGTATTGTTGAGGCTTCTGCCGGGCTGATCCGGTAGTGCTACGTGCAACATAGCGGAAGGTCATGACGATGCCCAAGGTTCTCGTACTGTATTACTCATCCTACGGCCACGTGGAAACGATGGCCCATGCCGTGGCCGAAGGCGTGCGCGAGGCCGGGCTGGAGGCCGTGGTCAAGCGCGTGCCTGAACTCGTGCCCGAGGATGTTGCCAGAAACCATCATTTCAAGACCGAGCAGGCCGCCCCGCTGGCCACCACGGCGGAACTGCCGGAATATGATGCGATCATCGTGGGCGCGCCCACCCGCTTTGGCCGCCTGCCTTCGCAGATGGCCAATTTCTGGGACCAGACCGGTGGCCTGTGGCTCAAGGGCGCGCTAGTCGGCAAGGTGGGCGCGGTGTTCACCTCCACCGCATCGCAGCATGGCGGGCAGGAAACCACGCTGTTTTCGCTGATAACGAACCTTTTGCATCATGGCATGGTCATTACCGGCCTGCCCTACAGCTTTCAGGGCCAGACCCGGGTGGATGAAGTGACCGGGGGCGCGCCTTATGGTGCGACCACCATCGCGGCAGGCGACGGCTCGCGCCAGCCCAGCCCCACCGAGCTTGATGGCGCGCATTTTCTTGGCCAGCACGTGGCAGGACTTGCACGCAAGCTTTCCGCCTGACCTGACCTCCCCCGGCCCGTAGCGCCGGGGGGAACCCCTGCCGCCTAAGCGCAGTCCCCCTGCCGGGCCCAGGGCGGCTGGCCAAAAGCGCCCACCAGATAATCAATAAATGCATTGACCCGGATGGGCCGCAGCCCGCTTGCGGGCGTAATCAGGTACAGGCCCACCGGCAGTACTTCCCAGCCAGGCAGCATGCGCACTAAGCGGCCTGCCTTCAGCCCCTCCCACACCATGAATTCGGGGAATAGGCCGAACCCCAGCCCGGCCTCGAGTGCTGGCAGGAAGCCCCCGGCATTATCAGCCCTCAGCCGCGCCGTTTGCGAGAGCACGAACTCCCGCCCATCGCCTTCATGGTGCAGGCGGATCATGCCGGGGGCGGCGGTATTGGTATAGACAAAGCTCTTGTGCCCCTCGAGCGCATGCGGGTCATCGGGCGCGCCAATCCGCGCCAGATAGGCGGGCGTGCACACCAGCGCCAGCCGCACGCTGCACAGCCGCCGGGCACGCAGCGATGAGTCGGCCAGCGCCGCAATCCGCAGCGCCAGGTCGTAGCCACCCGCCACCAGATCGACCAGCGCATCGCTGTAATCGATGGTGAGGTCGATTTCAGGGTAGCGCTGCAGGAATTCGGGCAGCACGGGGGCAAGGTGCTGTATGCCAAAGGTCATGGGGGCCGCCATGCGAATTAGCCCCGAAGGCACGCGCGTGCCGCCACGGGCCTGTGTCTCGGCGGCCTCGGCTTCGGCCACGATGGTGTTGGCATGGCCCAGCAGCAGGCGCCCGGTTTCGGTTAGCGACATCTGGCGCGAATTGCGGTTGAACAGGGCCACGCCAAGCGACTGCTCAAGCCGGCTGATGGCCTTTGATACGGTGGGCTTGGAGAGCTGTATGTCCTCCGCCGCGCGGGCAAACGAGCCGCGTTCCGCCACTTTTGCAAAAATGGCCCAGGCCTCGAAATCCGGCAGTCTCATCGGCAAACTCGGAAAAGGGTGCGTGCCATGTGTTTCCCTAGCCTATCTGCGTGCTCCTGTCTCTACCCCGCCCTGACATGCGCTGATGATGTAAAAATGGGAAATGAAAGGTTTCATTCATTTCCATATAAACACCAGGCCCGGTCCGAATACCATGAGGGCAACAGAAAGGAAGAAACCCGATGATCGAAGTCCGACCCTTTGGCCAACTGGGCCACGCCGACCATGGCTGGCTCGATGCACGGCATCATTTCTCGTTTGCGGGGTATCATGATCCCGCCCGCATGCACTGGGGCGCGCTGCGGGTATGGAATGATGACATGATCGCACCCGGCACCGGCTTTGGCACCCATCCGCACCGGGATATGGAAATCATCACCTTCGTGCGCGAAGGCGCCATTACCCACACCGACAGCCTGGGCAATACCGGGCGCACCGAGGCGGGCGACGTGCAGGTGATGTCGGCTGGAACCGGCATCCGCCACAGCGAATACAACCGCGACACTGTCGCCACGCGCCTGTTCCAGATCTGGATCATGCCCGACCGCGCGGGCCATGCCCCCTCATGGGGCACGCGCGCCTTCCCGCGCAATGAGCGTGCCGGGCAGTTCGTGGTGCTGGCCTCGGGGCGGGCGGGTGATGACGACGCCCTGCCCATCAACGCCGATGCCCGCGTGCTCGGGGCCACCCTGGCCAAGGGGCAGACAGCCACCTACAGGCTGGGTGCCGATCGGCTGGGCTACCTCGTGCCTGCGCGCGGCGCGGTGGAAATAGACGGCGTGCGGGTCAGCGAGCGTGACGGCGCGGCCCTGTCCGACATCGAGACCGTGCATGTGCGCGCGCTGGAGGATGCCGAAATCATTCTGGTCGATACCATCGCCTGAACCGCCAGGGGTGTGTATCATGCAGGTCAGGGCGCGCAACACCGCGCGCCCTGACCTGACACACGCCATAACCGGGACCGATTGATCCGTGACCCTTTCCGCCTACCACGCCACATGGTCGCCTGATGGCGCGCCCGCTGCTGCTTCGCCTCATAGTCAATCCTATCCGGTGCGGCTGCATGATGGCTCTACCTTGACCCTGCCGCTGCGGCCCCTGCCCGGCGGCACGCAGGCCATTGCCCTGCTCATGGCCAACCAGACCAGTTTTACCGTCGAGCGCCAGCTCATCCGCCTGCTGGCTGAAATGGTCAGCCCGCTTGCGCCCGAGGCGATCGTTGGCGTGCCCACCATGGGGCTGGCCTATGCCCGGCCCGTGGCGGAAAAGCTTGGACTGAATGACTATGTGGCGCTGGGGCACTCACGCAAATTCTGGTACGATGACACCCTTGCCATTCCGCTGACCTCATCAACCAGCCCTGACCAGACCAAGCATCTTTACCTGGACCCCGCGCTGGTGGACCGCGTGCGAGGCAGGCGCGTGGTGGTGATTGATGATGTGCTCAACACCGGGCGTACGGCGGCGGCTGCCGTGCACCTGCTCGAGCGCGCGGGCGCATGCGTCGTGGCCATTACAGCCGTGCTGACCGAAGGCTGGGCCTGGCGGGCGGCGCTGGCGGCAGCCTGCCCCAATACCGTGCCACCGGTGCACGCGCTGGGCCATATTCCGCTGTTTGGAAGGCAGCCCGATGGCTGGCACCCCCTGCCCGGCACCTGAAACTGCCCATTGTCTTGCCGGGGGGTTTGCGGCATGACGACACTATCAAATTCACTTTTGCCCGCAGCAGGTCGCCTTATGTCAGAACATACGCCCATCGGTCTTGAAAACCCCACCGCTCCCGTCAGCGCGGTGACACATTCAGGTAACTTCCACCTTGATGAGACGCTGGGCTATGTGATCCTGCATTACGCGCTGGCCCCCGATGGTGACCTGCGCGGGCGCGTGATGGGCACCGGCCCGGACGGACGGCTGGCGTTTGCGCGCACCCGCTCGCCCGAGCGCATTGCCGCAGCCGACATCGTCTTTGACGTGGGCGGCAGGTACGACCCCGCCACGGGCCGCTATGACCACCACATGAAGGAAAAGCCCCTGCGCGAGGATGGCACGCCCTATAGCGCTGCCGGGCTGTTGTGGAAGGATTACGGCATGGCCGCGATCCGCAGCATCCTGAAAAACCCGGCGCCGGAACCCGAGGTTGCCGCCATCTGGCTGAGCCTTGACCGCTCGCTCGTGCTGCCCATCGACCTTGATGATAATGGCGTGACCAAGATGGGCAAGCTCTCGCTGGCCGATATCGTCTCCGCCTGCCGCCCCACATGGGACACGGTGGAGCAGTACGGCCCCGATGCAGCCAAAACGCGCGAGACCGAAGGCTTCGCCAACGCCGCGGTGGCAGTGGCGGGGCATCTCGTCAACATGATCGACCGCGTGCGCGCCAGCCTCAAGGCGGAAAGCCGCGTGCTGGCCGCCTATGCGCAGGCGGAAGACAAGCGCATCCTGCTCATGGAAACCGGCATGCCGACCGAAAAGGTCATTTTCGACCACGACCTGCCGGTGGTCTATGTGGTTTCCCCCGCCGCGCCCGATCGCTGGAACGTCAAGGCCATCCCGCCCGTGCGCGGTGATTTTGGCCAGCGCGTCTCCCTGCCAGAGGCCTGGCGTGGCCTTGATGGCGCGACGCTGGCCAGCGTATCAGGCGTGGCCGATGCGGTCTTCGCCCATCCGGCCCGCTTCATCTGCGGGGCCGCAAGCCGCGCGGGCGCGCTGAAAATGGCGCAGCTCGCCCTTGAGATCGACGCCGCACAGGCAAAAAACTGAACCCGCATGCGCCCCTGAACCACAGGGGCGCGGCCTTTTGCAGCCCACCCGCCGCCCTGTTGAAAAAAGACGGCGGGCACAGGCCACGCGCCTGCACCAGATGATGCCGCAAACGTGATGGAATGGGCCTGTCATCCGGCCCTTGCCCCTCTTTCCGGCAGCCCCGGCGCATCCCACCTCACCTTCATCGGGTGGGACATGTCCCCCCCGCAAGGGAGGTTGCCATGAATATGGGAACACGTTACCGCACAAACCCCGGTGTCATGGATCTGGTTGGCTTGGGCATGGTCCTGCTGACGCTGGCGTTATGGCTGTCCTTTATCTTCATCTGAACACGCAGCCCGACAGGAACGCCTGATCGGTCGCATGCCCCGGACACAGGAGGCGTCAATGCAGCTTCATCTCCGTCGTGCCTTTCATACCGGCACGGACAACCCCGGCCATGCCAGTTGGTGGGACATCATGGGCCCCGCCCTGCTGGCCATTGCCTTCGCGCTCTCAACGGCGATGATCTTCTTCCTTTAAAGGCTGCTTGAAAAGTCAGCCAGGAAAACATCTACAAATCATAAGGAAGTTTTTTGGTGAAGCTTTTTTCAAAAAGGCGGCACCCAAAAACTTTTATTGTTTTTTATCAATGATTTGTTGTCAAACAGTGTCTTAGGCAAAAGGTCTTCACGACGGGCCTGCCGGGTCAGGAAAAACCGGGCAGGCCCGTTTTGCGTCGGTCTGCCGAAATGCAGGACAGCGGGTCTGATCCGATATTCCTTCGCACCGGCCCAAACCTTCCGCCTCCTGCCACGTTGCCATCCGGCAGTCACAGGAGATCCCCATGAGCCGGACCCTACAGATCCTCGCGATCCTTTCCCTTACCCTGTCCATGACCAGTTGCGCCGACGGGCGGCATCATCACCGCCACCATCGGGAATGGCAGGATGGTCATTACGATGATGGCTACGGCCCTCATGGCGCGCGCATGCGCGGTGGCTCCGGCGGGCGCTGGTAGCACCATGCCGGGGCGGGCAGATGACAGGCAACATCCTGCATGGTGCATGCGTTAGGACAGGAGCGGGGCATCGCCCTGCCCTTCCTCCACCACGACGGAGCGCGTGCATGACCACCACCATTCCCCCCCAGAGCCAGCCCCACCAGCCCGGCGTCGAGCGGTTGATGAACCCGCAGGCCGAGCATATCCGCGAGAGCTATCGCGGCAGCGGCAAGCTGAAGGGACGCCGCGCCCTGGTCAGCGGTGGCGATAGCGGAATCGGGCGGGCCGCCGTGCTGCATTTTGCCCGCGAGGGTGCCGATGTTGCCATTCTCTACCTTGAAGAAGATGAAGACGCGCACGAGACGGTGCGCCTGGCCAGGGCCGAGGGCGTGCAGGCGCTGGCCATACGCGGCAACGTGGCGAGCAGCGCCGTGTGTGATGATGCGGTCAGGCAGACCGTCGATACGCTGGGCGGCCTCGACATCGTGGTGAACAACGCGGGCGTGCAGTATGTCAGCGAGGATCTGACCGATATTACCGATGACATGTGGCAGCACCACATGGATGTGAACATCAACGGTTATTTCTACCTCACCCGCGCCGCCCTGCCACATCTGGGGCGTGACAGCGCCATCATCAACACATCCTCCATCAATGCCTTCGCGGGCAATGCCTCGCTCGTGGCCTATACCACCACAAAGGCCGCCGAAATGGGCTTTACCCGCGCGTTGGCCCTACAGCTTGCGCCAAAGGGCATCAGGGTAAACGCGGTGGCTCCCGGCCCGGTCTGGACCCCGCTGCAACCGGCAAGCTGGGGGCCGGTTGACCCGGACTCCGTCGCCCATCTGGGTGACAAGACCGCCCTTGGCCGCGTGGGCCAGCCCAGCGAACTGGGGCCAGCCTATGTGTATCTGGCAGCGCAGGATTCATCGTTCGTGACCGGGCAGACCCTGCACGTCAATGGCGGCATGATCGTCAATGGCTGAGCCGCTGCCCGCGCTGATGCTGCCTGCCGCATCCTGGTTGCGCCTCTCGCCCCATCGCCGCTGGCTCGACATGCAGGGCCAGCGCCTGCTTGATTTTTCCAAGCCATCACGCGTGGCGCAGGGGTTTGCCGCCCTTGATGATGACGGCAACCTGTCGCCCCCCGCCACGGCGGATGCCACGCTCAGCGCGCGCATGACCCATGTCTATGCCGTGGCGTCAGGGCGCGGCCTGCCGGGCTGCGGGCCGCTTGCCGCCCATGGCGTGGCGAGCCTGCTCGGCCCGCTGCGCGACCGCCTGCATGATGGCTGGTTCCTCACGCCCCCGACCGATGGCGCACAGCCAGAAGATGCCCGCAAGCAGGCGTACCTGCACGCCTTCGTGGCCCTTGCTGCTTCATCCGCAACCGTCGCGGGCGTGCCGGAGGGGCGCACGCTGCTCGATGCGGCATTGAAGGTATGGGAAGAGCGTTTCTGGAGCGAGGCGGAAGGCGTCTTTCGCGAAAGCTTTGCCGCTGACTGGTCGGATGAGGAAAACTATCGCGGCGCCAACGCCAACATGCATTCGGTCGAGGCCTGCATGGCGGTGGCGGACGTAACGGACAACCCCATATGGCGGCAGCGCGCGCTGCGTGTGGTGGAGCGCTTCATCCACACACTGGCCCGCGAGGCTGACTATGTCCTGCCCGAACATTACAACCGGAGCTGGACACGCCTGCCCGACTACCACCGCGACACCCCGACTGACGCCCTGCGCCCCTATGGCATGACGCCGGGGCATTTTGTGGAATGGTCGCACCTTTTGCTCAAGCTGGAAGCCGCCCTGTTGCGCACGCAGGGCAATGCGCCATCGTGGCTGCTGGATGATGCCGTGGCCCTGTTCCACCGTGGCATGGAAACCGGCTGGGCGCGGGATGGCGCGCCGGGGCTGGTCTATACCATCGACTGGAACCACCAGCCCGTAGTGCATAACCGCCCCCACTGGTGCCAGGCCGAGGCCATGACCGCCGCCGCCGCCCTGCTCAAGCGCACCGGGCACGCGCAATATGAACAGTGGTACCGTACGATATGGGATTATATCGACCTTTACATGATCGACCGCAAACGGGGTGGCTGGATACAGGAACTTGACCGCAACAACCGGCCATCCGCCGTGGTCTATGCAGGCAAGGCCGACCTGTACCACGCCTGGCAGGCCACCCTCACGCCACTGCTGCCACTTGCGCCAAGCTTTGCGACCGCCGTATCATTACTGGAAAATTAGAGGCGAAACCAACGTTTGAGCAGGAACATGCAGGCCCCCCGTGCAAGGAAAAAGGCCATTATGAATGAAAGAAGAAACACGCAGCGCCCTGGACCAGTTACGTGCGGTCGTGTGGTTTCGTGTTGTGGGTCAATTTGAAAGTAATGGAACGAGGCATTAAAAAGCTTCAAATCATCAGATTGAGAGAACGTGTGCCTTAGTGCCATCAATCAATATCGGGAAGAATTATTTGAATGCAACAGAGAGCGCATCAGAAAATGGAATGACATTGTTAATGATGCAAGTCCAAGTACGGAAAGCCTTTTTATTGAACAACTGAATAAATAGTAAATAAAAATAATCTGGAAGATTATTTTGTAGATACAGTTAAATTAAATATAACATATTTATGTATGGAAATTGAGTACTTAGATATCTTCATGTCGTTTTTTAATGTCGGCATTGGGTAATGGTATCTGAAAGGGCACTTTCCAGAAAGTAGAATTAAAATATATT